>CATWDJ010000001.1:0-203289 GCA_958349535.1 uncultured Lachnospiraceae bacterium
CAGGTTTTACGCGACCTGCAAGCATTTTTTTCGATGTTCAACTGTCAAACTCCCGGAGAAAAACCGGAGTTTCTGCAGAAAATATCATTATTACACCGATTGAATCCTCCAGTCAGGATACAACCGCAGAGAATTAGGAGTTACTTGACCCTCTTTCTGAAAAGAAGTATAATTTTTACATAAAATTGCAACAGTAAATGAATGAGGGATAGATAAATGAAAAGAGTATTTTTGATTGTACTTGACAGCGTGGGAATCGGAGAGATGCCGGATGCGGCAGAATATGGGGATGCAGGCAGCAATACGATTTTAGCAGCATCCAAAAGCCCGTATTTTTCCATGCCTAATATGAAAAAAATGGGATATTTTAATATTGACGGTGTTCAGGTTGGGGAAAAAGAGAAACATCCCCTTGCGTCCTATGCCCGTATGGCGGAAAGTTCAAAGGGAAAGGATACCACCATCGGACATTGGGAGATTGCAGGGGTGATTTCACAGTCGCCTCTGCCGACCTATCCCAATGGATTTCCGAAGGAAATTATAGAGGAATTTTCCAGAAGAACCGGACGGGGAGTGCTGTGTAACAAACCTTATTCCGGCACGGTAGTTATTCAGGACTATGGAGACCAGCATTGTAAGACCGGAGATTTGATTGTATATACTTCTGCGGATTCCGTATTTCAGATTGCGGCACATGAAGAGGTGGTTCCGGTGGAACAACTGTATGAGTATTGTCAGATTGCCAGAGACATGCTGGTGGGAGAACACGGGGTAGGGCGTGTCATTGCCAGACCCTTTGTGGGAACTTCGGGAAATTATACCAGAACCTCAAACCGCCATGATTTTTCTTTGCAGCCGCCAAAAACCACCATGTTAGATCAGCTTCAAAAGGAAGGATTTGACACCATTGCCGTGGGAAAAATCAACGATATTTTTGCAGGAAAAGGAATCAGTGAGTTTGTGCGTACCGTAAATAATGAGGACGGAATCAACAAAACACTGGAATATCTGGATAAGGATTTTGAGGGTATCTGTTTTATCAATCTGGTGGACTATGATATGCTTTACGGACATCGGAACGATGTAGACGGATATGCCAAAGCACTCAGCTATTTTGATGAAAGACTGCCGGAGATTCTGGCAAAAATGAGAGAAGAAGATGTACTGATGATTACCGCAGACCACGGCTGTGATCCAAGCACACCGTCTACCGACCATTCCAGAGAATACACGCCGTTGATTATCTACGGAAAACCGGTGACACCGGGACAGAATTTCGGTACCAGAGAGACCTTTGCGGATATCGGAGCTACCATACTGACCTATTTCGCCTTAACTCCTGCCTGTGAGGGCAGTGCGATGTTTCCCATCTGACAGATTCTTGACAAGTAAGACAGGCTAAGATAGAATGAACACTTGTGAAGAATATGGGAGGAAGAACGTTGGCTGATTTAAGAAGTGAAATAGAAAAAAGAAGAACATTTGCGATTATTTCCCATCCGGATGCAGGAAAAACAACCCTGACCGAGAAGTTTTTGCTTTATGGAGGAGCCATTAATCTGGCAGGTTCCGTAAAGGGAAAGGCTACCGCCCGTCATGCGGTTTCCGACTGGATGGAGATTGAAAAGGAGAGAGGTATTTCCGTTACCTCCTCTGTATTACAGTTTAACTATGACGGATTTTGTATCAATATCTTAGACACCCCGGGACATCAGGATTTCTCCGAGGATACCTACCGTACCTTGATGGCAGCGGATTCCGCAGTCATGGTTATCGACGGCTCCAAGGGTGTGGAGGCACAGACCAGAAAGCTATTTAAGGTGTGTGTCATGCGGCATATCCCGATTTTTACCTTCATTAACAAAATGGATCGGGATGCCAATGATACTTTTGAATTGTTAGACGAGATTGAAAAGGAACTGGGGATTGCCACCTGTCCCATTAACTGGCCTATCGGCTCCGGTAAGAATTTCAAGGGGGTCTATGACCGGAATACCAGAAAGGTTATGACCTATTCCGATACCCTGAAGGGAACCAAAGAAGGGGAGGAAAAGGAGATTGCCATAGATGATCCTGCACTGGCGGAAGAAATCGGAGAAGAGTTTCGGGAACAGCTGTTGGAGGAAATAGAGCTTTTGGACGGAGCAAGTGCGGAATTTGACATGGAACTGGTGTCTAAGGGTGAGCTTTCGCCGGTGTTTTTCGGTTCTGCCTTGACAAATTTCGGTGTGGAAACTTTTCTGAAACATTTTTTACAGATGACCTATTCTCCGTTGCCAAGAAAAGCGGACATTGGCGAGATAGATCCCTTTTCAGAGGATTTTTCGGCATTTGTTTTCAAAATACAGGCAAATATGAATAAGGCTCACAGAGACCGTATTGCATTTATGAGAATTTGTTCCGGTAAATTTGATGCGGGCATGGAGGTTATGCATATTCAGGGTGGTAAGAAGATACGGCTTTCCCAGCCGCAGCAGATGATGGCACAGGAGCGTCATATTGTGGAAGAGGCCTATGCAGGAGATATTATCGGTGTATTTGACCCGGGTGTTTTTTCCATAGGAGATACCTTAACCACAGCAGCAAAGCCTTTCCAGTACGAAGGAATTCCGACCTTTGCACCGGAGCATTTTGCAAGAGTGCGTCAGGTGGATACCATGAAAAGAAAGCAGTTCGTAAAGGGAATCACTCAGATTGCCCAGGAAGGTGCCATCCAGATTTTTCAGGAATACAATACCGGCTTGGAAGAAATTATCGTAGGTGTGGTAGGTGTGCTGCAATTTGACGTTTTGAAATACCGTCTGGAAAATGAGTACAATGTGGAAATCCGTATGGATAATTTGCCGTATGAGCATATCCGTTGGATTGAAAATAAAGAAATTGACTTGGATAAGATAACAGGAACCTCGGACATGAAAAAGATTCAGGACCTGAAAGGCAATCCGCTGCTATTGTTTGTCAATGAGTGGAGCGTAGGTATGGTATTAGACCGAAATGAGGGACTGGAGCTGACAGAGTTCGGAAGAAACTAAAAGATACCTGTATGGTATAGAAAAGGAGGATATAGATGGAAGTTATTAAAATCACAAACGACAACTTTGAGGAAGAAGTGTTAAAAAGCGAAGTTCCGGTGCTGTTGGATTTCTGGGCAGACTGGTGCGGTCCGTGTAAGATGCAAAGTCCTATTGTGGACGAGCTGGCGGCAGAGCTGGGCGACAAGGCTAAGATTGGAAAAGTCAATGTAGATGAAGAAGCTGCACTGGCGTTGAAATATCAGGTCATGAGTATTCCTACTCTGATTGTGATGGAACATGGAGTATTTAAGGAAAAAGCCATTGGCTTACAGCAGAAGGACAAGCTGAAAGAAATGTTAGGATTATAAAAGAAAAAGGAAAGCTTTTCAGAGGCTTTCCTTTTTTGTGTAAATCATGTATAATAGCTTTGGCGGAGAAATCCGTATCTGAATTCTTATCTTTTTATTTCCCAAAAGAAATCACAATTTTTTATTGACTTTTTAGATAAAGTATACTATGATTAGAACAGATTAACGAACATACGTTTGCAAAAAAAGGAGAATTATTATGGCAAAAGAAGATAAATTAAAAGCATTGGATGCGGCAATCGCCCAGATTGAAAAACAGTACGGACAGGGTTCCATTATGAAGCTGGGAGATTCCAAAGCCAATATGAATGTAGAGACGGTACCTACCGGCTCCCTAAGTCTGGATATTGCTCTGGGAATGGGCGGTGTACCAAAGGGAAGAATCGTGGAAATCTATGGACCGGAGTCCAGCGGTAAGACCACCGTGGCATTACATATAGTGGCAGAGGTACAGAAACGCGGCGGCATTGCCGGATTTATCGATGCAGAGCATGCTTTGGATCCGGTTTATGCCAAAAATATCGGGGTAGATATTGACAATCTTTATATTTCTCAGCCGGACAGCGGTGAGCAGGCACTGGAGATTACCGAGACCATGGTACGTTCCGGGGCTGTAGATATTGTAATCGTGGACTCCGTGGCAGCATTGGTGCCGAAAGCGGAGATTGACGGAGATATGGGAGATTCCCATGTGGGATTGCAGGCAAGACTGATGTCACAGGCACTCCGTAAGCTGACCTCTGTTATCAGCAAGTCCAACTGTATTGTTATTTTTATCAACCAGCTTCGTGAAAAGGTGGGAGTAATGTTCGGAAACCCGGAGACCACCACCGGTGGACGTGCCTTGAAATTCTATTCCTCCATCCGTCTGGATGTCAGAAGAATCGAATCCCTGAAACAGGGCGGAGAGGTGGTGGGAAACCGCACCCGTATTAAAGTTGTGAAGAATAAGATTGCACCGCCGTTCCGTGAGGCAGAGTTTGATATTATGTTTGGACAGGGAATTTCCAAAGAGGGAGATGTGCTGGATTTGGCAGCCAACTTTGGAATTGTGAATAAGTCCGGGGCATGGTATGCCTATAACGGAGAGAAAATCGGACAGGGAAGAGAAAATGCCAAGATTTATCTGAAAGAAAATTCGGCAGTCTGTGAGGAAATAGAGTCAAAGGTAAGAGCCCAGTTCAAAAAAGATGAAATAGAAGAAGAACCGGTAACAGAGGAGACAGAGTCAAAGGAAGAGTAAAGGGATATGATTCGGATTCAGGAAATCATAGAACTGGAAAAGGGAAAACAAAAGCTGATTTTTGAAGATGGCGAGAATATGCAGCTCTATCGAAAAGAGAGCCATACCTATGGTCTACAAGAGGGAATGGAGATATCGGAAGCACTCTACCAGGAACTGCTTTACGAAGTGGTGGGGAAACGTGCTAAGAAACGGGCAATGCACCTTCTTGAACATCAGGAACGTACAGAGTATCAGCTTAGAGAAAAGCTGTGGCAGAATGAATATCCCCAAGAAGCAATCGAAGAGGCCATTGCCTATGTAAAGAAATATCATTATCTGGATGATGTGCGGTATGCATGTACTTTTGTGAGATGTCAGTGTGAGAAACGAAGCAAACGACGGATAGAACAGGATTTGATGAAGCGGGGCATTGCCAAGGAAATCATTCAGGAGGCATTGGAACTGGAAGGTCATGAGGATGAGACAGGGTCCATTGGCAGGCTGTTGGAGAAGAAAGGATATCATTCTGAGATGGAACGGGAAGAAGCCTATAAGATATATCAATTTCTGTTACGAAAAGGATACCGGGCGGAAGATATCCGCAGGGCGATGGAAAGAATGTAATTCCTCAATATAAGGGTAGGGACTACTTGACATAATACTAAATAAAGTATAAAATTTAAGTGTTGTTATTTATGACAGATAAAGAGAAGCTTTGTTATAAAATGTACAATGAAAATTAAATAAAGGAGGTGCTCCTGTGCTACAGACATTGATTGCTGTATTAGTCACCTTAGTTGTTACTGCAGTTGTTACCGCCGCAGTTACCGTATCCTATCGTAAGAAGGTTTCGGAAGCCAAAATTGGAAGTGCGGAGGAAAAAGCCCGTGAGATTATCGACGAGGCAGTAAAGACAGCAGAGACAAAAAAGCGTGAATCTTCTTTGGAGATTAAGGAAGAATCCATTCGTGCGAAAAATGAGTTGGACAAAGAGATCAAAGAACGCAGAGCTGAGATTCAACGTAATGAACGCCGCATCGAGCAGAAGGAAGCGAACATCGACCGCAAGTTAGAAGCAGTTGAGAAGCGTGAAGCCGGATTTGCAGCGAAAGAAGAAGAAATCAACAGGGAAAAAGCAGAAGTTGCAAGACTTCATGAAGAGCGTGTACAGGAACTGGAAAGAATCTCTGGTTTAACCTCCGAACAAGCGAAAGAATATCTTTTAAGAACCATTGAAGACGATGTTAAAATTGATACTGCAAAATTAATCAAAGAAATGGAGAGCAAAGCAAAGGAAGAAGCAGGTAAGAAGGCCAAGGAATATGTGGTAACTGCGATTCAGAAATGTGCGGCAGACCATGTGGCTGAGACTACGATTTCTGTTGTACAGCTCCCAAATGACGAAATGAAAGGAAGAATCATCGGTAGAGAAGGTCGTAACATCCGTACATTGGAGACAATGACAGGTGTGGATTTGATTATTGATGATACTCCGGAAGCGGTTATCCTTTCGGGATTCGATCCAATCCGAAGAGAGGTAGCCCGCATTGCATTAGAGAAATTAATTGTAGACGGACGTATTCATCCGGCTAGAATTGAGGAGATGGTTGAGAAGGCACAAAAAGAAGTAGAGACAATGATTCGTGAAGAAGGTGAAGCAGCAACCTTAGAGGTTGGGGTTCACGGTATTCATCCGGAGTTGGTTCGTTTACTTGGTAAAATGAAGTTCAGAACAAGCTATGGACAGAATGCATTGAAGCACTCTATTGAAGTTGCCCAATTAGCAGGCTTATTGGCTGCAGAGGTCGGTGTAGATGTGAGAACTGCAAAAAGGGCAGGACTTTTACATGATATTGGAAAATCTGTGGATCATGAGCAGGAAGGCTCACATATTCAAATCGGTGTAGAGCTTTGTAGAAAATATAAAGAGTCTCCGATTATTATCAATGCAGTAGAGGCACATCATGGGGATGTGGAACCAGAATCTTTGATTGCATGTTTGGTACAGGCTGCCGATACAATCAGTGCAGCACGTCCGGGTGCCAGAAGAGAGACTTTGGAGACATATTCCAACAGATTAAAACAGTTAGAAGATATCACAAATGGTTTCAAAGGAGTAGACAAATCTTTTGCTATTCAGGCAGGTAGAGAGATTCGAATTATGGTAGTTCCTGATCAGGTTAGTGATGCCGAGATGGTATTATTAGCTCGGGATATTTCAAAGCAGATAGAGGCTGAATTAGAGTATCCGGGTCAGATAAAGGTAAACGTTATTCGCGAGTCAAGAGTGATTGATTACGCAAAGTAGCAGGAAATTAACAGCCAACATCATAAGATGTTGGCTGCTTTTATGTAAAAAGAAAGTAAGAGGTAAGCATATGAGTGAAAAAATAAAGCGGGTGGAACGAAAATTAATTCGCAAAGGGGCAATTCTGGATATTTATTCTGATACCATGCTTTTACCCAACGGAAAAACAGAGGAGTGGGATATTGTGGAGCATCGTCTGGGAGCAGCGGCAGTGGTTCCGGTGATGGACGACGGAAAGATTCTGATGGTACACCAGTTTCGTCCGGCTATCGGCAGAAGAACTCTTGAAATTCCCGCTGGCTCCAGAGACAGCGTCACAGAGGATACGAAAATTTGTGCGGCAAGGGAACTGGAGGAGGAGACCGGATATCGCAGTGAACATCTGCGGAAACTGATTTCTTTAAAGACAACGGTTGCTTTTTGCAATGAAGCCATTGATGTATATTTGGCAGAAAACCTGATTCCTTCCAAGCAGAACCTGGATGAAGCAGAAGAAATCGAGGTAGAGGCTTTTACTATGGAAGAATTGTTGGATAAAATATATGCAGGAGAGATAGAGGATGGGAAAACCGTGGCTTCCATTCTTGCCTACCGAAATTTACAGCTTACCCAATAAGATTTTCTCCATAGAAGCATGAATATTTTGGACATCTGTTCCATAGATTGTCTTAAGAGCAATTTGGAACAGTATGTATGAGAAAAAGAAACTGGAGTGTAAAAAAGGGAACCTGTTATCATTTGGATATGGTATTTTTCGTTTCCTTTTTTCTGGGAATTCTTTGGGCAAACCTGTTGCAGGAAAACTCAAGAAACCGTTTTTTTATGTTAAATGAATATTATCTGCAGCAATTCAAATATGCAAAAATAGATTACAATGATTTGTTATTGTATGTATTGGAAAACCGCCTGCCTATATGGATATTGGTTTTATTGTTAAGCTTTACGGCAGCGGGGATTTTGACCCAAGTGTTTTTTGTAGGGTATTACGGAGTTTCCTTTGGATTTTTATGTGTCATAGCTATCACTAATTTTGGCTGGAAAGGCTTTTTATATATGGGAGGCTTTCTGCTTCCTCATTATTTGTTTTATCTGCCATGTTATCTGATGTTTTTGAAGGTTTTTTACCGAAAGAAAGAGGGAATTTCCGTAGAGCAGAAAACACTGATGCTGCAGATAGGAATGATGATACTGCTTTTGGTTATCGGAATTTTGGTTGAGAGTTATGTAAACCCTCCGATGCTACTGAAAATGTTAAAAATATTTTAAGAAATTTTTACAATATCTGGTGCGTAAAAAAAGTACTTGAACGATATGTAGTAGTTTTATGTAAATCATGAAAAAAAGGTCAAAATTACTCATTGCTTTTCTGGAAATTCTTCATTATAATAATATCTGTACCGATTTTTGAGCCGTTTTTTTGGGTCAAAAAGCAGGAACACTGAGGGAGAACAAGGCAGGAAGACATATGACAAAGGACATCGAAAATTTTATCCAATATTTACATGATGTGAAACAGACATCAAAGAATACGGAGCTTTCCTACGAAAGAGATTTGAGAAAAATGAATAATTTTTTACAGGAACAGGGAATTACAACGGTGTCTGAAGTTACAGCAACTAGCTTGAATTCTTACATATTATATCTGGAAAAAGAGGGTAGAAAGCCGTCGACGATTTCCAGAAGTATTGCATCCATGAAGGCTTTTTTTTCTTACTTACAAAAGGAAAATTATGTAAACGGAGACCCTGCGGAGCAGTTAAAGGCACCTAAGATAGAAAAGAAGATGCCGTCCATTCTGTCACCGGATGAAACGGTACGGCTTTTGGAACAGCCATCCGGCACTTCTCCGAAGGAGTTGCGGGATAAGGCGATGCTAGAATTGCTTTATGCTACCGGTATTCGGGTTTCAGAATTAATCACTTTGAAAATTTCGGATGTAAATATCCCGATGGAATATATTATCTGTACTGATGCTCACAAGGAACGAATCATTCCTTTCGGCAATATTGCCAGAGAGGCCATTGAGAATTATCTGGAACTTGGTCGTACGAAGCTGGTGGAAGATGAAAATTGCGATTTGCTTTTTACCAACTGTTCCGGTTCTCCTATGAGCCGACAGGGTTTTTGGAAGATTATTAAATATTATGGTAAAAAAGCAGGGATAACTTCAGAGATTACGCCTCATACGTTGCGTCATTCCTTTGCGGCACATCTGGTCAGCAATGGAGCAGATTTAAAGTCCGTACAGGAAATGCTGGGACATTCTGATATATCCACTACTCAGATTTATACACAAGTAAATCAGAATAAGATACGGGAAGTTTATACAAAGGCTCACCCGAGAGGATAAAAAATGATGCATTCCAATAGGAATACATCATTTTTGGTTTTTATTGATTCATTTCTGCCAGTTCATAGATAAGACGTTCTGTAGTTTCCCATCCGATGCAAGGGTCGGTAATGGATTTGCCGTAGGTGTGTTCATTGACCTTCTGGCAACCGTCTTTGATATAGCTTTCAATCATCAATCCTTTTACCATTTTTTTGATTTCAGGAGATAACTGGCGGTTAACCATAACCTCTTTTGCAATACGAACCTGTTCCATATATTTTTTACCGGAGTTGGAATGGTTGGTGTCGATAATAGCGGCAGGGTTTACCACATCCATTTTGTCATACATATCAATCAGACGTACAATATCTTCGTAGTGATAGTTCTGTGTACTGTTGCCATGTTTGCTGACAGCACCCCGTAAAATAACGTGAGCCAGTGGATTTCCGGTAGTTTCCACCTCATGTCCCGCAAAAGAAAAATGATGAGGATGTTGAGCCGCATAGACGGAATTTAGCATTACGGCAAAATCACCGCTGGTTGGATTCTTCATACCGGAAGCCACATCAAATCCGCTGACGGTAAGACGATGGTGTTGGTCTTCCACGGAGCGGGCACCGATGGCAACATAAGAGAGTAAATCCTCTACATAGCCCCAGTTTTCCGGGTAAAGCATTTCATCTGCTGCGGTCAAGCCTGTTTCCTCTAAAGCACGAATGTGCATTTTTCTGGTGGCAATGATTCCTTCCACCATATCCGGTGCTTTTTCCGGGTCCGGCTGGGAGGCAATTCCCTTGTAACCTTCACCGGTGGTACGAGGTTTGTTGGTATAGATACGAGGAACGATTAAAACCCGTTCCTTTACCTTTTCCTGTACCGGAACCAATCGGTTTACATAATCAATGACAGAATCTTCGTGGTCGGCGGAACAAGGTCCGATAACCAATAAAAGCCGCTGGTCTTTTCCGGTGATAATATCGGAAATCTCTTTGTCCCGGGCTGCTTTTTTTGCAATCAGTTCCGGGGAAAGAGGAAGCTGCTGTTTGATTTCCTCCGGGGTTGGTAATGCTCTTAAATACTTGAAACTCATAAATATATCTCTCCTTTACTCTGAAAAATATTTCATTTTAATATCTGAAATCGGCATCTGTTGTCCGGTCCAGCATTCAAAAGAAGCCGCTCCCTGATAGAGGAGCATATACAGACCGTTCATAACAGGGCAGCCGATATTTTTGGCATCCTGTAACAATTTTGTTTTTCTTGGGTTATAGATAATATCCGAAACGATAATATGGGAATCCAAAAGCTGGGTGGGAATAGGAGTAGCCAAGGTATCCGGTGCCATGCCTACGTTGGTGGCATTGGTAAGGATTGCACTCTCTGTAATGGAAGTTTTCAACTGTGAGTTATCTTCTATATCATAGAGGGAAACCTTGCAGCCTGTATGCTGGGAAACCCGTTTTGTAAATTGCAGAACACTTTCCCAAGAAGCATTCTTACGTTTGAACATATCGATTTCCGTTACGCCGTCCAACGCTGCCTGAGTACAGATAGCGGTAGCGGCACCTCCGGCACCTAAGAGTGTCATTTTTTTACCGATAATAGAAAAACCGGCATCCTCCACGGAACGCATATAGCCAATACCGTCAGTGGTGTGACCGATAAGTTTTCCGTCTTCTACGGTTACAGTGTTTACTGCATTTGCCAGCATAGCAGCAGGTGTCAGAGTATCCACTATATCCAGAATCGCTGTTTTGTGAGGCATGGTAAGGTTAAAGCCACGGATATTCAAAAGCTTCAGACCCTCCACTGCCTGTTTTAAGTCTTTCGGGTCAATATCAAAAGCTAGATAGGCATAATCCAGACCCAGAGCCCGAAAAGCCTCGTTGTGCATTTGAGGGGAAATACTGTGAGCCACCGGACTTCCCAAGAGCCCGGTCAGGCGGGTTGTCCCCGTAATTTCATACTTCATAAAACCTCCAAAGTATTGTAAAATAAGTATCTATGAAATATCTTAAATTACTTTTAAATGGATGTCAATGACTTGCGGTATCCATTGTACTAGAGTATAATTGTGCAGGAAGAGAAGGTGCTATGTCAATGGACTGGCACAGGTCAGTCAGACGTAAGGGAGAAATGTGGATGGCAGAAAAAATCACAATCAAAGGCAAGACAATCGGTGCGGGAACACCATGTATCTGTGTTCCGGTTACAGAGGAGACCGCAGATAGTATAATAGAAGAAATTAAGCTGTTGTCAGAGAAGAAAACGGATATGATTGAATGGCGGATGGACTGGTTTTCACAGGTTACAAACCGCTATGAAGTCCAGCAGATATTAAAAGAGGTTCAACCGGTATTAAAGGATACGATATTGCTGCTGACCTTTCGCTCTCAGCGGCAGGGTGGTCATATGCAGCTAAGTTCCAAGGAGATTTTGGATATTTATCTGGATGCGGCAGAAACCGGAGTGCCGGATATGATAGATGTGGAGTATTTTGAGTATGAAAGACCCATGAAGGCGTTAAAAAAATTAAAGGAATGCGGAGTGCACACCATCAGTTCCCATCACGATTTTGAAAAGACACCGGATATGAATGTTATGCATATGCTGTTGGAGAAAATGCAGGCAGGAGGAGCCGATATCGTAAAACTGGCGGTAATGCCGGAAGACAAACAGGATGTGCTGAGACTTTTGGGTATTACGGAACGGTTTACGCAAGAATATCCACAGACTCCCATTATTACAATGTCCATGGGAAAGATGGGAATGATAAGCAGAATCAGCGGAGAAATATTCGGCTCCTGTGTAACCTTTGGGTCCCATGAGAAGGCATCGGCACCGGGACAGATACAGATGGATGAGCTGCGGCAGATGTTAGAAAAAATGCATGACATGACGAAGTAGAGGTTGGCGGTATGAAAAAGACAGACAATATATATCTGGTTGGTTTTATGGGAGTGGGAAAGTCT
The DNA here is from genome assembly GCA_958349535.1 of uncultured Lachnospiraceae bacterium. Taxonomy (GTDB): domain Bacteria; phylum Bacillota; class Clostridia; order Lachnospirales; family Lachnospiraceae; genus Maccoyibacter. Next base: position 12,220 of record CATWDJ010000001.1, read on the forward strand.
ACCATATCCAAGCAGCTACAGCCGTTGTTGGGTTGGAAGGAAGTAGATACCGACAAATACATTGTTGGAAAAAAAAGAATGAGTATTTCGGATATTTTTGAGGCTTATGGGGAGGCTTATTTTCGTACCTTGGAAACCAATATATTAAAAGATTTGGCAAAGGAAGAGGGACAGATTATTTCCTGCGGCGGCGGAATGGCGTTAAAGGAAGAAAATCGGAAGATTATGAAGGCAAGCGGTACGGTGTTTCTGTTGAGTGCTTCACCACAGACGATTTACGAGCATGTGAAGAATGGAAAGGAGCGTCCATTACTGAATGGACATATGGATGTGAAGTACATAGCTGAATTGATGGAAAAGAGAAGACCTTGTTATGAAAAGGCAGGGGATATTGAGATTGTTACAGACAGCTTGACACCGGAAGAAGTTGCAGAGAAAATAGCAGAACATATGAAAGAGCAGAGGGGAGAACTATGATACAGGATATTTATCCTAAAAAGCTGAATAATGAATATCAGTGGAAAAGTCCAAAGGCGGACAGCCGGGTTATGATTTTCCATGGAGATCGGATTTTGTGCCGGATAGAGGGAGATATGGTTTCCTATTTGACATATGGCGAATTGGGTTGTTATGAGGATGCATTGACGTATTTGTTTTCTGTCGGAGAACTGACCTATTATTTTTATTCCACAGAGGAAAAGCTTCATATTAAAGGATATGGATATGAAAAGATGTTTAATCTTCGGAGAATGCAGCCTCAGGAAGAGATATATGCCGGAGTAACCGCTTATCATTTATATCAGTGGTATTGGGATAACCGTTATTGTGGAAGATGCGGCAAATCCTTTGTGCCGGATAAAAAGGAGAGAATGCTTCGGTGTGAAGGCTGTGGAAATACAGTATATCCGAGGATTAATCCGGCAGTTATCGTGGCTGTTTGTCATGGAGATGAAATCTTATTGACAAAGTATGCAGACCGGGAATATAAGCGATATGCGTTAATTGCGGGATTTGCGGAAATTGGAGAAACCTTGGAGGAAACAGTCAGAAGAGAAGTTTTGGAAGAAGTGGGCATTCAGGTAGAAAATATCCGTTACTACAAAAGTCAGCCTTGGGGATTCAGCGGAGGACTTTTGATGGGATTTTTTGCAGATGCCGTGGGCGACCTTGAGATACATCGTCAGGAGGAAGAACTGTCAGAGGCTCTTTGGGTAAAACGGAAAGATGTGATATTGGATCCGGAGGAAATCAGCCTTACCCGGGAAATGATGAAGGTCTTTAAAGAGAAGGAAATAAAATAGAAAAAAGTCTATTTTAAAGGGGCATAGTTTTTATGATAAAAACTATGCCCCTTTAAATAACTTTTTCTGTTCTTCGTATAGAAAGAACGTGCGGTGTGCACTTTGTCCCAAATGTGAAAAATCTGTTATAAATATTTAAAAGTAGGAAATAAAGGTTGACAAAGAATATAATAGTGATACAATACAGTACATTGCAAGGTTAATAGATAACTAGGTTAATAAAAGAGGAAAAGCCAATGAACAAGGAAATAAGTGAGCGGCTGATGAGGGCACAGCACAGGTTCATGAAAATTCAAAGAAGCATCTCTTTTCATGGGATGAGTAAGAGTGAATTTATTCTGCTGGAAATGATTCGGAATAAAGATGGCATTTATGTTTCAGAGATTGCAAAGGCATTAAGGATTACTCCGCCGGCAGTTTCTAAAATGCTCAGATGTCTAGAGAAGAAGGAATACATTCAGCGGCAGGTAGATGCAAAGGACAGGAGAAATACCATTGTAAAAATCACGCCAAAGGGAGACCGGGCAAGACATAATATCCAAATCCAGATGGAAGGTCTTTTAAACCACACCATAGAACGGATGGGAGAAAAACAAGCAGAAAAATTCATATCTCTGATGGAACAGTTTAATGAATTGTTTTATGAGGAAATTGTGAAGTTAAAAAAGATGCAGGAGGAACAGTATGAAGCAGATTTTTAAATATTTGGGAGAACATAAAGGGGCAGTCTTACTGATTGTTTTACTTCTGATTGTTCAGGCATATTGTGATTTGTCTCTGCCGTCTTATACATCCGATATTGTGGATGTGGGAATTGAGCAGGGAGGAATTGAGCATGAAGCAATGGAGGAAATGCGTCAGGAGAGCTTTGAAACTCTTTGTTTGTTTATGAGTGATGAGGATGAAAAAACAGTCCGTGAAGCATATGAATTACAGGAAAACGGACGTTATGAGAGAAAGAACGATGACAAAGAGAAGATAGAAGAACTGGATGACATCTTTGCACGTCCTATGGCAATGCTCAGTGGCATGAAAAGTTCCAAGGAAGTGGATATGGAACAGTTCATGGCAGGAATAGAAAGCGGTATGGTCACAAAGGATATGATACTTTCCATGGAGGATGAAGCAATGGAAAAGATGGAGGATGTCAGTGACTCCATTATTTCCCAGATGGCAATCTTATATACCCATGACGAGTACGAGGCAATGGACTATGATTTGAACCATATTCAAACCAGTTATCTGCTAAAGACCGGAGCCAAAATGCTGGGATTTTCCGTTTTAATGCTGGTGGCAGCAATTTTGGCAGGCTTGATTGCTTCCAAGACCGGAGCCAAAATAGGTATGGATTTGAGGGAGAGAATCTTTACTAAGGTAGTCTCCTTTTCCAGCAAAGAGATGGACCGATTTTCCACCGCTTCGCTGATTACCAGAAGTACCAATGACATTCAGCAAATTCAAATGGTGTCCACCATGTTGCTTAGAATGGTTATTTATGCACCGATTATCGGAATCGGAGGAATCCTCAAAGTAATCAGTACCAAAACCGGAATGGGATGGATTATCGTCGTGGCGGTAGTGACTATTTTTGTGGTAGTGGGAATTTTGATGAAAGTGGCAATGCCAAAATTCAAATTAATGCAGACCTTGGTAGATAGGATGAATCTGGTATCCAGAGAAATTTTAACCGGTATTCCTGTCATCCGTGCTTTCAGCCGTGAAAAATTTGAGGAGGAACGTTTTGACAAAGCCAACAAGGATTTGATGGGCACACAGCTTTTTACCAACCGGGTTATGACTTTTATGATGCCGGCAATGATGCTGATTATGAACGGGATTACCGTTTTGATTGTATGGGCAGGTGCCCATGGGGTAGATGCAGGAAATCTTCAGGTAGGAGATATGATGGCATTTATTACTTATACTATGCAGATTGTTATGGCATTTCTGATGTTGACGATGGTATCTATCATGCTTCCGAGGGCAGGCGTTGCAGCACAGCGTATCGATGAGGTGCTATTGACAGAGCCTACGATTCACGATATGGAAGAAACCGTAGGTGATGAGAAAGATTTCAATGGTGAGTTGGAGTTTCATCATGTGGGATTTGCCTATGACGGGGCCAAGGAAGAAGCTCTCAGTGACATCGACTTTACAGCGGGACCGGGAGAGACTACGGCAATTATCGGAAGTACAGGATGCGGAAAGTCCACCTTGTTGAATCTGATACCGAGGTTCTATGATGTGACCGAGGGAAGCATTACCATTGACGGAATTGATATTCGACAGATGTCTCAGAAGAAGCTAAGGAGTCTGATTGGTTATGTTCCACAGAAAGGAATTCTGTTTTCCGGGGATATTACCTCAAATCTGAAGTTTGCAGATAAGAATATTTCGGATGAGAGAATGAAAGAGGCAGCTCAAATAGCACAGGCGACAGAATTTATCGAGGCGAAGCCGGAGGGCTATGAGAGTCCGATTTCCCAGGGAGGAACCAATGTTTCCGGCGGTCAGAAGCAGAGACTTTCCATTGCCAGAGCAGTTGCGAAAAATCCGAAGATATTCCTGTTTGACGATAGTTTTTCTGCTTTGGACTATAAAACAGATGTGGCATTGCGGAAGGCTTTGGGTGAAAAGGTAAAGGATGCCACAGTTCTGATTGTGGCACAGCGTATCAGTACGGTACTTCACGCCGATAAAATAATTGTTTTGGATGATGGAAAAATTGTGGGAATGGGAACTCATGAAGAACTTTTGAAAGATTGTGAGACTTATCTGGAAATTGCAAAATCCCAGTTATCGGAGGCAGAGTTGAAAGGAGGTGCGTGCTAATGGCAGAAATGGAACATAGAAGAAAAGCCGGAGGTCCGCCTCATGGACCCCACGGTGGAATGGCACCGGGAGAAAAGGCAAAAGATTTTAAAGGAACCATGAAAAAACTGATGGGATATATCGGTAAATATAAAATAGGTGTCTTTGCGGTGTTGCTTTTTGCCGTTGGCAGTACGGTTTTTAATATTATCGGACCGAAGGTTTTAAGTAAGGCAACCACAGAATTGTTTGAAGGGTTAATGCGGAAAGTACAGGGAACCGGAGGGATTGATTTTGGCAAAATAGGAAGAGTTTTGATATTGCTCTTATGTCTGTATCTGATCAGTGCTTTATTTTCCTTTGTACAGGGATGGATTATGACGGGAATTACACAGAAAATGTGTTATCGGTTCAGAAGAGAAATCTCTGAAAAAATCAATCGGATGCCAATGAAGTATTTTGAATCCCGTACGGTGGGAGAAGTCCTTTCACGTATTACCAATGATGTGGATACTTTGGGACAGAGTTTAAATCAAAGTGTGACCACATTGATTACTTCCATTACTACCATTATCGGTGTGGCAATTATGATGCTGACCATCAGTCCTCTGATGACTTTGATTGCCGTTGTAATGCTGCCGATTTCCGGGGGATTGATTGCCTTAGTGATGAAGAAATCACAGAAATTTTTCTTTACGCAACAGGAATATTTGGGCAAGATTAACGGACAGGTGGAGGAAACCTTCAGCGGACAGAATGTTATTAAAGCTTTTAACCGTGAGGAAGCCGTGCTGGAAGATTTCAAAAAGGATAACGATGTGCTGTATCAGTCCGCATGGAAATCACAGTTTTTATCCGGTATGATGCACCCGATTATGATGCTGGTGGGAAATCTGGGCTATGTTGCAGTGGCAGTCAGCGGAAGTCTTTTGGCAATTAAAGGAACCATACAGGTAGGAGATATTCAGGCGTTTATCCAGTATGTAAAAAGCTTTACCCAGCCAATAGCCCAAGTGGCACAGGTATCCAATATGTTGCAGTCCATGGCTGCGGCAACAGAACGTGTCTTTGAGTTTTTAGAGGAAGAGGAAGAAGAGCAGTATGTGGAACATGCTGTTGCACCGGAGTCTATTGAGGGAAGAGTTTCTTTTGAAAACGTTCAGTTTGGATATGATGAGGATAAAATCATTATCCATAATTTTAACAGTGAAGTGGAACCGGGAGAAACAGTGGCAATCGTAGGACCTACGGGAGCTGGAAAAACCACCATGGTAAAATTACTGATGCGGTTTTATGATGTAAATAAGGGAACCATCCGGGTGGACGGACATGATATCCGTGATTTCAACCGAAGTGAACTGAGAGAAAATTTTGGAATGGTTTTACAGGATACATGGCTTTTTAAAGGAACCATTATGGAGAATATCCGTTATGGTCGGCTGGATGCCACAGATGAGGAAGTGATTGTGGCTGCAAAGGCAGCTCATGCTCATCATTTTATCTCCACTTTGCCGGGAGGCTATCAAATGGAATTGAATGAAGAGGCAAGTAATGTGTCTCAGGGTCAGAAACAGCTTCTCACCATTGCAAGAGCTATTTTGGCAGATAACCGGATATTAATTCTGGATGAAGCCACCAGCTCCGTAGATACCAGAACAGAGGCGAGAATCCAGAAAGCCATGAATAATCTGATGAAGGGAAGAACCAGCTTTGTCATTGCACACAGGCTGTCAACCATTAAGGATGCAGATTTGATTTTAGTAATGAAAGATGGAGATATCATCGAGCAGGGAACCCATCAACAGTTACTGGAACAAAACGGCTTTTATGCAGAACTTTACAACTCTCAGTTTGAGGAAGTAGGAGCCTAGAAAATAAAGTGTGAAATTTCAATGGGAATTTCACACTTTTTTCTTTGCTTTTTTTCTATGAATATGATATGATAGTTTTTGCTATAAAAAGCAGGCATCTATAGTCTAATGGATAGAACGCCGGACTCCGATTCCGGTAATGTGGGTTCGACTCCCGCTAGATGCATTTTGGGTAATGAATTATGAGACCTATCTATTAGGAGGATTTATGAATACAGAGGATTTTAAGAAGAAGTTGCAGAATGTGGACAAAGAGTCCATTGTGGAATTTTGTAAAAAGAATAGCAAGGCACTGATTGGAGCGGTGGCAGTATTGGTTTTTGCCATCATACTGATTGTGGTAGGAGTACACAACGGTTCCTCGGATAATCGGACAGGTTTTTCAAAATCAGATGAATATGAGGTGGATAAGAACGAAGAGATTGTAAAGCTGATGAAGGATTATTATACCAGCTATGCAGCAGGCGATGTGGAAACCATGAAGAAGACGGTAACGCCGATTTCTGAATTTGAGCAGAGCTACATTGTAATGTTCAGCCAGTACGTTGAGAGTTATCAGGATATCAAATGCTATGTGATGGATGGTATGGATAAGAATTCTTACATTGTTTCCGTTACAAGCAATATGAAGTTCCCGAACATTGAGACAATGGTTCCTTCTCTGGAAACCTTTTATCTGAGAACCAATGATGACGGTAAGCTTTATATTGACAATTTGTATAGCACCTTTAACTATGTGGCAACAAATGAAAAAGAAGTGGATGCCAGCGTATCCGATTATATTAAGGAATATGAGAAACAGGATGATTTCATAAAGTTGGCAGAAGAGATAGAAAAGAAGAGTCAGGAGGCACTGGCAGCCGACCCGACACTTTCCGAATACATCAATTCTCTGAACAATACAGTAATTCCGCAGTGGCTGAGTGCTTACAAAGCAGAACAGCAGGCAAAAGCAGAGGCAGAGGCAGCGGCTAAAGCAGCAGAGGAAGAAGCAGCAAGACAGCAGGCAGAAGCGGAAGCGGCGGCTAAGGCAGCAGAAGAGCAGGCAGCACAGGAGGCGGCCCAGCAACAGGCAGCACTGCAAAATGCAGAGACGGTATATACCACAACCAAAACGAATATGAGAGATGCAGCAAGTACCTCCGGAAATATTCTGGCAACAGTAGAGTTTGGCACACCGTTAAGCAGAACCGGAGTGCAGGATGATTGGAGCATTGTAATTTACAATGGAACCACCGGTTATATCAAGAGCGAGTATCTTTCTACGGAGGTGCCACAGCAGGATGTAAGTACAGCCGTATATTCCGAAGGTCAGACGGTAACCTTTAACACCACAGCCAATATTCGCTCATCCATGAGTGAGACTTCCAGCAAGGTAACCGTAGCGGCGGCAGGCGATAAAGCTACCGTGGTAATGTGTTATGCGGAAGGCTGGACCAAGGTAAATTATAAGAACAAGACAGGTTATGTAAAGACAGAATTGCTACAGTAAAGAAAAATTGCGGAGACTTCGGTCTCCGTTTTTTTGGAAAGAAGATTATGGAACAGGAAAGTATTAGAATTAACAAATTTTTAAGTGAGGCAGGTATCTGCTCCAGAAGAGGTGCGGACCGTATGGTGGAGGATGGAAGAGTTACCATCAACGGAACCGTTGCACAGTTAGGAGACAGAATCCAGCCGGGGCAGAAGGTATGTGTGGACGGAAAGCCTGTCAGCAGAGAGGATGAAAGGATTCTGCTGGCGTATCATAAGCCAAAGGGAATTGTATGTACCTCCGCTAAAAAGGAAAAAAATAATATTATCGATTACCTCAATTATCCAAAACGAATCTATCCCATCGGAAGATTGGATAAAGATTCGGAAGGCTTACTCCTGTTGACCAATGACGGAGAGCTTGCCAATGAGATTATGAAAGCCAGAAACTACCATGAGAAAGAATACGAGGTAACGGTAAGCCGTCCCGTAACGGAGACTTTTCTTCGGGGTATGGCAGGAGGTGTACCGATACTGGACACCATGACCAGAAAGTGTCAGGTGGAGCAGACAGGAAAGAGAAGCTTCCGTATTGTTCTGACTCAGGGACTAAACCGTCAGATTCGCCGAATGTGTGAATATTTTGGTTATCGTGTAACCAAATTGGTGCGGGTACGGATTATGAATATTTATCTGGGAGACCTTCCGGTGGGAAAATACCGGGAACTTACGGAAAAAGAGTGGGCGGAGTTATCGGCAGCCTTGAAAAAAGATGAGGAAAAATAGGAGATTCTTGTATGGAAGTCAAAGAAAAAATTGACCAGCTAAAGAAAACCATAGAATACCATATTGACAGATATTACAATCAGGATGACCCTGAGATTACCGATTATGAGTATGACCAGTTGATGCAGGAACTGAAAAAATTAGAAGCAGAAAACCCGGAACTTGTAACACCGGATTCTCCTACACAGCGGGTAGGAGGCAGTGCCAAGCGAGAGGCCGGGGTACTGGTGGAACACAATGTGCCGATGTTGAGCCTGCAGGATGTTTTTGATAAAGCAGATGTGTACCGCTTTGTGGAAGAAATGCAAAAGCAGCTGCAGGAGCCGGAATTTGTAGTGGAATACAAGATTGACGGGCTTTCCATGAGTCTGCGGTATGAGAACGGTCTTTTGAAACTGGCGGAAACACGAGGTGACGGAATCCAATTTGGAGAGGACGTTACCGTCAATGCAAGAGTGATTAAGGATATCAAAAAGAAATTAAAGGATGCACCGGAGTATCTGGAGGTGCGGGGCGAGGTCTATATGACCAATGAAGCCTTTGAAAAAGTCAACGAAAAGCAGGAGCTTCTGGGCAAAAAACAATTTGCAAATCCGAGAAACTGTGCTGCCGGAACCCTGAGACAGTTGGACAGCAGCATTACCAAAGAACGGGATTTGTCTATGTTCATTTTTAATATTCAGGACAGCAGGGGGATTTCCTTTGAAACCCATACGGAAGGATATGAGTATCTGAAAAAGCAGGGAATGAAGGTCATTGAGTCCTATACGGTTTGCAAAACTGCGGATGAGGTATGGAAAGCCATCCAACAAATCGGAGAGAACCGAGGAAATCTGGCTTATGATATTGACGGAGCGGTGATAAAGCTGAACCGTCTGTCAGACCGGGAAAAGCTGGGAGCCACCTCCAAGGTGCCAAGATGGGCAGTGGCATATAAATATCCACCGGAGGAAAAGGAAACAAAACTTTTGGACATTGAGTTGTCGGTGGGAAGAACAGGGCGTATTACCCCTACGGCGGTGTTTGAGCCGGTGCGGCTTTGCGGAACCAGCGTTTCCAGAGCAACACTCCACAATCAGGATTTTATTGATGAACTGGATATCGGAATCGGAGATACCATTGTGGTATACAAATCGGGAGAGATTATTCCGAAAGTTAAAAAGGTATTGCACGAAAAACGGCCGGAGGGTGTGCAGCGTTTTAAGATACCGGAAGTCTGTCCGGTCTGCGGAAGTAAAACAGAACGGGAAAGAGATACCGCTGATATCAAATGTACGTCACCTAATTGTCCGGCACAGTTAGAGCGTCATATCATTAATTTTGTGGGCAGAGATGCCATGGATATCAAAGGGTTCGGAACGGTTTATATCGAGGATTTAATCCGGCTGGGTTATATTCAGGATATTGCGGATATCTATACGTTAAACGAACACCGGGAGGAACTGATTGAGCAGGGAATCATCGGAAAAGAAAAGAATACGGATAAGCTGTTGGAGGCTATCGAGAAGTCAAAACAAAATGAAGCATGGCAGTTGTTGACCGGTTTTGGAATTCCAAATGTGGGAAAGGCAGCGGCGAAGGCGATTCTGAAACACTTTGGCAGTATCCCAGAATTGGTGAAAGCCAGTCAGGAGGAGCTGACAGAGGTAAATGATGTAGGAGAGATTACCGCTCTCAGTATCCGCAATTATTTTGAGGAAAAGAAAAACCAGAGAATTCTGGAACGTTTGGAAGCATATGGTGTCAATATGGAGCAGGAAGAAGCTACAAGACAGGCAGCTACATTGGAGGGATTGACCTTTGTCATTACAGGAACTCTGCCATCCATGGATAGAAAGGAAGCGGCAGCTTTGATTGAAGCCCACGGCGGAAAGGTTACCGGTTCGGTTTCCAAAAAGACGAATTATCTGTTGGCAGGAGAAAATGCAGGAAGTAAGCTGACCAAAGCACAGGATTTGGAAATTGAGATATTGACAGAGGAAGAACTGAAGGCTATGCTGACACAGGAGAACGCATAAGAAGAAATCATAGAAAAGAGGGAATGATATGCCGATTAAGACACAGGGAGATTTGCCGGCAAAAGAAATATTGGAAAATGAGAATATATTCGTTATGGATGAAAACCGTGCCATCCACCAGGATATTCGTCCGCTACAGGTGTGTATTTTGAATCTGATGCCGCTGAAAGAGGATACGGAGTTACAGCTTTTGCGGGCATTATCCAATACCCCGTTGCAGGTGGATATTACCTTTTTAACAGTAAAAAGCCATGAATCGCAGAATGTATCTGCCAATCATCTGAATAAATTTTATACGACCTTTGAACATATTAAGCATTTAAAATTTGATGGAATGATTATCACAGGAGCCCCTATCGAGCATTTGGACTATGAAGAGGTGGATTACTGGGAAGAGCTTTGTGAGATTATGGACTGGACAAAGACCAATGTTACCAGTACCCTGCATATTTGCTGGGGAGCACAGGCAGGACTCTATTATCATTTTGGAATTGATAAGGTATTGCTTCCGAAAAAGCTGTTTGGTGTCTATCCATTCCGGGTGTTGAACCGGAAAGTGCCGCTGGTAAGAGGTTTTGATGATGTGTTTTACGCTCCTAACAGCCGCCATACCGCAATTCTTACGGAGGATATAGAGAATTGTCCGGAATTAAAGGTGCTTGCAAAATCAGAAGAGGCAGGAGTATTTTTATGTCTCTCCAACGAAGGCAAACAGATTTTTGTTATGGGACACCCTGAGTATGACCGAATTACCTTGGACAAAGAATACCATAGAGATTTGGACAAGGGATTGCCGATAGAAATTCCTTATAATTATTATCCAAACGATGATCCTACCCAGAGACCGTTGCTGCAATGGCGGGCAAACAGCAATAATCTTTATAGTAACTGGCTAAATTACTATGTATATCAGGTGACACCGTATGAACTGTAAGAAAAAATCCTCACAACTTTTATTTCCAAACCGGGAATAATCTGTTATAATAGGTTCATATTAGATATTGGAGGTAGAACAATGGCAGAAGATAGACAGAGTTTTAGTATAAAAAATGACAAATCAGGAGAGGTACATGTTGCAGGTGAAGTGGTTGCAATCATCGCAGGTCTTGCGGCTACGGAAGTAGAAGGTGTCAGCTCCATGGCAGGCAATATTACCAATGAACTGGTAAGCAAGCTGGGAATGAAGAATCTTTCCAAGGGAGTAAAAATATCCATCGTCGAGTCCAATGTGGAAGTAGACATTGCTTTGAACATTGCCTACGGATATTCCATCCCGGAGGTTTCCGGCAAAGTACAGGAGCGGGTTAAGAATGCGATTGAGAATATGACCGGCTTAGAGGTAACGGAAATCAATATCCGTATTGCCAGTGTGGATATGGGAAATAACAAATAATGCTTTTTTAATAGGCACGGATGTTGTATAATAAGGGATGTTCAGAGCGGACATTCCTTTTTTATGATATGAGAGAATTTTTTCGGAATGTTCCAAATAAAACAGAAATTAGAATATGAGGTAAACAAGTGAGCAGACGAGAGATAAGAGAACAGATTTTTAAAATGTTATTTCGGATAGAATTCCATGAAAGTGAAGAGATGTCGGAACAGATGGAGCTTTTTCTGGAAGAGGAAGAGATTGAAGAAAATACTTATATACAGGAAAAATACCAGAAGATTGTAGAAAAGCTGAATGAGATTGATGAAGCAATCAATGAAAAGGCGACGGGCTGGAAGACCAGCAGAATGAGCAAGGTGGATTTGGCATTGCTGCGGCTTGCCGTGTATGAAATCTGTTATGATGAAGAGATTCCTGAGGGAGTAGCTATCAATGAGGCGGTAGAACTGGCAAAGAAATACGGTACCGATGGTTCCCCTGCTTTTATTAACGGAGTTTTGGCAAAATTTGTATGAGAAAGAATATTTATTCCGTAGGACAGGTAAATACTTATATTAAAAATATGTTTGCACAGGATTTTATGCTGCATCACATTTCCGTCAAAGGAGAGGTGAGTAATTGTAAGTATCATTCTTCGGGACATATTTATTTTACGTTAAAGGATTCTACCGGAACCATGCAGGCGGTAATGTTTGCGGGAAATCGGAGGGGTTTACGCTTTCAAATGAAAGAAGGTGACAATGTGGTTGTCACCGGTTCCATTGAAGTCTATGAGAGAGACGGCAAATATCAACTGTATGCCAGAGAGATTGCTTTGGAGGGAGCCGGAGACCTTTATCAGAAGTATGAAGCTCTCAAAAGAGAACTGGAAGAAATGGGAATGTTTGCACCGGAGTATAAACAGTCGATTCCCAAGTATGCAAAGACCGTGGGGATTGTTACGGCACCTACCGGGGCGGCGATACAGGATATCCGTAATATTGCAGGTAGAAGAAATCCCTATGTGCAGTTGATTTTATATCCTGCCTTGGTGCAGGGAGAAGGAGCGGTTGCCAGTATCGTACAGGGCATTCAGGCAATGGAAAGCTTGCAGCCGGATGTATTGATTGTGGGAAGAGGCGGAGGTTCCATTGAAGATTTATGGGCCTTTAATGAAGAAGCGGTTGCCCGGGCTATTTTTGAATGCAGCATTCCGGTGATTTCCGCAGTGGGACACGAAACGGATACCACCATTGCAGACTTTGTGGCAGATTTGAGGGCACCTACACCGTCGGCAGCGGCAGAGTTGGCAGTTTTTGATATCCAGAGCTTTTATGAAAAACTGGCACATGAGAAAATGCAGATGAACCGCAGAATGGAAGCGAGATTGGAGCGGGCGAAGCAAAAGGAAGAGTATCTGGCAAAACAGTTACAGTTGTTAAGCCCGGAGAATCAGATAAATTCCAAGCGGCAGTATGCCATGGATTTGGAGGAGCGTTTAGGGCAGTTGATGCAGAGGACGCTTAGAGAGAATCAGCATAGGATGGAACTGTTAGCAGGAGCTTTGGACGGACTTTCTCCGGCGAAAAAGCTGAGTCAGGGATATTCCGTAGTGCGAAACCGTCAGGGAAAAAACATCCGAAAGACCGAGGATGTAAAAACAGGAGAAACCCTTCAGATTCATGTGACGGACGGAACCATAGAGGCGGAAGTCACGGCGGTAAAGGAGAATTGAGATGGAATTGGAGACACTGTTTACACAGGTGGAAGAGATTATAGAGAAGATGCAGGATAATGAGATTTCCTTGGAGGAATCCTTTTCCCTTTATGAAAGTGGGATGAAAGCATTGAAAAAGTGCAACGATAAGATAGATACCGTGGAGAAGAAATTGCTGAAAATGAATGCTCAGGGAGAATTGGAAGAATTTTAGGAGAACACAATATGAATAGGGAGATTGGAAGAAGAGCAGAAGAGATAGAAAAAATTATAAAAGAGTATCTGCCGAAAGAGGAAGGTTACCAGAAAACCATTATGAAGGCAATGAATTATAGCATACTTGCCGGAGGAAAACGGCTGCGTCCCATGCTGATGCTGGAGACCTACCGTCTTTTTGGAGGAACTTCAAAGACGATTTATCCATTTATGGCAGCCATTGAGATGATTCACACCTATTCGCTGGTGCACGATGATTTACCGGCAATGGACAATGATGAGTATCGCCGGGGAAGAAAAACCACCCATATCGTCTATGGTGAGGCAATGGGAATCTTAGCAGGGGATGCTTTGCTGAATTATGCCTTTGAGACAGCATCAGGAGCATTCCAGTTGGAACCGGAGAATCCGGCTGTGGGACAGGCAATGCTGGTGCTGGCAAGGAAAGCCGGTATCTATGGAATGATTGGCGGACAGGTTGTGGATGTGGAATCAGAGGGAACGGTCATCGACAAAGAAAAGCTGGATTTTATCCATCTGCATAAGACCTCTGCTCTTTTGGAATCCGCAATGGTAATCGGAGCAATTCTGGCAGGAGCCAATAAGGAAGAACAGAATCTTGTGGAAAAAGCAGCGGGAAAAATCGGACTGGCATTCCAGATACAGGATGATATCTTGGACATCACCAGTACCACGGAGGAATTGGGAAAGCCGGTGGGTTCTGACGAGAAAAACGGAAAGAATACCTATGTGGCATTTGAAGGACTGGAAAAGTCCAAAGAAGATGTGAAAAAAATATCGGAGTCGGCAATGGAAGATTTGCAAAAATTGCCGTATGAGAATCCGTTTTTAATTGAATTAATAAAAGAATTGATTGAACGGAAAAAATAGAGGTGCTTAGTCGCATGATTTTAGAAAAGATAAAAAAGGAAAATGACATCAAAAAGCTGTCACCTCAGGAACTGGAGGTGCTGGCGGAAGAAATCAGGGAATTTTTGATTGAGAAAATTTCAGAAACAGGAGGTCATCTTGCATCCAATCTGGGTGTGGTGGAGCTTACCATGGCACTTCATCTGGCATTTGAATTGCCAAAGGATAAGATTATCTGGGATGTGGGGCACCAGTCCTATACCCATAAGATACTTACCGGAAGAAAAGCGGGATTTGATGAGCTTCGTAAATACGGAGGAATGAGCGGTTTCCCGAAGCCGGGAGAGAGTCGTTGCGATGCTTTTGGAACAGGACACAGTTCTACCTCTATTTCCGCAGGTTTGGGTTACGCCTATGCAAGAGACTTAAAGGAAGAGGATTATAAAGTAATTTCCGTTATCGGCGACGGTGCATTAACAGGAGGAATGGCCTTTGAGGCATTGAACAACGCAGCGGAAATCAAGAAAAACTTTATTATTGTATTAAACGATAACAATATGTCTATATCGGAGAACGTGGGGGGACTGTCTAATCATCTGAATAGTCTCAGAACTGCGGAATCTTACCATGAACTGAAAGAAGGAGTAGCCCAGTCCTTGAGTAAAATTCCGGTTTACGGCGAGCGAATGGTGGAGCGGGTGCGGAAAACCAAGAGCAGTATTAAACAGTTGATTATTCCGGGTATGATTTATGAAAATATGGGAGTTACCTATCTGGGTCCCATTGATGGTCATGATATAGCAGACATGGTAAAGGTATTTAAAGAAGCAGCCAGAGTAGAGGGACCGGTTCTGGTGCATTGTCTTACCAAAAAGGGCAAAGGCTACGGACCGGCGGAGCGTCATCCTGCCAGATTCCATGGAGCGGAGCCTTTTGAGATTACAACGGGACTTCCGAAAAATAAAAAGCAAAAAGCAGATTATACAGATATTTTTTCTACGGTTATGCGAAAAATGGGTGACCGCAACGAGAAAGTGGTTGCTATTACAGCGGCGATGGAAACAGGAACTGGGTTGAAGCGATTCCACAATATGTTTCCGGAGCGTTTCTTTGATGTGGGAATTGCCGAGGAACATGGGGTAACCTTTGCCGGGGGACTGGCAGCCGGGGGCTTGATTCCGGTGGTGGCAGTGTATTCTTCTTTTTTGCAGAGAGCCTATGACCAGATATTGCATGATGTCTGCATTCAGAATCTTCATGTGGTTTTTGCCATCGACCGGGCAGGTCTTGTGGGAAGTGACGGAGAGACCCATCAGGGAATTTTTGATATTTCCTATTTGTGCAGTATTCCCAATATGACCCTTATGGCACCAAAAAACAAATGGGAATTTTCCGATATGTTGAAATTTGCCATTGATTATTCAGGACCGATTGCCATCCGTTATCCCAGAGGCGAAGCCTATGACGGATTGGAGAAAATGAGGGCACCGATTTGTTACGGAAAAAGTGAGATTCTCTATGATGAAGAGGGAATCTGCCTGTTTGCCTTCGGAAGTATGGTAAAGACAGCGGTTCAGGTTCGTGAACGTTTAAAAGAGAGAGGTTATCACTGTTCCATTATCAATGCCAGATTTGCAAAACCTATTGACACAGAAGCCTTGGATGTGGCGGTTACGGAGCATAAGCTGTTGGTAACTATGGAGGAGAATGTGAAAAGCGGAGGCTTCGGAGAACAGGTGATGGAATATGTGCAGGAATGCGGTTATGACATCCGGTTGCTGACGGTGGCAATCTCCGATGAATATGTGGAACACGGAAAAGTAGATATTCTTTACCATGAGGTGGGAATTGATGCGGAATCGGTGACAGAAAAAATAATTGCAGAATATGTGGGGATCAAATGAAAGAACGATTAGACGTTTTATTGGTAAAGAAAGGTTTGGCACCTTCCAGAGAAAAAGCTAAGACCATGATTATGGAAGGAAATGTATTTGTCAACAATCAGAGAGAGGATAAGGCAGGAACGAATATTCCAGAGGATGCCGACATCGAAATCAAAGGAAACACATTGAAATATGTCAGCCGTGGCGGCTTAAAGCTGGAAAAAGCCATGACTCATTTTGGAATATCATTGGAAGATAAAATCTGTATGGACATTGGAGCTTCCACCGGAGGTTTCACAGACTGTATGCTGCAAAACGGGGCAAAAAAGGTCTATGCAGTGGATGTGGGATACGGTCAGTTTGCATGGAAGCTGCGGACCGATGAGCGGGTAGTCTGTATGGAAAAGACAAATATCCGCTATGTGACACCGGAGGATATTGCAGATGTACTGGATTTTGCTTCGGTGGATGTGTCCTTTATTTCGCTGGCTAAGGTTCTTCCGGCAGCTAAGGAATTGCTGAGGGATGAGGGCGAGATGGTTTGTCTTATAAAGCCCCAGTTTGAGGCAGGAAGAGAAAAAGTAGGAAAAAAAGGTGTTGTCAGAGATCCGGCAGTACACAGGGAAGTTATTGAAAAGGTAATTACAGATGCAAGAGAATTGGGATTTTCCATTCTTCATCTGGAGTATTCGCCGATTAAAGGACCGGAGGGAAATATCGAATATCTGGTACATATCTGTAAAGGCGGCCGGAAGGAAGAAAATATAGATGTCAACGAGGTAGTATCGGCGGCACACGGAGAGTTGGATTAGTCATGGAACATTTTTTTATTATTACAAACACGCATAAGGATGCGAAAAAAGCACTAACCAAAAAGCTTAAAGAGTACATTGAAAAAAAAGGTGGAAGCTGTAGCTGTTATTACAGCAGTGGCAGCAAGGAAAACCGGGAGTGTATCAATCCCCGGGTAATACCTGATAAGACAGAATGTATTCTGGTTTTGGGAGGTGACGGAACTCTGATTCGGGCAGCCAGAGATTTACATGACAGAAATATTCCTCTTATCGGAGTGAATCTGGGAACTTTGGGTTACCTCTGTGAATTGGAGGAGAATACTGTATACGGAGCCATCGATGAAATGATGCAGAATCATTTCATGGTGGAACAGCGGATGATGCTGGAAGGATACTGTGTTGTAAATGGGGAAAAGTTGGAGAGTCAGGTGGCTTTTAACGATATTATCATACACAGAAGCCACCAGTTTTCCATAAAAAATATTATTTTAAAGGTAAACGGAGAATACCTGAATACTTACACGGCAGACGGAATCATTGTGGCAACACCCAACGGCTCCACTGCCTATAATATGTCTGCGGGGGGACCGATTGTGGACCCTAAGGCAGAGCTTATGCTGGTAACCCCTATCAATCCTCATAACCTGAATTCCAAAAGCATTGTACTCAGTGCGGAGGATTGTGTGGAGATTGAGATTGGAGCCAGAAACGAGGAAAATGAAACGGCGGAAGTCAGCTTTGACGGTGACTATACCATAAGGCTGGGAGTGGGAGATAAGATTATTGTACGAAAGGCAAAGAGTGCCACCAATATTTTAAAACTTAGTAAGATCAGTTTTCTTGAGATTTTAAGTAAAAAGATGCAAACTTATTTATAGATACGGTGAGAGGAGAATCCATGAAGTCAAAAAGACATGCAAAAATTTTAGAGATAATCAGTAAAAATGACATTGAAACCCAGGAAGAACTGTCTGAAAAATTGGAGCAGGAGGGTTATCAGGTAACTCAGGCAACGGTTTCCAGAGATATACGGGAGCTTCGTCTGATAAAGGTTGCCATGAGCAATGGAAAACAAAAATATGTACCTCTGACGGAAACCGATGGAAATCTTGCGGAAAAGTATATTCGTGTGCTGCGGGATGGTTTTGCATCCATGGACATGGCACAGAACATTTTGGTCATTCGTACAGTGGCCGGTATGGCAATGGCAGTGGCGGCAGCTTTGGATGCCATGAATTTCCATGAAATTGTGGGAACCATAGCAGGGGATGATACTATTATGTGTGCGGTGCGTTCCGTGGAAGATAATGTAAATCTCATGGAGCGGCTTCGCAGAATCTTAGGAGAATAGGAGAAGGAATGTTACGGAATCTACACGTGAAAAATTTAGCCCTGATTGATGAATTAGAGGTGGATTTTGAGCAGGGACTCAATATCCTTACCGGGGAGACCGGTGCGGGAAAATCCTTAATTATCGGGTCAATCGGAATGGCACTTGGCGAAAAAGTACCAAAAGAAATGATAAAAGAAAATGCGGATTTTGCCTTGGCAGAATTGGTGTTTGAAGTAACCGGGGAAGAAAAAACGGAAAAACTAAAGGCATTGGATATCTATCCTGAGGACGGACTTGTGATTATGAGCCGTAAAATTTCCGGCGGCAGAAGTATTGCAAAAATCAATTCCGAAAGTGTGTCTGCGGCAAAGCTAAGGGAGGTATCCGAGCTGCTGATTGATATTCACGGGCAACATGAACATCAGTCCCTGACCCAGAAAAAGCATCAGCTGGCACTTTTGGATGAATATGCCAAGGAGGATATCGGAGAGCTGAAAGCGGCGGTGAAGTCTTCTTATGAAGCCTATATGGCAGTTCTGAGAGAATTGGAAGAAAAGGACTTGGATGAGGAACAGCAGAAACGGGAACTGTCTTTTTTGGAATTTGAATTGCAGGAAATAGAAGGGGCAAACCTGAAAATCGGAGAAGATTCGGAATTAGAAGAGCAATATCAGAAATTAGTGAACCATAAGAAAATCATGGACTCCTGTATGATGGCACACCAACAGACCGCAGGAGAAGGGGACAGTGCTACGGAACAACTGGGAAGAGCGGTACGGGAATTGTCCACCGTCAGCGGATATGATGAGCGTTTACAGGAATTGGAGGAACAGTTAGCAGAGATTGACAATCTTTTAAATGATTTTAACCGTGAGCTGGCAGATTACATGGGAGAAAGTGAATTTGCAGAGGAGAGCTTTTACGAGACAGAAAAGCGTTTGGATGAAATCAATCATTTAAAATCCAAGTACGGAAATACCATTGAAAAGATTCTGGAGGTAAAAGAGGAGAAAGAAACCAGAGTACAGGAACTGCAGGACTATGATGCGTATCTGCTGGGGTTAAAAGAGAGAGAAAAGGTTCTCAAAGAGGAACTGGAGTTATATAGTAATAAATTGTCCGAAATGCGTAAAAAATATGCAAAAGAGCTGACCGCATTGGTGGAGGAACATTTAAAGGAATTGAATTTTGAGACTGTCCGTTTTGAAATGCGTTTTGAAAAACTGGCTCATTTTACAGCAAACGGAACTGATGATGCACAGTTTTTGATTTCTACCAATCCGGGAGAAGAGGTAAAACCCTTGGGAAGTATTGCGTCAGGAGGAGAAATTTCACGAATTATGCTGGCGTTAAAGACGGTTCTGGCAGAAAATGATGAGATAGACACCCTGATTTTTGATGAGATTGATACGGGAATCAGCGGAAGGACGGCACAGAAGGTTTCGGAAAAAATGAATTTAATCGGACGAAACCATCAGGTCATCTGTATTACCCATTTGCCACAGATTGCAGCAATGGCAGATACCCATTTTTTAATTGAAAAACAGGTGGAAGGCGGAGCTACTCATTCAAGAATTGTCAAAATGAAAGAGGAAGAAAGTGTAGAAGAATTGGCAAGAATGTTGGGTGGTGTCACAATTACAGAGACTGTTTTGGAAAATGCACGGGAAATGAAAAATCTTGCGGCAAAAACCAAAAACTCCTAGTTTGAAAATGTAGGATATTCACATACTAAAAGAGGCGTAGAAGCCTCTTTTTTGTTTTGCGTAAAATTCCTTTTGGGGAATTTCAGATAGATAAAGGAAGTGTGAAAATTGATGAAAAAAAGAATTTGTGCGGGGATGTTGGTCTGCATACTATGTATGGGCTATCTTTCCATGATGAATAAGATTCCAAATGAAGTAATGCTGCGGGAAGGAGAAGAACTGAAGATAGATTCCGGGATACCGCTGACTTATGAAAGGGTAGAGGCAGGAGAACAGGAGACGACTCTGGTTTCTCTGATGCTGAACAATAATATACCATCCCTCCAAGAAAGTCAGGAGGAAAAGAGTTATGTACTGTCCTGTAAAATTCTAGGGATAATTCCCATAAAAGAGGTTCATGTACAGGAGGTTCCCAAAAGAAAGGTACTTCCCGGCGGTGTACCTGTGGGAATTTATGTGAAAACGGACGGAATACTGGTAATCGGAACCAGCCCTGTCAACGGTGCGGACGGAATCAGTACGGAGCCGGCAAAATATCTGTTAAAAAGTGGTGATTATATTCAGACGGTCAACGGAGAAAGGGTTAACACCAAGGAAGAACTGATGAGCAAGATTAATGCCTACGGTGCAGAGAAAATCGTTTTTGGAATCAAACGGGAAGGGGAGGAGACCGAGGTGGCAGTGGAACCGGTCATGACCGGAGAAAATGCCTATAAAGCGGGAATCTGGGTAAGGGATGATTTGGCGGGGGTGGGAACTCTGACATACACCGGAAGGAACGGAAATTACGGCGCTTTAGGTCATGGAGTCAGCGATGCGGATACCAGTACTCTGATTGATATGTCAAGCGGACTTTTATATGAGACTAATATCATTGGAATTGTGAAGGGCGTACGGGGAACGCCGGGAGAATTGACGGGAGTCATCAATTACAGCAATCAATATTGTATCGGGAGCGTGACACAGAACGAGCCAACGGGAGTTTACGGAAAAATAGATGACATACCTCAGGGGTTAGAAAAAGAAAAGGAAGTAGAGGTGGGATATAAGCAGGAAATTTCTGTGGGAAAAGCAAACATCATAAGTACCGTAGACGGAGAGCGGAAAGAATATGAAATAGAAATTACGGGAGTAAATTATAACACCAGAGAAGCCAATAAAGGAATTGAATTTCGGGTAACGGATGAGGAATTATTAGAGGTAACGGGAGGAATCGTACAGGGAATGAGCGGAAGTCCCATTATCCAGAACGGAAAATGGATTGGTGCGGTGACCCATGTGTTTGTGCAGGACCCGGCGAAAGGCTATGGGATTTTTGCGGAGAAGATGTTGGAGGAATAATAAAAAACTTAAGTTTTTGAAATAAACTTTAGAAGTTAAACAATGTTATTTCAAAAACCATTTACTTTTTGAAATAAAGAGCGTATACTAGATATAGTTATTTCAAAAAGAGGAGAAAGATATATGAATCGAGCAGGAAAGTTTGTCGATAACTTAACGGGAGAAGCGACTTATCAATCCTTTAAGCCGAATCCGCTGCCTCCGGTACCGGAAATTCTATTGGATGAAGAAATCGTAAAACTTGTAGTGGATGCAAACCGTCAGCTTGCGAAGCTTGATACTGCATCACAATTAATTTCAAATGCAGATTTGTTTATATCAATGTATGTTAGGAAGGAAGCACTGATTTCTTCTCAGATAGAAGGTACACAGTGTACACTTGACGATGTACTGGATCCGGAAGTGGATATGAATGCAAATCTGGATGTTTCAGATGTTGTGAATTATGTGAAAGCAACTCAGTATGCAATACAACGATTAGAGAATTTACCGCTATGCTGTAGATTGATGAAAGAAGTACATGAAAAATTAATGGAAGGTGTACGTGGACAGGATAAAACACCGGGGGAGTTTAGACATTCTCAGAATTGGATTGGACCTGCAAACTGCTCCCTAAAAGATGCCAGATATATTCCTCCAAACGTACAGGATATGGAAGAAGCAATGTTCGATTTGGAAAGGTATATGAATGAGAAGGTGGAGTATGATCCGCTGATTCGTGCCGCACTGATTCATTATCAGTTCGAGACAATTCATCCATTTTTAGATGGGAATGGACGAATTGGAAGACTTCTGATATTGCTTTATTTGATGGAACAGAAAGTGCTCAGTAAACCTGTCATTTATATTTCTTATTTCTTGAAAAAGAATCAGGTAGAATATTATGACCGGATAAGTGAAGTTAGAAGAAGTGGTAATTTTGAGCAATGGATAAAATTTTTTTTGGAAGCTGTAAGTAAAGCTGCAACGGATTCGTTAGAATCGATTAGACAGCTTTCAATATTACATGATAAAAATATTGCCAGATTGCCCATAAGCAATCGAAAAAAAGATAATTTACGGGCAGTATTTGAGTATATTGAGCAGTATCCGATTATCGATATTAAGAAAACGGCAAAGGAATTAGGGATTAGTTATAACACGGCGGCTACGGTAGTGAAGAAGCTTGTAGAGCTTGGAATTTTGCAGGAGACAACAAATAAGGCAAGAAATAGAGTGTTTGCTTATGAGGAATATTTGGATATTTTGAGGAAGGATACGTAAGATTTTTATAGAAAAGAAAGTATAAGACATAGTTTAGAGTTATAGATAATACCTATAACAGACACTAGGTTATAGGTATTATACAAGATAAGAAAATAATGGTATTCTTAATCCATATTAAACCGATAGGAAAACAATAAAATGGAGGACGAATACATGGGAAACAAAAATTATCATTTTGACACAAAAAGAATCCACGCAGGATATTCCGCAGAGGAGCATTTAAATGCGGTGAATACGCCAATTTATCAGACGGCAGCATTTGATCTTGGAGATATTGACAGGGCAAGAAGATTGTGGACCGGAAGTGAAAACGGAGGTATTTATACCAGAGTCGGAAATCCCACAGTAAGTGTTTTGGAGCAGCGTATCGCAGAGCTTGACGGTGGAACGGCAGCCATTGGAGTTGCCTCCGGAATGGCAGCCATTACATATGCAATTCTTCTTTTAGGAGAAGGCGGAGGAAATATCATTTCTGCATCTTCACTTTACGGAGCCGCACAGGAATCCCTTACGAATTTCTTTCCGAAATTTGGAATTACAACAAAGTTTGTGAAAAACAGAGAAGATGTGAATGAGTACGAAGCTTTAATTGATGATAATACAAAGGCAATTTATCTGGAATCTATCAGTAATCCAAACATTGAAGTGTATGATTTTGAAGCCATTGCCCAGGTTGCTCACAAGCACGGAATACCGGTGGTGGTTGATAATACCATTGCAACCCCTTACTTGTTCAGACCATTTGAGCATGGAGCAGATATTATTATCTATTCCGCAACAAAGGGGATTTCGGGACATGGAAATACAATCGCAGGAATTGTTGTTGAAAAAGGTGATTTCGTATACAGCAAAGAGCGTTTTCCGCAGTTCCATACAAAATCATATAAGATGAGAGATTTGGAAGGTAATCCGAGAACTTCTCTTGAATTGGCTCCGAATTTTCCTTTTGTGGCTTCTCTCAGAACCTTTTATTTGGAGTTTATTGGTGCAACACTTGGTGCCTTCGACGCATTTCTGGTATTACAGGGACTTAGCACATTATCCGAGAGGCTGGAGAAACAGGTAGCTACCACAAAGAAACTCATCGAATATCTGGAGAACAAGAAGGAAGTAGAGTGGGTAAGACATCCTTTTGCAAAGGACAGTCAATATAAAGAGTTGGCAGATAAGTATTTCCCGAATGGAGCGGGAGCGGTATTCTCATTCGGTTTTGGCGGAACGAGAGAACAGTTAAAAACATTTATCAAATCTTTGGAGGTGTTATCTTACCATGTAAACATTGGCGATGTCCGTACATTGATTGCTAATCCGCCGGAAACAACCCATTCGGAACTGGAACCACAGTTACAGGAACTGGCAGGTATTCCGGGCAATTTGGTAAGAATATCTGTGGGATTGGAAAATGCAGAGGATTTGATTGGAGATTTAGAGCAGGCTTTTGAAAAAGCATTTCGTGAGTAAGATACGTGGAGGAAACGGAGATGGCAAAGGAATTTGACGGAAAAACAATTTTTATAACAGGTGCGGCAAAAGGACAGGGAAAGGCAGTGGCACTTTCTTTTGCAAAAGAAGGGGCAAATATCATAGCCTTTGATTTGGGAGAGAAAATATCATATCCCGCATATAATCGTTCTTCCAATGAGGATTTGGAAAAATTAAAGGATGAAGTAGAAGCATTGGGCAGCAAAATTGTCATTTATGCCGGGGATGTGAGAAAAGCTTCAGATGTAAAGGAAGCGGTAGACAGAGGCATTGAGCAATTCGGAAGGATTGATATTTTGTTTAGCAATGCGGGAATTGCCGCCTATGGAAATTCTTATGAGTTAGGAGAGGAACAGTGGGATGCAGTCATTGACATCAATCTGAAAGGCGGATGGCTTGTATCAAAATATGTGATACCTCATATGATTCAACAAAAAAGCGGAGTGATTCTTTATAATTCTTCTATTGCGGGACTGAGAGGGTTGAACCGTATGAGCCATTATGCGGCATCAAAGCATGGTTTGATTGGACTGGCAAAATCTCAGGCCATTGAGCTGGCACCTTATGGTATTCGGGTAATTACTATTCATCCTACGGGAGTGAATACGCCAATGAATGATGGACTGGCGGAATTGGAAGGCACAACACCCGTAGAAATCGCAGAACGCTCTGCCGGAAATTTATTGCCGGTGCCTTGGATAGAGACAGAAGATGTGGTGGAAAGTGTGAAATTCTTGGCAAGTGAGAAAGCCAGATATATTACCGGCAGTCAGTTTGTATTGGATGCAGGCTTATTAACCAGATAGGAGGAATTGGGATATGGCATATATTTCTAAAATAAAATACGAAGAAGCTTCCGAGGAAGTAAAAGCATTGATTGATGAGCAAATCAGAGAGAACGGTAAAATCACAAATATGAAATTGACACTATTGCATTCGATTCCGGCATACCACGCCTTAATGGAATGGTTTCCGTTAGAGAAAACCATCGAGGCATTTTTAGGAGAACGTGCGGTAAACTTCTTCTGCTACGCAATCTCAGAAGAAAACGATTGCCTGTTATGCAGTGCATTTTTTAGAAAAATTCTCAAAGAACTGGACATCGATTTTGAGACATTTACTTTTACGGAAGAGGAGGATTTGCTGATCCGGTACGGCAGGGCAATCGTAAGCGATGCCAATAATATACCAAAGGAAATCTTTGATGAATTAAAGAAGCATTGGAATGAGGAGCAGATTGTGGCTATCACGGCATTTGCAACGATTATGATTGCAACGAATATAATCAATAAATCCTTGGACATTGAATTGGATGACAATCTGATTCCATATAGCAAAAAAGGATAAAGAATATAAAATATTTCAGATAACAAATATCCAAACGAAAAATATTTGATAACACAAATATTTTGTGATATAATATTTGCAAGATTAAATGAGCTGGAGGAACGGTATGGGATTTCGGTATGATAAATTATTTGAACTTGCAAAAAGTAAAGGATTAAATAAGACCGGACTGCGGGAATTGGCAAAGATATCCACCGCAACCTTGGCAAAGTTATCAAAAAATGAAAATGTGGGTTTAGATGTCATTGAGAAATTGTGTGTGGCGTTGAAATGTCAGCCGGGAGATATCATGTCCTTTGAAGTACCTACGATAAATCCGTTGCTTTCTGTCTTGCGAGAAGAAAGTGCTATGAATTTGAAAGGTGGGATATATCATGCCACCCAGATTAAGCTGGCGTACAACTCTAACCATATGGAGGGCAGTAAATTAACGGAAGACCAGACCAGATATATTTTTGAAACCAATACCCTTGGTATGGAAAATGAGAAGGAAACCGTTAATATTGATGATATTATTGAAACCATAAATCATTTTGAGGCATTTCGATATTTGTTACATGTGGTGGAAGATGAATTATCGGAGGTTATCGTGAAGGAATTTCATCGAATATTAAAAAGTGGGACTTCAGATAGCAGAAAAGATTGGTTTCATATTGGAGAGTATAAGCAGAAACCGAATATGGTAGGGGATAGAGAGACTTCTGCACCTGAAAATGTAGAAAATGATATGAAAAGATTACTTGCGGATTATCATAGAAAACAGGAAAAAACAGTGGAAGATTTGATAGACTTTCATGTCCGGTTTGAGAGAATCCATCCATTTCAGGATGGCAATGGCAGGGTTGGGAGATTGATTCTGTTCAAGGAATGTTTGAAATACAATATTGTTCCAATCATAATAGAGGACCGATATAAGATGTTTTATTATCGGGGATTACGGGAGTATGAGCAGGAAAAAGGCTACTTGGTGGATACCTGTCTGAACGGGCAGGATATGTATCGAAAGTGGATGGAATATTTTGAAGTTCCACAGCCGTCGTAGGAAAATCGTAAGATTTTCGTGAGAAAAAAAGCAGGGGTTTTTGGCAAGATTCCAAGATATAAAAAATGAATTTGAGGTATGCTATCCTTAGAAACGGAAATATGAGGGAAAGGGAGAGCATACCATGAATCAAAGACAAAGAAAAATGCGAAAACGCAGGAGAATCCACAGAATAAAAATAATTGGAGTTTTCTTGATGATTTTAACCTGCTTGGGCTTGGGATTACACTATTTTGTGCCGGGACAGGCATCCGGGATGTTGACAACTATGGGAGGTACCACCTCCGGTGAAATGGAATCTTATCCCGACTGGTTGCAGGAAATGGTAAAGAACAATCCCGAAACCAAAACCTTTGCACGGGATTATAAAAATCGGGAAAATTATATCGGGAAACCCATTGATCTCTCCGGCGAATGCAAAAAAGGGCAGGTTCCGACTCTGTTTCAGTGGGACAGAAGATGGGGCTATGATGCCTATGGAGAGGACAATATAGGACTTGCAGGCTGCGGACCCACCTGTCTTTCCATGGCATATATTTATCTAACAGGAGATACCACCAAAAATCCCAGAGTCATGGCAGAATTTGCAGAAGAAAACGGATATTATACGGAAGAGGGAACTTCATGGAGCCTTTGGACAGAGGGAGCGGATAAGCTGGGGCTTATCGGAGGGGAAATATCTTTGGATGAAAGTATCATGAAAAGCCGTCTGGATGCAGGACAGGTAATTGTATGCAGTATGGCACCGGGAGATTTTACAACCACAGGGCATTTTATACTGATTCGGGGATATGGAAAAGACGGATTTTATGTGAATGACCCTAATCATAAATCGAACTCTGAGAAAACATGGAGTTTTAAGGAATTGCAAAAACAGATTAAATGTCTGTGGGCGTTGGCGTAATCGGGTTCCACAAAGCCAAGTGAATATATAGGTTCACTTGGCTTGTTGCTTTGCTCTTTTATGATATAATGTCAATAGACATTATATCTATGAAAGGAATCAGTATTATGCAGGAAAGTATTTTGGTGGTAGATGATGAGAAAGAGATAGCAGATTTGTTGGAGGTATATCTGATAAATGAGGGATACCGTGTCTATAAATTCTATGAAGGTACAAGTGCGTTGGAATGTATTCAGAATACAGATATAAGCCTTGCCATTCTGGATATCATGCTGCCGGATATAGACGGTTTGGCTCTGCTTCGTAAAATCAGAGAGAAATACTTTTTTCCGGTAATCATGCTGACTGCCCGGGTAGAGGAAATGGACAAGATTACGGGACTGACCTTAGGAGCGGATGATTATATTACAAAACCTTTTCAACCATTGGAAGTGCTGGCAAGAATCAAGACACAGCTTCGGCGATATACCACCTATAACCGGGGAACGGTCAGTGAGGAAGCAACAGCTTCTGAGTATGATGTAAGGGGATTGGTAATTAATAAAGATACCAGAAAATGCAGTCTTTATGGGGAAGAAATCTCACTGACGCCAACGGAATTTTCAATGCTTTGGTATCTTTGCGAAAATATGGGAAAAGCTAAAGGAGCCATCCAGAAAACCAAAATTCATAAAAACTGTTTGGGGAGTGGGATACAAAATTGAACCATAAGATAAAAAAACACAGAACCAAAATTTAAGAAACAGAGTGCTTTTCGCATCGGCGGCAATCGTACTGTATATTGGCCTTGGTGCTTTTCTGGTGCTGGCGGTAAAGGGAATTTATTCTCTGTATGCTTTTCAGGAAGAGGATTTGCCATACCGGGCAGCCGCTTTTTTTACAAGTAATTTTCTGTGGATTACAGCAATTTATTTGTTTTGCGGGTGTGTAGGAATTTTATACCTTTTTTTCCGAAAACCTTATCAGCAGGTGGAGGAAATTATGCAGGCGGCAAAAGATGCCTATGACACAAAGAAGGAAAGCCGGGAATTGTCACCGGAGCTTCGGGAGTTTGCGTTGGATTTGGAAGAACTGAAACTGAAGATTCAACAGAATGAGAGGGCAGCCAAGGAGGCAGAGCAGAGGAAAAATGATTTGATTGTCTATTTGGCACATGATTTAAAGACACCGTTGACATCGGTAATCGGATATTTGAGTCTTTTAAAAGATGAGCGGGAGATTTCTAAAGAATTGCAGGAAAAGTATATAGATATTTCTTTGGAAAAATCGGAGCGTTTAGAGGATTTGATTAATGAGTTTTTTGAAATTACCAGATTCAATCTCACAACGCTGACTTTAGAGCGGAGTCATATTAATCTGGCGAGAATGTTGGAACAGTTGTTATTTGAGTTTCAGCCGATGTTTTCGGAAAAAATCTGAAAGCAAAATTGGAATGTCCACCGGATCTGATGATGGACTGCGATGTAGATAAAATGCAGAGGGTATTTGATAATCTGCTTCGCAATGCGGTAAATTACAGTTATCCCGACACAGAGATTCTGGTAAAGGTGGAAAAAGGGGAACAGGGAGTCCATATGGAGTTTTTTAACCACGGGCAAACCATTATTCCGGAAAAACTGGAACGGATTTTTGAGCAATTTTACCGACTGGACACTTCACGTTCTACAAAGAGCGGAGGTGCCGGACTGGGCCTTGCCATTGCAAAGGAGATTGTGGAACTGCACGGAGGTACCATCCGGGTGGAAAGTAAGGACGAAACCGTAATATTTTATTTGGATTTTTGACATATCCCATAAGGGTATTTTTTCAGGCATCCAAAAGGTAAGGAGACAGAAGTATGAGCACACAAATCTATGGAACCTTCGGTCCCTCCTGCGGCGATGGGGAAATATTGAAAAAAATGATAGAGGCGGGAATGACAGGGATGAGGTTAAATCTGTCCCACACCACACTTGCCGCCAGTGAAAAATATATAAGGTCTTATCAGAAGCAGGCGGAAGCATTGGGAGTGACGCCGCAGATTCTTATCGATATGCAGGGACCGGAACTTCGGCTGGGAAATCTAAAGCCCCCGGTATGGCTGGAAGAAGGACAAAAAGTCCGGTTGGGAAAAGGAGAGATTGAGGTTCCCAAAGAAGTGATAGCTGTTGCCCAGAGGGGAGATAGCATATTGCTGGATGATGGGAAAATCAAAGGAGAGGTCTGTGGGACAGAGAAAGATTTTTTGACAGTAAAGGTGGTAAGAAGCGGTCTTTTACAGCCTCATAAAAGCATTAAGATTGAAAACCGGGAGGTAAAAATGCCGGTGCTGACAGACCATGATATAGAAAATATCAGGCTCGCAAAGGAATACGGCGTAACGGCGATTATGCAGCCTTTTGTGTTAAAGGGAGAAGACTTGGTTTATGTGAGAAATATCTTAAAGGAAAATCATGCAGAGGATATTCGGATTTTTGCAAAAATCGAAAACCGAACCGGAGTAAAAAACTTAGAAAATATCCTGCCACAGGCAGATGTGATTGTGATTGCCCGGGGGGATTTGGGAAATGATATGCCTTTGTGGGAATTGCCGGCGGTACAAAAACAGATAGAAGAAGCCTGTAAGAAGAACCAGAAACCCTATATCGTAGTAACTCAGATGCTGGCGTCCATGGAAGAACATCCCGTGCCTACCAGAGCAGAGGTTTCAGATATTTTCCATGCGGTTATGCATGGTGCGTGGGGCGTTATGATAACAGGAGAATCGGCGGTGGGGAAATATCCCGTGGAAGCCGTCACATATTTGAGTAATACCGCAAAGGAAGCGGAAAAGTATATATAGAAAAGGGATTGTTGCAAAAAATGATTTTTTGTAACAGTTCTTTTTTATGCCCAAAATCCCCCAATTCTTATCATATTCTTAATATTTTCCTATGATTGTATAAATTGAAGAAAATTTCCATTTTCCTTCGTTATAATAAGTGAAAAGAGTTAAGAAAAGAGGAGGAACCTATGGATGTTCAGATGCTGACAAGCTATTTTATACAGTATGGGGCGGTTTTTATCTATCTGATTGTATTATTGGAATACATGAATCTTCCGGGTTTTCCCGCAGGTGTGATAATGCCCTTGGCAGGGATTTGGGCAGCAAAAGGAGAAATCAGTTTCCTGATGGTAATGCTATTGACTATCGGAGCAGGGATGACCGGAAGCTGGTTGCTATATTTTCTGGGAAGAATGGGCGGACCCAAGGTTATGGGTCTATATTTCAAAAAATTCCCAAAACACAAGGATGTGGTAGAAGAAAAGATGGAAATGCTGCGGGAAAAAGGCTGCATCGGAGTATTTATCAGCAAGCTTCTGCCTATGGTAAGGACATTAATTTCCATACCGGCTGGAATGGTGCAGATGAATTTTTTGAAATATAGTTTAAGTTCGCTGGCGGGAATTTTCTTGTGGAATCTGACATTTGTAGGAGCAGGTTACTTTTTTGGGGAGACAGCCATTCAAGTGTTGTCGTAAGGAGGAATACAGAAGATGAAAATTGCAATGATGACCAATAATTATAAACCTTTTACCGGAGGAATACAGATTTCGGTGGAGCGGCAGGCAAGAGAATTGATGCGGTTGGGTCATGAGGTAACCGTATTTGCACCACGCTACGGAGGAACGGAACAGTCGGATGAAGAGGCAACGGAACGGATTATCCGTTATCCTACCGGAAAACATAAAATTGAAAATGGAATGCCTTATCCTACGATTTTCATGGGAGAGATACACAAGGTTTTTGAGAAAGAGCAGTTTGACTGTATCCATGTGCATCATCCTATGTTTATCGGAAATTGTGCGGTGAATCTGGGGAAAAAGTATGGAATTCCGGTGATTTTTACCTATCATACCAGATACGGAGACTATCTTCACTATCTGAA
Organism: uncultured Lachnospiraceae bacterium; assembly: GCA_958349535.1. GTDB lineage: Bacteria > Bacillota > Clostridia > Lachnospirales > Lachnospiraceae > Maccoyibacter. Next base: position 43,661 of record CATWDJ010000001.1, read on the forward strand.
AATTTTTCGGAGGGAAGAGGAGGAGTGTTTTTGGAAAAGAAACCTCTTTCGTCTCACGAAGAAGGTGCTGATTCCTGCTTACATGAAATGGTATACCAATCAATGTGATTTGGTGCTGGCACCTTCCGAGGGAATGAAACAGCTTGTAAAAGAGCAGGGAACCAATACATCGATACAGGTATTTCCCACAGGATTGGAAGAAGAATTTTTTGTCCAGAATAAAAAAGAGTCTCGAAAAATACGGGAGACCTATGGGGGAGACAGAAAATATTTATTGTGTACTGTATCCAGATTGGAAAAAGAAAAAAATCCCTATTTTCTGTTAGAAGGAATTGCAGAAATGAAAAAGATTTTGGGAGACAATTTCAGATTGTTATATATAGGAGAGGGAGGAGAAAAAGAAAATCTTTGCAAATACGCAAAAACCCTTGGCATAGAAGAGGAAGTCTGTTTTTTGGGAAATATAGAAAACCGACAGGTAAAAAATTATCTCAATGCGGCGGATTTATTCCTTTATGCTTCCAAATCAGAGACACAGGGAATTGTGCTGGCAGAGGCAATGGCAGCAGGAAATCCGGTGGTGGCAGTCAAAGCAGTGGGAGTAGATGATATTGTAAAAGATGGCTTTAACGGCTACCGTACCAATGAGGATGCGGAAGAGTGGGCAGCAAAGGCGGTCCGGTCATTAAATCCAAAGCTTCATGAACGGTTAAAAGAACAGGCATTGCTTACAGCAGAGAGGTATCGTTCCCTGAGTCTGGCAATGTATGAAGAGTCCATCTATGCCCAATGTATTCATGAAAAACAGAAAAAAATGTGGAACTCTCATGGAAAAGAGGAACTTTTGGTAAATGAATAATTATCTGTCAGGTTTCGACAAAGTTATAGAATAAGATTGTTTACAATTTAACAATTCGACGGGGTTCGTGTAAAGAAACCGCTAAGATAAAGGAAATGTCGAATTTGAGCGGACGTTTTATATTGAATTAAGGGAAAAGTAACGTTATAATACATGATGTGTGAAAAATTTACCAGGAGGGACAGCATGGAAAAGCTGAACATTGCGATTGCAGATGATAACGAAAGAATGGTACGTCTTTTAGGCGATATAGTACGAAGCGATGAAGAATTACAGGTAATAGGCACCGCAAAAGACGGTGTAGAAGCCTATGAATTGATAAAAACAGCAGAACCGGATGTAGTATTATTGGACATTGTGATGCCGAAAATGGACGGATTAGGAGTTATGGAAAAAGTAAACCGGGACAGCACCATCAAAAAACATCCGGCATTTATTATGATTAGTGCCATAGGTCAAGAAAAGATTACAGAAGATGCTTTCCGGTTGGGTGCAGATTATTATATTATGAAACCTTTTGACAATGATATGGTAATCAGTAGGATTAAAGACGTAAAAAATCGGAATTTGATTCGGGCAACAGAAGTACGGAAGGTAAATCCGTATGAGAAGCAGGAAGAATTAAAGGAGCGAAATCTGGAGACCGATGTTACTACCATTATCCATGAAATCGGAGTGCCTGCACATATTAAGGGTTATCAGTATTTGCGGGAAGCAATCATCATGTCTGTGAATGATATGGAGATGCTGAATTCCATTACAAAGATTTTATATCCTACCATTGCCAAAAAGTTTCAGACAACCCCAAGCCGTGTAGAACGTGCCATCCGCCATGCCATTGAAGTGGCTTGGAGTAGAGGAAAGATGGACACCATTGATGAGCTGTTCGGTTACACCATCAATAACGGAAAAGGAAAACCTACCAACTCAGAGTTTATCGCATTGATTGCAGATAAAATCAGATTGGAATATAAAACGAATTCTTAGAGACTGGCTTTTAAAATACCTTCGGGTACGGTATAATGAAGTATATCGTACTGGGAGGTATTTTTTATGAAGAAAGTGATGTTTGCAACGTCGGAGGCAGTACCTTATGTCAAAACGGGGGGACTTGCCGATGTTACCGGGTCTTTGCCGAAATATTTTGATAAAAAGAAGTTTGATGTGCGGGTTATTCTGCCGAAATATATGTGTATACTGCAAGAGAAAAAGCAGGAAATGGAGTATCTTTTTGATTTTACCATCTCGCTGGGATGGCGGGAGCAGTATGTAGGAATCTGGAAGGCAGAAAATGATGGCATCACTTATTATTTTATTGATAATGAGTTTTATTTTGGAGGCTGGAAGCCATATGGCAATATATATGAAGATGTTGAAAAGTTTGCGTTTTTTTCAAAAGCAATATTGGAAACTCTAAAGAGAATTGAGTTTCAGGCAGATATCATCCATTGTCACGATTGGCAGACCGGGCTGGTACCGGTCTATCTGGAAGAGTTTTATAGAAAAGATGACTTTTACCGGAACATGAAGACCGTTTTTACCATACATAACATGAAATTTCAGGGAAGGTGGAAGTTGGAAGAGGTTCGGGATATTACAGGGTTTCCCAAATCTCTCTTTACCCCGGATAAGCTGGAAACTTATGGAGAAGCCAATTACCTGAAGGGTGGAATTCTCTATTCGGATATCGTTACTACGGTCAGTGATAGCTATGCAAAAGAAATTATGACACGGGAGGGCGGTGAAGGTCTGGATGGGGTCATGAGAGAAAGAAGCTCTGCACTTTTGGGTATTGTAAATGGAATCGACTATGAGGAATATAATCCCAAAACAGACATCTACATACCGTATCATTACAATACGGAGAATGTAGAACGCATAAAACCGAAAAATAAGGAAGAATTACAAAAAGAGATGGGATTGCCGGTAGAAAAAGATGCTTTTTTGATTGGTATCGTATCCCGGATGACCGACCAAAAAGGATTTGACTTAATCGATTATATTTTGGAGGAGATTCTGATATCCGATAAACAGATACAGTTTGTGGTCTTGGGAACCGGAGAAGAGCATTTTGAGAATATGATACGCCATTATAGTTGGAAATACGGAAATCAAATGGTGTCGCTGATCAGTTATTCGGAAAAACATGCCCACCGGATTTATGCAGGTGCCGATGCTCTTTTAATGCCGTCGCTGTTTGAACCGTGTGGTTTAAGCCAGTTGATGAGCATGCGGTATGGAACCCTTCCTATGGTACGGGAGACCGGAGGACTGAAGGATACGGTGGAACCCTACAATGAATATGAACAGACCGGAAACGGTTTCTCCTTTGCCAATTACAATGCCCATGAAATGTTACACATGATCCGTTATGCAAAGGAGACCTATTCCCAACATAAAAAAGAGTGGAATCAGATGGTAGTCCGTGCTATGAAGTGTGATTATTCATGGAAGGCTTCGGCGAATGAGTATGAGAAGCTTTATAATCAGTTATAGAGTCGCTGTTTCGCTGATAGTAATAGGCATGGTCGGACAGAATTTCTTCCGGGGAAAGTTGGGTAAGGTTGACTTCCTGAATGATGGCATCGTAGTGTAGGGATTTATTTTCCGAGGAATCGGGAATCAGAAGGACTTCATGAATACTGCTGGGAAGGATGATGAAATCACAGTCCATCCGTTTGGAAATGGATTCCAGCAGATGAGGATAGAGAATCACTGAAGCACCAAAAAGTTTGTCGCTGTTGGTTAGGACATAGAGAGTGGGAGGAGTCTCAGAGTCCGGTATGGCAATGAGGGAAGCGGGATCTAACAGAGTGAGAATATCGTCCAGATAATAGGGCAGGAGCTTGGGGGAATTTTCTTTGGCAAGGTCATAGAGTGTTTGGACATCGGTGTTCCAGTAGGAGAGATGATTCTGATGGATGAGGATGGTGGCATTTTCCCCCACAGTAATAGGAAAAAGATAATAAAAAACCACTGCTAAATCAAGAAAACGGATATGAGGAATTTCTTTTAGGAATTCCTCATTTTTTTCGTAGTGAATCAGCTTCATACAGATGTGGGGACGGACCGCAGAGAAGTCCGTAAAAAATCCGGTGTCGATGTTTTCCTGTGGCTGGGCGGAAATATAGGCAGCTTTGATTTGGGCTGTTATCTGGGAAAAGTCACTTCCACTTTGGTATGCGTCATAGAAAGATTCCAGATAAATGGCGGGAGAGATATTCAGCCCCTTTCGGTGTATGGTAAGTCCCCGCAACACCACCTGATTGTTCTTTTGAACCGGTGTGATGGTAAGGGTGTAATCCTCTCCGAAATCCTTCTGAAGATGGGTCAGCAGTTCCTGTTGAAATTCAAAATATGTCATAGAACCTCCTTATATTCTGTTGATATGATTGTAATTGTTTCATTTTATGGGATAAAATGTACGAATGTACGATAAGAAAACCCACGCAAAGAATGCGTGGGTTAAATGTAACATGGTTTTTAGAAAAAAGCAAGAGTTATTTTGCCTTTAATTCTTTCCAGAGGTTGTTATATAAGGTAATGGATTCGTCATCCAGACAACGATAAATCTCACAGTTATTCAAGGTTTCTTCATCTGGGAAAATGGTTTTATCATTCTGAAGCTCAGGGTCTAACTTGTCATAAACTGCCTTGTTTGGAGTAGCATAGTAGACATATTCAAAGTTTTTCATGGCAACATCCTCACGGCACAGGAAATCCAAGAATTTTTCCGCATTCTCCTGATTCTTACAGGTCTTAGGAATCAGCCATGAGTCAATCCACATATTGGAACCCTCAGCAGGAACGGAGTAATCCAAATCTGGATTCATGGTTTCTGCATAGGCTGCTTCCCCGGAATAAACGAGAGCCATAGCAGCATTTTCTGCAATCATTTCATCTCCGCATTCATCTACCAGATAAGCATAGACCAGAGGCTTCTGTTCCTCTAACATTTTCAAAGCTTCCTGCAATTCCTTTTCATCTGTGGAATTGGAAGAATAGCCTTTTAATTTTAAAGGAACTAAAAAGGTATCCCGTACACTATTTGCCATAATAATCTGATCTTTGTATTTCTCATCCCAGAGGACATTCCAGCTTTGAACCTCGGAAGCATCTACCATTTTGGTATTGTAGAGAATACCTACCGTACCGAAGAAATATGGTACAGAGTATTTGTTTTCCGGATCAAAAGCTTTGGAGAATTCAAAATAGGAGTCATCTAGATTTTCTTTCAGAGGCATATTGGAAAAGTCTATTTCCAAAGCTTCTCCCTCGTTAATCAGACGTTCCACCATATAATCGGAGGTACAGATAACGTCATAGTCAATGCCTCCGGCTTTATATTTGGTGTACATTTCTTCCGGGTTCACGTATTCCTCGTAATCCACATGGATTCCGGTTTCCTCCTCAAACATTTCGATGACCTCAGGGTCTACATATTTTCCGTAATTTAAAACGGTCAGGGTTTCCTTGCTGTCGGAAGAACCGCAGGCGGTCAGAGTAAAAATTGCGGCAATTCCAAGAGCCAGCATACATAGTTTTCTTTTCATAGTTTCCTCCTTTAGGATGTAATTAAATGCGGGAGACAGCCTCAGAGCTTTTTTTCGATGAGCGGTAATTCATCAAAAGCAGCAAAATGAGTGCAATCAAAAACAGGATAGTAGAGAGTGCGTACATTTCCGGCTTAATTCCCTTTTTCATTTCTGTATAAATCATGGTGGAGAGTGTGTTCACTCCGGCACCTTTCGTAAAATAAGTAATAGAAAAATCATCCAGTGACATGGTAACCGCCATCAAAAAACCGGAAAACACACCGCCTTTGATATCGGGCCAGATAATCTTTCGGAAAGCATAAAAAGGAGTGGCACCCAAGTCTAAAGCCGCCTCATAGGTGTTGGGACTTAAAGAGTTCAGCTTTGGCAGCACATTCAGAATCACATAAGGGATGTTAAAGGTAATATGTGCAATCAAAACCGTGCTTACTCCCAATCGGGTAAATCGAATCAACAGCAGCATTAAAGAAATACCCGTTACGATGTCTGCGTTCAGCAAAGGGATATTGGTGGCTCCCAGCATAATGGCTTTGCCCCGCCGTTTCATGGCATGAATACCCAAAGCTGCCATAGTTCCCAAAAGAGTGGCAATGATAGAAGCTGCCAGCATGATGGTAATGGTGGTATAAAATGCCTCCATGATGACACGGCTTTTAAACAGCTCCTGATACCAGTGCAAGGTAAATCCTCCCCACTGTACCCGGGATTTTGAATTGTTAAAAGACAGTACAATCAAAACACCGATTGGGAGGTAGAGGAAAAGAAAAATCAGGATTAAATAAATTCGTTCAATGCTCTTTTTTACCATACGGCAGTTCCCTCCCCATCTTTTCCTTTTCCGTTCATAAATGCCATGGAAACCAGAACAAATACCATAAGCACCAGAGATAATCCAGAGCCAAGGTGCCAGTCCATGCCCTGCATAAAGGACTGTTCAATCACATTTCCGATTAAAAGTACTTTGCCGCCGCCCAGTAAGTCAGAGATGACAAAGGAGGTCAGGTCAGGTACGAATACCATGACAATGCCGCTTATGACACCGGAGAGTGTAAGCGGAAAAATAATTTTAAAGAATACGGTGACATTATTGGCACCTAAATCCTTTGCAGCTTCGATGATATCCTTTCGGATACGCACCAGAGAGTTGTAAATAGGCAGAAGCATAAAAGGAAGGTAATCATATACCATGCCAAAGACTACTGCAGTCTGAGTGTTCATCAGGTTAATTCCCGAAAATCCCAAGGACTGTAAAAAGGTATTGATAATACCGTTGTTGGAAAGCAGCATCTGCCATGCCAGAATACGCAGCATAAAATTCATCCACATAGGAAGTACAAAAATAAACACAATAAAGCTGTGCTTCTGGATATGCAATCCATTTAAAATCATTGCAAGAGGATAGGACAACACCAGACAGATTAGTGTGGAAAGAATCCCCAGCTTCAAAGCCAAAAGTAGAGATTTTAAATGAATCGGTTCTGCAATGGCTGCAACATTTGAAAAAGTAAAAGCTCCGGCTGCATCGGTAAATGCATAGTAAAGAATCATAAGAACCGGAAGGATGATAAAGCCGATAATCCAGACAATATATGGTCCGGCTAAAAGCTGTCTGCTTCGTTTAACCATCGATTTCTGTTGCCTCCTCGTCACTGGATTCCGGTTTGTGCATAATCTGGATATTAAATGGAATTACCTGAATACCCACTTGAGAGCCTACTTCGTGTAGCTTTGTGGTGTGTACCAGCCATTCAAAACCATTTGCCTTTACCTCAATTTCATAGTGTACCCCTTTGAAAATAATGGAAGAAACCACTCCTTGGATAATTCCATCTTCCGGGGCTACCAGCTCCACATCCTCCGGGCGGATAACCACGTCCACCGGCTGATTTTTGCCGAAACCTTCGTCTACACAAGGGAATCTGGTTCCCAGAATCTCTACCATACGATCTTCTAGCATGATACCGTCAATGATATTGCTGTCTCCGATAAAATCAGCAACAAAGGCGTTGACCGGTTCATTGTAAATATCCTCCGGGGTTCCAATCTGCTGAATATATCCCTGATTCATAACCACAATGGAGTCGGACATGGTAAGAGCCTCCTCCTGATCATGGGTGACATAGAGGAAGGTAATACCCAGCTCATTTTTCAAACGAATCAACTCGTATTGCATATCCTGACGCAGCTTTAAGTCCAAAGCTCCCAAAGGTTCGTCTAAGAGAAGTACCTTCGGCTCGTTGACGATGGCTCTTGCAATGGCAATACGCTGCTGTTGACCGCCGCTGAGGGAATCTACGGAACGATGTTCAAAGCCATCCAGATTTACCAGTTTTAAGGCGTATTTGATTTTATCATCAATATAAGCCTTACTTTTTTTGCTGATTTTTAATCCGAAGGCAATGTTTTCTGCAATGCTCATATGAGGAAAAAGTGCATACTTTTGAAATACGGTATTTAACTTTCGCTCATTGGGTGCAAGGGTGGTAATGTCCTTGCCGTCAAAAAAAATCTTGCCGCTGTCCGGTGTCTCAAAACCGCCCAACAGGCGAAGGGTGGTGGTCTTTCCGCAACCGGAAGGTCCCAGCAAAGTCATAAACTCGTTTTCTTTGATATTCAGAGATAAATCGTCTAAAACCGTTTCTCCGTCAAAGGATTTCGTAATATGTTCAAATGTAATAAAATCGTTGTTCATGTTTGGTTCCTCCTAGAAGCTTGGCGGATTGGATACCCAGATAAAAACAGCTTCTCTGGTGCCGCAGGCTTCAATGTGATGGCGTTTTAAGCCCTTTAAGTAAAATGATTCTCCCGCTTTTACGAGATAGCTTTTGGTTCCGTAGACAATACGGATAGTTCCCTTTAACACGTAGCCGAATTCTTCCGCTTCGCTGGGTTTTAATTCCATGGATTTTCCACCGGGGGAAAGGGTTATGCGGACAGGCTCCATCAGATTTTTCTGTGCATTGGGGATGACCCATTCGATTTTTGCATGGGATTCCTCATCTATCTTTGTAAAATAATCTTCTTTTTTAAAAACAATCTGTTCCGGTTCGTCATCTGCAAAAAATTCAGCGGGGGTAGTCCCCAGACATTGAATAATATCCAGAAGCGTTCCGATGGAAGGAGAGGTCAGATTTCGTTCCAACTGGGAGATAAATCCTTTGGAAAGCTCAGAACGGTCGGCAAGCTCCTGTTGCGTCAGACCGTAGTGAATACGAAGCTCTTTCATACGATTTCCGATATCCATAACACACCTCAAAATAAAGCTAATTGTAAATTGAATGTTTAATGTTAATAAACAAACCGAGATTAATTATATAGGAAATGCACAAAATGTCAAGATGTTTTCAGGAATAAAATCGGAGGAATTTGACAAAATACAATCTTAGACCTATAATAAGAAAAAGATACCCCTATGGGGTATACGGAAAAGGAGGCAGATATGGAAAAAGAAATTACCTTAAATATAGCGGGAATGTCCTGTGCCGCATGTTCTGCATCTGTGGAAAAAGTTACCAGAAAGCTGGAGGGTGTAAAGCTCTGTGAGGTAAATCTGGCAACCAATCAGGCACATATTATATATGAAACGGAACAGGTAAAATTATCCGATATCAAGCTGAAAATCCAGAAGGCGGGATTTGAGCCAAGGGAGTTGGCAGAAATCAGCCGGGAAGAGCTGAGAGATGAGGAGATGGAGGAGCACCATCGGAAAAAGATACGGCTGATTGTGGCAATCTGTCTGTCCATACCGCTGCTGTATCTTTCCATGGGGCATATGCTGCCTTATCCGTTACCGTTGCCGGAAGTATTGGATATGCATAGGTATCCTATGAGATTTGCTGTGGCACAACTGATATTAACCACAGGAGTTCTTATCTGTGGACGTCATTTCTATTTTACCGGTTTTAAGACCTTGTTTCGCGGGCATCCCAATATGGATTCGCTGGTTGCCATTGGAACCGGAAGTGCTTTTTTATACAGCTTGGTTATGACTTTTCTTATTACAAGTGATAAGTCCTATGTCCATCACCTGTATTATGAATCGGCGGCTGTGGTGGTAACGTTGGTCATGCTGGGGAAATTTTTGGAAAGTAACAGCAAAAAGAAAACCAAAGATGCCATTCAAAAGCTTATTGAGCTGGCACCGGATATGGCATTGTTGGTTCAGAACGGAAAAACCATGGAAGTGCCTACCGATGAATTGGCGGTGGGAGATATTGTACTGGTTAAGCCGGGAAGCAAGATTCCCATTGATGGAATTGTTGTAGAAGGCGAGAGTGCCGTGGACGAGTCCATGATGACCGGAGAGAGTATACCGGTGGAAAAAACCTTGGACAGCCGGGTGATTGGCGGCAGTATGAATTATAACGGAACCATGAAAGTCCGTGTAACCCATGAGGTGGGAGATACCACCTTGTCTAAGATTGTGGCAATGATGGAAGAAGCACAGGGAAAGAAGGCACCGATTTCCAAGCTGGCAGATACGGTGGCAGGGTATTTTGTACCGGTAGTTATGGGAATTGCCCTTTTTGCAGCGGTGGTATGGTTTTTGTTGGGAAAGGATTTTGCTTTTGTACTGAATATTTTCGTTTCCGTATTAGTCATAGCCTGCCCTTGTGCCTTGGGATTGGCGACCCCTACCGCCATTATGGTGGGAACCGGATTGGGAGCAAATCACGGAATCCTGTTTCGCAGCGGAGAAGCCTTAGAACATCTTCGGAATATAAATGTGGTGCTTTTGGATAAGACGGGAACCATCACTGAGGGAAAGCCTGCGGTGGTGTCGGTGATGGAAATGTATGAGGAGAAAGAAAAACTGATGGAAATTGCCGCCTCCATGGAACATTTTTCCGAGCATCCGCTGGGAAAAGCTATCGCAGAATACGGAGAAAAGACCGGAAGGATTTATCCGGACAAAGTCAGGGATTTTCAGGCAGTCAGCGGAAAAGGAATTCAGGCGTCCTATGAAGGACGGCAGGTTCAGATAGGAAATGCGGCATTTATGAAGGAGTGCGGTGTTTCTGTGACGGAGATTGAAGCTCAGGTAAAGGCAGAAGCCGAAAAAGGCAGAACTCCAATGTTTGTGGTAATAGAAGGAAAACTCTCAGGGGTTATCTGTGTGGCGGATACTGTCAAAGAAAGCAGCAAAGAGGCAATCAAAGCCCTGAAAAACCACGGATTGCAGGTATATATGCTGACAGGAGATAACCGTCTGACGGCAGAATATATCGGTAAGAGTGTTGGTGTAGACGGAGTCATCGCAGAGGTTTTTCCACAGGATAAGGCAGGCGAGGTGGAAAAACTCCAGAAGCAGGGAAAACGTGTGGCTATGGTGGGAGACGGAGTCAATGATGCTCCGGCACTGATGCAGGCAGATGTGGGAATTTCCATCGGAGACGGAAGCGACATTGCGGTGGATTCCAGCGATGTGGTGCTGATGAAGTCAGATTTGACCGACGTATCCAAAGCCTTTGCATTAAGCAGGGGAACCATACGAAACATCAAGGAGAATCTCTTCTGGGCGTTTTTCTATAATTCCCTTGGAATACCGGTGGCTGCGGGAGTGCTTTACGGAATCAACGGAATGTTGTTAAGTCCGATGATAGGGGGACTTGCCATGTCGCTGAGCTCCGTCTTTGTGGTGTGTAATGCGTTGCGGCTGCGGAGACTGCGTTTGGAGTAGAGGAGGAAAAACATGGAAAAGGAATGTTGTCACCAGAGAAAAAAGGTGCGGAAGGAAGAGGAATACAAGGATTTGATTCATCGGTTAAACCGTATCGAGGGTCAGGTGCGGGGAGTGCGGAACATGGTGGAAGAAGACCGCTATTGCGTAGATATTCTCACACAGGTATCGGCAATCCAGTCAGCCCTGAATGCATTTAACAAAACGTTATTGAAAAATCACATTTCAACCTGCGTGGCGGAAGATATCCGAAATGAAAAGGAAGGTGCCGTGGAGGAATTGTGTGATACCATACAAAAATTAATGAAATAAGGAGGAAACAGATTATGGTAACATTGAAATCAGAGGACATCCATTGTGAAGGATGTGTGGAGCGAATTGACAAAGCTTTTACAGAGGCAGGCATTGCCCATGAAATCAGCTTAGAGGAAAAGACTGTCAAAGCAGATTGCGGGGCAGAACAGGCCATAGAGCTTCTGGATGACTTGGGCTTTGAAGCGGTTCAGATTTAGGGAAAATGGATATAAAATGAAAAGGTATCAGACGCTGTCTGATACCTTTTCATTTTATAAGCTGAGAATGGGACTCGAACCCACGACCTGCTGATTACGAATCAGCTGCTCTACCAACTGAGCCATCCCAGCACATATAAAAATCGTACTTGGATATTATATATAGAAATCTTAAAAAATGCAATGATTTTTTTCTTTTTTACTTAAATGGTCTTGGTCGGACCAGACCTGTAGAAAAACAAAGCAGAATTTCATCTAATTTTATCAATTTACATGATGATGTTGTACGGATAAAATATTACATGGGAAAAAGGTCAGGCAGTACAACGTGGCATTAAAAGACGGTCGTGTGGACGAACTGACCATCGAGATGTGGGACGGAATTTTCCAGAGTGATATGCGAGGTATATTCTATACTACAAAGTGTGTACTTCCTTATATGGAGAAAAATGAGAAGGGTGGTATGAATTCCCACGTTCCTATGGTTGCCCAGTTTAAACAACTCAACTCCCGCACATGGTAAATTGTGACAATAAGAAATAATGATTTATATTATGTTTTCCAAAACACCAACCGTGATAATAAAACGGTTGGTGTTTTTTTGAAAATCATATTATAATAGTGGAATGATTTGATGGGAGAGAGGGAGCGGCAATGAAGGAAAAATTTTGTCATATTTACTATAGGAAGAAAAAAGAAAACCAGTCCATGGAGGAACTTCGCAAAGAGGTTTTACAGGAGGCATTTCGTAGAAGTTTTGGAATCTCCTATCAAGAGGATTTGGTGGAAAAAGGAGAAAAGGGAAAACCTTATTACAAAAAAGATGGGATTTTTTTCAATCTCAGCCATACCAGAGAAATGGTGACAGTGGCATGTGCCAATCTTCCGGTAGGTGTGGATATAGAACAGCCGAGAAAAATAAGTGAGGCGGCGATTAAGAGAAGCTGCACTGCTATGGAAAGAAAAATATTGCAGAATGTAGACAATCCTCAGACAGAGTTTTTGAAATATTGGACTTTAAAGGAAAGCTATGTGAAGATGATCGGAGAGGGAATGAAGTTTCCCTTTGATAAAATCGAATTTATTCTGGAAGAGAAAGAGAGTGAGAGAAGCATCAGAAGCAACTGTGAGGGAATTTTCAGACTTTTTGACACAAAAGAAGGATTTCTTGCGGCTTGTTTACATAATGAAGAAGAAACTGCAAAAATGGAAATAAAAATTTTGTCAATATAAAGAATGTGTATAATTAAAAGGGGTGTAAATCGTAAAAATATTTGCTACAATACGCGGTTTCTTTTATCATAGAATGTGAATAAAATGTGAACATTTTAAATTAGCGTTAATAAGGGAAAAGAAAGAGAGGGACAATGAAAGAGAAGGGAAAGAAAGTATTTGGGATTATTTTGGCAATTTGCTTGATTTTTCAACTAAGCGGATTGAATGTCTATGCCGGAGACAGCTATGGTTATATTGGAAGTTGGAACCCGACGGATGATGGTGTGGAGGATGCATCCGAAATGTTTAAAGAAATCATGGGTGTAGGGGACTACATAGAAGTGGCAAGCGATGGGGAGACCAATATCGGTGCCTATTGTATTACCAACGAAGCAGAGGTGGCTGATTATATTGAAATTGAGCCGGATAAGAATAGCGGAACGGTAAAACAGATACAGGGCTGGGTTGTATCCCAAAATGCAGACACAGAATTAACTTATCAGCCTATCGGAAATTTATATTACACAGGGAAACTGACATTGACATCACTGCCAACCGGATATAAGGGTTATCATGTTACGGCGGAGAAGATAAGCGAAGAATTTGTAAGTATATACGGGGGAGCAGATTGTTGTGAAGATCAGACACCGCCGACCCGTCTTACCTTTACTCCGGTACCGATTAGCTATCAGGTAACTTTCTATGGAAACGGAGGAACCGTGGAAGGAAACACAGATACCACCTTAGTGGCAACCTATGATCAGAATATAGAGATTCCTGCTTTTCAGCAAACGGGATATGTGCTGACCGGATTTCAAAGAGTGAACGAAGAGGGAGAGAGTCTTTCGGCAACAGGGACTTTCTGTAATTTGACAGCCACAGACGGAGCACATATCTATTATGAAGCACAGTGGGAGCCGGAGACAAAAGAGACCGTAGAAAGTACGCAAGGAGAACAGACAGCGATACAGCCAGCAATACAGCAGACAGAAACACCGACGATAGAACCGCAGGCAGAAACACCGCAGGCACAGATTATCAATGCCGGAACCGTGACCTTGACAGAAGGGGTTTTATATCGGTTTGGAGCAGGAAACAGATATCTTATTTCAGGGGATAGCACTGTGTATTCGGGAAATACGGACTTTTATGTCTCAAAAACAGATACCTATACCATTCGTCTGGAATAATAATCACGAAAAAGACAGGGAGAACTATTTATGAAGCAGAGAACCACAGAGGTTATTACGGCAGGAGTGATATTTCTGCTCACTATGATTTTGTGTGTGACGCAGCCTTTTTATGCCATTGACCATCTGGTAACGGATATAGCCTATCAGAGAACCGGTACACGGAATAAGCAGATTAAAATTATTAAAATTGACGAAAAGACATTGGAAACCTATGGACCGGTGGGGGAATGGGAACGTGATATACCGGCGAAACTGGTAGAATGTCTGACGGAATCGGAAGATGCCAAACCGTCGGTTATAGCCTTTGATGTTATGTATATCGGAGAAAAAGAACCACTTTCCGATGCCTATTTTGCAGAGACCTGCCAAGAGGCAGGAAATGTAATTTCAGCGGCAAATATTGTCTATAAAACAAAAATAGACCGTTACGAGGAAGGGGTGTCCTTTGTGAATGCCCGTTCCATTGAACGGATTGAGACGCCGTATCCGGCCTTGGCAGAGGCAGGAAACTATGGTTTTGCAAATACCCTTCAGGATAAAGATGGGTATATCCGGCAGACCCAGCTTTTTGTATCCTATGAGGGGCAGCAGACGGACAGCTTTGCCTATGCGGTATATAAGGCATATCAGGAGAAAAAAGGAACAGAAGCGGTAACACCGCTGCTGGATGAAAATAATCAGACAGAGTTCGGATTTTCAGGAAAAATAGGAGATTATGAAGCGGTTTCCCTGTGTGATGTATTGGATGGAACCGTTGATACAAGAGTTTTTAAAGATTGTATCGTTTTGGTGGGAGCCTATGCACCGGGGATGCAGGATTCCTATAATGTGGCAGTGGAAAAAGGAAAGCAGATGTATGGTGTGGAGATTCATGCCAATATCATAGAGGCACTGTTAGAAGGAAACTTTTCGCAGCCGGCGAACCTGATTCTGACCGGTCTGCTGATGGCAGTGGCTGCGGTATTATTTTATCTATTAATTAGAAAGAAAAATGTAGTTTTTGCATTGTGCAGTTTAATAATCTTCACGGTGGCAGAAATCGGACTGGGGATTTTTTTGCGGGGAAAAGGTGTGACAATATGTCTGCTTTATCTTCCGATTGTTTTGATTCTGACATTTGTCTATAAGATTTTCAGCCAATATCTGGTGGAGAAAATGCGTAGAAAGAAAACGTTAAACGCATTTAAAAAGTATGTGGCACCGCAGATTGTAGAAGAGCTTTCACATAAAAACAATTTAGAGATTAAACTGGGTGGCGAAAATCGGGAAATTGCCGTTCTATTTGTAGATATTAGAGGATTTACCACCATGTCCGAATCCATGGAACCGGAGCAGGTGGTGGAAATTTTAAATGAGTATTTGAGTTTGACCACCAATGCCATATTCCAAAATAACGGAACCCTGGATAAATTCGTGGGAGATGCCACCATGGCAGTGTTCAATGCACCTTTTGACTTGGATGACTATGTTTTCCGTGCCGTTTGCACAGCCCGGGACATTGCCGCCGGTTCCAAGGAACTGGAAGAAAAAATAATGAAAAAATACGGTAAAAAGGTGGGCTTTGGTATAGGAGTCAACTGCGGTCCGGCAGTAGTGGGAAATATCGGATGCGAGGTACGAATGGATTACACGGCAATCGGAGATACCGTAAATACGGCTGCCAGATTAGAAAGCAATGCAAAATCAGGACAAATCTTGATTAGTCAGGCAGTTTATGAGGCGGTGAAAGACAGAGTAGAGGCCACAGCCATAGGAGAAATACCGTTAAAAGGAAAAGCGAAGGGCGTTTTGGTGTATTCCTTGGATGAAGTGAAAGGAGAAACGATAAATTGAAAATTCAAACGTTGCTGATTCCGGAGATAGAACGTTTGGAGGAGTCGGCTGCTCTGGCAAAAAAATACCATGCCGCTTTTGAATATAATGATTTTTTTCTGCCGGAAGTATACGGTAATAAGCAGGAAGTTGAAAAAAGAATCCGTTTATATCAGGGCTTAAACCGTGATACCGCCAAGGATACACTTCATGGGGTATTTTTGGATATGACGGTACACAGTTCTGATTCAGTGATTGCGGAATACTCCAAACAATGTATCAGACAGTCCATGGAGATTGGAAAAAGATTACAGGTAAAAGGCGTTGTATTTCACACCGGATTGCTGGCAAATTTCAAGCAAAGTGCATATGTGGAAAATTGGCTTAAAAAGAATGAGGAATTTTTCCGGCAGCTATGTGCAGAATATACGGATTTAGAGGTGTATATGGAAAATATGTTTGATCAGGACCCGGAGCTGTTGGCGGCATTTGCAGAAAAAATGAAGGACGTTACCAACTTTGGAATCTGTCTGGATTATGCACATGCGGCATTGACACCCTGCTCACAGCAGGAATGGATGTGTGCGTGTATGCCTTATATCAAACATATGCATATCAATGACAATAATCAAACAGAGGATCAGCACAGACCTGTGGGAACAGGAAGCATTGACTGGAAACAATGGAAAGAACAGATGAAGACAATGGAGAAAGGGAAGGCTCCGTCTGTTTTGATAGAGGTACAGAATTTAGAGGCTTATGAAGAATCAATGAGGTTTTTGGGAAACCTTCTGGAGGATTAGGAGATGGAGCTGGGACAGGTACAGTTTAGAAAAATACTAAATATCGGAATTTCACTTACCACAGAAAAAGACAGACATAAGCTGTTAGAAAAGATATTGGTGGAGAGTATGAATATAACCTCTGCCGATGCAGGAACCTTGTATGTTTTGGAAGAGAATGCATTGGTGTTTAAAGTGATGAAAACACTGTCTATGGGAATCAGCCGGGGGGAAAACGGGGAAACTATCGATTTACCGCCGGTTCCTTTAGAGGAACAGAATGTATGTGCTTATTCGGCAATTCACAGAAAGCCAATTCGCATTAGGGATGTCTGGAATAATGACACCTTTGATTTTTCGGGACCTAAGAAATATGACGGATTGACCGGATATCATACGGAATCCATGATGGTCATTCCTCTTGCCAATCATGAGGGAGAGGTTATCGGGGTTATGCAGCTAATCAATGCATTAAATGAAAAAGGAGAGATTATAGCCTTTGATCCGGAATATGAATTTATCATTTTGTCCTTGGCGTCTCAGGCTGCCATTACTCTTTCGGATATGAGGTATACGGAGGAGTTAAAGGAACAGATGTGGTCTTTTACAGAGGCACTGGCTACCGCCATTGACGAAAGAACGCCATACAATGCTTCTCATACAAGGAAGGTGGCCCATTATGCTGAAAAGGTGGCGGAATATCTGGAAGAGGAATACCAAAAGGGAAAGTTCCCGGAGGGATTCGACACCCAGAGAAGGGAACAGCTTGTGATGGGAGCCTTGCTTCATGACATCGGAAAAATGATTGTTCCTCTGGAGGTCATGAACAAACCTACACGGCTGGGAACACGGCTGGAGGAAATCCGGGAGCGGTTCAAGCTTTTTCAGAGCTATTGCTTAATTCGAAAGCTTCAGGGAAAAATCAATGAAGAGGAATGGGAGCAGGAACAGCAATATTTGTGTGATACCCTCCAATTCATAGAAGAAATAAACGGAAAAGGATTTTTACCCGATGGGGATGTGGAACATTTGAAGCAGTTAAAGGGAAAAATCTGCGAAACTCCAGAGGGAGAAAAGAGATCATATTTTACAGAGGAAGAATGGGAATGTCTGAATATCCGCAAGGGAACCTTGACAGAGAAAGAACGTAAAATCATGGAAAGCCATGTGGTGATGACCGGAAAGATTCTGTCCAAAGTTCATTTTAACCGTTATTTTAAAGATTGTACACGCTGGGCAGTGACCCATCACGAGTGTCTGAACGGAAGCGGTTATCCCGAAGGGCTGACAGAAAAGGATTTGCCTTTGGAGTCTAGGATTTTGGCGGTGACAGACGTCTATGATGCTTTGACATCAAAAGACCGTCCTTACAAAGAAGCCATGCCCAAGGAGAAAGCATATGCTATTTTGGATGCTATGGTGGCAGAGGGAAAATTAGACGAAAAAATTGTAGAGGTACTAAAACAAATAGAAAAATAGGAGAAAAAATATTATGAAATCAGCAGGGGGGAAAAACGGTATCCCATAAAATGATAGCGGCAATCGTCATTCTCTGCATTGCAGTGGTAGGAGTGATTGTGGGAATCGTGGTAAATTCAAAGGGAGAGAAGGCTTTTCGGAATATTTCCGTTTTGGATGTGATAGGAAAGGTAACCGTTTATCGGGAAAGTGTAGGGGAAAAAATCAATGCCTATGCGGATATGGATCTTGAATCAGGAGATGATATCAAGGTAAAAAAAGAAAGCGAGTTGGATTTGAAACTGGACGATGATAAATTCGTCTATGTGGATGAAAATTCTCATATATGGCTGGAAGCGGAGGGAAAACAAGAGGATTCCAAGACGGTTATCCATATGGAAGAAGGAATCACTCTGCATAAAATCGATAAAAAATTAAAGGGAAAATCATCCTATGAAGTGGAGACTCCAAATGCTACCATGGCAATCCGGGGAACGATTATGGATGCAGATGTATATTATGACGAAGAAGGTATCGTACATAGTGATTTTGCCTTTTATGAGGGCAGCGGTCTGTTGCAGTTACATACCATAGAGGGAAAGCCTATCGGAGAACCGATAGAGATACCCCAAGGATATTGCTGTATGACCAAAGGAGATATGAATTTTTCAGAAATCATATTGCAAAAAGTAGAGGACACGGATGAAAAAATCGTACCGATTAATTATAGCCAAGTGACACCGTGGAAATTGGAAAAGCTGATGAAGTTTGTGGAAGATGGAAGAATTATTTACTCCGGCGAGAAATCCATGACGCCGGAAGAATTAAAAGCACCATTGGAAAATGAGGAACAGGAAGGACCGGAAAAGATTACTTATGAGGTAACCTTCACATATGGCTCTAAAATCTTTGCGACCCAGAAGGTGGAAGAAGGGAATATGATATCAAAGCCGATGCTACAGCCGACGGAAGGAGCCGGAAATTGGTGCGATTCCAATGGAGCAAAATATGATTTTTCTAAGCCGATTACTGAGGATATGACATTGTCATGGAAAGAAAATTGAGAAAAAGGATGGGCTAATCCCATCTTTTTTTGTGTGCCTTTACAATATATAAAAATCAAGATATAATTATATCATAAAAATGATATGGAGGTGGCGGGATGATAATAAAAGCATCGGCAGCGTTACGAAATGACTATACATCGATTTCAAATATGGCAAAAGAGACAAAGGAGCCGATTTATATTACTAAGAATGGGGAGGGTGATCTGGTGCTTATGAGCATTGATGCCTTTGAAAAAAGAGAACAGAGGTTACAGCTTCGGGCAAAGATATTGCAGGCAGAGCAGGAACGGATAGAGGGAGCAGAAACACTCAGTGTTTCACAGGCAAGAAAAAGGTTAAGGGAGAGGGTAAATGAGTTATAAGGTTGAAATTCTTCCAACGGCTTGGGAAGATTTGAAGCGTATAGAGGATTGGTATTTGTTACAGTTTGATATAAAAACAGCTTTAAAAGTAAGTAATCATATATTGGACGTAATTGAACGATTGGGAGATTTTCCCGATTCTGGTTCGCTGACGCCGGATGAGTGGCTGAATCAACAGGGTTATAGAATGGTTATTTGTGACAAACATGTTGCATTTTACAAGCAGATGGATAAAGTAGTGTATATTTATCATATCGCGGATACACAGATGGAATATACGAAGCTGTTTTATGAAAAATAGTATTAGTGGATAAGGATAGGCAAAAAAGGATGGGATTAGCCCATCCTTTTTTGATACCATTTCTCCGTGAAACCAATCAGTCCGTAAAGTCCCATGGAGATAATGCATAGAATGACAATAGACATCAGCATCCAATCCATTTTAAAGACCTGTGAAGCATAGATGATGAGATATCCCAATCCACATTTGGATGAGATGAATTCACCGATGATAACGCCTACCAGACAGAGCCCGATGTTGACTTTGGCAAGACTCAGAAGTCTGGGTACATTTGCCGGAATCAGAACCTTTGTAAGAATATGACGTTTGTTTCCGCCTAAGGTTTGAATGAGTTTCAGCTTGTCGGAATCTACATCCTGAAAGCCTTGATGAAGGCTTAGGATGGAGCCGAAAATGGCAACGGACATTCCGGTCAGGATAATGGTTTTATAGTTTGCTCCGAGCCAGACAATCAGCAGCGGAGCCAAAGCGGATTTTGGGAGACTGTTCAATATCACAAGGTAAGGCTCTAAGGTTTCTGACAATTTTCGGCTGCTCCAGAGAAGAATTGCAAACAGTAGTGAAAAAACCAATACGAATGCAAAACTTACAAAGGTCTCAAAAAGAGTGACACCGATATGAAGAAAGATAGAACCGTCTTTAACCATATCAAAAAAGCATATTAGGATTTTGGAAGGACTGGAGAAAACAAAGGAATCAATGATTCCCAGACTGGCAGTCAGCTCCCAAAGGAATAAAAAAAGAATGCAGATACTGCATCTTCCGATTCTGACAGTACGTTTGTGTTTTTTCTGCGATAAAAGATATTGCCGTTGGGCAATGGATATTTCACTGCTCATGGTTTAACTCCTTCCAGATAATGTTGAAATAATCCTTGAACTGAGGCATAGCACGACGTTCAAAGGGAGTTAGATTCTCTTCAAATTCCATAGGAACCACACTTTCTATCTGAGCGGGGCGTTTGCTTAAAACAATGACTTTGTTGGCGAGGCTTACGGCTTCGGATAAATCGTGGGTTACTAGGATGGCTGTCTTTTCTTCCTTTTTTATGATGGTGCCAATATCGTCAGCCACCTTTAAACGGGTTTGATAATCCAGAGCGGAGAAGGGTTCATCTAAAAGAAGCAGTTCCGGCTGCAATACCAGAGTGCGGATTAAGGCAGCTCGTTGTCTCATTCCACCGGACAATTCGCTGGGACGTTTGTCTTTGAACTCATACAGACCGTAATTTTTCAGCAAAGTGTCGGCATAATGGATAGCATCCGGTGTCATGCGGTTTTGAATTTCCAGTCCCAGCATGATGTTTTTCCAGATGGTACGCCACTCCAGCAAATGGTCTTTTTGTAGCATATAGCCAATCGGTGTGTGGGACAATTCTTTAAGTTTTTTTCCCTCCAGCAGGATTTCTCCGTGCTCCGGTTCCAAAAGACCGGAAATGAGGGAAAGAAGTGTGGATTTTCCGCAACCGGAGGGACCTACCACAGCGATAAAATCGCCTTTGTATACAGTAAAATTGATATTAATTAAAGCCGGCGTCTCTCCCTGAATAGAGTGATAGGAGTAGTTGACGTGGCTGATTTCCATAAGTGATTCCATCGAAATCCTCCGGGTATGTTATATGATATACTATGAAAAACGGAGGGAAATGTGAAAATACGAATGCTGATGACAAAATGTTTGAAGTGGGATATAATGAGGAAAAGAGGCTTTAGAGGAAAAGTGAAAATAATAGATTAAAAGATACAGTGTGAAGCTGTATTTTTTAATTTATTTGAATGATAGATAAAAAGGAGATTTCAAAATGCCAAAAAGCAAATTATATGTCATTTTGCTCACATCTATTCTTGCAATTACAACGGGGTGGATGAATAATAGCAATAAGTCTATCCCTACCTTTGACAAAATCAATGTCCTGCCGGCGGGAACGATTTTGGACACAGCAGGTCTGAATCAGGACGAAATTTCAAATTATTTTTACAGTCAGGAACTGACAGAAGAAATCCTATCCAGAATTGATAATATATCTTATCGCGAAAATCCATATATTACAACAGAAGATCTCCGATATTTGAGGGTCCTCCATGTGGGATTCGATGGAAAAACCCATATAGGAGAACTGATTGTAAATCAAGCCATTACCCAAGATGTGTTGGAGATAATGGAAGAACTTTACAGGAATGAATATCCCATTGAAAAAATGATTTTAATAGACGAATATAATGCAGAAGATGAAGCCTCCATGAGTGACAACAACAGTTCTGCTTTCAATTATCGCTTGATAGCCGGAACTGACCGCCTGTCCAAACACGGTCAGGGACTTGCCATTGACATCAATCCTAAATACAATCCCTGCGTACGCACCAAAGACGGAGTGACCACCATAGAACCACAGAATGGAAAAGATTATGCAGACAGAAACAGAGAATTTTCTTATAAGATAACGGAAGAAGATTTATGCTGCCGATTGTTTAAGGAGCATGGATTTACCTGGGGAGGAGACTGGAATACGGTAAAAGACTATCAGCATTTTGAATGGGAGAATTAGAAATGCATAAAACCTGCTTTCTAATTGCATTTTTTTACAAAGTAGGATAGAATATAGTAGCATTTTAGAAAAGAATGACAGGTTGTAACAGATGAATCAGAATTTTCAGAAAGAATTGGACAAGACAATCGAAAAACTGCAACAGACAGAGTATGTTCCTACGTTGTTTTTGCACAGTTGTTGTGCACCCTGTAGCAGCTATGTGTTGGAATATCTTTCGGAGTACTTTCGGATTACCGTCTTTTATTACAATCCTAATATTTACCCGGATGAGGAATATTACAAACGGGTGCGGGAGCAAAAGGATTTTATTGCAAAATTTCCTGCAAAACATTCCATTGATTTTGTGGAGGGAAGTTTTGACAAAGAGAGATTTTATGAGATGGCAAAGGGATTGGAGGATGTGCCGGAAGGCGGAGAACGCTGTTTTGGGTGTTATGAGCTGCGGCTGAGGGAAGCGGCAAAATACGCAAAAGAGCGAAAAATGGACTATTTTACCACTACACTTTCCATCAGTCCGCTGAAAAATGCTGCAAAACTGAACGAAATCGGACAGAGATTGGAACAGGAATACGGTGTGCGGTATCTGGTGTCGGATTTTAAGAAAAAGAACGGTTACAAACGTTCTGTGGAATTGTCCAAGGAATACGGGATGTACCGTCAGGATTACTGTGGATGTGTTTTTTCCAAGAGAGAGCGAGAAGCACAAAAGCAGACATAAAGGAAATCTAATAGTAATTATCATATAAAAAGAAAAGAGGTACAATATGGCACAGTTATGGGGCGGACGCTTTACCAAAGAGACAGATCAGTTGGTTTATAACTTTAATGCGTCCATTACATTTGATCAAAAATTTTACAAACAGGACATTGAGGGCAGTATTGCACATGTGTGCATGCTGGGCAAGCAGGGCATTCTGACCAAGGAAGAAATGCAGTCGATTGTCAAAACTTTAAATGAAATAAAGGAAGAGGTGGAAAGCGGCAAGCTGGAGATTTCCACTGAGTATGAGGATATTCACAGCTTTGTGGAGGCAACCCTGATTGACCGCTTGGGAGATACGGGTAAAAAATTACATACCGGCAGAAGCCGTAATGACCAGGTGGCATTGGATATGCGTCTCTATACAAGGCTGGAGGTGCTTTATACCGATGGATTGCTGGAAGAGCTTTTGAATACCTTGATAAAGATTATGGAAGAGAATACGGAAACCATTATGCCGGGATTTACCCATTTGCAGAAAGCACAGCCAATTACTCTGGCACACCATATGGGAGCATATTTTGAGATGTTTAAACGTGACAGACAGCGGCTTCACGATATTTTTAAACGGATGAATTACTGTCCGCTGGGTTCCGGTGCTTTGGCAGGAACTACTTATCCGTTGGATAGAGAGTATACCGCAGAGCTGATGGGCTTTTACGGACCAACCTTAAATAGTATGGACGGAGTATCTGACCGGGATTACCTCATTGAATATCTGGCAGCACTGTCTACCATTATGATGCATTTGAGTCGCTTTTCCGAGGAAATCATCATCTGGAATTCCAATGAATATCAGTTTGTGGAGATTGATGATGCCTACAGCACCGGAAGCAGTATCATGCCGCAGAAGAAAAATCCGGATATTGCGGAACTGGTAAGAGGAAAAACCGGGCGTGTTTACGGAGCTTTGATGTCTCTGCTTACCACCATGAAGGGAATCCCGCTGGCTTACAATAAGGATATGCAGGAGGATAAGGAGCTTGCCTTTGACGCCATGGATACGGCGAAGGGCTGTATTGCTTTGTTCAACGGTATGCTGGCAACCATGAAATTCAATAAAGAAGTTATGGAGAAAAGCTCGAAAAATGGATTTACCAATGCCACAGACGCAGCAGACTATCTGGTAAATCATGGAGTACCGTTCCGGGATGCCCATGGAATTGTGGGACAGATTGTACTCTATTGTATTGACAAAAGCATTGCCATTGACGATATGAGTCTGGAGGAATTGAAAGACATCAGTCCGGTATTTGAGGAAGATATCTATGATGCCATTTCCATGGAAACCTGTGTCAATAAGAGACTTACCATCGGGGCACCGGGCAAGGAGGCAATGGAAAAGGTCATTGCTCTGGAAAAAGAATATCTGGCGGCTAACCATGATGTAGACTGGTTTGCAGAAAAAGAATAATTGGTAGATATGCATAAGAAAAAAGGGATTCCTTTGGTTTTTTGTAATAAAATGTGAATTGCTTTTTTCTTATAAATGACATAAAATATTTATCAGACAGACATTTGTCCGCGGAGAACGGACGAATTTCGGAAAAATATGTGAGGAGATTAGAGAAAATGAGTGACAGATTAAAAGTAGGTATTTTAGGCGGAACAGGTATGGTAGGACAGAGATTTATTTCTCTTTTGGAGAATCATCCTTGGTTTGAGGTAACCACTATTGCAGCAAGTCCGAGAAGTGCCGGAAAGACTTATGAAGAGGCAGTAGGCGGCAGATGGAAAATGGATACTCCGATGCCGGAAGCTGTAAAGAATATTGTAGTAATGAATGTCAATGAAGTGGAAAAGGTGGCAGCGGAGGTTGACTTTGTATTTTCTGCCGTAGATATGACAAAGGAAGAAATCAAAGCCATTGAGGAAGCTTACGCAAAGACAGAAACTCCGGTTGTTTCCAATAACAGTGCCCACAGATGGACACCGGATGTACCGATGGTCGTGCCGGAGATTAACCCGGAACACATGAAAGTTATCGATTTCCAGAAAAAACGTCTGGGAACCACCAGAGGTTTTGTGGCAGTAAAACCAAATTGCTCTATCCAGTCCTATGCACCGGTACTGACTGCATGGAAGGAATTTGAGCCATATGAGGTGGTGGCAACCACCTATCAGGCGATTTCCGGTGCGGGAAAAACCTTTAAGGATTGGCCGGAGATGGAATGCAACATTATTCCATACATCGGTGGCGAGGAAGAAAAATCCGAGAAAGAGCCGCTTCGTATCTGGGGTGAAATTAAAGACGGTGTCATTGAACCGGCAACAAGCCCGGTAATTACCTGTCAGTGTATCCGTGTTCCTGTATTAAATGGTCACACAGCGGCAGTTTTTGTAAAATTCAAAAAGAATCCAACCAAAGAACAGTTGATTGAAAAATTAGTAAACTTTAAGGGAGCACCACAGGAATTAGAGCTTCCGAGTGCACCGAAGCAGTTTATCCAGTATCTGGAGGAGGACAACAGACCTCAGGTGGCTTTGGATGTGAATTATGAAAAAGGAATGGGCATATCCGTAGGACGTCTGCGTGAAGACACCGTTTACGATTGGAAGTTCGTAGGTCTGTCTCACAATACGGTTCGTGGAGCAGCCGGAGGAGCAGTACTCTGTGCGGAACTTTTAAAAGCACAGGGATATATAACCAAGAAATAATCTTACAGAAGATGTATTGAGAGGATTAATATACGGAGGCAGTCAATGCTGGAAAAGATAAGAAATATGGATTCCAGAAAAAGAATCCTGCTGGTCTGCTATGCAGTAATTGCCGTATGTCTGGTGGTGTTGGCAGTATACGGAGTAAAATGGACAAAACAGCGAAATAACATAAAAGAAGTACAAAAAATTGCAAAGGTAGAAGAAGAGGGTAATGAAAAACTTGATTTTGCCAAGTTACAGGAAATAAATCCGGATATTTATGCATGGATTTATATTCCGGGGACAAAGATAAATTATCCGATTCTACAAAGCTCGTAGGAGGAAGAAGAGGATTACTATCTGGATCACAACCTGGACGGCAGTGATGGCCGTCCGGGCTGTATCTATACCCAAAAAAGAAACAGCAAAGATTTTTCGGACCCCAATACCGTGATTTATGGTCATAATATGAAGGATGGTTCCATGTTCAGAGACCTTCATGATTATAAGGATGAGGAATTTTTCAAAGAGAATTCTTACATTTATATCTATACACCGGATAGGAACTATACCTATCAGATATTTGCAGCATACCGCTATGACAATCGTTATATTTTGGAAAAATATGATGATTTTAAGAATTCTCAGGCCTTTGAAAACTATTTGACAGAAATTCTTTCACAGGAAAATTCTATTTGTAACATAGATAAAAATGTTGCCGTTACGTCTGAGGACCGAATTGTTATCTTGTCCACTTGTATTGGAAATAGTGATTACCGCTATTTAGTTCAGGGAAAACTGATAGAGTTTGAAGAGGCGGAGAATACGACGAAAACAGCACAGAAATAAAAGGAGCCACAGATGAAACTGTCAAAAAAGTAGAAAATAGGTATAGTGTGCTGGATTATATTGGCTGTTTTGGGTGTGATTCTGGTGTGTGTAGTTAGGACGCAGAACCATAAGAACGCAGAAGTTTCCATGGTATATGATGGGAAAGCCTATCAAAAAAAGAGAATCTTACCACTATTCTGGTACTGGGCATTGACCAGCGAGGAAAATTGAAAATGGAAGCGGAAAAGCCGGAAGCAACGGACAGTCAGATATGATGTGGGTAGTGGTTATTGATAAGGATACACATGAGGTTCAGGTCATTACCATTCCTAGAGAAACGGTAGTGGATGTGGATGAATATTATGTGAATGGAAAATTTTATCAGACGGTAAATGAACAGATTTGCCTTCAATATGCCTACGGCAGAAACAGTCAGGAAGGCTGTGAGCTGGCAAAGGAAAAGGTAGAGGGACTTCTGGGAATTCCTATGGATTATTACTGTGCATTTAGTATGGAAGCCATTCCTACCATTGTGGATGCGATGGGAGGGGTGACGGTTACCATGACTGGGGATTACGAAATACCGGAGCATACTTATTCCGCAGGAGAAACAGTGACTTTAACCGGAGAAGAAGCATATGAATTTGTGCATTAATCAATAGCTTTCGATAAAGAGAATATAGGAAAGTAGGAAAGGGCTGTCGCAATTAAAATCAATTCTTACTGCGACAGCCCCTTTCTTGCTTGTGTGAAAAATTAAGCTATGATATAATTAGAAGAACAGCAAGCAGGAGGTACAAGGATGATTATTCGGACAGCAGAAATTAAACCGCTGGAGGAAGAGTACGAAAAAAGCGGAAATCGTCTGGTGCTTTTCTATGGAGATGATACCAGTCAGAGAGAACAGTTATTAAAATATTTTATACAGGATAAAAAAGCATTTTATTACCGGGCAAGACCGGCATCGGCCAAGCAGCAGAGAATCATGATGGGAGAGCAGATTGCAGAGCAGTATGGTGTGGCAATTCAAAAGCATACCTATGATGAGTATTTTAACCGAATAAAAAGCGGAGATGCCTCTAAATTAGTGGTGATAATTGATGAATTTCAGTATATTGTGCGGAATGACGAAAGCTTTTGGGAGAGTATTTTGAAGCTGAAGACGAAGAGATTATATCCGGGTCCGGTACTGATTGTTTTGGCAAGCTCAGCCTTTAAATGGATTGATACGGAAGGAATGGAACTGTTGGGGGAGCAGGCAAAGAAAATTGACCGGAAGGTACGGCTTACAGATATGAACTTTCTGGAAATGGTTCGGGCGTTCCCGGAATACGCTGTCAGTGAGTGTGTTCAGGCATATGGAGTCATCGGCGGTGCCAATGCCTATGTGAACCACTGGAATTCCAAAAAGGATGTGAAACACAATATTTGCAGGCTGATATTGTCTCCCAACGGAGCATTGTTTGAAGAAGCACAACGGGTCATCGGAAAGGATTTGCGGGAATTGACGGTTTATGATACGCTGCTTTGTTCAATGGCAGCGGGAAACCGTAAGCTGAATGATTTGTACCATGATACGGAATATTCCAGAGCCAAGATTAGTGTCTATCTGAAAAACCTTATGTCATATGATGTGGTAGAGAAGGTCAGCGTCTTTGAAACAGGAGGGTGGGATAATGCACAAAAAGGCTTATATCAAATAAAAAATACATTTGTTAACTTTTGGTTTAAGTTTGTATATCCCCATATGAGCCAGTTGTACCGACTGACACCGGAAGTATTTTTCGATACTTACATTGAACCGGAACTGGACGAGTACTTGAACCGCTATTTTGTGGCGGTGTGCAGGGAATATCTGGAACTTTTGAATCTCCATGGACGGCTGCCGTTAAAGGCTGTTAAAATGGGAACTTGGATTGGTAAAAGGGGAAATATTGATATTATTGTTCAAAATGCACAGCGGCAAAATATTGTAGCAATCTGCAATTGGTCAAAATCGGAGTTGACAGATGAGATGTATCAGGAGCTGTTGGCTTCTATGAAGCAGGCAAAGCTGAAAGCGGAACAGTATTACCTTTTTTCCGCACAGGCATTTGATGAGGCGGTGCAGTTGCGGGCCGAAAAGGAACCAGAGGTTGTGCTGATAGATATGAAAGAATTGTAGGAGTAATTATGGCAAAGGCTTTATACATAGCGGAGAAGCCCAGTGTGGCACAGGAGTTTGCAAAAGCTTTAAAGCTGGACATGAAAAATCATAACGGCTATAAGGAAGGGGATAGTGCCATTGTAACCTGGTGTGTAGGACATCTGGTTACCATGAGCTATCCCGAAGCATATGATGAAAAATATAAAAAGTGGAGTTTAGAGACTCTGCCGTTTCTGCCGGAGGAATTTTTGTATGAAGTCATTCCCTCGGCGGCAAATCAATATAAAGTGGTGGAGATGCTTCTAAACCGGGAAGACGTAGATACCATTTATGTATGTACCGACTCCGGGCGGGAAGGAGAATATATCTATCGTCTGGTGGAACAGAAGGCAGGTGTAAAAGGCAAGAAACGAAAGAGAGTCTGGATTGATTCCCAGACGGAAGAAGAGATACTTCGGGGAATCCGGGGGGCAAAGGATCTGTCCGAGTATGACAATCTTTCGGATTCCGCTTATCTGCGGGCAAAAGAGGATTATCTCATGGGTATCAATTTTTCCAGATTGCTGACCCTGAAATATGGCAATACCATTGCCAACTATCTTCATGAGCGTTATGCGGTGGTTTCCGTAGGAAGAGTTATGACCTGTGTGCTGGGAATGGTGGTTCGCAGAGAACGGGAAATACGGGAATTTGTGAAAACACCTTTTTACAGAGTGTTAGAGACTTTGGAGATTCAGGGAACGACTGTGGACGGAGAGTGGAAAGCCGTAGAGGGAAGTGCCTACTTTGCCTCACTGAAGCTGTATAAGGACAACGGTTTTTTGGAAAAGGAGGAAGCAAAAGCTTTTATTTCTTCTTTGACCCAAAGCTCGGAATTCACAGAAAATGAAAACGGACAAAGTACCCAGCAGACGGAAGGGTTGGAGGCAGAGATTGCCAAGATAGAAAAGAAAAAAGAACAAAAGAAGCCGCCGCTGCTTTACAATTTGGCAGAACTTCAGAATGACTGTTCAAAATTCTTCAAGATTAGTCCTGACGAAACATTGCGGGTGGTACAGGAACTATATGAGAAAAAGCTGGTGACCTACCCCAGAACCGATGCCCGTGTACTTTCTACGGCAGTATCCAAAGAGGTACATAAAAATATTAAAGGATTATTTAATATTCCGGGAGTAAAACCCTTTGCGGAACATATTTTAGAGGAAGGTCTTCATAAAGGGATTGCAAAAACCCGGTATGTGAATGATAAGCAGATTACGGATCACTATGCAATTATCCCTACGGGACAGGGGTTTTCAGCCATGAAAAGTCTGAATCCGCTGTCTATCAAAGTGTACGAGGTAATTACCAGAAGATTCTTGGCTATCTTTTATCCCCCGGCGGTTTACCAGAAAGTATCTCTGGTAACGCAGACGGAACAGGAACAGTTCTTTTCCAATTTTAAAGTGTTGGCAGAGCCGGGGTATCAAGTGGTAATGAACTATTCCTTTTTTAAGAAGAAAAAAGAGGAAAAAGAAGAGAATGAGGGCGAAGAAGAGGCGTGTGACCAGCAGCTATTAGAGCTGATATCCTCTTTGAAAAAAGGAATGAAACTACCGGTTTCTCAGATGTATATCAAAGAAGGGGAGACCTCTCCGCCGAAACGATACAATTCTGGTTCCATGATTCTTGCCATGGAAAATGCGGGACAGTTGATTGAGGACGAGGAGCTGCGGGCACAGATTAAGGGAAGTGGAATCGGAACCTCAGCCACCAGAGCGGAAATCTTAAAAAAACTTGTAAACAATAAGTATCTGGCTTTGAATAAAAAGACACAGGTCATTACACCTACTCTTTTGGGAGAAATGATATATGATGTCGTAAATGCCTCCATCAGACCTTTATTAAATCCAGAATTAACAGCAAGCTGGGAAAAAGGGCTGACTTATGTGGCACAAGGCAGCCTTACTAGTGAGGAATATATGGTAAAGCTCAACGGTTTTATTGAGAGACGGACAGATGCGGTGTTGAAGCTGAATAACCAATATAGTTTGAGAGGATATTTTGATGCAGCCGCAGCCTACTATAAAAAAGGAAAGTAGAGGAAGGAATATGGAAGAATGTAAAATTAGCAAAATGTATAATTTGGAGGAGACCATTGCAAAGGACTTATTTGAAGGGTTGACCTATCCATGGGAGGCACTACCGAAAATCAGTGAGTTCATTGTAAAACTGGGAGAATCTCTGGATTCTTCAGTCTACGAAAAGAGAGGAGAAAATATCTGGGTGGCGAAAAGTGCAAAGGTAGCACCTACGGCTTTTTTAAGCGAACCTTTAATTATTGACGAAGAAGCAGAAATTCGTCACTGTGCTTTTGTGCGTGGAAATGCCATTGTGGGAAAAGGCTGTGTAGTGGGCAATTCCACGGAATTGAAGAACGTAGTTCTTTTTAACAGCGTACAGGTGCCACATTATAATTACGTGGGAGATTCCATTTTGGGATATAAGTCTCATATGGGAGCAGGTTCTATCACCTCCAATGTGAAATCCGACAAAACTCTTGTGGTGGTGAAGAACGGAAAGGAAGAAATTAAAACAGGACTTAAAAAGTTTGGTGCCATGTTAGGGGATTATGTAGAGGTGGGATGTAATTCGGTATTAAATCCGGGAAGCGTTATTGGTTCCCATACCAATATATATCCGTTATCCATGGTAAGAGGGGTTGTGCCAGAGCGTTCTATTTACAAAAATAAAAATGAAATCACGCAGAAACAGTAAAAGTAAATATAAGAAATAACAAATTTTTTATGGTTCTATTACAATATAAAAGTTTCAGCAAAATAAATTTTTTTATTTTGCTGAAACTTTTTACTGTATTCGTCCATCTAATCTATGTATACAGACAGCAGCGCGTTGTTTTCTAAGGAGGACATAAGTAACATGGTAAAACAGAAAAAAGGATTGGAAGAGCTGATTCATGAGGAACTGGTAAATAATTATGAAAAATATTACCGGTTTGCTTACAGCTATGTACATAATGAAGCGGATGCACAAGATATCATTCAGGAGACTGCCTATAAGGCAATTTATAAAAGTGACACCTTAAAAAACCCGGAATATGCTGGAAGCTGGATATATCGGATTTTAATGAATGAAGCCAATGCGTTTTTAAGAAAGAAAAATAAGCTTTGCCTTACTGCAGAAATCGAAGAGAACGGCTATGAAGACAAGAGCAGAGATTTTGACTTGGAAGAAGCGATTAAAGGATTAGATCCGACAGACAGAATGCTGGTAACACTTCGATATTTCGAAGATATGGAGTTGTCAAAAATTGCATGGATTATGGATGAGAATATCAATACTATAAAAAGCAGATTGTATCGTGCTTTAAAGAAACTTCGGGTAGCATTGACAGAATAGGAGAAAAAATATGAAGAATAGAACAGAAAAGGAATTTGTAAAAATGCAGGAGGAATACAGGGAGATTGTACCGCCTGAAAATGGTTTGCAGGCATTGGAAAAAACTATCCTAAGGGCAAAAAAAGAAAAGCAGCAGAAAAAAAGATTCACAGTAATTCGAAATATAGGACTGGGAATGGCGGCGGTCTTTGCGGCGGTTATCATTTTGGCGAATACAAATGAGAAGATTGCATATGCAATGGAACAAGTGCCTGTATTGGGGGAAATAATTAAAATTACGGTAGAAGATCCTTACGAAGCGGATAGCGATACCTATCATGCAAAGATTGTAACACCTCAGATAGAAGGTGATGATGCTTCAGAAAAAGCTGGTAAGGAAGCAGCAGAAGTAAATGTTGAGATAAGGAAGACGACAGAGGAACTTATTAAAGAGTGTCAAAGAGACCTTCAAGAAGAAGTGAAAATGAAAAGCGTGGATACAGATTATGAGGTTGTAACGGATAATGAGGAATGGTTTGCACTGCGTTTTATCATTACAAAAACGCAGGCAAGTGCCGAGCAGACAGAAAAATATTATAATATTGACCGTAAATCCGGAAAGATGGTGAAATCCTTACAGGAACTGTTTAAAAAAGATAGTGATTATATTACGCCGATTAGTGAAAATATCAAAAAGCAGATGAGAACTCAGATGAAAGCAGATGAGAATAAAAGTTATTTCTTGGATTCAGAAGAAGGATTTACGGAAGATGATTTTGATAAAATCAAAGAAAATCAGAATTTTTATATAAATGAAAAAGGAAATCTGGTGATAGCCTTTGATGAATATGAGATTGCACCGGGGTATATGGGAGCAGTTTCCTTTGAAATTCCGGAGGATGAAATTTCATCTATTTTAAAATAGGGATTTTGAAATAATCTCTTGAAGTTTTCGACATTTTATGAGAAAATGATTATAAGTACGTTAAGAATTTAACGCAACTACAATTTCATCCAATTGAAAGGAGTCTTATAATGATTTACACACAGGAAGTTCAAAACATGTGTCCGGTTGCTAAAGGTGCAAAACACGAACCGGCTCCAATTCCAGAAGAAGGAAAATGGATTCATTCTAAAAAAATCGAAGATATTTCAGGCTTTACACACGGTGTGGGCTGGTGTGCTCCACAGCAGGGTGCCTGCAAACTTTCATTGAACGTAAAGAATGGTATTATCGAAGAAGCATTGGTAGAGACTATCGGATGTTCCGGTATGACCCATTCCGCAGCTATGGCAGCAGAGATTTTACAGGGAAAAACAATCTTAGAAGCATTGAATACTGACCTTGTATGTGATGCAATCAATACTGCTATGAGAGAGTTATTCTTACAAATTGTATACGGACGTACACAGAGTGCATTCTCTGATGACGGTCTGGCAATCGGTGCAGGATTAGAAGATTTAGGAAAAGGACTTCGTTCCCAGGTTGGTACTATGTACGCAACAAAGGAAAAAGGCGTTCGTTATCTGGAAATGGCAGAGGGCTATGTAACAGGTATTGCTTTAGACGCTGACAACGAAGTTATTGGATATCAGTTCGTTTCTCTTGGAAAAATGACTGACTTTATCAAAAAAGGCGATGATCCGAATACCGCTTGGGAGAAAGCGAAAGGACAGTATGGCCGTGTTGATGACGCAGTAAAAATCATCGACCCAAGAAAAGAGTAATCGAAAGGAGACGGACAAAAATGGCATTATTTGAATCATATGAAAGAAGAATTGACCAGATTAACGCTGTATTAAACAGCTATGGTATTAGTTCTATTGAAGAGGCTGAAAAAATTACAAAAGATGCTGGACTTGATGTTTACGAGCAGGTAAAGAAAATCCAGCCAATCTGTTTTGAGAACGCATGCTGGGCTTACACAGTAGGTGCAGCTATCGCAATCAAGAAAGACTGCAGAAGAGCAGCAGACGCTGCAGCAGCAATCGGTGAAGGTCTTCAGGCTTTCTGTATTCCGGGTTCTGTTGCTGACCACAGAAAAGTTGGTATCGGACACGGTAACTTAGGAAAGATGTTATTAGAGGAAGAAACAGAGTGCTTCTGTTTCTTAGCAGGACATGAATCCTTCGCAGCAGCAGAGGGTGCTATCGGTATTGCCGAGAAAGCAAACAAAGTACGTCAGAAACCGTTACGTGTTATCTTAAACGGACTTGGAAAAGATGCTGCACAGATTATCTCCAGAATCAACGGATTTACATTTGTTGAGACAAAGATGGACTATGAGAAAAACGAAGTAAACGTAGTATACGAAAAAGCATACTCCAACGGACTCCGTGCTTCCGTAAAATGTTACGGTGCAGATGATGTTGTAGAAGGTGTTGCAATCATGCACAAAGAGAATGTTGGTGTTTCCATCACAGGTAACTCCACAAACCCAACACGTTTCCAGCATCCGGTAGCAGGTACATACAAAAAAGAATGTATCGAGCAGGGTAAGAAATACTTCTCTGTTGCATCCGGCGGTGGTACAGGACGTACACTTCACCCGGACAACATGGCAGCTGGTCCTGCATCCTACGGTATGACAGATACCATGGGACGTATGCACTCTGATGCACAGTTTGCAGGTTCTTCTTCCGTACCGGCTCACGTAGAGATGATGGGTCTTATCGGAATGGGTAACAACCCAATGGTAGGTGCAACTGTTGCAGTAGCAGTTTCCATTGAGGAAGCAGCTAAGGCAGGCAAATTCTAAAAATTCTTGTCTAAAAATGAATATTATGCTATAATTTAGCAGAGATTTGAGAGACGTCATCATAGGATGGCGTTCTCTTTTTGTAGAAAATCTCCGAAAAAAAACGAAAAATAGCAAAGTGTAAGGATGATTAGGTAAGAGGGAGCGAATATGAGATTTGTACAGATTGATAAAGTTGAAAAAGGAATGATGATTGCAAAATCCATTTATGATTTTGAGACCAGAACACTTCTGAGAGAAGGAAAATTATTAAGTGAGGAAATGATTGACCGGATACGGGAACGGGGATATCCGGGAATTTACATAGAGGACGAGCTGTCTAAGGATATTGAAATTCAGGATGCCATTACCACAGAGCTTCGAAATCATGCGGTGGAGACCTTGGTGGAGCTGGATTTGGAGGAAGCAGTCAATGTGGCTGAGAAGATTGTAGAGCAGTTGATGGAGGCAAAGACCATCTCGTTGGATATGGTGGATTTGCGTACCTTTGATGATTATACTTATCGCCATTCCGTTAATGTGGCGGTGCTTTCCACAGTTATCGGAATGGGAATGGGTTATGGAAATGATGAGTTGATTGACCTTTGTTCAGCAGCTATTTTTCATGATTTAGGAAAATTATCCATTGATAAGGCAATTTTGAATAAATCCGGCAAGCTGACACCGGAGGAAAATGAACTGTTACGCAGTCATGCACAGCGTTCTTATGATATTTTACGGGAAAAATGGAACATACCGTCCAGAGTAAAGGTGGCGGTATTGAGCCACCATGAAAATGAGGACGGAAGCGGCTATCCTAATGGACTCACCGGAGAGACTATCCATCCTTTTGCAAAGATTATTCATGTGGCGGATGTTTATGATGCCCTTTCCAATGAGCGGGCATATAAGAAAGCCTATTCCTGCTCGGAGTCGTTGGAATACCTGATGGGCGGTTGCGGAACCCTCTTTGATCAGGAAGTGGTAAAAGCCTTTATGGAAAAGGTGCCGGTTTATCCAAAGGGCGTCAATGTGATATTGTCCGATGGAAGAGAAGCTATTGTGTCGGAAAACCATCTGGGAAATCCTTTGCGTCCTACTGTCAGATTTTTCAATGGAGCGGAACTGGATTTGAGTTCGCCGAATGCCAGCATGAATGTTACCATCATAAATCAGGCAAATACTCAGACTATCAATGAAGAGGAAATGATGGAGTTCGAGGAAGAGCGTAAGAGCAGAGCCTATAAGAACATTCTGGTGGTGGATGATATGGTGACCAGTATACGTGCGGTAAAGGCGACACTGGATAAATTATATAAAATCACAGCAGTGCGTTCCGGAGAAGAAGCACTGGAATATTTGAAGAAAAACACACCGGATTTGATTTTGATGGACATTTTAATGCCGAATATGAACGGAATTGAAACGGTAAAAAGAATACGGACGCAGTTTCCGCAGAATATACCGGTTATTTTCTTGAGCAGTGCGGCAGATACTCAGACTATTCTTGCCTGCCGTGATGTCCATGCAGATGACTATATTGTAAAGCCCTTCAAACCGGATTATATGAAGGAACGGGTAGCTATGGTGTTGGGAGAGTTATAAATGAAGCTGGTTGTTAGTATCAATATTGTGTGCATGATGATTCTAATCATGACAATCTATTTTGTGGCAGGAAAAAGAGAAAGCCGGGAGAAAAAGTTGATTGTTGCCGCTATGCTGACCTCGTTGGCATATTGTGTGGTGGATTCTTTAAGAGTACAAATGCCTTTTCAGGCGGCACCCAATGGGGTTGTTGCACTGGAAATCCTGTCTGTACTGTTAATGGGAGTTCTGTTTATCTTCTATTTCCACTATATGCTTTGTGTAACCGGCTATCGAGTTCGAAGAAGTGTGATTGCTGCCTTCATGTCAGTATATGCTTTGGGAATGGCTTTTTTGCTGACCAGTTCTTATCATCATTTCTTTTATAAAAAATTACAGGTGGTGGAAAAGCCCGGAGATAAAATGTTTCTGCAGGTGGAGTTTGGCGTAGGTTTTTATCTCTTTTATTTCCTGATGGTGGTTACAGCCGTGCTGATTATCTGCATGGCATACTGGTATTATAAAAAAGCCAGAAAGATAAATGAGGAAGAGCAGGGAAAACGTGTGTGGGTATTGCTTTGTGTAAGTTTTGTACCAAGCTTTATTATCATTCCCTATTTTTTTGATTTGAGGTTAAAAACTAATCTTGCCTGTGTGGGAATGGGTGTCACGGGAATTTTCCTGACTTATGCTTTAAATAGATATAATTATATGAATATTATCCAAAGTGCCAGGGAGATGGTTGTGGAGAATATGAATCTGGGACTTTTAATTTTTGATAAGGAGTACCATGTTTTAGAAGTCAATCAGTTTATGCGGGAACGCTTTTATGATGTCTGGAAGATACCGGGGATTGTTTATAAGAGTGAGGAATTAAGGCCCTTATTGGATGGGAAGAAGAATAAGATTGAATGGAAAGGGAGAATTTACAGTTGTCTGCGAAATGAGGTTTACAGCCAGAGTCATGTGATGATTGGATACGCACTTACTTTGTATGACATTACGGACATGGAAAACAATGCCAGAGAATTGAGAAGTATGAAGGAAAAAGCGGAACGGGCAAGTGAGCAGAAAACAAAGTTTCTGGCAAATGTAACCCATGAAATCCGTACACCTTTGAATACGATTCTGGGTATGAGTGAAATTGCATTGAGAAATAATGCGGCAAAGGATTTGGAGGCTCCCTTAAAGAACATCTATCATGAAGGAAAAAATGTTATTGAAATGATAGATACCCTTCTGGATGTTTCCAGAATTGAGTCAGGAGAAATAAAGCTTATCACAGCGAAATATGACATGGAGGAGATTATTTATGATATTTCCAACATGGTCTATATGAAAATTGATGAAAAAGATTTGGAATACAAGGTGGAGATAGAACCGAATTTCCCACGTTCTTTTTATGGAGACCGTATGAGAGTAAAGGAAATTTTCCAGAATCTTTTGGGAAATGCCATCAAATATACGGAGTGCGGAAGAGTCACCTTGAATCTGGGCGGCGAAAAGGAAGAGGACGGAAGATATAAGATTGTCCTTACCGTAACGGACACCGGTGTGGGAATGAGTGAAAATGATAAAGAGAATATTTTCCAACGTTTTAAGAGGAGTTCCAATCCGAAAACAGAAAATGTTTTTGGTGTGGGCTTGGGATTGGATATTACCATGAATCTGGTGAAGCTGATGGGCGGAACCATTCAAGTGCAGAGCCGTCTAAATGAAGGATCCTCTTTTAAGGCTACTTTTTATCAGGAGATTGCCGACAGTGAACCGCTCTGGTTAAAAGAGATGACTAGGGAAAATGCGGTCAATCATGTGGGAAATGACAGTTTTATGGATGAAATCCATGTGGTATTTCCGGGAGCCCATGTGCTGGTGGTGGATGATATGAGTTCTAATCTGAAGGTGGAACAGGGATTGTTGCAGCTCTATGGCATTGAACCGGAAATGGCATTAAGCGGAAAAGAGGCATTGGAATTAGTGCAGAGCCGACATTATGATTTGATTTTTATGGATCATCTGATGCCGGAAATGGATGGAGTAGAAACGTTAGAGAAAATCCGGGAACTGGAAAAGGAAGTACCGGTTATAGCGGTTACAGCCAATGCAACCGTATATACCAAGGCATTTTATGAGGAAAATGGATTTGACGGCTGTCTGACAAAACCATTGCAGACCGATGAATTGCTAAATGTATTAAAGAAATATATTTCTTCCAGAATCCAAAATAAAGAGACTGAAGAATTGGAGGAAAATCTTCCGATCAAGAATCTGATGCCGGAAATTGACTGTGTGGCAGGAATTAAGAATATCGGTGGGAATCTGGACAGCTATAACGAATTGTTGGAAGTGTATTACAGAGAGATGGCTCAGATTTTGGAAACCTTGCCGGATTTGGCACAGGAGAGCTTGGAGCAATTCAAAATCAAGGTGCATGGAATCAAAGGCAGCAGCCGGAATGTGGGAGCAAAGGAGCTGTCCGAAAGAGCTCTTCAACTAGAAGAATGGGCAAAAGAAGGAAAGCAGAAGGAAGTACTGGATGCTTTGGATGACTTCCTAAAGGAAATGGATGCTGTTATGACCAGAGTGGATACCTACTTAAAGGATACGGTAGAAACTGTGGAGCGGGACGGAGACTTCTTACCGGAATTGGAGCTCACAAGTGTCTATAAGATTTTACAGGCACTTTCGGAATTCGATATGGATATCGTGGAAGATGAGATGAAGGAGTTATACCGCAATCGTTATGCTGATGATACGGAAACAGTGTTGGAAGAATTGAAACGGTATATTGAAGAGCTGGATTATAAGCATGCCACGGAATTGTTGGAGGATTATCTGAAAAAAATAGGGTAATAAAATAGGCAATAAAAAAGAGTATATCCCAAGTTTTACACTTAAGGGATATACTCTTTTTGAAATGAAAGGAACTTCGTAAAGTTATTTAGAAATCAATTTCTTCATCATAGAAGCAAGCCTTTAATAATTTTTCCATCTCTTCGTTGGATGGCTGTCTTGGGTTAGAACCGGTGCAGGCATCAGAGATTGCCAGTTTTGCCACCTCAGGAAGCTTCTCTAAGAATTCCTGCTCGTCGATGATACCGCCCTCATAATCTTTGATACACATTGGAATCTCAAGGGATTTGTTCATAGAACGGATTTCTGCAATTAAAGCATCCACCAATTCTGCGTCGCTGTTACCGGTTAAGCCGATAAATCTGGCGATTTCGCCATAACGTTTTGCTGCTTCTTCGTTTTTGCTGTTATATTTGATTACTTTTGGCAGATACATGGCATTGGCACATCCGTGAACAATGTGACCGCCAGAGAAAGCAGCTCCTGTCTTGTGAGCCATGGAATGAACGATTCCCAGCAAAGCATTGGAGAAGGCCATTCCTGCCAGACACTGTGCATTGTGCATAGAATGTCTTGCTTCTTTATCTCCGTCAAAGGAAGCCTTTAAATTGTTGTGAATCATCTTGATGGCATGGAGTGCCAGAGCATCAGTATAATCACAATGAAGAGTAGAAACATAGGCTTCGATAGCGTGGGTCAAAGCATCCATACCGGTGTGTGCAGTCAGCTTTTTCGGCATAGTCTCAGCCAATTCAGAATCTACAATGGCAACATCCGGTGTGATGTTGAAGTCTGCCAGAGGATATTTGATACCCTTATCATAATCGGTGATAACGGAAAATGCGGTTACTTCCGTAGCAGTTCCCGAGGTAGACGGAATCGCACAAAAATGTGCTTTCTGCCGAAGGGTAGGGAAATTGAATGGAGTAATCAAATCCTCGAAGGTTGTCTCCGGATATTCATAAAAAGCCCACATCGCTTTTGCAGCATCAATCGGAGAACCGCCGCCCATTGCAACAATCCAGTCAGGCTGGAATTCTCTCATTTTTTCTGCACCCCGCATTACGGTATCTACGCTTGGGTCCGGCTCAACATTTTCAAAAAGCTCTACTTCCATACCGGCTTCTTTCAAATAATTTACAGCTTTGTCTAAAAAACCGAAACGTTTCATAGAACCGCCGCCTACAACAAGAATTGCCTTGCTGCCTTTTAAATTTTTCAGTTCTTCCAAAGAACCTTTTCCGTGATACAAGTCTCTTGGTAATGTGAATCGTGCCATAATCGGTACCTCCTATAAATGATATACAGTATCAACACCTTGTTAAATATATAACAATCTTAACATGAAATATAGAGAAAAACAAGATGGTAAATACTGGTTTTTTGTGAAAAATATATAAAATTTATAAAAAAATAGAAAAGATTGTAAAAAGAAGAAGGAAAACGTTATAATCATAGACAGAATGAAATCAGGAGGTTACACATGGGAGAAAAAGTAGAAGTAGAACAGAGTGGGATAACCGGCTCCACCCTCAAAATAATTGCTATGATATCCATGTTGATTGATCATATCGGTGCAAGTATTATAGAAAACGGAGTATTGCCAAAGGTGTCCTCTGACAGTGTCATATCGGGGAATGTGGCGGCACTTCACACATATAATGTCTGGTATGGAGTGGATATGGTCATGCGGTTTATCGGAAGACTGGCATTTCCTATTTTCTGTTTCTTGTTAATTGAGGGCTTCTTACATACCAGAGACTGGAAAAAATATACACTGCGGCTTTTGGCATTTGGGTTTATTTCAGAAATTCCTTTTGATTTGGCATTTCACAGGCGATTTTTTGATTTTTCCTATCAAAATGTGTTTTTTACACTGTTGCTGGGAGTGCTGGTAATGGCAGGCATGCAGTATTTTGAAAAAAAATCGGAGCTGTCCATAGCTCTTAATTATTCGGGACAGGCGGTTGTGGTAATCGTAGGTATGTCAGCGGCATTTTTGATGAGAACGGATTATGGTGCCTTCGGGGTATTTGTCATTGCAGGTCTTTATTTTTTGCGAAAGCAGGAAGCATGGCAGACCGTATTTGGCTGTGTGGCTTTTTGCTGGGAGTTTACAGCTCCTCTGGCTTTTATTCCTATCCGTATGTACAGCGGGAAAAGGGGAATGGATTTGAAATATGTCTTTTATGCATTCTATCCGGTACATCTTCTGATTCTGGGATTACTGACAAAATTCTGCTTTTGACATTGACAAAACGATTTAGTATGCTAAAATGTGCTTAGTGTGAAAACGTTGAGAAAAGGAAGATTTTCGAATGAAAAAACAAGTATTATCTATTCTGGTAGAAAATACCGCCGGTGTAACCAGCCACATTTCCGGTTTGTTTAGCCGAAGAGGATATAACATCGACAGTTTTTCGTCGGGAGTGACTGCGGATCCGAGATTTACGAGGATTACCATTGTTGCCAGCGGCGATGAACTGGTGTTAGAGCAGATTGAAAAGCAATTGGCGAAGTTGGAGGATGTTTTGGACATCAAGAAGCTGGAGTCGGAGAACTCTGTTACCAGAGAGCTGATTATGGTCAAAATCCGTGCAAAGGATACAGACCGGCAGGCAATTTTGAATGTCACAGAAATTTTCCATGGCAAGGTTGTGGATGTTACCCATGATTCCATGGTCATTGAATTAACCGGAAAACAGGGCAAGTTAGATTCGTTTTTGGATTTGTTGCAGGGCTATGAAATCTTGGAGCTTGCAAGAACCGGAATTACCGGTCTTACCAGAGGCTGTGACGATGTTACATATTTAGATTAAGATTATAATTTTAGGAGGAAATAAAAATGTCAGCAAAAATTTATTATCAGGAAGACTGTAACCTTTCACTTTTAGAGGGCAAGACCATTGCCGTAATCGGATACGGAAGTCAGGGTCATGCACATGCATTAAATGCAAAAGAGTCAGGCTGCAACGTAATCATCGGTTTGTATGAAGGTTCCAAATCATGGGCAAAAGCAGAAGCACAGGGATTTGAAGTATACACAACAGCAGAGGCTGCTAAAAAAGCAGACATCATCATGATTCTGATTAATGATGAGAAACAGGCAGATATGTATAAAAAAGACATTGAGCCAAACTTAGAGCCGGGCAATATGTTAATGTTCGCTCATGGATTCAACATTCACTTTGGATGTATCGTACCTCCGAAGGATGTAGATGTTACCATGATTGCACCAAAGGGACCGGGACATACCGTACGTTCCGAGTATCAGGAAGGAAAAGGTGTTCCTTGTTTAGTAGCTGTTGAGCAGGATGCTACCGGAAAAGCTTTGGATATGGCATTGGCTTATGCATTGGCAATCGGTGGAGCAAGAGCAGGTGTTCTTGAGACTACTTTCCGTACTGAGACAGAGACCGATTTATTCGGTGAGCAGGCAGTTCTTTGCGGCGGTGTTTGTGCATTGATGCAGGCAGGTTTTGAGACTCTCTGTGAGGCAGGATATGATCCGAGAAATGCTTACTTCGAGTGTATCCACGAGATGAAGTTAATCGTAGACTTAATCTATCAGTCAGGATTTGAGGGAATGAGATATTCTATCTCTAACACAGCAGAGTACGGTGATTACATCACAGGACCGAAGATTATCACAGAGGATACCAAGAAAGCAATGAAACAGGTTCTTTCCGATATTCAGGATGGTTCTTTTGCAAAAGAGTTCTTACTGGATATGTCTGATGCAGGACGTCAGGTACATTTCAAGGCTATGAGAAAATTAGCTGCAGAGCATCCGGCAGAGGAAGTTGGTAAAGAAATCCGTAAGCTGTATAGCTGGAACAATGAGGATGAGAAGTTAATCAATAACTAAGATACATAAAAAAGCGACCGAGTGAAGCGGTCGCTTTTTTTGCGATAAAATTCCTGAATCAAAATAAAACTTATGCATACCCCTCGTAGAATGCTACAAACTTCTCCAAAGATTCCGATACCTTGACATCCCGGTTGTAGGCAAAACCGATTTCACGTTTGTGGATTGGGATACCCAGCGGAATTTCTACGAGAGTGCCGTTCTCCAGTTCTTCCCGCACAAATTCTTTTATGACACAGCCCACCCCAAGGCTGACCTTTGCCATTTCGATGACCAAGTCCATGTTGGAAACCTCAATAATATCCTGCAAAGAAATGTGGTTTCGCTGGAAATAGTCGTCTATGTACTGACGGGTCATGTTTTCCTTGTCCAGAAGCATCAAAGTGGCATTCTGCAGAATCTGGTCTTTGCGAATACCCCGGATACTCAGATTGTGGAGATAATTCCGGGTTGCCACGAAGATGTCTTCAATCTCATGCAGACCATAAAAATCAATGTTTTTCAAAATATAAGGCTTTCCGATAAGTCCCACATCCAGTTTCCCTTCTTCCAAAAGTTTTAAAGTCTGATTGGTAGACTGACAGGAGATGGAAATATTGATGTGAGGATATTGCTTAATAAATTCCTTCAGGTAAGGTAGCAGAACGTATTTGCAAAGGGTGGAGCTGACTCCGATGGTCAGATGACCTACACCCAATTCGATGGAACGCCGTAGCTTGTCCTCGCCTAAAGTCAAGGTTTCAAAAGCGGATTTTACATGAGTGTAGAGAAGTTCTCCGGCATCCGTTAAGGTTACTCCACGGGAGCTTCGCTCAAAAAGTCTGGCACCGATGCTTTCCTCCAATTTTTGGATGGATTTGCTAATAGCAGGCTGAGAAATATAGAGTTCCTTTGCCGCTTTTGAAATGTTTCCGGTGTTGGCTACCGTATAAAAAATCTTATAGGATGATAAATTCTGATTCATAAACCCTCCATAACAAAAAGTTATAATAAATATATTTAATATGTATTGTTATTATAGCATGAGTTATGCTATGATAGCAACAATAGATATTATATACGTTTTCACACTAAGAACCAACAATAAAGGAGGATACATTCATGGGGATGACAATGACACAGAAAATTCTTGCGGCACATGCCGGTTTGGATTCTGTATGTGCAGGTCAGTTGATTGAGGCTGATTTGGATTTGGTCCTGGGAAATGATATTACCTCTCCGGTGGCAATCCATGAGATGGAAAAAATGAACACCGACGGGGTATTCCACAAGGATAAAATCGCATTGGTATTAGACCATTTTGTGCCAAATAAAGATATTAAATCAGCAGAACACTGTAAATGCGTCAGAGAGTTTGCATGCAAGCATGAAATTACCAATTATTTTGATGTGGGAAAAATGGGAATTGAGCATGCATTGCTGCCGGAGCAGGGACTTACCGTAGCAGGGGATGTGATTATCGGAGCCGATTCCCATACCTGTACCTACGGAGCATTAGGAGCTTTTTCCACCGGAGTGGGAAGTACGGATATGGCGGCAGGTATGGCAACCGGAAAAGCATGGTTTAAGGTGCCGGCAGCTATTAAGGTAAATATTACCGGAAAGCCGTCCAAATGGGTAAGCGGCAAGGATGTAATCCTGCATCTTATCGGACAGATTGGCGTAGACGGAGCATTATACAAATCCTTAGAATTTACAGGAGATGGAATTGCAAATCTTTCTATGGATGACCGTTTTACCATTGCAAATATGG
Organism: uncultured Lachnospiraceae bacterium; assembly: GCA_958349535.1. Lineage (GTDB taxonomy): Bacteria > Bacillota > Clostridia > Lachnospirales > Lachnospiraceae > Maccoyibacter. Next base: position 88,557 of record CATWDJ010000001.1, read on the forward strand.
CAATCGAAGCCGGAGCCAAAAACGGAATTTTCCCGGTGGATGCTTTGGCAGAGGAATACATGAAAGAGCATTCCAAACGTCCTTATGAAATTTATGAGTCAGATGAGGACGCGGAGTATGAGCAGGAGATTACCATTGATTTGGCAACTTTGAAATCCACAGTGGCATTTCCGCATTTACCGGAAAACACGAAGACCATTGATGAAGTAGGAGATATTTCCATCGATCAGGTAGTCATCGGCTCCTGTACCAACGGAAGAATTGATGATTTAAGATGTGCCGCAGAAATTTTAAAAGGCAGGAAGGTTGCCGAGGGAATGAGAGTCATTATCATACCGGCAACACAGAATATTTACTTACAAGCAATGGAAGAGGGTCTGTTGAAGACCTTTATTGAGGCAGGTGCCATTGTCAGCACACCGACCTGCGGACCATGTCTGGGCGGTTATATGGGAATCTTAGCGGCAGGAGAACGCTGTGTTTCCACCACAAACCGGAACTTTGTAGGACGTATGGGACATATTGATTCTGAGATTTATCTGGCAAGTCCGGCTGTGGCAGCAGCCAGTGCGGTAACCGGAAAAATTTCGGGACCGGAAGAGTTGTAGGAGGATAGATAGATGAAAGCATGTGGAAGTGTATTCAAATATGGTGACAATGTAGATACTGATGTTATCATCCCTGCAAGATATCTGAATTCCTCAGACCCAAAAGAGCTTGCAGAGCATTGTATGGAAGACATTGATAAGGATTTTGTAAAGAAGGTAAAGAAAGGCGATTTGATTGTTGCAGATAAAAATTTCGGATGCGGTTCCTCCAGAGAACATGCACCGATTGCCATCAAAGCAGCAGGCGTAAGCTGTGTCATTGCCGATACCTTTGCCCGTATTTTTTACCGCAATGCCATCAATATCGGATTGCCGATTATTGAATGTCCGGATGCCGCAGCAGGCATTGAGGCAGGGGATGAGGTAGAAGTGGATTTTGACACGGGAATTATTACGAATAAGACGAAAAATACCACTTTTCAGGGACAGCCGTTCCCGGAGTTTATGCAAAAAATCATTGCATCTGAGGGACTGGTAAACTATATCAATCAGAAATAGGTAAGAAAAAAGGATATGGGCAAATGTTCTCATATCCTTTCTTATGTATCCTGCTTTTTTTCGGAAGAAGCGGGGAGAGAAGCAAGATAAGACAGATAACGGGAAGAAATTTTTATCCGGGTATAGAGTTCCGCATAGTCTTTGGCAGATAAATCTTCAATGTAGTTTTCGGGATAGTTCTTTTGGATTCCCGCAGCTTTTGCCAAATCCACGGCTTTATTATAGGCAACCGCTGCCTTTTCGCCAGAGGAATAGGTACCAATCAGAAAGTTTCCGTTGATATGGAGATAGGTTTTATAACGGACTTTTCCGTCGGAAGCATCCCGGACAACACCGTAATAGGGGTTGATAACGATAATATTGGAATAACGAAGGTCTGTGGAATCTCCGTTGGCAAAGGTATAGTCCCTGCCCGGTACACCGTGACTTTTAATTCCGTAGCGGGAAAGGAGACTGGTCTGCATACCGTATTCGCTGACAAAAAGATGTCCGCCCCGTTTCATGATTTTGTGCTGAGAGTAGAAGAATAAATCATCAATATCGAATTTTAGTTCTTCCTTTCGGCTCAGATAATAGGAAAAGTAATTTTGCCGCAGATAAATAGGGGTTTTGATATACATACCGTTATCCCGGAAATTTAAAAGGACAATAAGCTTTTCAAAGGACAGGGTCATAGGTGTATACAAAAGCTTCTCTAAAGACAGGGAAGAATTTTTTAACAGCCTTCCCGCCTCCAGATAGGCGGTATTTGCATCGGTTTCTGTGGAATAGCTTCCCAGACTGATGTGCTTGTTTTTATAATGGATACCGGCACGATAGTATGGGGTACCGTCTTTTTTTTGAGTTGGGTAGACACCTGATAACATAAAAACTCCTTTGGATTTTTTCTAATATTATATCATATGCATTGCATATAACAAACAACAATTGACAGAGTGGTTTTTTTTATTCTATAATGTAACACAGTATAATAAGAAACAAAAGAGCGGAAATGGCCGCTTAGAAGAATAAGAAGAGGAATGAACAATGGATTTATTATTTTCAAGCACACGTAACCCACAGGAAAAGGTAACTGCATCTCAGGCAATCTTAAAAGGTCTTGCGGATGATGGAGGTCTGTTTGTGCCAAATGAGATTCCGGTACTGGAAGTAAGTGTGGAAGAATTGGCAAAGATGAGCTATCAGCAGACAGCCTATGAAGTCATGAAACTGTTTTTAACTGATTTTACAGAGGAAGAGCTGAAAAACTGTATCAATCGGGCTTATGACAGCAAGTTTGACACAGAGGAGATTGTACCGATTGTTGAAGCAGACGGAGCTTATTATCTGGAGTTGTTCCACGGTTCTACTATTGCTTTTAAAGATATGGCATTGTCAATTTTACCTCATTTACTGACCACCGCAGCAAAGAAAAATCAGGTAAAAAATGAAATCGTGATTTTGACAGCCACCTCAGGAGATACCGGAAAGGCAGCTTTGGCAGGCTTTGCAGATGTAGAGGGAACCAGAATTGTGGTATTCTATCCGAAGAACGGTGTCAGCCCGATTCAGGAAAAGCAGATGGTAACCCAGAAAGGAGCCAATACCTTTGTGGTAGGTATCCATGGCAATTTCGATCAGGCACAGACCGGTGTTAAGAAAATGTTTTCTGATAAAGAGTTGGCAAAAGAGCTGGATGCCCACGGATTCCAGTTTTCTTCCGCAAATTCCATTAATATCGGAAGACTGGTACCTCAGATTGTTTACTATGTATATGCTTATGCAAAGTTATATCAGCGTGGAGTGTTGGCAAAAGATGAACCGATGAACGTAGTAGTTCCTACCGGAAACTTTGGTAATATTTTAGCGGCATTTTATGCAAAAAATATGGGAATTCCGATTCACAAATTGATTTGTGCATCCAATGAAAATAAAGTGCTTTACGATTTCTTTGAAACCGGAAAATATGACAGAAACCGGGAATTTATTTTAACAAAATCTCCATCTATGGATATTTTGATTTCTTCCAATCTGGAGCGGTTGATTTACCGTGTGGCAGGAAATGATGCTGCTAAGAATGCGGAATTGATGAAAGCATTGATTACTGACGGAGCATATGAGATTACTCCGCAGATGAAAGAAGCTTTGAAAGATTTCTACGGAAATTATACCAGTGAAGAAGAGATGGAAGAGGTGATTCGCAGCCTCTATGAAAAAACAGGTTATATCATTGATACCCATACGGCAGTGGCAAGTGGTGTGTACAATAAGTATAAAGAGGCAACCGGAGATGAGACAAAAACTGTGATTGCCTCCACTGCAAGCCCATTTAAGTTTACCAGAAGTGTCATGGATTCCATTGATAAAAAATATGACAGTATGGGAGATTTTGAACTGGTGGATGAGTTGTCCAAAATCGGAAAAGTGGCAGTACCACCGGCAATAGAAGAAATCCGAACTGCTGACATTTTACACAATACCGTGTGTGAAGTAGAGCAGATGCAGGATACAGTAAAATCATTCTTAGACATTTAGAATGAAAGTGTGGTAACAGGTCAGATGTAAAAATGAAAAAAGATGGTGAAGCAAAATTACGGAATACCGTAGATAATGCTTCACCATCTTTTTTATAAGAAATTTTATGAAATTGCAAAAACAAAGTTCAATGTGCCAAATGGATAAATAATCGGAAGGATGTAATGTGGTGCATCATAGCCGATAACTTCATTAATATGTGCTTCTGGTGGTGTCAGCATTAATTCCAAAGAATACTCATTTGACATATTTACGTTAAACAGACCGTTGTGAAGATTCAGAAAATCTTCCAAAGCAGCTTTTACATACTCATCGAAGTCTGAAAAGCTTTCGTTTGCATATCTGGAAGCAAATTCAATAGCGGTGGTCTCATTGGTGTCCAGAAGGGATTGAAGTTCAAAAGAACCGTATACCGTCTGGGCAACACCGTAAACAGAAGGGTATTCGTTGCATGGAATCGGATTTAAAAGGGTAAAATCATTTCCAATGAAACGAATCAGATTGTTTACAAAAAGTTGTAAATATTCTACCAGACGTTCCTCCTGAACAAAGTCTGAAAATTCGCAAATCTGTGAAACCATCTCATCAAATTTTTTCTTCTGGAAATTGGATAAATCCAAATCATAAATCTCATTTTCTGACTGGTATTCAATCAGAAGATTTTCAAACTGTGTATTGGTCAAGATACCTTGTTCAATCAAAACCTGTCCCAACAGGAGATAATCAGGAGTCTGAGCATCCAGAAGAGACTGTACCTGTTCCTCTGTCAAATAACCTTCTTCAATGGCAAGTTCTCCGAATTTTTTGTCCTGATGTGTCTGTAAAACAACCACAGAGTCCACCTCACCGGCTGTCATATAACCGGCATGGATGGCAAGGGTTCCCAATTTTATATGGACCTTAGACTGTTCGGTTAATGCATCTGTAAGCTGGCTGGTGGTAAGGATTCCTTTTTCTAATAAATAGTTACCAAAAAATTGTGTATACATAGGCTAGTTTCCTCCCAGATGTGCATCCAATACGGCAGCAACCTGATCGCCGCTGAATGGTTTCTGTACAAAGTCTTTTGCACCTGCTTCAATGGCAGCTTTTAACTGTTGTATGGTTCCTACGGAAGAAACCATGATAATACATGCTTTGGGATTTAAATCGTGAATTTCCTGTGTAGCAACAATTCCGTCCTTTATAGGCATTACAATATCCAGAAAGACAATATCCGGTTGCTCGGATTTATATTTATCGATAGCTTCCTGTCCATTTGCAGCTTCGATAAAATTACTTCCTCCAAGGGCAGCAATACAATCCTTCAGCTGTTTTCTGGCAAGAATAGAATCGTCTCCGATTAATATTTTGGCGTTTCCTAAATCCATGGCAAAAGCCCCCCTTTTAAATAACATTTATTTTTATATTTTATAATAATTGACAGAAACTTGCAATAAACAAAACCATATAATATGCTGAAAATGTTGATTTTCTATGAAAAAATGAAAAAATATGATATAATGCTAATGAATATTGAAAACGGGAATAAAGGAGAAGCATTATGGAATCCATTAATTTTTTAATTATTTTTGATATCGTTATTTTTGGATATGGATGGATGATTATTTCAGCGGCAATAAAAATGAAAAAGACAGGAGTACCGGCCAGCATGTTGATTCCCCAAGAGGATTTGGCAGGAAGCAAAGATCCAAGAGGGTTTTGTGAGGAAATGTATCCTAAGACATTAATTTTTGGAATAATATGTGTACTGTTTGGAATTATCAGCGGAGCAGGAGAGTTTTTTACAAAGTCTAATATTGTAACTTCAGCGGCACTGATTGTCTTTATTGTGGCAGTGCTGGTATATTGTAATCTTATGAGAAAGGCAAGATATAAATATATTAAATAGTTCTGAAAAGAAGGCAGCTGACAAAAGCTGCTAAGGTAATAAAAGAAGCCCTGTATCAAGTAATTTTCAAAACAGATGTGAAGCTGGATTCTGAAAATTATGGGATACAGGGCTTTTTATGTACTTCAAAAGGTAATATTTTAATTTTTAATTAAAGAAACGAAAGACACCGATTACTTCTCCCAGAATCTGGCAGTCAGGAACAATGATAGGTTCCATGGTGTCATTCTCCGGCTGAAGGCGGATATGACCGTCTTCCTTATAGAAAGTTTTTACAGTGGCGGAATCATCCACCAGAGCCACAACCATATCACCGTTGCGGGCAGTATGCTTTTCTTCTACCAAAATATGGTCACCGTCCAAGATACCAGCATTTATCATGCTTTCGCCTTTGACTTTCAACATAAAAGTCTCGGCATTAGGAAGCATCTCTGCCGGAATCGGAAAGTAATTGTCGATATTCTCTACGGCGAGAATCGGCTGACCTGCGGCAACCTGTCCCAACATCGGCACATTAACTGTTTCCCTTCTTGTGAGGTTGAAGGTATCGTCTATAATCTCAATAGCTCTTGGCTTCGTCGGGTCACGCCGGATGTAGCCGTTCTTTTCCAATGTCTCCAGATGAGAGTGGACAGAAGAAGTGGACTTTAAATGAACAGCCGTACAAATTTCCCGGACGGCTGGCGGATATCCCTTATGAAGAATCTCGGATTTGATATATTCTAAAATTTCGCGTTGTTTGTCTGTTATTTTCCCATATGCCATGGATAAGCCCTCCCTGATGTTTTTTTCTATTGTACCACAGGATTAAGAAAAAAGCAAACAAACATTCCGAAAATTTGTTCGAAAAATGTATTGACAAACAATTGTTCGGGTGTTATGATAATCAAACAAAGAACAACTGTTCGCAACAAATGTTTGGTATTGCAGGAGGTTATTTTATGAGTGATAGAATGAATGGGAATCGGAATAAAGTACAGAATAAGAAGTATAGTAATAGAAGAAAAAGTAGAAGACAGAGTGTTATCTCTGCTAAATTAGCAGTTGCATTATTTACATTCGTATTGGTTCTGGGTGGTGTTCTTTTGGGAAGTTCCTTGTCAGGGAGCAGGGAGTCCAAGGCATCTGACGAAGCACAGAACTGTAAATATTACACCAGTGTAAGGATAGAAGAAGGGGATTCCCTTTGGGATATTGCCGAGGAATATATGGCGGAAGAATACGAGAATAAAACTGCCTATATTGCAGAAGTGAAAGAATTAAACCAACTGGGAGACGATGAAATTCATACCGGAGAATATCTGGTAGTACCATATTATTCTCAGGAACAATTATAAACGAAATAGAAAATGCCAGTCATTAGAGCTGCAGAGCCCATATGGAAATCCGGTTGAAGTTTTGAAAAGAGATGTGCTATAATGAACATATATGGAATGTGATATTCTTATGAATACACCATACATACGAGAAAGAAATTTGGGAGAGAAGAAGTATGTTTCGATTTCTATATGTAATTATTATGAATATATTCCGTGCTCCATATATGATACCGCGGATGAGGTATATGGCGAAGCATCCTGAGAAATTCACCGAGGAACAGAGATATAAGATGGTAAACCATATGATTTATCTGATGAACCGTTCCGGGCGTATTACCACGGAGGCTTTTGGCACTGAGAACCTTCCAAAGGAGGGAGGATATATTATGTATCCGAATCATCAGGGGAAATATGATGCTCTTGGAATTATCATAACCCATAAGCAGCCTTGTTCTTTGGTGATGGACCGAAATAAATCCAACGGACTTCTGGTAAAAGAGTTTGTGGATTTACTGGAAGGAAAAAGAATGGACATTAAAGATGTCCGTCAGGCAATGAAGATTATTATGGAAATTTCAAAAGAAGCTGCAGAAGGAAAGCGATTCATCCTGTTTCCAGAGGGCGGTTATGACCATAATAAGAATAAAGTGGAAAACTTTAAGGCAGGCAGCTTCAAGTCTGCTGTAAAGGCTAAGGTTCCCATTGTACCGGTGGCTTTGATTGATTCTTATAAAGTTTTTAACAGTTTGAAACCGGGAAAAGTGACAACGCAGGTGCATTATTTAGAGCCAATCCCGTATGAAGAATATAAAGATATGAAGACCCAGGAGATAGCTGCATTGGTAAAGGGCAGAATTGAAGACGTGATTGTTGCTCAGGGAAAATAAGAAATTTATAAAAGGTATTTTAGACGTGTATCTAAAATACCTTTTTTGATAGATTCATTGATTTAATCTTTACGAAGATGTACATATTTAGCTGCTTTTCTGCGGCGTTCATCTTCCAGAGCAGCATAATGTTTCTTGGTGGTGTTTACATCCTTATGTCCTAAAACGTCAGCCACCAGATAGATGTCTCCTGTCTCCCGATAGAGATTGGTGCCATAGGTGCTGCGAAGCTTGTGGGGAGTAATGTTTTTCAGATTCGTTACCAGTTTTGCGTATTTTTTTACAAGGTTTTCTACAGAACGGACAGAAAGCCGTTTGTTTTGCAGGGAAAGAAACAGCGCGTTGGTGTGTCCTTCGCAGGCAATGGTATGTTCCCGCTCCTTCATGTAATCCATTAAAGCATCACGAACCTCGTCTCCGAAGTAAACAACAACCTCTTGACCACCTTTACGGTGGATTTTGATACCGTTGTTCTTGAAATCTACATCATCTATATCCAATCCTACACATTCAGAAACACGGATTCCGGTTCCCAGCATTAGGGTTAGGATGGCTAAATCCCGAACCTTTGTCTTTTCGTGAAATGCTTGTTGGCGTTTCGTCAGTTTTTCGCCGGATTCCACTTCATCCAAAAGAATAGCCACCTCATCTACATCCAGCCGTACAATGTTTTTTTCGTGAAGCTTCGGTATTTTTACGATAGAAGCGGGATTCTGCTGTATCAACTGGTTGCGGTAGAAGTAGTTATAAAAACTCTTTAAGGAAGAAAGTTTCCGCTTTAAGCTGCTTTCGTCATTGGAGTGTTCAACGCCATCCTTTACATAGTACTTTAAGTACATCAGGTATTCTTCAATATCCATAGGAGTAATTTCGTCTAACATTTCCAGCGGAAAGTCTTGAATCTCCAATTTTGCATATACCGGATTGGTGTCATGAAGATAGGTAAAGAAAATACCTAGGTCATAGGCATAGGCAATCCTTGTCCGGGAAGCAGTCGTGGACTCAATTCCGATAAAAAACTGACGGCAGAAACGTGGCAATTCAGCCATTAGTTCCCGCAGATGCAGCTCATTTTTATTATTTACTTTCTCGTGATAAGCCTTTTCTTTCATGTGGCTCCTCCTTTATTGGCCAGCCGGGAATATTACCGTTTACTATGGCACGAAACATCCGGTCTTTGGCACCGGGATGATCCAAATTCAACTGTCTCAGAAGATTTTTTGCATATTCCCGTTTGGTAGCACCGTCTGCCGGGCATGGATTTTTAGCAGTAGGAAGGTTGTATTTGTTTTTAAACCCGATGACATCCACCTCCGGCACATACATCAGAGGGCGGATAACTGTTAAATCCATACGGTCTAAATAGGTACGTGGAGAAAATGAGTGGAAACGCCCCTCAAAAATCAAAGACAAAAGCATGGTTTCAATGATGTCATCCCGGTGATGGGCATAGGCTACCTTGTTACATCCCAGTTTTTTGATTGCTTCATTGAAAGCTCCTTTTCGCATCTTGGCACAGAGTGCACAGGGATTGCTTTCTTTGCGAACGTCAAAAATAATTTCTCCGATATCAGTTTTTACCACATGATAGGGAACTTCTAACTCTTTGCAAAGTGCTTCCACTCCACTTAAATCAAATCCTTCAAAGCCCAAGTCCACAGTTACCGCAACGATATCGAATTTACGGGGATAAAAACGTTGTAAGCCTTTTAGGGCATATAATAAAGTCAGACTGTCTTTTCCGCCGGAAATTCCAATGGCAATCTTATCACCATCCTCAATCATCCGATAGTCATCCACAGCCTTTCTGGTATAGCTTAATAATTGTTGTAGTTTCATATTTGCCTCCTAAAAAATCTAGTGACATTATACTATAAGTCAAGTATAATTTCTATGCAAAGAATGAAAATCAAGGGTTAACTTAACTTTCAATTCCAAAAAAGAAAAGGAGAATAAAGATGAAATTTTTAGTGCAACGGGTAAAAGAAGCTTCCGTAACAGTAGAAGAGAAGGTTACAGGAAAAATAAACAAGGGATTTTTGGTTTTGATAGGAGTTTGTAATAAGGATACAGAAGAGGTTGCAGATAAGATGCTAAAGAAGCTGTTGGGACTGCGGATTTTTGAGGATGAGAACGGAAAGACCAATCTGTCATTAGCAGATGTGGAGGGAGAACTGCTGCTGGTGTCTCAATTCACCTTGTATGCGGACTGCAAAAAAGGAAACCGTCCGTCCTTTATCAAAGCTGGAAAGCCGGAACATGCCAATCGACTTTACGAATACATCATTGCAAAGGCGAAGGAGACAGTTCCCACGGTGGAGACCGGAATCTTTGGTGCGGATATGAGGGTTTCCTTAGTAAACGATGGTCCTTTTACCGTCATATTAGATTCTGTGGAATTATTTTAACGCTGATAAATTTGATAGTGATTGTCCTTTAAAAGTTTTCTGGCATTCTCCAAAGAAGCCTCATCATAAAATTCTATTTGTAAGGCACCTTCCTCAAATTCACGGTTGTGAAGAATTCCGATATTTTTAATGCTGATATTATGGCTTGCCATAATGGTGGCAATGGTGGCAATGGCACCGGTTTCGTCACGCAAATCGCAGTAGATGACATAGGATTTATTCAATGGACCGTGTATCGGTGTGTTAATAGAGTCACGATAATCCTTTGCCTCTTCAAAAAAGGAAAAAATCTGCTGCTCATCGGAAACCGAAATACTTTTGCGGATATGTTCCATGGAAGACATATAGGTATCCAGCAGCTTTAAAATCTGTGTCTTATTGGAAAGACAAATCTGCTGCCACATCACAGGGGAAGAGGAAGCAATTCTGGTAATGTCTTTGAAGCCGCCGGCAGCAATGGTTCGCATGGTTTCCTCTTCGTCATCTAAATGTTTTACCAAATGAACCAGACTGGAAGCTACGATATGAGGCAGATGGCTGATGGAAGCCGTTGCAAAATCGTGTTTGCTGTAATCCATAACCAGAGGGATGGCCCCCATGGAACGCACCACGGCTTCCAATTCTTCTACTTTTTCCACCGGAGCTTTTTCGCTGGGGGTAATCACATAATAGGCATTTTCCAAAAGCAAATCACTGGCATTGGAAAAGCCGGTCTTTTCGGACCCACACATAGGGTGACCGCCGATAAAATGTTCTTCCATATCCAGAGAGGTAACCGCCTCGTGGATGTCGGATTTCACACTTCCCACATCGGTAATCATGCAGGAAGACTGAATCAAAGGTTTTAATTCCTTTAAATATTCAATATTTTTCTGTACCGGAGTACACAAAAATATGTAATCACAGTCAGCAAAATCGGTAAGAGGAAGAAGGGTATCGTTGGAGATAACCCCAGAATGATAAGCTTCCTCGATGGTTTCGCTGTGTCCGGCAGTGGCAATCAAGGTGACCGACGGATAGATTTTTTTTATGGTTTTTGCGATAGAACCGCCAATCAGACCAAGTCCGATAAATCCGATTTTATGAAGCTGCATTAAAGTGTCCTCCCGGAAAGAGCAATGTATGGTTTCAAACTCTGCATCACAGAATCAAATTGCTGGAAATTTAAAGACTGCGGTCCATCGGAAAGAGCATGGGCAGGGTCATTGTGTACTTCAATCATAAGACCGTCTGCACCGCAGGCAATGGCAGCCTTAGCTAAAGGTTCCACATAATCCCGTACTCCGGTGGCGTGACTTGGGTCTACGATAACCGGAAGATGGGTCTTTTCTTTTAAAACACAGACAGCACTTAAATCCAGCGTGTTTCTGGTGGCTGTTTCAAAGGTACGGATACCCCGCTCACAGAGAGCTACTTTGGAATTGCCGGCTGCCATGATGTATTCCGCAGCATTCAGCCATTCGTCGATGGTAGCGGCAAGACCGCGTTTTAAAAGAACCGGCATACCGGTACGGCCAACTTCTTTTAAAAGTTCAAAGTTCTGCATATTTCTGGCACCAACCTGTAACATAGAAACATAACACTCCGCAGATTCTACGGCGTGGGCACTGGTGACTTCGCAGATAGTGGCAAGACCGGTTTCCTGAGAAGCTGTCTGCATATATTTCAAGCCCTCAACCTCTAATCCTTGGAAGGAGTATGGAGAGGTACGGGGTTTGTAGGCACCGCCTCTTAAAATAGTGGCACCGGATTTTTTTACGGCACGGGCAATGGACAGAAGCTGTTCTTCCGTCTCTACGGCACAAGGACCGGACATGATGGTAACGTTATTCGGTCCGATGAAGGTATTCCCCACGGAAAATGACATCGGTTCCGGGTGGAATTTTCGGTTGGAAAGCTTATAGCTTTCGGTAATCGGGACAATTTTTTCTACCATTGGATTGTTACTGATGGCAGCGGTGTCCAGCTTAGATTTGTCTCCTACGACACCGATAATCAAAACTTCCTCGCCTTGAGAAAGGTGTGTTTTTAAGCCTTTTCCCTCTACTTGGGAAATAATGTTTTTCACAGATGTCTCATCTGCGTTATTTTTCATTACAATAATCATTTTTTTGCCTCTTTCTAACTAATGAAATTTATTTATTTTATCATACTATGTTTGAAATAAAAATGCAACACACCAACGCGTCAAAGTGCTAAAATGCAAATTTTTCTGATTCTAATTTGTCGGAAAAACAGTAAAAACTGAATATTTGGGAAAAATAATAAAAATCTGACATTATACACAATTTGCAAAAATATATTATGAATATTAAATAAAATACTTGAGAATAATCAGAAAATTTTGTAGAATATACATAAGGTGATTTTTGTTACCAATTCTTATGTAAAAGGGAGGATTTTTATATGAACGTTTACACAACTGACAAGATTCGGAACGTAGTTCTCTTAGGCCATGGAGGGGCGGGCAAAACGTCTCTGGTGGAGGCAATGGCGTACTTATCGGGTATGACAAACCGCATGGGCAAAATCAGTGATGGAAATACCATCAGCGATTACGACAAAGAAGAAACAAAACGTCTCTTTTCTATTAACACGTCGATGATACCAATCCCTTGGGAGGATGTAAAAATCAATATACTGGATACACCGGGATATTTTGATTTCGTAGGAGAGGTGGAGGAAGCCGTCAGCGTAGCGGACGCTGCCATTATCGTGGTTTCCGGTAAAAACGGAATTGAAGTAGGTACAAAACGGGCATGGGAAATCTGTGAAAAATATAAATTACCAAGAATGGTTTTCGTGACGGATATGGATATTGACAATGCCAGCTACCGTCAGGTGGTAGAGGACTTGCAGGAACTTTATGGTAAGAAGATAGCACCATTTCATCTGCCTATCCGTGAAAACGGAGAGTTTGTGGGATATGTCAACGTTTTACAGCAGAGAGCAAAACGTTGGACGGAGAAAGGTGATGTGGAGAAGACTGAGGTTCCGGAATATTCCAAAGAAAATCTCAGCATTTGCAGAGAAGCATTGATGGAGGCTGTGGCAGAGACCAGCGAAGAATTTATGGATCGCTATTTTAACGGAGATGAATTTTCCGAAGATGAAATTCGTCAGGCACTGCGTGTAAATGTGGCAGAAGGAAGCATTGTTCCGGTGCTGATGGGCTCTAATATTTTAGCCAGAGGAATGTATACTCTGATGGTAGATATCGTAAAATATTTACCAAGCCCGGAAAAAAGGGAGTGTACGGGAATCAATGCGAAAACCAATGAAGTTTATCCGGCAAATTATGATTTTGCAAAACCAAAATCAGCATATGTATTTAAAACCATTGTGGATCCGTTCATAGGAAAATATTCATTGATAAAAGTAAATTCCGGTGTTATCAAACCGGATGATGTGCTGTTTAATCAGCATAAAGATGTGGAAGAAAAGATTGGAAAACTCTATGTAATGCGTGGAAATAAGGCAGAAGAAGTGGCAGAGCTTCATGCCGGAGATATCGGAGCATTGGCAAAACTTTCCAAAGTAACCACAACCGATACTTTATCCACGAAAGCAAATCCGATTCTGTATATTCGGACCCAAACCTCCACACCATATACTTGCATGAGATATAAAGCAAAGAATAAGGGAGATGAAGATAAGATTTCCCAGACTTTGCAGAAACTGATGCAGGAAGATTTGACGTTGAAGAATGTAAATGACAGTGAAAACGGACAGACGCTGCTCTATGGTATGGGAGACCTTCACTTAGAGGTTGTGGCAAGTAAGATGCTGGAGAAGTATAAAGTGGAGATTGAACTTTCCAGACCGAAGGTAGCTTTCCGCGAGACCATCCGTAAAAAATCAGATGTGGAATATAAATATAAGAAACAGTCTGGCGGACACGGACAGTATGGTCATGTCAAGATGACGTTTGAACCTTCCGGAGATTTAGAAAAACCATATGAATTTGAACAGATTGTTGTGGGCGGAGCAGTTCCGAAAAACTACTTCCCTGCTGTGGAAAAAGGATTGGCGGAATCCGTATTGAAGGGTCCGATGGCAGCTTATCCGGTAGTGGGTGTAAAAGCCGTATTGTACGATGGCTCCTATCATCCGGTAGACTCATCTGAAATGGCATTTAAGACAGCCACCATTCAGGCATTTAAGAAAGGCTTCATGGAGGCTTCCCCGGTATTGTTAGAGCCGATTGCATCTCTGAAAGTAGTGGTACCGGATCAATATACCGGAGATATTATGGGAGATTTGAATAAGCGGCGAGGCAGAGTACTGGGAATGAATCCGGTGGACGGAGGAAAACAGGAAATCGTGGCAGATATTCCATATATGGAGCTTTATGGATATAACACAGATTTGAGAGCTATGACAGGAGGAAGTGGAGATTACTCTTATGAGTTTGCAAGATACGAGCAGGCACCTTCTGACATACAGGAGAAAGAAATCCAGGAAAGAGCAGGAAAGGTAGAAAAAGCAGAGTAGGAGAAATGCCCGCCGGTATGGAGAGTATTTATGAAATGGGGAAAAAGAGAGCTAATCGCATGGATGATGGTTTTCGTTTTCCTGTTAGAAGACCCTACCGTTGTTCGGGCATATGAATGGAGTGGGCACGCCCCTCAGATTTTGTATGAGGAAGAGCAGAAGGAAGAAGAAAAAAAGAGTGATTTGTTTGAATACCATATTACCTATGAGCTGAACGGTGGAATCAACTCCGATAAGAATGTGACCAGTTATCGCTACGGAGATTTGCCTATTATGCTGGAATCTGCAAAAAGAGTTGGTTACAATTTTGCAGGCTGGTATTCAGACAGTCATTTCAGAAAAAAGGTTTTTTCCATCAGCAAAGACATGAGTGGGGATATAGTGCTCTACGCCAAATGGACGAAAAAGATTGACGATACGGTGAACATTAACCGGTATTCCTATCATACAGATGCCAAGGTAAGCCGAAACAGCAAAACGCTGAAGGACTGTGAATATCAAGTACTGGAAAATGTCAGTATTCCGGGAATGCCTTCCACAAGGGAGGAGGATATGCGAAAGCAGCGGATTGTGGACGAAAACCAATGTCCTCAGGGGATTTGCCTGACAGAGGAATTTATTCTGGTTACGGCATATAGTGCAGACTGGGATGTGGTTGGGTCGCTCTATATGTTTGACCGCAAAACCGGAGAGTATATTGCAACGCTGGGAATGAAGAGAAACAGTCATTTGGGTGGGCTGACTTATGATGGGCGGAATGTCTGGATTTGTCATTCGGATAATTCCACTTTGGAACGGATATCCTACCGGATGCTTCAGACCATAGCCAAGAAAAAGCCCCAGAATTTCATTGATTGTTCTACTTCTATTGAGGCTTTTAAAGTACAGAACCGTCCTTCCTGCATTACCTATCATGATGGAAAGCTGTGGGTGGCAACGGAGAATGACCTGCTGAAATCCAAGGTAGTGGCATATTGTTTTGACGGAACAAGATTAAACAAGCTGGAGTCCTATACGATTCCCGCAAGAGTGCAGGGAATTGATTTTGGAAAGGACGGAAAAGTATATTTGAGTACGTCTTTGGGGCGGACGAAGTCTTCCTATTTACGCGTGTACGATTCCCTAAAGGCGATGGATGAAAAGCCGAACAAACCGATGAAAAAGGTGGAGATGCCACCCTGCTCGGAGGAACTGGAGATTCAAGGAGATTCGGTCTACGTACTTTTTGAGTCGGCAGGACAGAAATATTATGAGGGTACGGACGGAAAAGGAAGCAGTATTTCTCCTTTGGAGAAAATCATATCCATCCGATTGGATTCTATTTAAATACTACCGCTTTATGGCAGAGCAGTCATAAGGCGGTAGTTTTTGTGAGTTGTAGATTTTATCATCACTTGTAACAATATACTGTCCGAAAAGAACCAAAACCTTGACAAATGTACGGTCTGTGCTAAAATTTTATCTATATGAGCAAAAATAGAAAAAATAAGAAATCATATAGATACGAAGTAGGAGGAAAGTAGAAAATGTCAGCCAAAGGAATACCTTACAACCACAGAGCAATCGAACAGAAGTGGCAGAAAATCTGGGATGATGAGAAAGCTTTTGCAGCATCCGATGATTATTCCAAACCAAAATATTATGCATTGGTGGAGTTCCCTTATCCGTCAGGTCAGGGACTTCATGTAGGTCATCCGAGACCATATACTGCATTGGATATTGTGGCAAGAAAGAGAAGAATGCAGGGATATAATGTGTTATATCCTATGGGATGGGATGCATTTGGATTGCCGACAGAGAATTATGCAATCAAAAACAAGATTCACCCGAAGGTAGTAACCCAAAATAACGTAGAAAGATTTAAAGGACAGCTTCATGCACTGGGCTATTCTTTTGACTGGGACCGTGAAATCAACACAACGGACACAGAGTATTATAAATGGACCCAGTGGATTTTCCTCAAATTATTTAAAGCGGGCTTGGCTTACAAATCCGAGATGCCGATTAACTGGTGTACTTCCTGTAAGGTAGGATTAGCAAACGAGGAAGTTGTCAACGGTGTATGTGAGCGTTGTGGAAGTCCGGTAGTCCGCAAGGTAAAAAGCCAGTGGATGTTAAAGATTACCGATTATGCGGAGAAACTGTTAGAAGGCTTGGAGGATGTAGATTATATCGAGCGTGTAAAAGTTTCACAGAAAAACTGGATTGGTAAGAGTCAGGGTGCTGAGGTACAGTTCCCGATTGCCGGAAAAGAGGAAAAATTAACAGTATATACCACAAGACCGGATACTTTATTCGGTGCTACCTATATGGTTGTATCACCGGAGCATCCGATGTTGGATAAATACAAAGACGAAATTCAGAACTGGGATGCTATACTCCAGTACCGTGAGCAGGCAGCGAAGAAATCCGATTTTGAGCGTTCAGAGCTGGCAAAAGAAAAAACAGGTGTGTCCATTGAAGGACTTATGGCAGTGAATCCTGTAAACGGAAAAGAAATCCCAATCTGGGTATCTGACTATGTCCTGATGTCCTATGGTACCGGTGCTATTATGGCAGTGCCGGCACATGATACCAGAGACTGGGAATTTGCTAAAAAATTCAACCTTCCGATTATCGAGGTGGTTGCCGGAGGAGAAAATGTTCAGGAAGAAGCATTTACCGACGTGGCAACAGGAAAATTGATTAATTCAGAATTTTTAAACGGCTTGGAAGTAGCAGAAGCCAAGAAAAAAATGATTGAATATTTGGAAGAAAAGCATATCGGTAAGAGTAAAACTAACTTTAAGTTAAGAGACTGGGTATTCTCCCGTCAGCGTTACTGGGGTGAACCGATTCCGATTGTAAAATGTGAAAAATGCGGTTATGTGCCGTTACCGGAGAGCGAGCTTCCATTGGAGCTGCCGGAGGTAGACAGCTATATGCCTACAGATAACGGAGAGTCTCCGCTGGCTGCCATGACAGACTGGGTAAATACTACCTGCCCTTGCTGTGGCGGACCTGCGAAACGAGAGACAGATACCATGCCGCAGTGGGCTGGTTCCTCTTGGTATTTCCTCCGCTACACAGATCCGAAGAATACCGAAGCATTGGCAAGTAAGGAAGCTTTGGAATACTGGCTGCCGGTAGACTGGTATAATGGAGGTATGGAGCATACCACTTTGCATTTGCTGTATTCCAGATTCTGGCACAGATTCCTGTATGACGAGGGAATTGTACCGACCAAAGAGCCATATCAGAAGAGAACCTCCCACGGAATGATTCTGGGAGAAAACGGCGAGAAGATGTCCAAATCCCGTGGAAACGTAGTAAACCCGGATGATATTGTCATGGATTACGGTGCAGATACTCTGCGTACCTATGAGATGTTTATCGGTGCCTTTGATTTGAGTGCGTCATGGTCAGAAAACGGTGTCAAAGGCTGTCGCAGATTTTTAGACCGTGTATGGAAGTTACAGGAGATTCTGGTGGATGGAGATGCATACAGTGCGGATTTGGAGACAAAGATGCACCAGACCATCCAGAAGGTAAGCTCTGACTTTGAGAATCTGAAATATAACACAGCCATTGCAGCTATGATGAGCTTGATTAATGACTTCTACAAAAAGGGAGCCATCAATAAGAAAGAATTTGAAACCTTCCTGATTCTGTTAAATCCGGTGGCACCGCATATTACGGAAGAATTATGGGAGATTTGCGGTTACACAGGAAGAGTATACCAGCAGTCATGGCCGGAGTTTGACGAATCCAAGACCGTAGAGGATACCATTGAGATAGCGGTACAGATTAACGGAAAGACCAGAGCTGTGGTAAAACTGGCAGCAGATGTATCCAAAGAGGACGCATTGGCAGCAGGAAAAGAGGCCGTTGCAGATAAACTGACCGGAACCATTGTAAAAGAAATTTATGTACCGGGACGGATTATCAATATTGTGCAGAAATAAGAATAACTTAAAAAATCTATAAACGGATATTAAAAACCCTTCTCTATAATGAATGACAAAAGCGAGAAGGGTTTTTTGAGTCCGGTAATACAAATTTTAATGCTTCTTCATGTTTTTCATCAAAGAGATAATCATGTCTGTTTTTTTTCGTTCTTCTTCACTCATATTTTGTTTTAAAATATCAATCATCAAATCACGCTCCGATTCGGAGAATTCGATTCCGTTTGATTTAGCACTACTTGCTGCCTTTGTCAGTTCAGAAGCCATTTCCTTGGCATTGTTAGAATGCTGTTGATTGGCGAATTGCATAAGAAAATTAAGTTTTTCCGGGGAGATATTCCCCATATTTCCCTGTTTTAATAAATCTGATATGTCCATATAAATCCTCCTGAGTTAGCGAAATAGCAAATCATAAGCAGAAAAAAGCTGAATCATATTGATGAAGGAGTCCAGATTTTCCTGCTCTGTTTTGGTGCAGTATGGGCGTATCTCATTTAACATATTGATAGTATTTTCTTCGGGATTGTCAACGGAACAAATGCTGAGATTATTGGAATCGCTTTGGAAAAAGCGGATGGTTTTTTGTAGCTCCAAACATTTTGCCAGAATAGCAAGGTTTTTCTGCTGAGGTTCCTTTAAATATGGAATCGTTGTCTTTAAAATCTGCAATTCCCGGCTTTGCAGCTGTTCATCAAAAAGAGTGGTTTTTTGTTCGTCTTCCATAAAAAGTCCTTTTTCTTTCACTATATGCAAAGAGAAGGGCGGGTATGCAGTAGAAATTTTTTCTTTGCACTCAATCCCTCCGTTACTTGCATATAGTAATAGTAAAGGAGGAGTATTATGGGACGCCTGATTATTGATGGAAATAAAGTATATGAGATTGACGAGAAGTGTATGGAGAGGAAAAAGGAGAAAAAAAATAACGAAGAGAATAAGAGAAAACGGGGAGGAAACCGAAAATACAGATAGAAGTTGAAAAAAGCCCGGAACCATAAGGCTCCGGGCTTTTTAGTTCCTGCGAAAAACTTTCACAGAAGGGTTTTGGCATGCTTAGAAGCAGCCGCAGCCGTTTCCGTTATTGCCACAGCAGAAAAGTAACAGGATAATCCATAAACAGCTGTTGTTGCCACAACCGTTGTCGCTGAAGGTATTGCCGTATCCACCACAGCAAGCTAATAAAATAATTAACCAGATAATGGAATTGCATCCTCCGTCGTCGTTACATCCGCATCCACAGTTTGTTGCTGCTAAATCACTCATTTGAAATCCTCCAAATATTTTAATTACACTTCATCATATGCTCTTTTCTGAAAAGTGTTACGGCGGTTTACGAAAATTATTTAAATTGTTATAATAGAAACAAAAAAATACGAAAAGGGGAGAAATCCTATGAATCAGATATTGATTGTGGACTCAGATGAGCGTCATTTGGAAAAAATAGAAAAAATGCTGGAGGTAGCACCGGAAAGTATGCAATTTTATTTTGTGAGAAGTCCGGAGGAGGCCTTGAGTATTTTGGAAAAGGGAGAAATAGATGTTTTTCTCTGTGAATTGGAGCTTCCGGTTATGAGTGGCGAGGAGCTGTTTTATATGTGCAGATTGATGTCACCGGATACCATTCGGATAGCACTTTCAAAGGCGGAAGATATTCGGGAAACCCTGTCGGCAATCAATCGTATCGGTGTGTACAAGCTGATTCTAAAACCCTGTAAATTTGCAGAGGATTTGTTGGTGCCTATAGAATCTGCCATTCATGTTAAGGAAACATTGGTACAGAAACTTCGCCAGAAGGAACAAAAACAGCAGGAACTGGAAATTTTTGATAAAAAATATGCAGAAATATTAGAAGAGATAGAGGAACGGAATTCCGAATACGAAATTATGTTCCGCACCGTCATGGGAATTGTGAGAAATAATTTAAAGTTGGATGCAAGGATTGATTCGGTTTCCGGTGAGAAAAAGTTATATCTTTTTATGGAAGATGTCTATAAAGCTTTTATCAAATATTATATCTTAGAGCCAAGAACATGGGAGATGGATAAAAAACTTCTGGTAGAAGAATTTCAAAATAAAGAAGAAGGAAAATATTTTTATTTAAAAAATTTGTTAGAAACAGAAATAGAAGGAGGACTCGTTCCTAAGGTATGCTATTCCCTCTACCTTATGGCGAGACTAATAGAGGAACAACTGGGAAAATACAAAATTACAGCGGAGATTTGCCAAGAGGAGGGCGAGATTGTTATTGTGTGTGTCTGTGATTTGGAGGCAAGCCGCTCGGAAAGTGGAGAAATGCTGTATCTGGTACGGGATAAGATTGTATTTCGGAAGATGTATCAGTGTGTCATTCATATTTTAAAAATTATTTCTAAGAAAGTTGTGGTAGGAATTCCAAACAATCCCTATGCAGTAAAAGTTTCTTTTTGAAAACATACTTGACAAGCAAATGCATAATTGTATACAATAATACGCAAGTTGAGATTGTATACGATTATGCATTTTTTGTGTAAAAGAATACAAGCTTATTCAGAGAGGTTCAGACAGGAGGAACAGGAATGAACGAATTGGGAATCACAAGAGAAGTAATTAAGAACGAAAAGACGAATCTGTTGCAGTTAGAGGAGCATTTTTATCAGTTAAACGATGTTCCGCAGCCAAATGTGTTTCGGAACTTGTTTCCATACGATGAAATTCCTAAGATTGCATTTAATGACAGAATTGTACCCCATAATATGCCGGAGGAAATTTGGATTACCGATACCACTTTCCGGGACGGTCAGCAGTCCAGAGCTCCGTATACGGCAGAACAGATAGCCACCATCTATGAATATCTGCATAAATTGGGAGGACCAAAGGGAATTATCCGTCAGAGCGAATTCTTTTTATACAGTAAAAAAGACCGGGATGCAGTGGACAAATGTCTGGAGCTAGGCTATGAGTTTCCAGAGGTTACCAGCTGGATACGTGCCAGCAAGAAGGATTTCCAACTGGTAAAGGATTTGGGACTACGGGAGACCGGTATTCTGGTAAGCTGTTCGGATTATCATATTTTTTATAAGATGAAGATGACCAGAAAAGAGGCAATGACCCAGTACCTCAGTGTCATCCGGGAATGTCTGGAAACCGGAATTTCCCCGAGATGTCATTTAGAGGACATTACCCGTTCTGATATCTACGGATTTGTAATTCCGTTCTGTTTAGAGTTGATGAAGCTGATGGAAGAGTACAAGATACCGATTAAGATAAGAGCCTGCGATACCATGGGATACGGGGTGAATTTCCCGGGTGCCGTAATTCCAAGAAGCGTACCGGGGATTATCTACGGATTGACCACCCATGCGGGAGTACCTAGCGAGTTGATAGAATGGCATGGACACAATGATTTTTACAAGGCAGTGACCAACTCCACCACAGCATGGCTGTATGGTGCCTGCGGCGTAAACTGTTCTCTTTTTGGAATCGGTGAGCGTACCGGAAACACGCCGTTGGAGGCAATGGTTTTTGAGTATGCACAACTTAAAGGTACCTTAGATGGTATGGATACCACAGTCATTACGGATTTGGTGGAATATTTTGAAAAGGAGTTGGGTTACACCCTTCCAAGCAGAACTCCTTTCTGCGGAAAGAATTTCAATGTGACAAGAGCAGGTATTCATGCAGACGGTTTGTTGAAAAATGAAGAGATTTATAATATATTTGATACAGAGAAGTTTTTGAAGCGTCCGGCACTGGTGTCGGTATCCAATACCTCGGGTCTGGCAGGCATTGCCCACTGGATGAATGCCTATTACCGATTGGAGGGTCAGCGAGCAGTAGACAAGAATTCCGAACTGGTACAGATGATTAAAGCAAGGGTAGACGGACAGTATGAGGACGGAAGAGTTACCGTTATGACCGACGAAGAATTGACAGAAATTATAAATGACTGTTGTCAAAAACTGCAAATTGAATTATAACTATAGGAGGACAAACAATGAGTGAAGATGGTCATTCCCTCAGTGCACAGGTTTTCCATACGCTCCGGGAAGAGATTCTGATGGGAAAATATCAGAAGGATGAGGAGTTGAAGGAAAAAACCATCGGGGAGGAACTGGGAGTCAGCAGGACACCGGTACGGGAGGCTCTTCGACAGCTAGAACTGGAAGGGCTGGTAACAATCATTCCCAACAGAGGAGCTTTCGTAGTTGGAATTTCCAAAAGCGATATACAGGATATTTATGAAATCCGTTCTCTGTTAGAAGGTCTGTGTGCAAAATGGGCGGCTGTGAATATCTCTGAAAAGCAGATACAGGAATTGGAAGAGAATAATTATCTTACGGATTTTCATATTGTCAAGGGGCATTATGAGCAGATTGTGGAACTGGATAACCGTTTCCATGAGATTCTCTATGAGGCCTCGGACAGCAAAGTATTAAATCATACCCTCAGTGATTTTCATCACTATGTAGAACGGGTCAGAAAAGTGTCTTTGGGTTCCCCGAAGCGAGCATCCGAGTCCAATGAAGAACATCGTAAGATTGTGGAAGCACTCAAGGTGCATGATGCGAAACAGGCACAAAAGCTTGCAAATATGCACATTATGAATACCATCCGAAGTTATGACAGCTATGGGTGGGATAATTTGTTAAATCAAAATAGTATGGAGGATAGGACGAATGGAAAAGATTAAGATGACAACGCCGTTGGTAGAAATGGACGGAGATGAGATGACAAGAATTCTGTGGCAGATGATTAAGGATGAGCTTTTAACACCGTTCATCGATTTGAATACAGAATATTATGATTTGGGACTGGAGCACAGAAATGCCACCAATGATCAGGTAACGACGGATTCCGCCCTTGCCACCAAAAAATATGGAGTTGCGGTAAAATGTGCCACCATCACACCAAATGCTGCCCGTATGGATGAGTATGATTTGAAAGAGATGTGGAAAAGCCCTAACGGTACCATCCGTGCGATTTTAGACGGAACCGTTTTCCGTACACCGATTGTGGTAAAAGGCATCGAACCGTGTGTAAAAAACTGGAAAAAACCGATTACCATTGCAAGACATGCTTATGGGGATGTCTACAAGGGTGTGGAGATGAAGATTCCGGCTGCCGGAAAATGTGAACTGGTGTATACTGCAGAGGATGGAAGTCAGCAGAAAGAGCTGATACATAACTTTACCGGAGCGGGTATTGTTCAGGGACAGCACAATGTGGATGCCTCCATCGAAAGCTTTGCCAGAAGCTGTTTCAACTATGCGTTAGACCAGAAACAGGATTTGTGGTTTGCCACAAAGGATACCATTTCCAAAAAATATGACCATACCTTTAAGGATATTTTCAATGATATCTTTGAAGCTGAATATAAAGAAAAATTCGACGCTGCGGGAATTGAGTATTTCTATACATTGATTGACGATGCGGTAGCACGTGTAATGAAATCAGAGGGTGGATATATCTGGGCATGTAAGAACTATGACGGAGATGTTATGAGTGATATGATTTCCTCTGCCTTTGGTTCTTTGGCTATGATGACCTCCGTACTGGTATCACCGGATGGTTATTACGAGTATGAGGCGGCACACGGAACGGTACAGCGTCATTATTATAAGCATCTGAAGGGTGAAGAGACGTCTACCAACTCCGTGGCAACTATTTTTGCATGGACAGGAGCCTTGAGAAAAAGAGGTGAACTGGATGGCAATGAGGCACTTAGTACTTTTGCGGACAAGCTGGAGAAAGCATGCATCCAGACCATTGAAGAGGGTAAAATGACAAAGGATTTGGCATTGATTACCAGCCTTGAAAATGTAACCGTATTAAACAGTCAGGACTTTATTAAAGCAATTCGTGAAACCTTAGAAAAAATGTTATAATCAAAGAATAAGAAAAATAAAAGCGGTGCCTTATGGCACCCTTTTATTCGTCAAAGATGAATTACAAAAAAGTGATTGAGGTAAATTATGATACTATCCGTTCAAAATATCAGTAAATCATTTGGAACAGATGAGATAATAAAGAATGCATCCTTCCATATCGAAGATTATGAGAAGGCGGCAATCGTAGGAATCAACGGTGCAGGAAAATCCACACTGCTGAAGATTATTGTGGGTGAGTTGTCGGCAGATACAGGGGAAGTGGTTCTTTCCAAGGGAAAAACCATGGGATATCTGGCACAGCATCAGGATATGCAGGGAGAACTGACCATTGAAGAAGAATTATTTTCCGTAAAAAAAGACATCATGGAGATGGAGAAAACCATTCGCCGGATGGAAGAGGAAATGCACCAAAAAGATGGAAAAGAACTGGAACAGCATATGGAAGACTACCATAAGCTGGCAGACCGTTTTGAATTAGAAGGCGGATATTCTTACAAAAGTGAAATATACGGTGTGTTAAATGGTCTGGGTTTTTCTCAGGAAGAATATGGAAAAAAAATCAGCGAGCTTTCGGGAGGACAAAAAACCAGAGTGGCACTGGGCAGGCTGTTGGTCACAAAACCGGATGTGATTCTTTTGGATGAGCCTACCAACCATTTGGACATGAATTCCATTGCATGGCTGGAAACCTTTCTGATGAATTACAAAGGAGCGGTGGTCATCGTTTCCCATGACCGTTACTTCTTGGACCGGGTGGTAACAAAGGTCATTGATATTTCCAATCATAAGCTGGAGGTTTTTCAGGGGAATTATTCGGAGTATGCCGGAAAAAAAGAAAAACTGTGGGAGGAACGTCTCAAGGCGTACTACAATCAGCAGAGAGAAATCAAACATCAGGAAGAGGTTATTACCAAGCTGAAATCCTTCAACCGGGAAAAATCCATCAAGCGTGCGGAAAGCAGAGAGAAGCTGTTGAATAAAATCGAACGCATTGACAAACCTGTGGAGGAGCATACGGATATCAAAATCAAGCTGGAGCCAAATATTGTTAGCGGAAATGATGTCTTACAGGTGGAGGGACTTTCTAAAACTTATGGAGAGAACCGGCTGTTTGAAGACATAGATTTTGAAATCAAACGGGGAGAGCGGGTGGCTCTCATCGGAGACAACGGAACCGGAAAAACCACCATTTTAAAAATTTTAAATGAGATGGTGCCGGAGGATGCAGGGCGTATCCGGTTGGGAAGCAACGTATACATCGGATATTATGATCAGGAACATCAGGTACTCCACATGGACAAAACCCTGTTTGAAGAGATTAGTGACGCTTATCCAAATTTAACCAATACTCAGGTGAGGAATACTCTGGCTGCCTTTTTATTTACGGATGAGGATGTCTTTAAACGGATTAAAGATTTAAGCGGTGGAGAACGTGGCAGGGTTTCGCTGGCAAAGTTGATGTTGGGCAAAGCTAATTTTCTGATTCTGGATGAGCCTACCAACCATCTGGATATTGTTTCCAAAGAGATTTTGGAGTCGGCGTTGAATCAATATACCGGTACGGTATTGTTTGTCTCCCATGATCGTTATTTTATCAATCGGACGGCAACCAGAATCTTGGATTTGACAAAGGGAAAACTTATCAATTATATCGGTAATTACGATTACTATCTGGAAAAGAAAAATACTATGACACAGCTTTATGAAGAGGTGTCGGAAACTAGGGAAAAAACAAAGGACGAGTCGGAGAATAAGCAGGATTGGCAGAAACAGAAGCAGGAACAGGCAAGGCTTAGAAAAATTGCCAACGAGCTGAAAAAAGTAGAAGATGAAATCGAAGACTATGAAAATAAAATTGAAGAAATTGATTTGGAATGCCAGAAGCCGGAGGTGGCTACCAATTCTGCAAAACTCAATGAACTGAGCAGCCAGCGGATAAAATTTTCGGAAGAACTGGAGGCTCTGTATGAGCGGTGGGAGGAGTTATCGGAAGATAGTTAAATTTTTGTCACATTGACAGTCGAATTGAAAATGTTTATAATGTCTATAGTTGGCTTAGGGAGGAAATAAAGTGGAAAAGGAAATTTCACAGGCAGTCATACGAAGGATGCCAAGATATTATAGATATTTAGGAGAGATGCTGGAGGAAGGTGTAGAACGTATATCTTCCAATGAACTGAGCAGCAGGATGAATGTAACTGCATCCCAGATTCGTCAGGATTTGAACAATTTTGGAGGATTCGGACAGCAAGGATATGGATATAATGTCAAGTTTTTATACGAAGAAATCGGCAAGATTCTGGGATTAAACCAGAAACACAACATTATTGTGGTGGGTGCCGGTAATCTGGGTCAGGCACTGGCAAATTATGTAAAATTTGAGAAGCTGGGTTTTGTAATCATTGCATTATTCGATGTAAATCCTGCCTTGGTAGGAAAAGAAATCCGAGGAATCAAAATACATATGCTGGATGAACTGGAAGAGTTCTTAAAGGAGCATGAGGTGGATATCGCAGCTTTGACCATGCCGAAATCAAAGGCAGATGCCATAGCCAATAGATTGGTGGATTCCGGGGTTCATGCAATCTGGAATTTTGCTCATGTGGATTTGGAACTGACAGAAGATGTGGTGGTGGAAAATGTACACCTATCCGACAGTCTGATGCAGCTTTCCTATAATATCGTGAAAAATCAAAAAGAAAAAGAAAAATAGAATTCAGGTGGATTTATGAAAAGTCGGGAGTATTTTAAAGGAGCCTTATACGACAAAAAGGTCCCGATATTGGTGTTGGATCAGAAATGGCATCGTTTGTTTGCCATTCACGGAAAATCAGAAGAAATCAAACAATTTGAAGAGGAATTGAATGGTTTGTTGGCGAGACAGGGTCAGGCGAATCAGGACATTAAGGACTTAAAGAAGGTTAAGAATAACCTGATGGAGAGCATTGTTGCCAACATGGATGGGAAAAACGAAGAAAATCAGGATCCGGTTCTTCAAAAAAAGATGGAAGAAAATAAACGGCTCATCAATGAGGTAAACGAAAAAATCGAAGCCTGTGAAGATGAACTGTTGGAGCTTCCAAAACAAATCAAAGAAAAAAACGAAGATTTGATGCTTGCCAGCATGGATTTCTGTTATGATAAGCTTCGGACAAATAACGAGGAAATCGAAGAAATCGCAGCATGGATTAAGCAGATGCGGATTGACTTAAAAAAGAATATTATCAAAAAACAGAACCGTGAGATTAACAGCAAAGAAATCTATTCTTATATGCATGATATTTTTGGTGCACAGATTATTGATATTTTCGATTTAAAGCAGGAAGAGCAGGAAACTGACAGCAACGAGTCAAAAGAAGGAGGAGACGCTTTACCGTGACGGTAAAGCGTTTTTGGCTATATAAAAAGGAGATTATATGCAGTATCTTTTAAATGCAAAAGAAATGAAACAGGCGGATACAAATACCATAGAGCATTTTAGAGTTTCCTCACTGGTTTTGATGGAGCGGGCAGCCTTAAAGGTAGTGGAAGTGATAGAAGAAGAACGTCTGAATACAGGACATACCTTGATAGTCTGTGGATGCGGGAATAATGGCGGAGACGGACTGGCGGTTGCCAGAATGTTAAGACAAAAGGGGGCAGAGGTTACGGTTTGCCTGTTGGGAGATTATGAAAAATGTTCTCCTCAGACAAAACAACAATACGATATTCTTATCGCTTATGGCGTAGAAATCCAAAAAGAGATTCCGGAGAGAGAATATACACTGGTAATAGATGCCATTTTTGGAATTGGACTTTCCAGAGATGTGGAGGGAAACTATCGGGATGCCATTTTAAAGATGAATGAGATTTCAGCAGATAAACTGGCAGTGGACATTCCTTCGGGAATTCATTCCGACAGCGGAAGAATCATGGGGTGCAGTTTCTTTGCGGAACACACCGTAACCTTTGCATATAATAAATTAGGTTTAAATCTCTATCCCGGAGCAGAGGCGGCAGGAAAAATCACCGTGGCAGAGATTGGAATTACAGAGGAAAGCTTTCTGGGAAAAGAGCCGCAGACCATAGCTTTCACAGAGGAAGATTTGACAGGTTTGCCAAAGAGACAGGCGGAATCCAACAAGGGTACCTATGGAAAGGTCTTGGTGATTGCAGGGAACGAACAGATGGCAGGAGCTGCGTATTTTTCGGCAAAGGCAGCCTACTTATGCGGCTGTGGGCTGGTGAAGGTTGTCACCCATGAAAATAACAAAACCATGCTTCATACGAAGCTGCCGGAAGCTTTGATACAAACCTATGAGGGCAAAAAGGCAGAAAAGGAATCCTTGATAGAAGCGGTAAACTGGGCAGATGTCATTGTAGTAGGTCCGGGACTGGGACAGAGTCCATTGTCAGAAAATATCTTAAAAACGGTATTAAAGACAGCATCGGTGCCTATGGTACTGGATGCGGATGCTTTGAATCTTCTGGCAAAGGAGCGGGAACTGTTAAAACTGCCCCATACCGATTTGATTGTGACTCCCCACTTGGGAGAAATGGCAAGATTGGCAGATATACCGGTGGATTATATCAAAAAGAATCTGATTTTGACCGCCGAGGAATTTGCCAGAGAGTATAATGTCATCTGCGTGTTGAAGGATGCCAGAACCATTATCAGCATTCCTTATGGAAAAACCTATGTGAATCTTTCCGGAAATCACGGGATGGCAACAGGAGGAAGCGGTGATGTGCTGACGGGAATGATTGCAGGATTGCTGGCAGGCGGTGTATCACCGGAAACAGCGGCTGCTTTAGGCGTTTATCTCCATGGTAAAGCAGGGGATACGGCAGCCGGAAAAGCAGGACATTACAGCCTGATGGCAAGTGATATTTTAGATGGAATCAGTGAGGTAACAAAGTGAAAAAAGACAGAATATACCGGCGGGTTTATGCAAAAATAGATTTGGACGCAATATATCATAACATGGAGAATATCCACGGGATTCTCAAAGAGGGAACCCAGGTGATGGCAGTGATTAAAACCGATGGATATGGGCATGGGGCAGTACAGATTGCCCAAGAAATAGAGCCGTTACCGTATCTTTATGGATTTGCGGTGGCAACCATAGAAGAGGGACTGATACTGAGAAGACATGGAATTACAAAACCGATTCTGATTCTGGGTTACAGTTTTTCGGATGATTATGAGGAAATGATAGAATATCATATTTCTCCATCCATATTCAGCTATGATACTGCAAAACAACTGTCAAAAGTAGCGGTAAAACGGAATCAGAAGGTGTCGATACATATTAAACTGGATACAGGCATGAGCCGGATTGGATATCAGATTACCGAGGAGAGTGCCGATGAAATCCAAAAAATCAGCAAGCTTCCGAATCTGGAAATCGAAGGAATATTTACTCATTTTGCAAAGGCAGATGAACGGGATAAGACCCATGCGAAAGGTCAGATTGCCTGTTATGACAGGATGATAAAGATGCTGAAGGAGAGAGGCGTGTCTATTCCGAAGAAGCATTGCTCCAACAGTGCGGGAATTATGGATTTGCCGGAGGTAAACATGGATTTGGTGCGGGCAGGAATCATCCTCTATGGATTGTTACCTTCCGATGAGGTACAGACAGAACGCCTTCCGTTGGAACCGGTGATGGAACTGAAATCCGAGATTGTACATGTGAAAACATTGGAAGCAGGAAGAACCATCAGCTACGGAGGAACCTACATCTTAAAAGAGGAGCAAAAGATTGCCACCATTCCGGTGGGCTATGGCGATGGTTATCCCAGAAGTTTATCCAACAAAGGCTGGGTGCTGATTCACGGAAAAAAAGCACCTATTCGGGGAAGAGTCTGTATGGACCAGTTTATGGTGGATGTGACGGAGATTCCTGAGGCGAAAATAGGAGATGAAGTAACCCTTTTGGGACGGGACGGGCAGGAATGTCTTACCATGGAACAATTGGGAGAACTTTCGGGAAGATTCAATTATGAATTTGCCTGTGATATTGGAAAACGGATTCCGAGAGTTTTCTGCAAAGAGGGAAGGGTTGTGGAAACCAAGGATTATTTTAAAGAATAAATATTGTATACACTCGAAAAAGTTGGGAAATACTTACTGTAAATCTAATTTTTGGAGTGAAGACATGGTAATTCGACGAGGAGATATTTATTACGCAGATTTAAGACCTGTGGTGGGTTCCGAACAGGGAGGAATCCGTCCGGTACTGATTATACAGAACGACATAGGAAATAAGCACAGTCCTACGGTGATTTGTGCGGCAATTACAAGCCAGATGAACAAGGCAAAGCTGCCGACCCACGTGGAGTTGGATTCCGGGCGGTATGCATTGGTAAAAGATTCGGTGGTGTTATTGGAACAACTCCGCACCATCGACAAAAAACGATTAAAGGATAAAGTCTGTCATCTGGATGAAGAAATTTTAAAAAAAATCGAGAGGGCACTTCGCATTAGTCTGGACCTGGATACATAATCTTGACTAATAAGAGCAGAAATGATACGATTCTTTTATTATAATCGTTGGTTTACAAAGGAAAAGAAGGAGACAGTAACATGGACGATGGTGGGAGTACAAAGAATCCATTTTTAAGGCTTTTTTCAAAAAAGCAGACAGATGATGAGCAGATGGAAAAAGAAATCATCTCGATGGTAGATGAGGTACATGAACAAGGGGTATTGCAGGAAAGCGAAGCCATGATGATTCACAATATCTTTGAATTTGGCGACAAGGAAGCCAAGGATATTATGACCCATCGTAAAAATATCGTTGCCATTGACGGAGATATGCCTTTTAATGAGGCAATGAAACTGATTATCGAACAGAATCATTCCAGATTTCCGGTTTATGAAGGGGATATTGATAATATTGTCGGTGCAATACATATCCGGGAGGTTTTGATGTACGCCAGAGAGGAGCGTGTGCAGGAACTTCCGGTAAAGGAGATAGAGGATTTGGTCTTCGATGTAGACTTTATACCGGAGACAAAAAATATCAATTCTCTCTTCCGTGAGATGCAGGCAAAGAAAAACCATATTGTCATTGTGGTGGACGAATACGGTCAGACAGCGGGAATCGTAGCATTGGAAGATATCTTGGAAGAGATTGTGGGAAATATTCTGGATGAGCATGACGAGGAAGAGCATACGATTGAGCAGATTGACACAGACACCTACATTATGCAGGGTGTCACTCCTCTGGAGGAAGTGGAAGAGATTTTAAAGATTCCTTTTGAACTGGAAGATTATGAGACTTTAAACGGATATCTGACGGCACTATTAGGAAAAATTC
This sequence comes from uncultured Lachnospiraceae bacterium, assembly GCA_958349535.1. Classification (GTDB taxonomy): domain Bacteria; phylum Bacillota; class Clostridia; order Lachnospirales; family Lachnospiraceae; genus Maccoyibacter. The sequence continues at coordinate 120,288 of CATWDJ010000001.1, forward strand.
CGTCGGAGGATGAAGAATTTTCCGTGGAGGGGAACGGCTGCCGGTTTGATGTGCTGTCCGTAAATAATAAAATGATAGAAAAGGTTCGGGTAACAAAGCTGCCGGAGAAAGATGGGGATGAGACACAGTCTTGTCAGAAAGAGGAAAAAATGGTAGAATAGTTCTCGGAAAAATGAACAGAAAAGAGGAAAAGATATGTCAGGACATTCCAAGTTTGCCAATATCAAGCATAAGAAAGAGAAAAATGATAAGGCAAAAGGAAAAATATTTACAATTATCGGACGTGAGATTGCCGTTGCAGTAAAAGAGGGCGGTCCGGATCCGAATAATAATAGCAAGCTGCGAGATGTTATTGCAAAGGCAAAGGCAAACAATATGCCGAATGATACCATTGAGAGAGGTATCAAAAAAGCCTCCGGTGATGCGGCTTCTGTAAATTACGAATATGTAGTTTATGAAGGCTATGGACCAAACGGTACAGCCATCATTGTGAAAGCTTTAACGGATAATAAAAACCGTACAGCAGCAAATGTGAGAAATGCTTTTACAAAGGGAAAAGGAAATATCGGAACTCAGGGATGCGTATCCTATATGTTCGATACCAAGGGTCAGATTATTCTCTCCAAGGAAGATGTAACTATGGATGCGGATGATTTAATGATGCTGGCTCTGGATGCGGGAGCAGAGGATTTCGCAGAGGAAGAGGACAGCTATGAGATTATCACAGAGCCGGATGATTTTTCCGCAGTAAGAGAAGCGTTAGAGGCTCAGGAGATTCCAATGGCTTCTGCGGAGGTTACGATGATTCCGCAGACCTATGTACAGTTGACAGACGAACAGGATTTATATAATATCAATAAAACCTTAGATTTACTGGACGAAGACGAGGACGTTCAGGAAGTGTACCACAACTGGGATGAGTAGCATATAAAACCCCGACATTATGTGTCGGGGCTTTTTGGATATAACATTTGGGAGGATTTTCTATGTCAGAGGGAGACAATAAGCCCCGGATAGAGGAGATGGAGTATTTAAAAATCAGGGATTCTTTAAAAAGAGAATTTCCGGATATGTTGTTACAGGTCAAGGAGCCTATGACAAATTTTAAGAAGAATACTTATGAGGCAGCTTTTTTGGAATATACAGAGCAGTATGAGGAAGTGTTGCAGCATTTGGAGGATGTCTATATCTATACGGACATTCAGGAGGAATTGCTGAAATCGGTGGCAAAGGAATTTGTGGATGCCGCGGCGAAGGAGATAGAGAGACGGCCAAAGAAACGCAGGAAAGACAGGCTTTTATCCGATTACAATATGACTATGGTGGTCTATGTGATACCGGCACTTCAAAAAAAGAATCCGGTTTCGGGAAAGGCATATGCAGAGGCAATCCTTACCGAATGGAAACGGCAGTTTCCTCGGACAAACCTGCATGCTGTCACTTATGAGGAAATTCAAGAGGGTTTCCAACAGCGTTACTGCTATATTACCACAGCCGTCTGTCAGAGCCTTCAAAAGCCGGATGATTGTATGGAATTACAGCTTTTGCGGGAATACAGGGACGGATATCTCATGGATTTAGAAGAAGGGGAAACGGTCATAAAAGAGTATTATGATGTGGCACCTACCATTGTGAAACACATCAACAGACAGAGCAATGCCTCTGAGATTTACCGTAATATTTATGACAGTTATCTGTCGGAGTGCATCCGCCTGTTGCAGATGGACGAAAAAGATGCCTGCAAACAGGTATACACAGATATGGTTTATGATTTAGAAGAAAAATTTTTTGCATAAAGGAGTAAGGATATGAGTAATAATTATCAGATTGAGACAAAGTGTATTCAGTCAGGATGGCACCCCACCAAAGGAGAGCCGAGAGTCCTTCCAATCTATCAAAGCACAACTTTTAAATATGACACCAGCGACCAGATGGGACGTCTCTTTGATTTGGAGGACAGTGGTTATTTTTATACCAGATTACAGAATCCTACCAATGATGCGGTGGCAGAAAAAATCACAGAGTTGGAAGGCGGTGTGGCAGGTATGCTGACCTCATCCGGACAGGCAGCCAACTATTATGCTGTTTTTAACATCTGTGAAGCAGGAGATCATATTGTCAGTGCATCTACCATTTACGGAGGAACCTTTAACCTTTACGGAACTACCATGAAGAAAATGGGTATTGACTGTACTTTTGTTGACCCGGATGCTTCCTACGAGGAATTGGAAAAAGCATTCCGTCCAAATACCAAATGTGTCTTTGCAGAAACCATTTCCAATCCGTCATTGGTAGTATTGGATATTGAAAAATTTGCAAAATTAGCCCATGACCATGGAGTACCATTGATTATTGACAATACCTTTGCAACTCCGATTAACTGCCGTCCTTTTGAATGGGGAGCAGATATCGTAACCCATTCCACCACAAAATATATGGACGGACACGCAATGAGCGTGGGAGGAGCCATTATTGACAGCGGCAATTTTGACTGGAATGCCCACAAAGAAAAATTCCCGGGACTGACGACACCGGATGAATCCTATCACGGTGTTATCTATACAGAAAAATTCGGAAAAGGTGCTTATATTACAAAGGCAACCACACAGCTTATGAGGGATTTAGGCTCTATTCCGTCTCCGATGAATGCTTTTTTACTGAATGTAGGTCTTGAGACCTTGCACCTTAGAGTGCCGAGACACTGTGAAAATGCCCTGAAGGTGGCACAGTATCTGGAAAACCATGAGAAAGTAGCATGGGTAAATTATGCCGGACTTCCGGGGAACAAATATTATGAACTGGCAAAAAAATATATGCCAAAGGGAACCTGTGGTGTCATTTCTTTTGGATTAAAGGGCGGAAGAGACATATCGGTTTCTTTTATGGATAAACTGAAATTGGCGGCCATTGTGACCCATGTTGCCGATGCCAGAACCTGTGTCCTGCATCCGGCAAGCCATACCCACAGACAGCTCAGCGAGGAAGAATTGGTGGAAGCAGGCGTACAGCCGGATTTAATCCGTTTTTCCGTGGGAATTGAAAATGCGGATGATATTATTGCTGATTTGGAGCAGGCATTAGCAGAAATTTAAACTCAAAGTGGAGGGTTCGTGTATGAATAAGATTCTTTTTGCAGCATCTGAATGTGTTCCTTTTGTAAAAACCGGTGGACTTGCCGATGTATGCGGAGCTTTACCGAAGGAATTTGATAAGGCATATTGGGATGTGCGGGTAGTATTGCCGAATTACAGCTGTATACCGGCAGAATACCGTAATAAATTTGAATATGTAACACATTTTTATATGAGTGCGGGCAAGTATATCCAGGATAAATATGTGGGTGTTCTCAAATATGAATATCAGGAAATTACATACTATTTTATTGACAATGAAGAATATTTTAACAGTATTCTGCCTTATGGAGATGTTCGCTATGACATTGAGAAATTCACTTTTTTTGATAAAGCGGTCTTGTCCATGCTCCCGCTGATTGATTTCCAGCCGCAGGTTATCCACTGCCATGACTGGCAGACCGGACTGATACCGGTATATCTGAAAAATGAGTTTCAGGGAAATCCGTTCTTCTGGGGAATGAAGTCGGTCATGACCATTCACAATCTGAAATTCCAAGGGGTATGGGATATTAAGACTATGAAGAACCTCAGTGGGCTTTCGGATGATTTGTTTTCCGCAGATAAGCTGGAATTTAAAAAAGATGCCAATATGTTAAAGGGTGGTCTGGTGTATGCGGACTATATTACCACCGTAAGCGATACTTATGCAAAGGAAATTCAGAGTGCATATTACGGAGAAGGACTGGAAGGCTTACTGAGTGCCCGCCATTTTGACATGCAGGGTATTGTAAATGGAATTGATTATGAGGTTTACAATCCGCAGACCGATCCGAAAATCTATACCAATTACAGCAGCGAGGATTTCCGAACGAAAAAATGGAAAAACAAAGTGAAGCTGCAAGAGGATTTGGGTCTGACAGTAGATAAGAAGAAATATATGATAGGTTTGATTTCCAGACTGACGGACCAGAAAGGTCTGGATTTGGTTGACCGTGTGATAGAGGGAATTATTGACGAGCATACCCAGTTGGTAATAATCGGAACCGGAGAGGAACGCTATGAGAATATGTTCCGCCATTTCGCTTGGAAATACGGAGATAAGATTTCGGCAAATATCTGCTATTCCGATGACCTGGCTCATAAATTATATGCGGCTGCAGATGCCTTTTTGATGCCGTCCAGATTCGAGCCATGCGGCTTGACTCAGCTGATTTCCTACCGTTACGGCACCGTTCCGATTGTCCGGGAGACCGGAGGGTTAAAGGATACGGTAATGCCGTTTAATGAATATGAGAACACGGGAACCGGATTCTCCTTTACTAACTATAATGCCGATGAAATGCTCAATACCATCAATTATTCCAAACAGGTTTATTTTGACAAGAAGAGACAGTGGAACCAGATGGTAGACCGGGGTATTCAGGCGGATTATTCATGGAAGAAATCCACAGGACGTTATATGAACGTATATGATTATCTGATTGGCAATTAAAAATAAGATACAAAACGGTCTGCATCGGAGAAAGGTATTGCTTTTTGAAGATGCGGACTATTTTTTTGAAAAATGTTAACTATTTAACAGAAATGGGTTGACATACTGAAAAAAATGAGATATTCTAATGTCAACGTTTTTAAAATAATAGTTAACATTAAAGGAGTTTTATGATGAAAAAGATAACAGTAAAAGACATGACAGTAATTGCTTTGGTAACAGCAGTAATCTGTATTATTTCGCCGTTCTCCATTCCTATTGCAGTGTCACCGGTGCCGATTACACTGGCATTGTTTGCAATCTATTTAGGAGGTATTATTCTGGGATGGAAAAAAGGATTGCTCAGCGTAGTGATTTACCTTCTGCTGGGGATGGTGGGACTTCCGATTTTCTCAGGATTTTCCGGCGGTGTGCAGAAGCTTGTAGGTCCTACCGGAGGATATTTGGTAGGTTTCCTGTTTTTGGTTTTCTTTACCGGATTTTTCGTGGACAAATTCCCTAACAAGATTCCGATGTATTTTGTAGGAGGTCTCTTGGGACTGGTTGTATGCTACCTGTTCGGAACCCTTTGGTTTATGATTCAGTATAAAACCGGTTTTGTGGAAACCCTTGGAATGTGTGTGATTCCATATATCCCGTTGGATTTGGTAAAATTGGTGTTGGCGGTGCTGGTGGGCAGCCAGATTCGTAAAATTTTGATAAAACAGGATTTGCTTTCATAATTTAAGAAAAATTACATAGACTAATCCCATATAGAAATAGAGAGTGAGAACACTCTCTATTTTATTTTGCGTTAATAACAATAAATAATGATTTTAAAAGGAGACTTATATGAAGGACGAAAAAAATATTACCACAGAAAGCGAAACGGAGGACGGACAGCGTCTTTTAAATAACAATCGGGAGCGTCATAAAATACATTTGTTAACGATTATCGGTGAGGTGGAGGGGCATGAATGTCTTCCGGCAAATACGAAAACCACCAAATATGAGCATGTGTTGCCAAAGCTGGCAGAGATTGAGGATTCCAAAGAGGTGGAAGGTCTATTGTTGATTCTGAATACCGTAGGAGGCGATGTGGAGTCGGGACTTGCCATAGCAGAGATGATTTCCTCCCTCAGCATTCCAACGGTATCATTGGTATTGGGAGGAAGTCATTCCATCGGTGTTCCGTTGGCGGTTTCGGCGGATTACTCCTATATCGTTCCTACGGGAACCATGGTAATTCATCCGGTGCGGTTAAGCGGAACAGTTATCGGGGCACCTCAGACCTATGAATATTTCAAACAGATGCAGGACCGTATTGTGGGATTTATCAGTTCTCATTGCTTTGCAAAACCGGAGCGGTTGGAGGAGCTGATGATGAATACCTTTATGATGTCCAAGGATTTGGGGACTATTCTGGTGGGAGGACAGGCTGTGGAAGAAGGAATCATCAATGAAGTGGGAGGAATGAAAGAGGCTTTGGCGAAACTGCACCAGATGATTGATGAAAACATTAAATAATAGGGATAAATAACTAAATGTAGTGGAATTAAGAAAGTTTTAATGACAATAGTGACTAAATATGGTAATATAACTATGTATGAAAAGAATAGGATATTTTTTGGAATTATCACATATAAACAAATAGGATGAATTAGGAGGACACTATGTCACTATTACAGGCAATTATCATGGGAATCATACAGGGAGCCACAGAATTTCTTCCTGTCAGCAGCAGCGGTCATCTGGCACTGTTTAAAATATTGTTTCATGTAAATACGGATACGGGACTTATGTTTGATGTCATGCTGCATTTGGGAACTTTAATTGCAATTTTTGCGGTTTATTACAAAGATATTATCCGTATGGTTGTAGAAGCCTTTAAGATTATCCGGGATGTATTCATAAATATCGTACGCTTTTTCCGAAACAAGTTTGGAAAAGAAGAAAATGAATATCTGAAAATTGTAACCAACGGATACCGAAAGTTCGTACTGTTGGTCATCGTATCCACCATACCTACGGGAATCATCGGATTGGTGGCTTCAGATTTCGTGGAGATGGCATCGGAGATTCTTCTGATACCGGGAATCTGTCTGATTATTACCAGTATTCTTTTGTTTATTTCCGACCGTATTCAAGGCGGCAATAAGGGACCCAAAAATGTTTCCTATACAAACGGTTTTATTATAGGAATTTGTCAGGGAATTGCAACGCTCCCGGGACTTTCCCGTTCCGGAACCACCATTGCAGCCTGCTTGATCAGCGGATTTGACCGCAGATTTGCAGTAAAATACTCCTTTATCATGTCTATACCGGCGGTGCTGGGTGCAGCAATATTGGAGTTAAAGGATTTTTCTACAGCCGCTTTAAGCGGAACGGAAATTCTGTATTATGTCATTGGAATGGCAGTGGCGGCAATTGTGGGATATATTTGTATTAAGACCATGCTGGTCATTGTCAGAAATAAGAAATTTACCATATTTTCCATTTATTGCTTGATTATCGGAGCATTGTCAATTGGAGGATATTTCTATTTAGCATAAAAGCCGGAGGTAGTTATGGCAGCAACTTCAAAAAAGAAAAAAGCAACCCGCAAGAAAGCGGCAGAGAACACCGGGGTATCCCAGAAAGAGGAAGTGATTCTGTGGATTGTACTGGCTTGTTCCATTTTGCTTTTTTTAAGCAATCTGGGTATCGGAGGGATTGTGGGAAACAGTGTAAGTTCCGTGTTCTTCGGAATTTTTGGTCTGGTGTCCTATGTCTTTCCTATCTGTCTGTTTCTAATGGTTGCATTTACAATTTCAAATAAGGATAATAAAATTGCATGGATTAAGATTTTTGCATCCATTCTTTTTTTGCTTTTTCTGTGTCTCTTCATTGAATTGACGGTGACAGGAGGGGAGAATGGAGCCTTGGAGGCTTTTACATATGGAAAAGAGAACCGAACCGGAGGCGGATTCTTGGGCGGATTGTTGGGAGCAATCATTACCTCTGCATTCGGATTAATCGGAGCCTATGTCATTGATATTATTGGATTGATTGTAACCTTGGTGCTGATTACAGAGCGGTCTGCTTTTCGTGGAATGCAAAAGGGAAGCCAGAAGGTTTACCATGCGGCCAAGGAAGAAAATGAGAAGTTTAAACAGCAGCGAGAGCAGCGGGAGTTAAAGCGAAGAGATAAAAAAGTAGAAGGCGTGGCATTGGATACTTCTTTAAAACCGCAAAAAAAGGAATGGGCAGTTTTGCCAATGGAGCAGAAGCATACGGATGCCATGAGTGAAATCAATATTGATGACATCCTGCAGACACCTCCGGTGGGAGAGCAGGAGCATGTGGTGCTGACCTCCTATCAGACCATGGAAAAGGAACCGGAGCCAGAACCGGTTCCGGTGAAAAGAACCAGAACACCCCGCCAGTCCCAGTCGGAGATAGAACAGGAAGTAAGCGGAGTGGCCAATGAGATTAAGAGTACAGAAAATACCAGACAAAACTATGTGTTTCCTCCAATCAGCCTTTTGAAAAAAGGCAGCTCTAAAACCATGGGGGACAGCAAAAGTCATTTGCAGGAGACCGCCAATAAGTTACAGCAGACTTTAAAAAACTTCGGTGTCAATGTAACCATTACCAACGTAAGCTGCGGTCCCAGCGTTACCCGATATGAATTACAGCCGGAGATGGGAGTAAAGGTCAGCAAAATTGTCAATCTTGCCGACGATATCAAGCTGAATCTGGCGGCGGCAGATATCCGTATTGAGGCACCTATACCGGGAAAGGCGGCAATCGGAATCGAAGTACCGAACAAAGAAAACGTTACGGTAGCCTTCCGGGATTTGATAGAGTCGCAAGAATTTAAAATGCATACCTCCAACATTGCCTTTGCGGCAGGAAAAGACATTGCGGGAAAGGTCATTGTTGCAGATATTGCCAAGATGCCTCATCTTTTGATTGCGGGAGCCACAGGTTCCGGTAAATCTGTATGTATCAATACTATTATAATGAGTATTTTGTATAAGGCTTCTCCTGAGGATGTGAAGCTGATTATGATTGATCCGAAGGTGGTGGAACTCAGTGTTTATAACGGAATTCCCCATTTGATGATTCCGGTGGTCACCGACCCGAAAAAAGCATCGGGAGCACTGCATTGGGCAGTGTCGGAAATGACAGACCGCTATCAGAAATTTGCAGATTACAATGTAAGGGATTTGAAGGGATATAATCAGAAGATAGAAAATATCAAGGATATTGAGGACGAAAACAAACCTCAAAAGCTGCCGCAGATTGTCATTATTGTGGACGAGCTGGCAGATTTGATGATGGTGGCACCGGGAGAGGTGGAAGACGCCATCTGCCGTCTGGCACAGCTGGCAAGGGCAGCGGGCATCCATCTGATTATTGCAACCCAGAGACCTTCGGTAAACGTCATAACCGGATTAATCAAGGCAAATATGCCTTCCAGAGTAGCATTTGCGGTGACCTCTGGGGTGGATTCTAGGACAATTCTGGACATGAACGGAGCAGAAAAGCTGTTGGGAAAAGGAGATATGCTCTTTTACCCTCAAGGATATACAAAGCCGCTTCGTGTGCAGGGAGCCTTTGTTTCCGATAAGGAAGTACAGGAGGTTGTGAAATTCTTAACCCAAAAGAACGGAGAGGCGACCTACAATACCGAAATAGAGGACAAGATTCATGCCTCTGCCGTAAGCGGTGGAGAGGGCGGCTCAACAGGAAGTGAGCGAGATGCCTACTTTGCAGACGCCGCAAGGCTTCTGATAGATAAAGATAAGGGTTCCATCGGAATGCTGCAGAGATACTTTAAGATAGGATTTAACCGGGCAGCCAGAATTATGGACCAGCTGGAGGAAGCCGGAATCGTGGGACCGGAAGAGGGTACAAAGCCAAGAAGAGTTCTCATGGGACCGGAAGAATTTGAACAGTTTGTGGAAGAATATTTGTAAAGTTCACAGACCATAACAATGTATTACCGTAAACACATATATATTACATAATGGAGGGACGTCATGAAAAGCGACATCGAGATTGCACAGGAAGCATTTATGGAACCAATCACAAAAGTAGCGGAAAGTCTGGATATATCACCGGATGAACTGGAACAGTACGGAAAGTATAAAGCAAAACTTTCCGATGAGCTTTTGGAGAGAATCGAGAAAAATCCGGATGGAAAACTGGTGCTGGTAACAGCCATCAACCCGACTCCGGCAGGAGAGGGAAAGACCACAACCAGCGTAGGACTGGGACAGGCATTCGGTAAATTAGGAAAAAAAGCAGTCATTGCCCTTCGGGAGCCATCCCTTGGACCTTGCTTTGGAATCAAAGGCGGTGCAGCCGGCGGCGGATATGCACAGGTGGTTCCGATGGAAGATTTGAACTTGCATTTTACCGGAGATTTTCATGCTATTACTTCTGCTAACAACCTGTTGGCAGCATTGTTGGACAATCATATTCAGCAGGGCAATGAATTGGGTATCGATCCGAGACAGATTATCTGGAAAAGATGTCTGGACATGAATGACCGTGTCCTTCGGAATGTGGTGGTAGGACTGGGAAATAAAATGGACGGAATGGTCAGAGAAGATCATTTTGTGATTACCGTAGCCTCCGAGATTATGGCAGTACTTTGTCTGGCCAATGATATGGAGGATTTGAAGCGTCGTTTAGGCAATATCATTGTGGCATACAATTTTGAGGGCAAACCGGTAACCGCAGAGGATTTACACGCTACAGGTGCCATGGCAGCCCTGTTAAAGGATGCCTTAAAACCGAATTTAATTCAGACCTTAGAGCATACGCCAGCCATTGTTCACGGCGGTCCTTTTGCAAATATTGCTCACGGCTGTAACAGCATCCGTGCCACCAAGGCGGCGTTAAAACTGGCAGATATCGTGGTAACCGAGGCAGGATTCGGTGCCGACCTTGGTGCTGAGAAGTTCTTGGATATCAAATGTCGGAAAGCCGGATTAAAACCGGATGCCATTGTGTTGGTGGCCACTGTCCGTGCATTGAAATATAATGGCGGTGTTCCAAAGGCAGATTTAGGTGAAGAGAATCTGGAGGCATTGAAAGCCGGAATTGTCAATCTGGAAAAACACATTGAAAATCTTCAGAAATATCAGGTTCCGGTGGTAGTAACCTTGAACTCTTTTGTCAGCGATACTCCGGCAGAAATTGATTTTATTGAGAATTTCTGCAAGGAACGGAATTGTGAATTTGCCCTTTCCGAGGTATGGGAAAAAGGCGGAGAAGGCGGTATTGCCTTAGCAAACAAGGTATTGGAAACCTTAGAGAAGAAAGAGAGCCATTTTACACCGCTTTACAAGGATGAGGCTTCTCTGGAAGAAAAGATAGAGACCATTGCCAAGGAGATTTACGGAGCAGACGGCGTTACCTATTCTCCGGCAGCCAAGAGAGAATTGCAGCGAATTACCGATATGGGAATGGGACATTTCCCAGTATGTATGGCAAAAACCCAGTATTCTCTGTCCGATGACCCAAAGAAATTAGGACGCCCGACGGGATTTGATGTAAATGTGCGGGAGGTCTATGTTTCCGCCGGAGCGGAGTTCGTAGTGGCAATCAACGGTTCTATTATGACCATGCCGGGATTACCGAAACAGCCTGCGGCATTTGGCATTGATGTAGACAAGGACGGAACCATCACAGGATTATTCTAGGAGGATACCATGGCAAAAATTATTGACGGAAAAGCAATTTCAGCGGCAATCAAGAACGAGTTAAAGGAAGAGGTTGCAGCCTTAAAGGCAAAAGGTATCGAGGGCAGTCTTGCGGTAATTCAGGTGGGAAATGACCCGGCATCCTCAGTCTATGTAAACAATAAAAAGAAAGCCTGCGAATACATCGGAATCGGTTCTGTTTCCTATGAGTTACCGGAGGAAACCACAGAGGAAGAATTACTGTCCATCATAGAGGAATTGAATGGAAGAGATGATGTAAAGGGAATTCTGGTACAGCTTCCGGTGCCGAAGCATATCAATGAAGACCGTATTATACAGGCCATCTCTCCAAAAAAGGATGTAGACGGTTTCCATCCTCAGAGTGTGGGAGCAATGACTATTGGAGAGCCGGGCTTTTTGTCCTGCACACCGGCAGGTATCATACAGCTTTTAAAACGCTCGGATATCGAGATTGAGGGTAAAAATTGTGTGGTAATCGGAAGAAGCAATATTGTGGGAAAACCTATGGCACTTTTGATGCTTCGGGAAAATGCAACGGTTACCATTGCCCATTCCCGTACCAAAGATTTAAAAGACATCTGTAAAAGAGCGGATATTTTGATTGTGGCAATCGGAAAGCCGAAATTTATTGATGATGCTTACGTCAAAGAGGGAGCAGTTGTCATTGATGTGGGAATCCATAGAAATGAGAACAATAAGCTCTGCGGAGATGTGGATTTTGAAAAGGTAGAGCCTTTGGCATCGGCAATCACACCGGTTCCGGGGGGAGTGGGACCAATGACCATTGCAATGTTGATGAACAATTGTGTAGAATCCATGAGAGGTTAATACGTCTATGAAATGTGCAAAATGCGGAGCCGAAATAAAGGCAGGATGTGTATATTGTTCCGTCTGCGGAAATGAAATTCAGGTGGTAACGGATTACAGTATTCTGGAAGACGATTACTTAAAAGAATTGATGCAGGACGAATTGTCCGGCGGCAGGGAAGAGAAAAAAGAAGAGTCTGCCAAAAAAGCAGAACCGGAAAAACCAAAGAAAAAGAAATCGAAAAAAACCTATCTGATAATAGGTGCTCTTGTGGCGGTTCTTGTTCTTTTGGTGGTATGCGGTCTTTTGCTGAAAGGGAATTCCTATGATTCCCAGATGAAAAAAGCAGAGAAAGCATATGAGAAAAAGAATTACGAGGAAACTATAGAATACGCTCAAAAAGCATTAAAGCACAATAAGAAAAGTGCCGAAGCAATGGTTTTGGCAGCAAAAGCCCATCTGGAATTACAGCAGGAAGAGGATGCTATCAGCTTATTGGAGGATGCAGTAAAGGCAGATGCCTCTAATAAAGAAGCCTATCAGCTTTTACTGGATTTGTATGTGGAAAATGAGGATTATGACGCAATTGCCCAATTATATGAAAAGACAGAGAAAGCAGATATTCAAGAGCTCTTTGAAGCCTATCTGGTTTTACCGCCCACTTTTTCGGAAAAAGCAGGCTCCTATGAGGAAGCACTTGATATTGTTTTAGAATCGGAAGAGGGATTGGACATTTATTATACCACCGACGGAAGTGACCCAAAAGAGGATGGAACTCCTTATGAGAGTACCATTCCTTTCCACGAGGATGGAACCTATACCCTTAAGGCAGTTTGCGTAAATGAAGATGGAATTTACAGTAAAACCGTAAAAGCAGAGTATAAAATTGCAATAGCTGTGCCGGATCTGCCTACAGCAACCCCGGACAGCGGAACCTATACCCAGCCTACACAGATTAGTATTGAAGTTCCCGATAATTGTACGGCTTATTATGAGTGGAACGGAACTCCGGGAAGTAATTCCAATCGTTATCAGGGTCCCTTTGATATGATAGAGGGAAATAATGTGTTGTCGGTCATTTTAGTCAATGACAACGGACAGACCAGCGGAATACAGAAGTACAACTATATCTATATGCCATAGTATTTGTTTTTCAAGTCTATTTTTCAACAAAATTTTGCAACAATTTTTGACAAATATTTCAACTTATTTTTTGTTGAAAAGGAACACATACTAGAGTATAATAAAGAAAAGAAATTCCTGGGATGTTCGACACCCTACTATTTTGAACCTACATTTACGTTCATGGGATTCTTATATTGCTGACTTGGATGTCAGGCCGCCACCTAGCAGCGGAAGGCAGAAGAGCAGTTGCGGTAACCCACCTAGCTTTGCTAGGCGTCAAAATTGTAGGAACCGGCATTTTGGGTATTTACCGAAGAAGAGTATATGAGATACCAAAGAATTTTTTGAGATACCAAAGATGATAAGGTACAAAAGATTCTGAGGTACAAAAGATATCGTATACCAAAGATAAATATTACAAAAGAGGACAGAAGCTGCTAAGCATGTTTAGCAGCTTCTTTATATGTAATAAAAAACAGGTCATAATTTGACAAATAAGGATGGAAAAGATGAAAAAAAAGAAAAAAATGCTGGTAATTACGGGAATCCTGTTGGTTCTGATATTGGTGGCAGGGGGCGGTTACCGGTTGAAATACCGCAGCGGAAATTATTCCGATAAACGGATACCTATGGAAGAAGTAAAGGCAGAGATGGAAGCGGCAGCCGGTGTGGAAATAGAGACAGACGGGACTTATCTGACCTACGGAGAGTTAGATGTTCTCTTGGGAAAACTCCATTTAAATGACTATATTACATATTCAAAAGAAAGAAATTCCAAGAAAATTTCCCAAAAGGATTGGAACAAAATTTATGAACAGGTTTTGGATTATCTGGACACCAATCAGAAGATTACCAAAAAAGAATTGATGGTTTTAAAGGTTTCTTCAAAAGAAAAAAAGGTTTACACCAGCGAAGGAACATTCGGTTTCTCCGGGAAATTGACACGGACAACCCCTTTTGAAGTATATGAGGTATATTGTAAGGACGGGCAGTTACTGGGACTGGCAGGAAAGTCGGAGAAACAGGGAATGCTCATGAATGCTTATTTAAAATCCGTAAAAGACGGAAAGTTGACCTTTCTTTTCGATAAACAGGAATACAAAATAAAGACCAATACGAAAAAACAGAGTATTCAGCCTTCAGTCTGTGATTTGGTTTTTGAAAAAAATAAGGTTGCGGAAATTCGTAAAAAAGAAGCAACCATCGAGGGAAAACTAATTACTATGGATACCAAAAAAATAGAGATAGAAGGCTACGGACAGATTCCTCTTGCGGGAAGAGTTCCGGTATACAGTGACTACGACGGATTGAAAGAGGTATCCATGGAGGATATTGTATTGGACAACATGAAGGTATCCTATGTGGTGGGAGAGGGAATGGTGCAGGCAATTCTCATCCATGAACCGGCAGATATCAAAAATATCCGAGTGCTGATTTTGAATCAGAATTCGCCGTACTATGAAGAAATCCGCATTACTTCCGACAGGGACTTTACCGTAACCGTCAATCAGAAGGACATGGCTTATCCGGCGGGGCAATCGGTTTCGGCAAAAGAACTGATGGGAGACTCTACGGAAACGGTTTTAAGATGTACGCCTTCAGAAGGGGGCAGTCTCTATTCGGTAAAAGAGGACGGAAGTCCGGTGGGAGAGACATACAGCGGCAGCTTTGAGCTGCGAAAGACAGCGGAAGGATATACCTTGGTCAATGTTTTGGATTTGGAAACCTATATCTGCGGCGTACTTCCCAGCGAGATGCCGGAGAGCTTTGAGCCGGAGGCATTAAAGGCACAGGCAGTCTGTGCCAGAAGCTATGCTTACATTCAGTTGATGCGAGGGGATTATGCGGCTTTGGGAGCCCATGTGGATGACAGCACCAATTATCAGGTTTACAACAAACAGCCTTGTTCCGAAAAGAGCAGAGCGGCAGTGGCAGCAACAGCGGGAGAAGTATTGAAATATAACGGCAGTATCATAGAAGCCTATTATTTTTCTACTTCCTGCGGTCATACCGGTTCCATGAAAAATTGGAACAAGTCTGAGAATGAAACCAACGGTTATCTAAAAGGAGTCTGGGTGAAATCCCAGACGGGCACACAGAATCTGGCGGAGGAAGAGAGTTTCCGCAATTATGTCAGCGGAACAGATTCCGACGCCTATGAATGTCAGACGCCGTATTTCCGTTGGAAAGCGACCCTTGATTTTAATGAAAAAAACGAAACTTTGCGGAATCTGCTGGATGGAATGAAAAAAGCATCCCCGGAAAGTGTTGGATTTATCCTTGGAGGGGCAGAGAAGGAAAATTCCAAAGGGCTGGGAGCTTTAAAAAGTGTGTCGGTGGCAGAACGGGGAGACAGCGGAAGTATCCTGACTCTGAAAATTTGTTTTGAAAACGGAGAAGTTCTGTTAAAAAATGAATATAATATCAGAAAGCTTTTAGGCTGTGCCATGACAGAGGTGGTTTGTCAGGATGGCACAAAAAATATAAATAGTAGCGTATTGCCAAGTGCTTATTGCAGCATTGATTATGATGGGGCAACTAATACGGCTTTGGTGACTGGAGGAGGCTTTGGCCATGGAATCGGGATGAGCCAGTATGGTGCAAATGCCATGGCAAAGGCAGGTATGTCCTATGAAAATATTCTCAAATTCTACTATCAGGACATCACTTTGGAGAAATTATATTAGACTAGAAGAACTTGCCAAAAGGAGTACTTCATGGTAACCTTTAGAAAGCAGAAAGAAAAGGAGTTTTCAAGGTCATGCTTTGGAAAATTTTTGGAAATGTCAAAACTTTTTTAGATAAATGCAGAATTGATAATATTACCGCTTTTGCGGCACAGTCGGCTTTTTTTATCATCCTGTCGGCCATTCCGTTTTTGATGGTGTTCAGCTCGCTGTTGAAATACACACCCATTACTCAGGATATGTTGACCCAGATGGTAGATACTTATATGCCAAAATATATCTCACCGCTAATGACAGGAATCATCAGTGAGGTATACAATCAGTCTGTGGGATTGATTTCTTTTGCAGTTGTGGTGGCAATCTGGTCATCCGCTAAGGGATTACAGTATCTGGGAACCGGGTTGAACATGGTAAACAACTGTCAGGAAACCAGAAACTGGTTTGTGCTTCGTTTCCGTGCCATCGGTTATACGCTGGTGCTGATTTTAAGCATCGTAACGGTACTGATTTTGCTGGTATTTGGTAGCACTTTGCAAAAGGCAGTTATCCGTTATGTACCATTTTTGGAACCATTTACATCCTTGATTCTGGGGATTCGAGCCATTATCATCATGGTATTTTTAATTCTGTTTTTTGCATTGATTTTTAAAATGCTGCCGAACCGAAAGGCAACTTTTAAAAGCCAGCTGCCGGGAGCATTTTTAAGTGCGGTGTCATGGTATGTATTTTCCTTTGCACTGTCTATCTATGTGGAATATTTCAATGGCTTTTCTACTTATGGACGGTTGGCAACCATTGTACTGGTGATGCTTTGGCTATATTTTTGTATGTATCTGCTGCTGCTTTGTGCGGAGACCAATGTGGTGTTTTCCGATTTGTTTAAAAAGTGGCGTAGGAAGATTCGGGAAAAGAAATAGTTGAAGTTTTAATATTCTTATGGTAGAATATTAAAAGTTTAGAGGTAAAGGCGATGAAAGTGTCAGTAGTCTTCTATACTTTTTACAGAGAGAGAATGTCACCGGCTGAAAACATTCTTAAGGTAAGGTAGAGGATGAATTTCCCACCGGAGCTGTCAGATTGAAAATTAGTAGGTCTGAACGTTTCGTGCACGTTACGCATATGATGAGTTCGCAGTTTGCGATAATAAAGGTGGTACCGCGAAGTTTGCTTCGTCCTTTTAGGACGGAGCTTTTTTTATGTAAAGGAGAATGAAAATGAAAGACAAACTGAAAAAAATCAGAGAAGAAGCCGTACGGCAGATTGAAGAATCCAAAGAATTGAATTCCCTCAATGATGTCCGGGTGGCAATCCTTGGAAAAAAGGGTGAGCTGACGGCTGTTTTAAAAGGAATGAAGGATGTCAAACCGGAGGACCGTCCGATGGTGGGACAGCTGGTAAATGAAACCAGAGAGGCTATTGAACAGAAATTAGAGGAAACAAAAGAAAAATTAGAGCGGGCAGAGATGGAAAAGCGTCTGGAAAAAGAGGTTATTGATGTAACTCTTCCTGCTAAAATCAATAAAGTAGGTCACCGTCATCCGAATACAACCGTATTAGAAGAGGTGGAGAATATCTTTGTAGGTATGGGCTATGAGGTATTGGAAGGTCCGGAAATCGAGAAAGATTATTACAATTTTGAGGCGTTGAATATTCCGAAAAACCATCCGGCGAGGGATGAGCAGGATACCTTCTATATCAATGACAGTATAGTACTCCGTACCCAGACATCTCCGGTACAGGTACGTGTAATGGAGCAGGGCAAGCTCCCAATCCGTATGCTGGCACCGGGAAGAGTGTTCCGGTCTGACGAGGTGGATGCCACCCATTCACCGTCCTTCCATCAGATTGAGGGAATGGTTATCGATAAGAATATTACTTTTGCAGATTTAAAGGGAACCTTAGAGCAGTTTGCAAGAGAATTATTTGGAGAGGACACAAAAGTAAAATTCCGTCCACACCACTTCCCGTTTACAGAGCCAAGTGCCGAGATGGATGTTTCCTGTTTTAAATGCGGCGGAAAAGGCTGTCGTTTCTGTAAAGGAGAGGGATGGATTGAAATTTTAGGATGTGGTATGGTACATCCGAGAGTGTTGAAGATGAGCGGTATTGATCCGGAAGAGTACACAGGATTTGCATTCGGTGTAGGATTAGAGCGTATCACCCTTTTGAAATATGAGATTGACGATATGCGTCTGCTCTATGAAAACGATACCCGTTTCTTAAAACAGTTTTAATCAGGATAGATAGAAGGAGAACAATTATGAATACATCATTGGAATGGATAAAATCAATGGTACCGGGTTTAGAGTGCAGTGCACAGGAGTACATGGATGCAATGACTCTTTCCGGTTCCAAGGTAGAAGGATATGAGCAGTTAGATGCTGATTTAGATAAAATTGTCATCGGACAGATTACCAAAATTGAAAAACACCCGGATGCGGATAAATTGATTATCTGTCAGGTAAATACCGGAAGCGAAAGCATCCAGATTGTAACCGGTGCTCCTAACGTAAAAGAAGGAGATAAGGTTCCGGTAGTACTGGATGGAGGCCGTGTTGCCGGAGGACATGACGGCAAAAAGACACCGGGAGGTGTCAAAATAAAAAAAGGAAAATTAAGAGGAGTGGAATCCTTTGGTATGATGTGTTCCATCGAAGAGCTGGGCTCCACCCGTGATATGTATCCGGAGGCACCGGAATACGGTATCTATATTTTCCCGGAGGATGCTGTAGTGGGCGAAAGTGCCGTAAAAGCGTTGGGATTGGATAATGTGGTTTTTGAGTATGAGATTACCTCCAACCGTGTGGATTGCTTCGGAATCATCGGACTTGCAAGAGAGGCAGCAGCCACCTTCCGCAAGGAATTTCAGCCTCCGGTGGTAACAGAAACTGGAAATGGCGAGGATGTTAATGACTATATCAAGGTTCGGGTAGAGGATATGGAGCTTTGTCCGAGATATACCGCAAGAGTTGTAAAAAATATCAAGATTGAGCCGTCTCCGAAGTGGATGCAGAGAAGACTGGCAGCACAGGGAATCCGCCCAATCAATAATATAGTAGATATTACCAACTATGTCATGGAAGAATACGGTCAGCCAATGCATGCCTATGATTTGGATACCATTGAGGACCGCCAGATTGTGGTAAAAAGAGCTGCTAAGGGCGAGAAATTTACCACCTTGGACGGACAGGAGCGTACCATGGATGATTCCGTTCTGATGATTTGTGACGGTAAAAAAGCCATTGGTATTGCCGGAATCATGGGTGGAGAAAATTCCATGATTACCGATGATGTGCAGACGATGCTTTTTGAGGCAGCCTGCTTTGACGGTACCAATATCCGTCTTTCCTCCAAGAAAATCGGACTTCGTACCGATGCTTCCGGTAAATTTGAAAAAGGCTTGGATCCGAACAATGCCATTGAAGCCATCAACCGTGCCTGCCAGTTAATTGAAGAGCTGGGTGCCGGAGAAGTGGTAGGCGGTGTTGTGGATGTCTATGGAAAGAAAAAAGAAGGCAGACGGATTCCTTTTGAGCCGGAAAAATACAATAGATTACTGGGAACTGATATTCCGGCGGAGGAGATGCTGTCCTATTTTGAAATGCTGGATTTGGAATATGACAAGGAAGCCAACGAGGTATGTGTTCCTTCATGGAGACAGGATTTGGAATGTGATGCAGATTTAGCAGAAGAAGTGGCAAGATTCTACGGATATGATAAAATTCCGTCCACACTGCCAAGCGGAGAGGCAACGGCAGGAAAACTGACCTACAAGCTTCGGGTAGAGGCTCTGGCAAGAAATATCGCAGAGTTCTGCGGATTTTCACAGGCAATGACCTATTCCTTTGAAAGTCCGAAGGTATTTGATAAATTATTGCTGCCGGAGGACAGTCCGCTTCGCAATACCGTGAAAATTATGAATCCGTTGGGCGAAGATTTCAGCATTATGAGAACCACTCCGTTAAACGGTATGCTGACAGCACTCTCTACTAACTTTAACCGCAGAAACAAAGATGTAAGACTTTATGAAATGGGAAATATCTATCTGCCGAAACAGCAGCCGGTGACAGAATTGCCACAGGAGCGTATGCAGATGACTCTGGGTATGTACGGAGAAGGTGATTTCTTCACCATGAAAGGTGTGGTAGAAGAGCTGTTTGATAAGCTTGGTATGCGAAAAAAATGTGAGTATGACCCAAAAGCCGGAAAAATCTTCCTGCATCCGGGACGTCAGGCAGATATCGTATACGATGGAAACGTGATTGGTTATTTAGGAGAGGTACATCCAACAGTAGCGGCAAATTATGCTATCAAAGACCGTGTTTACGTGGCAGTACTGGATATGCCATATCTACTGGAGGCAGCAACCTTTGACCGCAAATATAAAGGTGTGGCAAAATTCCCGGCAGTAACAAGGGACATTTCCATGCTAGTACCAAAAACCATTCTGGCAGGAGACATTGAAAAAGTTTTTGATGCGAAGGGTGGACAGTATCTGGAAAGCTATACGTTATTTGATGTTTATGAAGGGGCTCAGATTGAAAAAGATTTCAAGTCTCTGGCATATACATTGACCTTCCGTGGACAGGATAAGACTTTAGAGGACAGTGATATTCAACCGGGTCTTAACAAAATTTTAAAGAATCTGGAAGAAATGGGAATTGAACTTCGAAAATAGAAAAGAGTATAATAATGAATGTAAAAGATTTTTATTTTGATTTACCACAGGAGCTGATTGCTCAAGACCCATTGGAAGACCGTTCCGGCTCCAGACTTTTGGTTTTAGATAAAAAGACCGGAGAGATGGAGCATCGGATTTTTAAAGACATTCTCTCCTATCTTCGGGAAGGAGATTGTCTGGTATTGAACAATACCAAGGTAATTCCGGCAAGACTGTATGGAGTCAAAGAGGGAACCGAAGCACATATTGAGATTCTTTTGTTAAAACGGAAAGAGAATGATATTTGGGAAACTTTAGTAAAGCCGGGAAAAAAAGCAAAGCCGGGAACAAGGATAATCTTTGGGGATGGACTTTTAATTGGCGAGGTTTTAGAGGTTGTGGAGGAAGGAAATCGGTTAATCCAATTTCATTACGAAGGAATTTTCGAGGAAATTTTGGATGAACTGGGACAAATGCCTCTGCCGCCTTATATTACCCATCAGTTAAAGGATAAAAACCGCTATCAGACCGTCTATGCAAAATACGACGGTTCTGCGGCAGCACCTACAGCGGGGCTTCATTTTACACCGGAGCTGTTGGAGGCAATCCGCCAGAAAGGTATCCGTATTGCAGAGGTAACCCTTCATGTGGGATTGGGGACTTTCCGCCCTGTAAAAGTGGAAAATGTATTGGAGCACCATATGCACTCGGAATTCTATATGATTGATGAAGAGGCAGCCAAGACAATCAATGAAACCAGACAGTCAGGGGGAAGAATTATCTGTGTAGGAACCACAAGCTGCCGTACCATTGAGTCGGCGGCGAAGGAGGATGGAAGTCTGGAGGCAAAAAGCGGTTGGACTGATATTTTTATCTATCCGGGCTATCAGTTCAAATTGCTGGATGCACTGATTACCAATTTCCATCTGCCGGAATCCACGCTTTTGATGTTGGTTTCGGCATTGGCAGGAAGGGAGCATATTCTTGCGGCATATGAGGAAGCGGTAAAAGAACGGTATCGCTTTTTCAGTTTTGGGGATGCCATGTTCATTACGGATTTACAAAAAGAAAACTAAGGAGAAGGAGGAAAAAAATGCAGGAAAAACGAAACAGCAAACGACTGGATTTGGATGTATCCATTGAATTGGAGCGTCTGGATGAAGATGGGATTACCACTTTAAAATACACCCATGTCAATGTGGTGGATTTATCCAAGTCGGGAATCGGGTTTATTTCAAAGCAGGAATTGGAAATCGGAACCTACTACGATACAAAAATTCAGATTTGGACCAAAGAGATTGTGGATGCGGTAGTTGAAATCGTGCGTAGAGAAGAAATTGAGGATGGCTATCGTTATGGTGGAAGATTCATAGGAATGGCAGATCCGGATGCGTTGAAGATAGACATTTATCAGATATTAAATGAAAAAATGTAATTACAAACATATGAACAAAAATGAGGATGTCACAAAAGAAGGTTATTTTGAATGTGCATAATTTTTATTATGAGAACTTTTGTTGCATTATAGTTTCGGTAAAAACAATGATAAAATCCTTTCGAACAAAATTCGAGAATTTTAGAATCTGTGGCTGAAAAAATGTTTTCTGTCTCTTTCACCGACTGAACTGCCCGAGAAGGATGTCCGACTGGAGAAAGACAAGAACGTGAACTTTCTAGTATCATGAAATAGACGTCCTCACAGACATGATAAAACCGCAGCATCAGAAACTCGAACCGTTCTATTATGAAACCACGATAGAACGATTCTCAAACAGTCTGATGCTGCGGTTATGTTTTGTTCGGACGTCTATGTAAATGATACACGAAAGTCCCCTAAAATGTCTTCATCCAGCGGACATCCTTTACGGGCTGTACAGGCGTTGAAAAGACATAAATCATTACATCTTTCAGCCGCAGATTCGTAAAAATTCCGAATGATGTGAGATGATTTACAGCATTGTTTTTACCGGAACTGTGATACAATACAAGTTCTCATAATAAAAATTATATACATATAAAATAACTTTTTTTCTACTTTTTGCATATTGACAGAATGTGTTCTTTGATTTATAATTCCAAAACATTCCATTCATTATTTTCAAAATGGATGTTCTAATTTTCTTATCAAATTCTATTATTTCAAAAAAATTCACAAAACAAACAATTCAAACAATTTCATAAGGTGAAAGGGGACAAAATATGGAAGAATTTATGAAACAGTACGGTGGAGCAGTGATTACCGTAATAGCCATTATTGCTCTTATTGCAGTTATTACAGCGGTGATTCACTCTGATGCAACCAGCGGTACATTCCAGAATCTGATTACTGATTTTTATACAAAGGCATCTTCAAACACAGGAGGTCATTGATGACAGAGGGAGGAAGAAATACATGGATTGAAATATCCCCGGAATTTTTTGGCGTCCTGTGGCAGTTTGTGGATAATGATGACATCACAGACATTGATTATAACGGAAAAGAATTGTGGGTTCGGGATTATAACAACAATCGGAGAAAAGTGACAGATATTGAGATTTCTCAGAATTTTATCCGGCAGTTTACCCAGCGGATAGCCAACAGTGTGTCCAAGGAATTTAACAAACAGCATCCGGTACTGGAGGCGGAAACAAAACGTCTTCGTATTTCCATTGTGCATGAATCCGTTGCGGTAACAGGGCGAAGCATCTGTATCCGAAAAACATTGCCTGTCACAAGAATTACAGCAAAAAAAGCAGTGGAAAGCGGTTATGTAAGTAAGGAAATGCTGTCCTTTCTGGTAAATTGTGTAAAAGCTCATATGAATCTGACGATTTGCGGAGAACCGGGAGTGGGAAAAACAGAATGTGCAAAATTTCTCAGTGGTTATATACCGGATAAGGAGCGTGTGATTACTATAGAAGATAATTTGGAATGGCACTATCATCAGATAAAACCCTATGCAGATTGTGTAGAGCTTCAGGTATCGGAACTTTTTGGCTATCAGGATGCTATTGTGACCTCCCTTCGACAGAATCCCAAGTGGCTAATGGTGTCAGAGGTACGGGGAGAAGAAGTGGCATCCTATATCCAACAGCTTACAACGGGAGTAAATGGCATTACCACCCTTCATACGGATGATGTGCGGAAGGTGCCGGAGCGATTGGTCAATATGGCGGCAGACAGGATTGGAAGAGAGAGGATGGAATCGGATATCTATTCTTTTTTGGATGTGGCTGTGTTGATTCGCATAAAAAGGAATGAAGAGGGAAAGGAAAGACGTTATCTGGATCAACTGTGTCTCTTTGAGAATAAAAATCAAAAGTTACAGAGCAGTCTGATTTTTGACAATGGTCAGTTGGTAACAGGAGAACTTTCGGAGGATATCAAGAATAAATTTCTGCGGGCAGGAATCCGGGAACCGTTCTTGTGCCGGGAGATAGAGGAGGAACTAGGGTGGAAAAATCAAAGAGGAAGTATAAAAAGACCAGTTGTTATTTGATTTACAGCGTTTTGGGAATTAGTACGGGGATATTGTTTCGATTGAGTTTTCCTTTTTTGGTTTTGATGATGGTAGTTGGATTTTTATTCCTTCCGAAGCTGATGAGGAATGCAGAGAAAAGTCGGTATCATCAGAAGCGTTTTGAAGATATTAACAGCTATATGGAACAGCTTTTGTATTCTTTCCGTAAGTCCAAAAGGATTCTGGCATCCTTACAGGATATAAAAATTCAATTTAAAAACAAGCCAATGGAAAAATTAATAGAACAGGCGGAACAACATATTTTAAATACCTATGACAGCGAAGGAGATACGGAGTTTGAAGCATTGTGTATGATTGAGCAAGAATACCCTTGCGTGAAATTAAAGACCATTCACCGTTTTTTATTAAAGGTGGAAAATCTGGGAGGGAGTTTTGATAAGACCATTGATTTACTCTTAGAAGACCGTTCCCTGTGGGAGCAACGACAGAATCATCTGTATCAGGAAAAAAAGAGAAAGAGGAATCTGGTAACAGCTTCCATTGTAATGAGCATACTTCTATGTATAGTGTTTGTTCGGATTTTTCCGGCAGATATGGATATTTCAAAGAATATATTTGCGCAGTCAGCTACGGTAATTATGTGGTTTTTGGATATATTAGTATATGCTAAAGCGGATGAAAAATTATCGGAAGACTGGCTGGATTCAGGGGAACTGAGTTCCCCTGAAGAAACTGTAAAACGATACAAAAAAGTGACGGAATTTGATAAGAAAAAGGAATTAAAAAAATCCTGCAAATATGCATTTTTTCTGGCTGTAATTGCAATGATATGCGTTATGCGGCATAAGAAGTGGGCTGCCGGTATTGCTTTCACAGGTATTCCCTTTATGCTGTTTCAGCACAGGTTGGATTATCGCTTGGCGAAAAAGAAACTCACAGAGGAAATTCAGAGAGAGTTTCCCCGATGGCTGATGGAAATGTCACTTTTACTGCAATCGGACAGTGTACAGGTATCTCTCTATAAATCCTTTGAATATGCACCTGAGATTTTAAAACCGGAATTGGAGAAAATGTATATAAAATTACAAAACAATCCCACAGCCATTGAACCCTATCTGGAATTTATGGCAGATTTTGAAATCAAAGGAGTGTCCTCTGCTATGAAAATGCTGTATTCCCTTTCCGCCGGAACAGGAGGAAACAGCGAAAATCAGATTACGGATATTCTAAGAAGAAATCAGGTAATGTTGGATGATGCTCAAAAGGCAGTTGACCGCCAATCAGTGGCATCCATGTATTTTCTTTTTGGAGCCCCTGTGGTCATTGGCGGAGCGAAGTTGATGTTGGATATGGTGGTGTTTTTCTTTTGTGTATTTCAGGGAATGGGAAGTTATATGTAGGAAACGATATTTGTAGCATAGAAATACAGTATCTTTTCATAGGAGCAGCCTTTTGAGGTCTGTTCCTTTTTATTATAGTTTACATAAATAGATGGAGGTAACAGAATGGAAACAGTAATAAAAGCATTTACCGGAGTATTTTTTTCGTTACTCATTGTGTATCTGGGAGTAGGAATTATTTCCTCCTCCGTGGACGCAAGGAATGCAGACTCCTTTATGGCAGACTGCGTATCAAAGATTGAAAACAGTAACTATGCACAGGAGGTAATTGATGCCTGTAAGGAAGATGCAGGGGAACAACAGTATGAACTCATCGTAGATACCTGTGTGCCGGAAGGGTCACAAAAAGCTGTATATGGAACCGCAACTTTAAAATACGAGTATACCATTCCAATCATTGGAATGAATACGGAGCACACAATCAATGCAGATTTACGATAAGGAGTGAGCGTATGAAAGCATTTATGGAACAGTACGGGATGGCAATTCTCTATCTGGTGATAGGCGTAGCCTTTTGCGGAATGTTCTGGTATGTCATCGAGCAGTTAAGTTCTTTTTAAAAAGATAACGCAGAGAGGAGCATTTTATGGATACTTTTATGGAAAATTATGGGCACGCAATTATCGGTGTCATTGTGGTTGCCGCCCTTATCGGTATTTTTATGGGAGTTTTAAAAATTCCCTTTGCCGGTATGGTAAAGACCTTTTTCGGCAGCCTGCTTGGCTGATGAAATAAAAAATATTGCTTAAAGATATGATAACTTACCTTGCAAGGAGGGATAAAAAGATGGAAGAATTTATGAAAAACTACGGTGGAGCGATCCTTGCACTGATTGCTGCCATTGCAGTTTTGGGATTACTCTTTTCGGGGATTGTAACACCAAAAGGGAATACCGGGCTTTACAGTGCATTAGGAGAAGGGGCAGAGGAATTATCCCAGCAGAAACAGGTCATGGCATCTGCAGGAAAAATCAAAGAGATAAAATCAAGACCGCTTCCAAATATAAGAGGAAATGTGATAACCGCAAATACAGAGTATACACTGACAGATGTTTTTGACGTAACCGATGAAGATATCACATTGGAAGTAAAAAGTGTGAAAAACAGTTCCGGTGAAGATGTAACAGAAACCATATATGATGCAGAAAATGACAGGATGTGTTTTCCTGCTGTCGGAACCTATCGTGTGCGTATAATCACGGATGATGGAAGCGGCGGCAGTGCAGATGGATGGATGAGTGTAAAAGTGCAGGACACATTGTAAAAGGAGGAAGCATTTATGAAACAGGCGATTTTTGGAATCATGTGCGGCTTTATTGTGATTCTGGCAATAGTGGCAGTCATGACCGTAGAGGGGCGTTCCACAAGGGAAAATGAAGCAGACAATGCCTTATCTGCTGCGGTAGATGAAGTCATGGAAAATCTTCTGACCAAAAAAGATTATGAGATAGAAAACAATGAGGAATTTGTTGCCGATTTTTGTGAGGCTCTATTGGAACAGATACAGGCAGGAAGTGATGAGGATTACGATAAGAACCTTTCCGTCAAGGTGGACGTAGCAGGCGTGGACTATGAAAAAGGTTTACTTTCCGTTCATGTAACGGAACAGTTCACACATCCCAACGGAAACATAGGAACTCTGGAATGTACCAGTACCGCAATCTTAGACCAGCGTGCCGAAAAGGAACGGTATACCGTAACCTACAATCTGCCGGACAGGCTGTATAAGCAGCTTGAAGTAGAAGAGGGAACAGACTTCTATCTGCCAAAAGCACCTTCGGACACATCCGATGGAGCAAAATTTCAGTACTGGATGGATACAGAAACCGGAGAGAAAGCCGTTTTCCCGGAAAAGATAACCGGAAATAAAACGTATACGGCAGTTTTTGAGATGCCTTAAAGAAAGGAGTCTTTTTCCATATCAGGATACGATAGAGAAACTGGCAAATCAGTTCAAGTTAAAAAAAACACTTACGAATAAGCAGATCATTCGTATTATGGAAGAACCAAAATCCAAGGAGACTACATAAAGTCTTTAGCATATTGTGAAAGAGAGGAAATTATTATGAACGAAAAAGACACTATTAAAATTAGAAACATTTACAACAAGTACAGATGGAAAGCGGTTTTTCCTTATGTCCTGTTTGTATTATGCTGTTTTTTAGGATTTGCACATTCCATTTTTCAGGTATATAAATTTGTACCATCGGAGTACATTGTTTTGTCCTTTTGGTTTATTTTCGTACCAATGCTTTTAGGGGTTAAGATTCTGTCTGATACGTGGGATATGATTAAAATTATCAAAGATGGCAAAACAGAAACGGAACAAAAAGTACCGGAAGAAGAATCATAAGAAGGAGGTTTCACATGAAGCAGAAAAAGAAGGGATTGAAAAAACGGATACTGGCACTTTCTTTAGCAGGAATCCTGTGTTTTGGAAGTGTTCCCCAGAACGTGTATGCAAGCGAGGATTCAAGCGGGAATGTACAGGAAACCACACAGTCAGACCAAACACCGGAAAAGACAGCAGATGAACTGTTGCAACAGGAAGAGAACGTAGGAGAAGAAGCAAACGTTAGCGGAACAGCAGAAGATACCGTAACAGGAGAAACCGGAAATACGGAGCCGGAAATCGTATTTCCCGGTGCCGTGCGGTTAAAAGAAGCAGGTACACCACAGGACATGGTAGAAGAAGCAGGAACGACGGTTACGGAACATACCCGGTTAATCGTAGTCAGTGAAAGTGACCTTACGGAATGCTATGGGGCAACAGAATGTATCCGGGGTTATGGAAATCTGCATATTTTGACCTATGAGGATGTATTCACCTGTGAAAATGCCTACGCACAGTTTACGGCTGCCGGAATGAGCGTAGAGTATGATGAAACCGTGGAAGCCTATGAGGAAGAGGCAGAAGAAGCAAAAAGCATAGAAGAAACCTTAGAGGATACCAATAAGGAAACCAAGACAGAAGAACCGGGAAAAGATACCACAGAAAAGAAAGAAGAGAAACAGGAGATTGTAGTAGCGGTCATTGATACCGGAGCGGACAGTTCTTCTAATATTCTAAAAGGACGTATCAAAGATGACAGATATATCCCGGATACCAACGGACACGGAACCTTAATGGCAGAAATCATTGCCTCCAATACCGGGGAAGAGGTCAGGATACTTCCGATACAGGCATTTGATGAAAACGGAAAAGGAACCGTATCCACCACCTATCTTGCCATGATGGAAGCCATCGAAAAGAAAGCGGATATTATTAACCTGTCTGTTTCCGGCGAAGGAACATCTCCGATGCTGGCATCTGCCATCCGGCAGGCAAAAGAAGCCGGAATCCCGGTTATCGTATCCGCAGGAAACAACGGAGCAGATACCACAGACTATATGCCGGGAAATATTACCGAGGCACTTACCGTATCGGCGGTAACGGAGGACAAAGAATCTGCTGCTTATTCCAACCATGGAAAAGAAGTGGATTTTTGTGCGATTGGAACAGTAACCAAGGACAACGGGACGGGGGACACCTCCGATGATGTAACCTATGAGGGAACCTCCGTATCTGCCGCCTATCTGACCGCCTATGCTGCCATGATTCTGGAAGAGAACCCGCAGGCAGATGTGGAGGCGTGTCTGAAAGAATCCGCAGAGGATTTTGGTGAGACAGGCTGGGACAGCCTTTATGGGTACGGATATATCAGCAGGGAGAACATCATCAGTAATATAGAAAAAGAAGAAAATGAGGAGAGCGAAGAAGAGAAAAAAGACGATACTGCAGACGTCATAACAAAAGAAGATGGAGAGCAGGAGTTAGCAGTCAGTGCGGATATCAAGAACAAGGATTTCTGGATATATGATGTCGGCAGTTCCGTAAATGTTATGATTGTTGGGGTTGAAGATAGTACAGGAAATTATAGAGGCAACTGGAACAACCTCGGATTAGGAAATATCTATTATGGATTGTATCCAAGAGCTGCAGGCGGCTACGACCTTCTGGTTACCATGAGCTGTGATGTGACCGACTATACACCATATCTGGACCTTACAACCTCAAAACCGGATTACCGTCCACTCAGATGGGGAGGACATGTTGATGGCGGAACCGGAATGAGCGATAACTGGAGCGGTACACAGGTACATAACTGGAACGATGAATTTATACAGACAGACAGTGGTTATTATATGCGGCAATATATAGGAGCAGGCTGGGCGGTTGATAGCATTACCTTACTTTGGGAGCCGGTAGGCTATCATATCAACCATGACATGAACGGAGCCACCTATGTAGACCAGAATACCTTGAATTATCTAAACAGCATCGAATACCGACCAGACCAGTACTATGGTATTCCAAATGCCGACACCTTTGCCAATAAATATAACAGGGTTACTTATGATGCCAATGGCGGAAGCTGTGGTTCTGTTTATACAGGAGAAAGTTATGATCACGGATATTCGGCATTCTTAGGATGGGATGATAATACGGTATTAAATACAAACAATGGACTATTATATGACTGTTACGGGTATCAGTCCACAACGACGTTCAATGCTGCCTATTATGCAAATGCAAATCTGGATTTAATGGCAGCATATGGATACGATAAGAAGACCCTATGGAACCATTACTGTAATCACGGCGTATATGAAGGGCGTTCCATCCGTTCCGGGCATGGAGCAAACAATCTAGACAGTAGTGACTTGTATAATCCGGGACAGGCATTCCGGAACCTGACGGACAATGGTAAATGGACTACTTTAACTGCCAGATGGAAAGACCCGGTCATCTATCTTCCAACGCCTACACGTGCAGGATATACCTTTACGGGATGGTATATTGGAGACACTTATATTGGAAAAGGATGGGATTTTTATCAAATCAACGGCACTAACACGACCTTAACCGCTCACTGGACACCGAACACTTATTATATTAACTACGATTTGAATGGAGCAACTTCCATAGATGAAAACTATCTGAATAAGTTGAACAAAAATAAGTATACCTATGACACTTATTATAACTTCCCGGATGCCAATACCTTTGCCAATAAGTATAACCGGGTGAATTATGATGCGGCAGGAGGAACCTGTACTTCAGGCAACACAGGAGAAAGTTATGATGAAGGGTATTCGGCTTTCTTAGGATGGGATAGTAACATCATAGGCTATGATTCTAATTGGAATCCGATATATGGAACATTATCACAGCATGGTTTCAATGATGCGTATTATGCAAATATCTATCCAGATGTAATGGAAGCATTCGGATATGATAAATTAGCACTGTGGAATCATTATTATTATTGGGGTAAAAACGCAGGATATTCCACCAGTTCTGGACATAATTTAGATAATCTTACATCCATGGATTTGTACCAACCCGGAAAAGCATTCATAAACATGAATGTAGCAGCGAATGGAAAAACCACATTGACCGCCAGATGGAAAGACCCGGTGGTAAAACTTCCAACACCGACCCGTGAAGGTTACACTTTCTTTGGGTGGTATAAGGAAGATGAAACTTATGTAGGAAAAGGTGGAGATTCCTACACACTTTCCGGCACCGATACTTTACATGCCAAATGGAAAGAAAATGAATACACCTTGGTATTTGACGGAAATGGAGCAGATATCGGTTCCATGGAGAATGTCACGGTGCATTATACCGACACCTTAACGCTTCCTAAGAATCTTTATGAGAATACCACCATTCCATGCACCTATATGGGATGGATACATGATAAGGACGCTTTAAAAGCAGACTATGAAGATGAAGAAGAACTGGAAGTGAAAAAGATTATCAAGAAAGCCGGGAAGGAAACGGAGGACGGAGCAACGATTACCCTGTATGCATTCTGGGATATTGCACCGGAGATTGAAGCAAAGGACTGGTATATCGGAAAAGAAATGGCTGAGAACATGACCGAGGAACAGCTTTTGGAACGTGCAAAATCAACAGACCGGGAGGATGGAGATTTGGAACGTGGAAAAGAACTGGTCGTTGTGGATTTTGATAAGGAGGATTTCCTTCACTTAGGTCAGATTGGAAGCTGTACCGTAACCTTTCAGGCAACGGATAGTGCCGGAAATATTACATACAAGGACATCAAAGTAGAGGTGTCTGAAGATGGATGGCTGGATATGCCGTACTATATCCGGTTTATCAGTGAGGAGTTCTACGGAAAGAAACCGGAAAGCGGAGGATGTGTGGATGGTTCTGTCTGGAACGAGATTCCGGAATACAAACAGGAATTAACGGATGCCTTTGCCAGAATCAAGAATGATACCGGAGTCATTACCTATGTGTTTAAGCGGGATGACATCAAGGCAAGCCATGACTTTACCGAAGCACACGGCTTTGGAGAGTATGAGGAGGATGGAGCCTTAAACCTGTGGCTGGATGCATTTGCACACTGTAGGCAGTAGCATAGGAATGCCGTAGTAAAGTGCAGCACACTTGCTACGGCAGAAATATCCTGTTTCATTCTGTCATTTATTGACAAAAAATACCATCCTCCATATAATAAAAGATGGCATTACCTAAGACGGCAGGCGGTTTGCCTTTCCACTGAGCCATGCTCAGACCTCAACGTAAAGGAGGGATGTTTTCAATGAGAGAACATACAGAAAGGCGAAAGATGTTACATACAATCCTTTGGATTGCTGAAATATCAGTCAGAGCAGTTGCTGCATTTACAGGACTTGCAAAGCTGATATTTGAGATAAAAAGTAGACATCAAAAAAGCAACCGCTCCGACCAAAGTTAAGTTGCTTTTTTGATAAGTAACTATTAACGAAGGCAAACCGTCTTACCGGGTAATGCCTTTTCTTGTAAAGAATATAACATATCTTTCACCTATTTTCAAGTCCTGCTAAAAATCCATTTCTGTCGGCACGACGATAATCTGGAATTTCTTATGATCCTTTGTCTCAATGAATATCTGCTGCCCGGTAAGATGATCCAGATACTGGGAAAATAATGTAAGTAAACCGGATTTGGACACGCTTTCTCATTTATGTCGCATATTAAACGTTCAAGCTGCTTATTTTCTTGAAACAAAAAATCAAGAAGACTTGTCTCTAACTGAATATAATATGATAAAAAAATACCGTGACCTTGAAGAATCTGGAAAAGAAATCGTAGATTATATATTGGAAAAAGAATGGGAAAGAGGAAAGAAATCCTAAATAACATTTAACAAAGCGAGGAATGATACATTATGTTTTCATACAAACCATTATTAAAAATGTTAGTTGAGAAAGAAATGACAAAAACTGATCTTCGCAAAGCAACCGGAATGAGTATAAATACGCTTGCTAAAATAAGTAAAAATGAATACATTTCGATGGCTACATTAGATAGTATCTGTTCATATTTACATTGTAGAGTAGAAGATGTTATTGAATTTATTGAGTAATCACTGCTTGTCTGTGTCCAGTTGTAAGGTTGTAGTATTCTGGTATAAAGAAAGAAGGTGAATCTATGACTGAATATCTCGTAGACCAATTAAAAAAAGGACGTTTAAATAAAGGGTTAAAGCAAAGTGATGTAGCAAAAAAAATCGGCATAAAAAATACAACTTTGAGTAATTACGAAAACAGTGTAACAGAGCCAAACATGGACACGTTTTTAGAATTATGCAAATTATATGAATTAGATTTTGTATCTCTGATGGAAGAAGCATATGGAATCGAAATTTCGGGTAAAAATTTCCACATGAAGTCATCAGAAATAGAAATGATAAAAAAATACCGTGACCTTGACGACCACGGTAAAGAAATGGTGGGTTTTACATTGGAAAAAGAGTGGGAGAGAACTAATAATAAATAATGGTGTTTATTAAGCCAAAATCCCCATGAGGTTATTTTCGTTCTTACGAATTATTAACCTCATGGGGATTGTTTTTTATAAGATTGATGTTGACAAGAGACTCTTGCTATCAACCGGAATAGTACAAATATATATTATGTATTTCCTTTTTTGAATATATGGGATTAAAGATATCCATTTGCTTTGCACCAATCCAGAGTTTGATTTACTGTCCAGCCATCAGGTGGTGCTACGCTTCCATTTCCGTACGGAACGGGTGAACCTTGTGCATTTGCCTGAGCTTTAGCGGCAAGAGACTCTTGATATTCTTCATAAGAGTTATACCCGCTCGGATAAGAACGGTCTTCGGAAGAAGAAGTACCGGAAGATGCATCTGCACTACCGGAACCGGAAGAACCGGAACCGCTGTTAGAGCCTCCATTGTTGTTCTTTGCAGTAGAAGTAGAAGAGGAGTTCTTCTTAGTTTCTGCCTCAGCTTTTTTAGCAGCTTCCTCTGCGGCGGCTTTTTCTGCATTGACCTTTTCCACGTAAGCGGCGTATGTACCGTTAATCTCATTGAATTTGTTAAATGCCTCCTGGTACTTGCCATCTGCCTTTAAGGTATTTAATTCTTCCATCAGAGCGTTTACGGAAGCGGTAAACTCTTCGGTATAATAACCTTCCTCGGTTGGATAAGTAGTAGCAATACCTGCTACGGCATTATCCAGAGTAGCAGCAGAAGCGGTATACTTTTCCTCGATGGAAGTGCGAAGGGTATCAAACTCTTTTTCGTCCTCTTTGGAGATACCGTCCAATTTTTTCTCATATCCATTTAAGGATTCCAAAAGGGTTGTCCGTTCCGCATCTTCTAAGATTGCATTTTCAATCTGGAATTTTGCGGTATCAAATTCCCCGGTCAGCTCCTCCAAGTGAGCCTTTGCTTCCTTCTCGGCTTTTTCCTTTTCCTTGGCAACCTGTGTATTGTGATAGCTGACACCGCCAATGATGCCGCCGATTACGACTACTGCGGCTACGACCACGCCAACGACTGCTTTTTTGTTACTTAAAAATTTGTTCATAATAAATCCTCCCTATGATTATTTTATATGGATGACTTTACTTTAGGTAAAGTTTAGTTATCCTTTGTTTATACTATAATTATACAGAACATCTGTTTTTTTGCAAGATAAAAAGTACATTTTTAAAGTGGAATTTACGTAAAATATATATTAAGCAAATGACGTATTTTCTAGGAGATAAAGAAACTCTTCCGGGTAGTGGATGGAGGCACCTTAATAGTGAAAAAAGAGGGAAATACAGAAGAAAGAGTACATCTTATTGGTGTGAATACGCCGGAATCTGTCCACCCAGATGAAACAAAAAACTCCGAGTCTGGCAAAGCTGCCAGCGAGTATACAAAAGAACTTCTGGCTAATCATACAGATGTATGGCTGCAGCAGGATGTTTCTGAAACGGATATATATGGAAGATTGCTTCGCTATGTATGGTTCGAAGAACCTTCGGATACGAGAAATGTCGAGGAAGTAAAAAACAAAATGCTTAATGGCATTCTTTTGAGGGATAAAATAGCCGAGCCTATGGCAATAGAACCTGATGTCTCTTATAAAGAAATGTTCGATACCATATATTATACAGATTTGGAAACTTTTGCAATGTATTAAAAACATTGACATGGAAACGATAATAACATATAATTAAAGTACGAAAAAACATACGATTTTTTATACGGAAAGGAGATATTTATATGTTAGCTGTAAAGAGCATGGATGTTAGAGATAATTTCAAGAGTTTATGCGATAAGGTTTTTAATGGCGAAACATTGATTATATCAAGACCCAAAAATGAAAATATTGTTATGCTTTCCGAACATGAATATAATGAAATGGTAAAAGCCAAGAGAAATGCTGATTATCTTGCTATGCTTGATAAATCTATGGCAGAAGCCGAAGCCGGTGGTTTTATTACAAAAACCATTGCAGAACTGGAGGAATACGAATAAATGAATATAGTATTTACTCCTACTGCATGGGAACAATATACCGATTGGCAGAGGGAAGATAAAAAAATGGTTAAGCGTATTAATGAGCTTATAAAAGATATTGACCGCAATGGACTTTTAAATGGCATTGGTAAGCCAGAACCATTAAAACACCGTAAAGCATGTAGCAGACGCATTACTGATGAACACAGATTGGTTTACAATATGGATAGTAACCAAAATCTGATTATATACTCTTGTAAATATCATTACGAAGATTAGCACCTTTTAGCGGTGCTGATTTTTTTGTGGGTTAATATTATTTAAGAGTTCGTATAATGATGAAAATACGAACTTATGGCAAATAAAACGACGGTTGAGAAATTATAATGCGTGTTGATGGTTCAAGTTTCCGACCAAACAATAGAAAAGCAGTTGACAGAACGTATGTTTTGCGATAATATAAAAAACGTAATAAGAAACAAGGTTTTCCTTAGTTTTCCATAGGATTCTCCGTTCTTATTATATTTTCTTAGTTTTGGGGAATAGCGGTAAAGTTATTCCTTTTTTGAAATAAAGTAGAATATTTAGAATACAAGGTATCAACACTCAACAACGAAATCGATGCTTGGTAAAAAGCATATGAGGATTATGCTGATATCCTAATTGAACATGGCTTATTATAAAAGCCAATTAATCTAAAACAATGAGTAGTAAGATAGAAGAGGGAGGTGTTGTCTATGTTATTGAACAGAACAGCAGTTACGATCGCTCCTGAAAAATCAGAGGATTTTTGTAAAATGATAAAAAATTCATTAAAAACAAAAGAATATTGGGAAAATATAAAAAAAGAAACCAGTAACATAAACCTGGATAGACTTAATTCTTTTTTTGATAAAAAATGAAAAACAGAATTATAGGAGGATTAAATCATGTGCTATCTGATTGCTAAAAAAATGGATACGATTGGTTGTCTGGCTATACAAATGTCTCATGGTCAGCATTTAGCTGATTTTAAAGAGAAACTAATTTCAGAAATAGGAATAGATAAAATTCAGTTGGTAACGATTAGTCGTCCTTGTGCATACGGTGAATATGAACCTTATCAATTTTTTGATAGCGAAAAAGAGTTTGAAGAGGCAGTTAAAAAAATGTAATCATACTGTGTGACATATTAATATTTAGTAGTTAAAATAAAGCGTTTGAGACAAAAATAGGAACTGTGATTAGTACACAGTTCCCTGAGAGATGAAAAATATACATTTACCATCCCATCGGATTGCCATTATTACGATTCCAAGCATATCCATCGTTTACTGACCAACCGTCTGGAACCATCATCGCTTTTCGACCATCATGAGTAATCCAACAAGCAGGGTAACCTTGTGCATTTGCTTTTCTTTTTGCGACCTCTGATATAGTAATAACTTCGCGAGATTCTTCGTTTAAATTAACAACTCCATTACCCAAAGAACTATAAGTACCATCAGGGTTACAAGCATAAAACAATCCTTCAGCTTCATTAGCAACAGGGGTCATATCGAATGAATTCTGGACATTTCCGGAACCGGAACTACCGCCATTAGCACTTCCAGAACCTCCATTACTGTTCTTTGCGGTAGAAGTAGAAGAGGAGTTCTTCTTATTAGTTTCTGCCTCAGCTTTCTTTGCAGCTTCCTCAGCGGCAGCCCTTTGTGCATTGACCTGTTCCACGTAAGCGGCATATGTACCGTTAATCTCGTTGAATTTGTCAAATGCTTTCTGATATTTGCCATCTGCCTTTAAGGTGTTTAATTCATCCATAAGTGTGGTTACGGAAGCGGTAAACTCTTCGGTATAGTAACCTTCCTCGGTTGGATAGGTAGTAGTGATACCTGCTACGGCATTATCCAGAGTAGCAGCAGAAGCGGTATACTTCTCCTCGATGGAAGTGCAGAGGGTATCAAACTCCTTTTCGTCCTCTTTGGAGATACCGTCCAGCTTCTTCTCATATCCATTTAAGGATTCCAAAAGGGTTGTCCGTTCCTCATCCTCCAAGATTGCATTTTCAATCCGGAACTTTGCGGTATCAAATTCCCCGGTCAGTTCTTCCAAATGAGCTTTTGCTTTCTTTTCGGCTTCTGCCTTTTCCTTGGCAACCTGTGCGTTGTGAACGGAAAAACCAGTTATAACGGCAATAACCAGTACCACAATGAAGATAACTGGAATGGCAACTTTTTTGTTAGTAAAAAATGTTTTCACGTTATTCATAATTCCTTCTCCCTTTAATAGAATTTTTTGTAACTCAATTCTAAATTATTAGAGTAAGTATTTTGCTGTCAAGGAAAATATGTAGTTTTTTATAATAAGTATTCACTCACCTCATCCGTTTAAGAAACAAAACTATTCACAAAACAATAGTTTAACGAATAGTTTACACTGCCCAAAAAGAAGAAATGCCCATTTTTCAAGATTTTGAGCATTTCTTCAAATTTTATCTTATTTCCCAATCATTAAATCTTTATACTTCAAAATCATATCCACACAACCGTCAATCCCCAATTTGGAACTATCTAAGGTCAAATCATAATTTCGGGAATCACCCCAAGCCTGATTGCTGTAATAATGATAATAGCTGGCACGTTGTTTATCCTGTTTTTGCATAACGTCCTTGGCTTTATTTGCCGGAATATCCAAACGTTTTGAAATTTCAGCAATACGTGCATCTTTATTGGAATGAATAAATACATTGATGCAATTTTGGTGTTTTTGGAGTGCATAATCTGCACAACGTCCCACGATAACACAGGATTCTTCCTGAGCAATTTTTTGAATGGTCTGGTACTGGGCTAAAAACACCTTTTGATTCAAAGGAATGTCAAGGAAAGGTGCGGATGCATAACCGTTCATGGAATAAGTATCCATAACTAAGGAATACAAAAAGCTACCGGTTGGTTTTTCGTCGTTATTTTTTAAAATATCCTCGCAAAAACCACTGTTTTTTGCGGCAAGGGATAAAAGTTCCTTATCATAGCATTTAATCCCCAGTTTTTCTGCGGTTTTTTCTCCTACAAGCCGTCCATTACTTCCAAATTCACGACCAATCGTAATGATTAAGTTATCCATAATGCATACCACCTTCCACAGAGAAATTACAAATTCTCTTTTTCTTATTATACAACAAAATATGTGATTTTGCACAATTATATCATGAATTATTAAAAATTATCGCAATTTTCGCACTAATTCTTCCATATATAAAGGAATTGGTGCAGATACTTCCATATATTCACCGGTTGTAGGATGAATAAAACCGATGGTTTTGGCATGGAGAGCCTGTCCTTCTAAATGATAAGGATTTTTTCCGCTGCCGTATAAAGGATCGCCCAATAGCGGATGGGAAATACTGGCCATATGGACACGTATTTGATGAGTACGTCCTGTTTCCAGTTCAAATTCCATATAAGAAGCCCCTTTGAGGGACTCCAGAACCCTGTAATGGGTAATGGCATCTTTGCCGTTTTTTTCGTTAATCGTCATTCTTTTCCGGTCGTTGGGATGTCTTCCGATAGGTCCCTCTACGGTTCCTGATAAATCATGAAAATTTCCGGCAACTACTCCCACATATTTTCTGGTAACGGTATGGGCTTTGATTTGCTCTGCAATTTTCACATGAGCTTCATCGTTTTTACAGATAATCAGGGAACCGGTGGTGTCTTTATCAATGCGGTGAACGATTCCCGGACGAATTTCACCATTGATTCCAGACAGAGAATCTTGACAGTGATATAAAATAGCATTGACAAGGGTTCCGGTATAATGCCCCACTGCCGGATGAACCACCATATTTTTCGGTTTATTGACAATGAGCAGGTCAGAATCCTCATATAAAATATCCAACGGAATATTTTCCGGACGAATCTGTACCTGTACAGGGTCTGGAATGTCCAGAGTAATCACATCTCCGTTTTCAATCCGATAATTTGCTTTTTCTAAATTATCGTTTACTAAAACACAATTATCTTTAATTAACCGCTGATAAAAGGAGCGGGATTGCAGAGGGAGAGCTATGGACAGATATTTATCCAAACGTTCTCCTGCGTACTCCTCTTCCACCGTAAATAATTTTCTTTCCATACTTATGAATTGCCCTTTCTAAACGGAAAAATTTGATTCCATAACTCTTCCAGTTCCTTTTCTTTATAAAAAAATAAAAAGGTAATGAAAAACAAAATTGCTCCGCAGGTTACATAGATATCTGCTACATTAAAAATTGGAAAATTAATCAGTTCAAAATAGAAAAAATCTATGACATAATTCATGGTAACCCTGTCGATAAAATTGCCCACAGCTCCGGCTAAAAACAGGGAAAGAATCACATAAATGGGATAATTTCTGCGGGTCAGGGGAAGTCTGCAGTAAATCCAAAAGGCAAGGAAAAGAAAAATGATAGTCAATATAACAAAAAACACCTTACCTCCCTGCATAATTCCAAAGGCAGCTCCCCGATTCTCCAGATACTGCAGAGAAAAGATGTTTTCAATTAAAGGTGTTGCCGGCTGGTTCTTCAGATGGATTGCGGCAAGATATTTTGTAAACTGATCCATTGCAAGCAACAAAAGCGTTGAGAACCAGAAAATTATATGAAACTTCAAACTTTTTTTATCTGACATATGAGCGACACTTCCTTATTTTAATTCATACTTTTATAAGTGAAATTTTGCTTGTCCCAGCAATTATCACAATGCTGTTTACATAATATTTTTATGTAAATCTATTTTTCTAAAATATAGTTAATTCCTGATAATAGCATGGAATCGTCAACCTCATGGCTGATATAAGCGGTACCGATATTTTTTAGCAGAATAAATTTAACTCTGCCGTCTGACATTTTTTTATCGGATTTGGTGGCGGCTAAAATTTCTTCTGCACTCATTCTAGGATGTTCCAAATGAATCGGAAGCTGATAGCCAGAAATTGTTTTTTCAATTAAGTCCAGCTCTTGGGAGCTGATATTTCCAATTTTATGTGAAATATAGGAAGCAGCCACCATACCCAGTGCCACGCAGGCTCCGTGGGAAAGAGAAAAATCAGACAGTTTCTCCACAGCATGACCGATGGTGTGACCAAAATTTAATAAAGCCCTCTCTCCCTGCTCCTTGGGGTCATTCTGAACCACCTCACGTTTGATTTTGCAGCTTCCGGAAACCATCCGAAAAAGGTCATCCTGCTCCAAATCGAGAATAGCTTCTTTGTCATCTAATAAGAATTGAAAGTAAGAAGCATCCTTAATCAAACCATGTTTGATAACCTCTCCCATTCCGGAAGCAAACTGTTCATGTGGAAGGGAACGGAGAGAATCCATGTTCATATAAACAAGTTTGGGCTGATTAAAGGCTCCCACCATGTTTTTATACTGTGAAAAATCCACTCCGGTCTTTCCGCCAATGCTGCTGTCCACCTGTGAAAGCAGGGTGGACGGCATTTGAACGAAATCAATGCCCCTGAGATAGGTGGCAGCGGCGAATCCGGTCAAATCTCCCACAACTCCGCCACCGAGAGCAATAAGCAAATCGCCTCTCTCAAAACGGTTAATTATTAAATGCTCATATAATTTCTGAACAGTATTTAAGTTTTTGCTGGCTTCTCCAGAAGGAAAAACAAAAGTTTCCACCGTTTCAAAATCGGTTTTTAAAATTTCAACCAAATTATTAAGGTATATTTCTGCCACTCTTGAATCTGTAACAATGCATATTTTCCTATTTGGATTCTTGCTAATCTTCTTGATTTCGGTTAAAACCCCTTCATAAGAAGTCTCCAACAAAATATCATAGCTCCAAGCTCCTTCATGAGTTACCGGAAGTCTGTTTTTTTGTTCCATAGTATTTACTCCTAACTGTATATTCTATAAGAAATTTTGATTCTTCCCTTTTTGGTCTCCCCGGAAATTCCGTCAAAAATGTATTTTCCATAGCTTCTGACAGAGAGAATATCCCCGGCCTTACACAGATAAGTGTTGTGGAGAATTTCCTTTCCATTGACAAAGACTTTTCCACCCATAATCAGTTTTACGGCTTCGCTTCTGGAACAATTACAAAAGCAGGCAATTACATTGTCCATGCGGTTAGAACTGATAATTCCGCTTTTTTCCACAAAGCAGGGAACGATTTCTGTGGCTGGTTCCGAAACACTTTCCAATCGCATTACAGTATGTTTTACCCGGCTAAGGGAATCGGTAAGATACTGGGTAATATTATCTTTGCAAAAAAGATAAAACCGATTCTGTTCACAGAGAATATCGCCTATTTTCCCCCGTTCCAGACCTAAATTCATAACCGAGCCTAAAATATCCCTGTGGGTCAGAACTTCTGCAAATTTGGGATAAGCAGGTTCCAGCTTCAAACAGGAAATGGGATATGTCCAGTCATAAGAAAGGTCTGCCGGAAGGAAAGCTGCCACTCTCCGCTCTGCCATTTCATAGCCTCCGAAAAGCTCATAAGAGGTCTCCAATTCTTTTTTTACGGAATCCAAAATATTCTGTTCATTTAAATTAAGGAAATCGCTAAAAATAACGATTCCCTTTCTGTTCGCCTGTCTTGATAAGTCGATAAAACGTTTACCAAGCAATTCGGTTTCATTGTTCATATGTTAAAAATCCGTTTGAATCGCAGAGGTATCAAAAGCGTCCATTAAATTCAGAAAATCGCCGGATACGTCTACATTTGGAGGTGTGATGATGAATATGTAATTAGAAATCTTCTGCAGATTTCCGCTGATTGCAAAACAGGAACCAGATGCAAAATCAATGATTCGCTGTGCAATATCCACGTCCAGACCCTCCACATTCAAAACAACAGTACGGTTCTCTAAAAGTGTCTCTGTAATCTCTCTTGCATCATCCACAGAGGTTGGTTTTATTACGCATACTTCCATATTCTGACCTGCCTTCTTTCCGCCTCGTATCGGGGTAAGTTTTGGTGTCGTCTTCGACGTCTTTTCCTTTGTGCTTTTATCGTCAAAGATATCGTCCTCCTCATCGGACTTTTTACGGAAAAATGATTTGCGTTCTTCCTCCTCTTCTTCCTCATAGAAGTCATCATCATAAAAATCGTCCTCGTCATCAGGATTCAATCTCATCACATTTAAAAATTTATCTAGAACTCCCATGTCCCTTTCTCCTTATTTATTTTTTGCTGTAGTCTCTTTCTCCGAAGATTCCGGTTCCCACACGTACCAATGTGGCACCTTCCTCTATGGCAACGGTATAATCTCCCGTCATACCCATGGACAGGATTTCCATACTTACATTATCAATGTTTTTATTAGTTATGTCAACAGATAATTGCTTTATTTTGCGAAAATATCGCCGATTTTCCTCAGAATCCACAACATATGGTGCTATGGTCATCAATCCTTTAATGCAGATATTTGGAAGAACTGCGATTTTTTCTATCATGGAAATGGTTTCCTCGGCGGAAACACCGAATTTTGTCTCCTCCTGTGCTACATTTACTTCAATGAGAATATTGGCGGTCACATTCTTTTTTACCGCTTCCTTACTAATCTCTTCTGCCAGACGGATACTGTCTACCGAATGAATCAATACCGCTTTGTCCACCACGTATTTTACCTTGTTACGCTGCAAATGGCCAATCATATGCCAACGGATATCCTTTGGAAGAACCTCATACTTATCGCACAGTTCCTGTACTTTATTTTCACCGAAATCACGGACGCCCTCCTCATAGATTTCCGTAAGCATCTCCACTGGTTTTGTCTTGCTGACGGCTATCAGTGTTACCTCACTGCGGTCTCTGCCGGCCCGCTTACAGGCTTTTTGGATGTTTTCCTCCACTATCTGTAAATTTTCCTTTAACAATGCTATCACTCCTTTATTTCCATAGAAGGGATTAATGAACCAAATCGTTTTCTTCGATGGAATCTCCTTCCAACGCAATGTGATCATAAAGAGAAATTCCGTAATCCGTTCCTTTTTTCAGGACGGAATACTCTTCGTTCTGATATAAAATATCAATCTGTTTGAAAACTGCATATCCCTTATTAATATTGTAAACACCTTTTAGGTCTTTGGTTTCTTTAATGGTATAAGTTTCATTGGAATCCGGTTTTTTAATAACGGTTCCGGCGTCCACCAGCTCGTCATCAATGTAATACATATCATCCTTTTCATAGAAAATGGTAGGGGTTACAAAATCCGAATCTACGCCTTTTTTTCCTTTTGAAGAAATAATCAGACCCTTGGAATTAGAGTCTCCGCCTTTCACAAAGTATTCCTTTGGAACGGTAAAGAAGCTCTTCTTGGCAATGGCAGTATTCGGGATTTTCAGGCCCTGAGCATCGTCAATCAAAAGTTCTATATCAATAAAACGCTGGTTTGCAAAACGCAGCATAGAGGTCCGAAGCTGTAAATTGAGATAGGAATCCTCTCCTATTTTCAGAATATTATAATATGCCCAGACCTTGTTGCCATCATCTTTAAACATGATTTCAACGGTATTGTCATCCTTCAGCTTTTCCGCAAGGCTGTCGGAAATCTGAAAGACGATATTCCAGTTTTCATCGGTAATAACCTTATAGACAGGAGCACCGCCCTGAATTTGTTCCTGTTCCTTCAGATTAGTTTTTTGGTACTGGTTTTCATCAAACATTTCCGGTGTCAGGGAGTCCACAGAAGCATTTTCATAGCCATCGATATAATAGACGACTACTCCCGGTGTCTGAGCATAGTAAACGGAAAAATTACCGGAAGCCGCATCGGAACCAATCTGTTCTAAAGCATTTACGTTCTGAATCTCCATCAGCTGTGCAGTCATCTCATCCTTAAAGGAATAAATAGCGTAAAAATTCTGACTACTGAAGGTATTGGTAAAGGAACGAACCGAATCTTCCAACTCCTGATAGTTTTCCTCTGTCAGAAGGTTGTCCTCTTCCTTGGCAGAAGCAATCTGGGAAGAAATATTTCCCGAACTGTCAATGCTGTAAACCGGGGTCTTCGCTCCGGCTTTGGAACCGTCTTTCAAAAAATAGGTCAGATAACCATCCCCGGCAGAGGTAATAATCTCCTCATTTCGAAGGATTAAGCCACGGTAGGTATGATTTGTGGCAATGGTCCCCTGCTGTACCTCATAGACGGAAATATGCTTTCTGGTGATATAAGAAAAAATATTGAATATAATATAAATCAGAATAATACCGAAGATAATGATTCCGATATTGATTTTAATTGGTTTGCGGTAGCGGACTACCTTTTTGTTTTTTTTCATAGAAACACCTTTCTGAAATCACACAATATATTGTATCATCATGTTTTGGTAAACACAATGTTTTACAAGAAAAAACCCTTAGAAAACTTTGTCTTCTAAGGGTTATGTAATCGCTTGGGTTTATACTATAAAGAAATTGCAATTTTTGATTTTGCATTTTCCGGTAAATCTGCTTCATTCTTGGATACGCTCAATACCATATTTACCTGATATTTCTCACTGATAAAAGAAAGCCGGTCAATGGTATGTGCCAAATCCTCATCTTTCATTTTAGAGATTGTTAAAAAGCTATCCAGATACAACTCTTCCAAATCATGAT
Organism: uncultured Lachnospiraceae bacterium; assembly: GCA_958349535.1. GTDB lineage: Bacteria > Bacillota > Clostridia > Lachnospirales > Lachnospiraceae > Maccoyibacter. The sequence goes on from CATWDJ010000001.1 coordinate 165,089, forward strand.
CCTGTGAAATGATTCCACAGATAAATCCGATAAATTCGTCGCTGTTTTCGATGGAATAATCAGTTACATTAATCAGACGAATCTGATTTTTTAACTCATACATATGTTTCGTGTTTTTGTCTAAATACACGATGTTTCCGTTGGATTGACTTACAGCACTGTTGACCTTCTCCAGCAGATGCTTTGTCTTTCCTTTTCCTTTTTCTCCTGCTATAATCTCCACCATGGCAATTACCTCCCAAACCATATTTTTTCATCATTAAATTTTCAGAAGAGTTTATACAATTCTAAAAAAATAAATGATTTTTCATAAAACTATTATAATATAGTAGGGCAAAAAATACAACATTAATTCGAAAAATTCTTTAATATTTCACTCATTAAAAGATACATATTATCCCGGCAGTCTGCCTTGAAGACAATGGAAATCATCGGTTCCCCGGAAGCATTCTGATTGTACTGCACCAGACAGTATTTCGCTTCTCCGGTAGTTCCGGTTTTTCCTCCGATAACAGTTACCCCTTCCGGTACGGCTTCGGTTCCCGTCAGATATTTGTTGGTGGTAGCCCAATCCTGCGTCACCGGATTTCCGGCAGCATCTGTGTAATTTGTGGTATAGCTTGCTGTCTGCAATATTTCTACAAAGGTTTCATTTTGAACGGCTGCATTCATAATCAGATACATGTCATACACCGTGGTATAATGGTCTTCATCGTGCAAACCGTTAGGAGTCACAAAATGAGAATTGGTGGCACCCAGACTCTGAGCCTTGGCATTCATTAAAACAGCAAATTCCTCGGAACTGCCGCTGATATGCTCTGCAATGGCAATGGCAGCATCATTTCCGCTTCTCATCATCAGTCCGTAAAGCAAATCCCGCATGGAAATCTGGTCTCCCTCTTTTAAGCCGCAGACAGAAGAATCACTGGCCTGATTAGCGGCGTTGGCACTGACCGTTACCACATCATCCAAATTGCTTTCCTCAAGGGCAATCAAAGCTGTCAGAATCTTAGTGGTACTGGCAGGATACAGCCTTTCATATATATTTTTTTTATAAACAGCTTCTTTTTCATTCAAACGAAAAAGACCGGCACCTTCCGCAACGGATTCTGTGGTATCCTCCAGTCCGATGTTCTCATCCTCCGTTACACACAAATCCTTCGCAAAAAATTCTGCGGATTGCAAATTGCCCGTCTTCGTGATTCCGTATTTTGTGGAAGTGTCAAAGACATTATATGCGTTTTCCAGCGTTGTGTCATCCTTGGAACAGCCGCAAAAAAGTAAGGCTACTGCGACTACAGGAAGAACGATACGCCATTTATTTGTACATTTCACGCCAATCCAAATCTCCTCTATCTAATGATTTAATCAAAAGCTCCGCTGTGGCCAGATTGGTTGCCAACGGAATGTTATGCTCATCACAAAGCTGAGCAATCAAAGCCACATCCGGCTCATGGGATTTTTTTGTCAACGGATCCCGCAGAAAAATCACCAAATCAAGTTCATTGGCTGAAATCTGTGCTCCAAGCTGTTGAACTCCGCCTAAATGTCCTGCTAAATATTTATATACCGATAAATTTGCAACCTCCTCAATCAAGCGTCCGGTGGTTCCCGTCGCATATAACTCATTCTTGCACAAAATCCCCTGATAAGCGATACAGAAGTTCTGCATCAGCTTTTTTTTGGAATCATGTGCGATTAAACCAATATTCATTACAAATCATCCCCCGTTCCATATTTTCTGGCTTGCAGACCCACATTCAGAACCAGCCCAATACCGATAAATGACGAGACAAGCGATGTCAGACCATAGCTCACAAAAGGAAGCGGAAGTCCGGTGTTCGGCATCATTCCTGTCACAACACAGATATTGACAAAGCTCTGGAATCCAATCAATGCCGCCACCCCGCAGCAAATCAGACGTCCCGATAAATCTTTTGCCTTTTTAGCTATTATGATACATTCCAGCGTAATTAGCAAGAGTAAAATAATTACAAGAGCACTTCCGATAAAGCCCAATTCCTCTCCCACAATGGAAAAAATAAAGTCTGTCTGAGGCTCTGAAATGAAGTTGCCGTTTTTCACGGAATTTACATCGTTATTATATAGTCCCTTGCCGAAAAACTGACCGGAACCGATTGCCATAATGGAATTTTGCTGCTGATATGCGTCATCCGCATATTTTTCCGGCTGTAGCCATGCCATAATACGGTCTCTCTGATAATCCTTCAGGATGGTCTGATCCGGCTGCATGACCAGAGAAAGAAAAATTGCAGCAAACGGTATAAAAATCACAAGTACCGTGGCAATAATCTTATAGCTTAATCCGGCAACGAATAATAATGCCAGGAATATTAAAGCAGTAACAATGGTGGTGGACAGATCCGGCTCTTTTTTAATCAGTAAAAGTGGAACTCCCACAAGAGCAAATGCAACCACCAGTGTCTTGGGACGATTTATTACCTCCTGATACTTTGAGAAAAAGTATGCAAAAAACAGGATGAGAAGTATTTTTCCCAACTCTGAGGGCTGAAAGCGGACACCGGCAATTTCCACCCACCGGGTGGCTCCTTTGGCATGGTCTCCCATAATCAGAACCAGTGTCAGCAGTGCCAGATTGATAAAATAGAAAATCCAACTGAAACGCAGCAGAAATTCGTAATCCATCAAAGAAACCACTGTCATGACAATCAGTCCCAATACCAGTCCCAGAATCTGTTTTCCCTGAACAGACGATTTGGCACTTCCGATAACCAGAATGCCCACAATCGTCAATACAGTTACGTAAATTACTAAACGAAAATCATAGTTTCTTAGTTTGTAGTGTTTTAACATAATTTTTAAAGTCCTTTATGTTTGATATCCCGAATCGGAATATTTGCAACCATAACAGGAACCATTCCCGAGTGGTTTTCCGATTCTGTTTTTGTGATTTGTATATCAAGTTCTTCTTCATCAATGTCCACATATTTTGAAATGACGGAAATAATATCATTTTTCATCAATTCCATCACTTCCGCGGAGCATCCTACCCTATCGGATACCAGAAGAAGTTTCAGCCTGTCTTTTGCAAAATCTTTGGAGCTTTTCTTACTCCATAAATCCCAGATACCCATTCCGACCTCCTATCTTTTAAATAAACCTGACACTTTTGCCAACAAACCGGTTTTATTTTCAAAAGTTAGGAAAGGTACTTCATATCCGAGAAGTCTTTTGCATATATTACTGTAAGCAATCCCGGCAGGGGAATCACCTCCGGTCAGGGGTTCTCCCCGATTGGTGGATATGACGATTTCCTCATCATCGGGAACGATTCCCAAAAGCTCTACGGCAAGGATTTCTTTGACATCCTCCATGGACATCATATCGCCCCGTCGTACCATATCGATGCGGATACGGTTGATAATCAACTGGATACTTTCCATTTCCGCAGATTCCAGAAGTCCAATGACTCGGTCGGCATCCCGAATGGCAGATACCTCCGGGGTGGTCACCACAATGGCTCTGGTGGCACCGGCAATGGCATTTAAAAATCCCTGTTCGATTCCCGCAGGACAGTCCAGTAATATGTAATCAAATTCTTCTTTCAGTGCTTCGGTGAGTTTTTTCATTTGTTCCGGGTTGACCGCTGTCTTGTCCTTAGTCTGTGCGGAAGGAATCAGATAGAGATTCGGATATCTCCGATCCCGGATAATTGCCTGTTTCAGTCGGCAGTTTCCTTCAATCACATCCACCAGATTATAGACGATTCGGTTTTCCAACCCCATAACAACATCCAAGTTCCTAAGTCCGATGTCAGTGTCAATCAAAATGACCTTCTTCTCTAACTGTGCTAAACCTGTTCCGATATTGGCGGTGGTGGTGGTTTTTCCAACCCCGCCCTTTCCTGATGTTATTACGATTACTTCACCCATTATAACCTCCGATTAATAAAAGTTTTCAAACATTCCATCCTTTAAAGTTTCCAAACAGATGGCTTCATCTTTTATGTATGCTACCTGAGGTTCTAATTGTTTTTTTCGCCCGCGTAATCGTTCCAGCGGACTTTTATCCTGACCTGTGCCGATAACATCGGCAATTTTTATCTGAAGCGGATTCATATGCAATGCAGCCACAAAGGCATCCGCATTTCCAGCAGCTCCGGCGTAGGCGTTGCCGCCCAGACTTCCTAAGACGACAATATTGCCTTTTGCTACGATTTTTGCTCCGGCATTTACATCTCCGATAACCACAACGCTGGTCTCGCTCTCCAGTATCTGCCCGGAACGGAGGGTCCCTCGGTAAAATTGTCCGGTACTCTCCTCCTGTTGTTTCAAAAATGCTTCTATCTGTTCCTTCACACTGAGTTCTTTCTGTTCATCCGTATCCAAAACGCAGATGATATGGATACTGGTCTGTTCTGTAATGGCATCCACAATCCGAATCTCTTCTTCGGTACTTAAATGTCTGCCTGTAAAGGAAATAGCGATACTGGCATTTTTGAAAAATTTATCTGATTCATGAAACTTTGAAATAATCGCAGTTAAAAGCTCTTCAAAGGGCAGTTCCTCATTGAGAATGAGGTTGATGCCGTATTTATTGCTTTTTAATATTACCGGTTGTTCCATGTAATCCCTCCTGTTATTTTTTCTCTAATCGGTAAAGGAATTTGAACCCTCTCCTATATTTGCAGCCTGACCGTTTAGCAAATCCTCTTCGCTTGCCTGTTTGAAATAGTATTTCATAATTTTGGCAGATACATCGGCTGAGTTATGAGAGGTATATCCATAAGCAATACGGGTTGCAATAGATATCTCCGGGTTGGAATAAGGAGCATATCCCACAAATAAAGCGTGGTTCGGACGGTCTGCTACCTGCTGGGCAGTACCGGTCTTTCCTGCTACTTCTACCTCTAAATCATTGAACGAATCCAGATTCTGAACAACCATCCGCATACCGGAATGAATAGCATTCCATGTGGAACCTGAAATATCGCTCATTTCATTTTTTACCGTCGGAGAATATTCTTTTACGGTATTGCCGTCTTTATCAACGACTTTCTTCAAAAGAGTCTCATTGTAAACCGTACCGGAATTGGCAACTGCTGTCACATATCGTGCCAGCTCGGTGGTAGTAAAGTTGTGATTACTCTGTCCGATGGCAGCCGTAACCGGATATTCCGTGGCAATCTGCGGTTCATTTTCCGGGATTTCAATTCCCGTGGTGGAATCCAATCCATACATAGAGGCATATTTGCTGATGGTTTCGATACCCTTTTCCTCATTGTAATTATCTCCGGTGGAACTTAACTGGTAGCCAACCTCGTAGAAGAAATAGTTACATGAATCTCGAATTGCCTCGGAAACATTGATACTTCCGTGAGTAGACGGATAAATCCAACATTTCGGTCCGTTTTCAAACCGTTCAAACTGTCCCTTATCCACAATATGGGTTCCGGTGGTAATGACACCCTCCGTCAGACCTGCTGTGGAGGTTACCATTTTAAAGGTGGAACCCGGTGCGGTTCTCTGCTGTGTAGCATAATTGTATAACGGAAGGGAACCACAGCTATTTAAATATGCATAATAGTCACTGTCAACGGAGTTGGCAAGCCTGTTGTTGTCGTATCCTGGATAGGAAACGATGGCGAGGATTTCTCCGGTATTAACATCCGTAATGACGGAAGAACCGGAACAAGGATCCAGTCCCAACTGTCCCGGAGTAATCTCCAACGACTGTATTTTGGATTTTACAAAACTGTAAGCACTGACGGAGCCGTTGTTTAGTGCAGCAACCTGTGCCTCGTCATAAGGAAGTACTCCCTGGTCATATAAAATCACACAAAGCTGTGTTCCGCTAATCTGATTTTTGCGAATCATGTATTTATAAACCAATTTTTCAAAATCGGAATCTTCCTGCAAATCCTCCATGATATACTTAGACAGGGCATCAAAGACCTCATCGGAATCGGAATACTTGTTTTCCACACTAAACTTCGTAATGTCTATCCAGCTTTTGGAAATGGCATGGGTCAGATATTCATTTAAAGAAATTTCCCCTTCCTTCCATGCTTTGTAGATTTCATCCGAAGTGTCAATGGCATCTGTGTCCAAAATATCCTCGGCTTTCAGGCGATTGATAATTTCTGTAATATAATCCTGTTCTTCTTCTGCCATACTGGCAAAAGGCGTTTTATCATTACCGGAAAGAATCCCGTTTAACTCAGATAATACGGCAACCTGAGCAGACTCATATGCCTGCTGTACTTCCCGTTCTGTGTCACTGGCATCACTTTCTGTAAAATGATTGGTACGAATTAAATGATTGTCGATGAAGGAAAAATAGACATCATCGATAGGAATCTTAATATCAGAAGCGGAACCGGTAGGTGTATACTCCTTGATATTTTCAATTTTAGAATACAGGACACCGGCAATTTCCTGTTCCAATAAATCGTAAACGGCTTTGGTTAAATCTGCATCTATGGACAGATAGACATCATTTCCTGCCGTTGGCTCTTTTCTTTCCAAAATGTCAATCACTCTACCTACATTATCAACGGAAACCTTTTCTTTCCCCTTGGTTCCCTGCAGTTCCTTGTCCATAACCTGCTCAATGCCGGATTTACCTACCACATCTGTAAGGCTGTAAGAATCATCCTCTTTGGATAAACTCTCATATTCTTCTACGGAGATTTTTCCGGTATAACCGATGAGATGGGCAAAATATTTGCTGTCATTATAATGGCGGACGGTCTCTTCACTGACATCCATTCCCTGTAATTCATCTCCGTTTTCACTGACATAGGCAACGGTTTTGTCGCTGACGCCGGTGGCAAGAGTTGTCAGAACGTATTTCTGATAGCTGTTTTGGGAAATGGCATATCTGAGGACGATAATCCGGTAACGGTCGTTTTCATCATATTTGGAAGAAACCTGATAACGCTCCTTGGCAAGATAATCGATAACCTGCTTTGGTGTTGCCTCTGCTTCATTGTATCCTAAGTCCCTATTATACTTTAAATCTTCTGTCGAAGTATGGTCATAAATGTCAGCAAGAAACCGCTTTAAGGTGGAACCCTTGACGGTATACTGATATCCCTCTGACTCCGAATAGGAGATATAGAAATCATTTTTGATGGAATCTCCGTTTTCATCTAAAACCTTGATGAAACGGTACATTTCGCTGTTAAGAGACTTGTTTTTTTCCTTGACACTGTCATAGGTGCCGTTATCCTCAAAGGTAATGGCATAGGCAAGTTCATTGTATGCCAAAAGCTTACCGTTTCTGTCGTATATATTGCCTCGGGTACTGCTGAGTTCCCTGGTTTTTTCAATTTTCAAGGTGTAATTATCCAAATATTCCTGTCCGTTGATAATTTGCAGACGGAATACCCGCGAAAGCAAAAGGAATGACAGAATCAGCATGATGATGGTCAGAACCAACAGTCTGGATTTTAAAACTTTGGATACTACTTCTTTTATTTTATCAAACAAACTTCGCTGCACTCCTTTTTTCGATTTTTTCTAAATGCTGATTGATTTTCAGCAGAATAAAATATAATCCCAATGTAATTACAAGAGTATAGACCATCTCCGGTATAATGATGTGTCCCAGATAATATCCGAAATGTACTTTTTTCCGAGGAAGAAAACGAAGCAGATACATAATCATTCCCAACACCAGATCACTTCCCAGAATCAGCATCATAGGCAGCTTAATATCATCCGGATAAAAAATCTTGCGGAACATACCGTTGATATAGCCGATAACCATATAGACTATGGTATAAAAGCCAAAGACATCTCCAAAAAAGATATCCAATAACAATCCGCAAAACAGTCCAATCCACATTCCCTCTTTCCGTCCTCGCATAAACCCGAAGGAGGAAACTACCACAATCAGAAGGTTTGGGGAAATAGACGCAAAAGACAGAGCCTGAAAAACAGTACTCTGTAGTAAAAAACATATTACAATGATAAAAAATATCGTTACTTTTCTTCTCATATTACAATCTACTCCGTGTCTGCTACGGCATCTGTCTTTTTGTCCAGAATAACCAGAACTTCTCTCAGATGTTCAAAATCTGCGGAAGGAGTGATGGTTCCCGATTTGGTAATATTATTGGAATCCATTTTTGCTTCGCTGATGTAACCGATGGAAATACCCGGAAGATATTTGTCACTGACATTGGAGGTTACAATCTGGTCTCCTTCTTTGATTTGGTTTTCCGTGTCTTTCAGTTCTGAAAACTGTATCACACGGTCTTCATTCATGGATTTTAAGTCACCCTTTACAATACAGCTGTCAGAGGTGGATAATACCATTCCGCTGACCTTGCTGCTATCATCAATGATGGAACGTACCTTGGCATAATGAGGTCCCACATCAATGACAATTCCCACCAATCCGCTGCCGGCAATGACATTCATATCCTTCTCAATGCCGTCTTTGGAGCCTTTGTCAATTAAAAATATATTGAACCAGTTACTTCCACCTTTGCCGATGACATGGGCTCCGGTTTTTTTATAATTGGAATACTGCTGGTCCAACTGATAGAGGTTTCTCAAATCCTCCAATTCATATTGCTCCAGCTTGGTCGTATTTAATTCGGTTGTCAGCTTTTCTACCTGTTCCTGTAGCTTCTCATTCTCATCCATAACTTCTTCCAAAGTCTGAAAACGGTCAGATTTATTGGAAAAGAAGGTGCCTACGGAATTGATTCCCTTCTGCATAGGAACAAAGATATAGCTTGCTACGGAATTTAATGGTCCGCCGGAGGTTCCGGCAGAATAAGAAAGAAAAATCACAAAAATGAAAATTCCGCATAATCCCAGCAACAGATATCGTGCCGGTATTGAAAATTTTGTTTTTTTACGTTTCATAAAAACCTCTATTTATAAATCTTAGTTTTCATGGTAAAGGTCAGGTGTTTAAATTTGTCGTCGGATACGATTTTGTTCAGACCTCTCACCACGGTTTCCTCCGGATTTTCACAGCAATTTACCCTGATACCGGTAATCTGTGTAAAAAGTTCATCCAGCTTGTGGATTTTGGAACTTCCGCCGGTAATATAAATTCCGGAGTGAATAATATCTTTTGCCAATTCAGGCGGGGTTTTTTCCAGAATCATTTTGATGGAATTGCAGATGGAATTCAGGTTGTCCTTGATGGCATCATATACCACCGCCGCAGAAATCTCTTTTTCAATCGGAAGGCCGCTGACTAAATCTCTTCCCACAATAGTCATGCTGTTCTCTTCTCCCGGAATACCACATCCCAGTTCTTCCTTCAATGACATGGCGGTTTTTTGACCGATGACAAGGCTGTAGGTGCGTTTCAGATGAGAAATAATGGATTCGTCAATACGGTTTCCACCGAAATGAAGCAAATCGCTTAACACCAGTCCTCCCAGAGAAATTACGGAAATTTCCGTTGTATCGGCTCCAATATCTACCACCATAACGCCGGTAGGTTCATTGACATCCAAGTCTAATCCCACGGCATCTGCCAAAGGCTTTTCGCATAAAAGCACATTCTTTGGTTTGGATTTGCTCTTATAAAACAAATCGTAAAAAGCTTTCTTTTCCACCTCTGTAATGTCAGTAGGAACAGCCACTACAAACTCCGCACCTCTGACTTTTCCCTTGGCGTATTTTTCCAAAAATTCAAAAATCATAGTCTGCATATTGGCATAGTCAGCAATGACACCGTTTACCACCGGAAAGGTCACATTGATATTTTCCGGTGCTTTTTCATACATGGCGTAAGCAGCATCTCCGTATGCGTACATCTGATTCTTATTCACTACTGCGATTGTATTTTTTTCGTTTAAAACTTTGCCGGTTGCCTTGCAATATACCTTCATATTGCTGGTTCCCAAATCAATTCCGAATGTATTGCTCATCGTATTCTCCCTTTTGACTATATTTGTCCGTTTTCTCTAAAGCTGTAATAACAGTGATCTCCAATGATGATGTGATCTGCCAGTGGAATCTGCATATACTCTCCGCATTTTGCCAGAGTATCCGTTACCCGGAAATCAGCAGGACTGGGATCAGGTTCACCGCTTGGATGATTGTGCAGCAGAATAATATATGCTGCGTTGTGTGTAATTGCCGTATAAAAAATCTCCCGTGGTGAGACTACAGAAGTACTGATACTCCCTATGGAAACAATCTGTTCCGTAATCAGTCTACCCTTGTTTGAGAAAAGACTAACCATTAAAATTTCTTTTGTTTCATGACACATCTGTTCCATATAATACGCTGCCACAGATGAGGCATTCTGTAAGGTCACCTGTTCTTTGGCGGAAAGACGGCTGAGTCGCTTGCAAAGCTCTGCAATGCATTTGAGCTGAATGGATTTTACCCTGCCGATTCCCGGAAGGCTCATCATCTCCTCCTTACTCATGGAGTATAGATTTAAAAGTCCACCGCCCTGATATCGCAGAAATTCTTCTGCCAATTCCACTGACTGTATTCCGTTGGTTCCGGTTCTTAAAATTACTGCCAGAAGTTCTGCGTCCGACAGGTATCCGGTTCCCCGCTCAAAACATTTCTCATAAGGTCTTTCCGTATCCGGCAAATCTTTTACAGTATGATGTTTTTTCATAGAATCCTTTCCACTCTCTCGGAACAAGAATTATGTAAACCCCAAAACTGTAAAACACATATAATTTATATTAACACATCTTATCTTTGTCTACAAGATTTCTATCATAAAGTTTTTGTAAAGACATAAGGATACCTAATTTTGCATGATACCATGTTAAACCGCCCTGAAAATACACCGCGTAAGGGGGTTTTAGAGGTCCATCGGCACTTAATTCGATGGAGGAGCCCTGTACAAAAGCTCCCGCTGCCATAATGACCTTTGCGTCGTATCCCGGCATATCCCAAGGTTCCGGGGTCACAAAGCTGTCCACCGGAGCCGCCGCCTGAATTCCTTCACAGAAAGCAATCAAACCTTCCGGTTTTCCAAAAGTCACTGCTTGAATGATATCGTGACGAGATTCATTGCCGTTTGGAATGACATCAAATCCCAGCTTCTCGTAAATATTTGCCGCAAAGATGGCTCCTTTTAATGCACCTGCCGTTACCACCGGAGCTTGGAATAAACCCTGATAGAAAGATTGGATGACTCCAAGGGAGGCTCCCACTTCTTTTCCCAGCCCCGGAGAAGTCAGCCGGTAAGCTGCATTTTCAATACATTCCTTTTTTCCTACAATGTATCCGCCGATAGGTGCCAGACCGCCTCCGGCATTTTTAATGAGGGAACCTACAATCATGTCCGCTCCCACTTCCAACGGTTCCCGTTCTTCCACAAATTCTCCGTAGCAGTTATCCACCATGCAGATAACCTCCGGTTTGATTTCTTTGATAAAACGGATTAATTCGCCAATCCTCTCTACGGAAAGGGTTGGACGGGTCTGATAGCCTTTGGAGCGTTGAATAGTTACCAGCTTGGTCTTATCATTGATTGCCGCCCTGATTCCTTCAAAATCAAAGCTGCCATCCGGTAATAAATCTACCTGACGGTAAGTAATTCCGTATTCTGCCAAAGAACCTTTGGAGGGACGGATACCGATGACCTCTTCTAACGTATCATAAGGCTTTCCCACAGGAGAAAGCAGTTCATCCCCCGGGCGAAGGTTAGACATCAGTGCAAGTGCCAGAGCATGGGTACCGCAGGTAATCTGGGGACGCACCAGAGCGTCTTCACCACGAAAAACATCGGCATACACCTTTTCTAAAGTGTCCCTGCCTACATCGTCATAGCCGTAACCACTAGAGGTCTGGAAGCATTCCGCACTGACTCTGTTTTTTTGCATGGCACGGATAACCTTTAGCTGATTGTATTCGGCTATGGTGTCAATGGCATCAAAGCGTTCCTTTAAAGAGGCTTCTATCTGATGACCAAAGGTATAGACCTTTTCTGAAATCCCCAGTTCTTCATACTGTTTTTTGATGGCATCCTCTGATATAGTTAATTGATTCATAATATTCCTCTTTCCTGTAATACTGATATCATATAGTCCAGTATTTTTTCTTCGTCATAATCAAATTCCGGTTTTTCTATCCACAGAACCTCCCGTTCTCTGCGAAACCAGGTAAGCTGCCGTTTGGCAAAGTGTCTTGTGTCCCTTTTTAAGATATATACCGCTTCTTCCAAAGAGAGATTTCCCTCCAGATAATCTAAGATTTCTTTGTAACCCAATCCCTGCATGGAAACGAAATCTTTGGTATATCCCATATCCTTTAAACGGCGTACCTCATCCAAAAGTCCGGCATCCAGCATCTTATCCACTCTGGCATCAATCCTGTGATAAATTTTTTCCCGTTCATCATCCAGAACAAAATAGGCAAATTCATAAGGACTTTCCTTTTGTCGTTCTGCCTCGTTATGCTCCGATATTTTTTTGCCGGATTTATGGTAAAATTCCAAAGCCCGGATGATTCGTTTTACATTATTGGGATGAATGGCTTTTGCGGAGGCCTCATCCACCTGTTCTAACATATGGTGCAGATATGCATTTCCCCGCTCCTTGGCCAGTGTTTCTAACTGGGTACGGTATGCCGTATCTTCTTTTTCTTCGGTAAAATCAATGTCATAGAGCAAGGCCTGAATATAAAATCCGGTGCCTCCCACCACAATAGGAATCTGGTGATTTGCATAGATTTCATTTAAGGCTTTTTTTGCATATTCTTGAAATTTTACCACATGAAATTCTTCATCCGGCATGAGAATATCAATGAGATAATGGGGAATCCCCTGCATTTCCTCCGGTTTTATCTTAGCAGCACCGATATCCATATGGCGGTACACCTGCATGGAATCCGCAGAGATAATTGCTCCGTTGATTTTTTTTGCCAAAGCAATAGATAAATCCGATTTTCCCACTGCGGTGGGACCGCTTAATATAATCAATGGTTGTTTTTCTTTTCCCATATTACACAATCCTTTTAAACTTTTTCTCCAACTCGTATTTTGTCATGGAAATAATGGTGGGTCTGCCGTGGGGACATTGATATGGATTCTCACATTCCAGCAGCTCGCCAATCAGATGATCCATTTCTGCCAAAGAAAGACGCTGATTTCCCTTTACAGCCGCTTTGCAGGACATGGAAGCAACCTTTTCTAAAATGGCATCACTGGTTTTCAATCCGGTTTCTTCGGACAAATCATCCAGCATTTCCAAAAACAGATGCTTTTCGTTAATCTGATACAGATTTGCCGGCACGGCACAAATGGAATATTCACTGCCGCCGAAGGATTCTATCTGATAGCCCAGACGTTGGAATTCCGGCAAAAACTTTTGGAGCAGTTCTTCTTCTCTCATGTTCAGACTAATAACCATAGGCGGTGAAATTTGTTGGGAATTAAATTCTTTTTCCCGGAAATTTCGCATCATCCGCTCAAACAACACCTTTTCATGGGCAGCGTGCTGGTCAATAATAAAGAGCTTTTCGTCAAATTCCACCAGCCAGTAAGTAGAAAACACCTGACCGATGATACGGTGCTTCGGTTTGGAAGCCTCCTCCAGAAAATGCTGCTCATAGACAGAACTCTCTTCTATTTTCAGCTGTTTTGGAGGTGCTGTAGTCTTCTGTTCCAGTTCACGGATTCTTACTGTTTCAAAAGGCTCCGGTGGTTTCGGAACAGACGCCTTGCGTTGAACCGAAGACTCCGGTGATGGCTTTGGTAACGGCTTTGGCGAAGGTTTTAAAGGTTCTTCATTTTCCGTCAAAGTTACTTCCGGAATAAAGTCCCGATGGGTTAATCCCTCTGCCACCGTCTGTTGAATATTTTTGTAAATCTCCGGTCCGTTGTCAAAACGCAGTTCCATCTTGGTGGGATGCACATTTACATCCAAAAGCTCTGTATTCACAGTAATATTCAATACCGTAAAGGGATATTGGTGCTGCATTAAATGATTTTTATAGGCATCCTCAATGGCTTTTGATATCAACTGACTTTTGATATAACGTCCATTGATGAAAAAAGTTTCAAAATTGCGGTTTCCACGGGAAATAATCGGTTTTCCCAAAAAACCGTCAATGGAAATATTTTCGTAATTCTGATGGATTTCAATGAGATTTGCGGCAATATCCCTGCCGTAAATATGATAAATAATCTCTTTTTGCTTTCCGTTACCGGAGGTGCTTAACTTGGTCTGACCGTTCACAATAAACCGGAAGGAAATATCCGGGTGGGAAAGAGCCAGATGTTCCATCAGAGAACTGATATGGGACGCCTCCGTCTGGGGTGTCTTTAAAAATTTCTGTCTCGCCGGAGTATTATAGAACAGGTTTCGTACCAGAAATGTGGTTCCGTTTGGAGCACCGATTTCTTCTAAGGATTTTTCCTCAGAGCCTTCGATAACATAGCGGCATCCCAAAAGAGCCTCCTGCGTCTTGGTAATCAGTTCCACTTGGGAAACGGCGGCAATGCTGGAAAGAGCTTCTCCACGGAATCCCAAAGAGGTAACGGTAACTAAGTCCTCCACCGAACGAATTTTACTGGTGGAATGCCGCAGAAATGCCAATGCAATTTCTTCCTTTGGAATACCACAGCCATTGTCGGTAATACGGATAAAGGAAATACCGCCCTCTTTGATTTCCACAGTAATTGCCGTGGCTTGTGCATCTATGGCGTTTTCCACCAATTCTTTTACCACAGAAGCAGGGCGTTCCACCACTTCCCCTGCCGCTATCTTATCAATGGTTGATTGTTCTAACAGATGTATTTCCGCCATGACTGCTCCTTTCTACCAACGGTTTTTCAGCTTGTTCTGTAATTCATATAATTTATTCAATGCTTCGATTGGGGTGAGATTTCCCACGTCCACTTCCTCTAATTCCCGAAGAATATCGTCATCTTTTACGGTGTCAAACAAAGACATCTGGGTCAAATCCACCTCGTCCAAATGCTGTTTTGGCTTTCTGGCGGTTTCGTTATTTACAGAGATTTTACGAGCCAAATCGGAAATCTCATTCTGGCTCAGTTCCTCTGCAATTTCTTTTGCCCGGTCAATGACAGTATCCGGTACGCCTGCCAGCTTTGCCACCTGAATGCCATAGCTTTTGTCCGCACCGCCTTTCACGATTTTTCTCAAAAATACGATATCGTCGCCCTTTTCCTTGACGGCAATGCAGTAATTATTTACGTTGTTTAATTTGCCTTCCAATTCCGTCAGTTCATGGTAATGGGTGGCAAAAAGTGTTTTTGCCCCAAGGAGTTTTGGATTGCTGATATATTCCACCACTGCCCATGCAATACTCAGACCGTCAAAGGTGGAGGTACCGCGTCCAATCTCATCTAAAATCAAGAGGCTGTCCGGGGTGGCATTCCTTAAAATATTGGCAACCTCTGTCATTTCCACCATAAAAGTACTCTGACCGGAGGCGAGGTCATCCGACGCACCTACTCGGGTAAAAATCCGGTCCACAATGCCGATATTTGCGGATTCTGCCGGAACAAAGCAGCCAATCTGTGCCATCAGTACAATCAAAGCACTCTGTCTCATGTAGGTAGATTTTCCTGCCATATTCGGTCCCGTAATAATGGAAATCCGCTGTTTGTTGTTGTCCAGATAGGTGTCATTGGAGATAAACATATGATTGGATATCATTTTTTCCACCACCGGATGCCGGCCGTCTTTGATGTCGATGACCCCTGAGGTATTCAGCTTCGGACGGCAATAGTGGTTCTGCTCGGAAACTACTGCCATGGAAGCAAAGACATCCAGCCGTGCCACCGCCTTAGCGGTGTGTTGGATTTTTACGACATCCTGAGCGATGCGTTCCCGAAGCTGACGGAAAAGTTCGTATTCCAACTGTATCAGCTTGTCCTCCGCTCCCAGAATAATGTCCTCTAATTCTTTTAGTTCCGGTGTAATATAGCGTTCTGCATTTGTCAAAGTCTGTTTTCTGGTAAAATAATCCGGTACCATGTCTTTGAAGGAGTTGGTAACTTCCAGATAGTAACCAAAGACCTTGTTGTATTTGATTTTTAGGGTTTTAATTCCGGTTTTTTCCCGCTCTTTGGCTTCTAACTCCGCCAGCCATGTCTTTCCTTCGGTTTTGGCATGGCGAAGGCGGTCTACTTCTTCATGGTAGCCTTCTTTGACAATGCCGCCTTCTTTGACAGCAATAGGCGGATCTTCTTCTATTGCGGAATCAATCATCCCATAAAGGTCTTCTAAGGTATCCATATCCTCCAGAATTCTTTTGAATTCTTCTGACTGAAACTCTAATAAAATATTGCGGATATGAGGCAGCATTCCGATGGAATTTTTAAAAGCTATCAAGTCTCTGGGATTGGCAGTCTGGTATGTAATCCGTGTCAAAAGCCGTTCCAAATCATAGACCGGATTCAGATATTCCCGCAACTCTTCCCTATCGATTCCCCGCTGATTCAACTCCTCAATGGCATCATAGCGGGCTTCAATCTCTTCCTTTTCCACCAAAGGCTGCTCCACAAAAGACCGAAGCATTCTGGCACCCATGGCGGTTTTGGTCTTATCCAGCACCCACAGCAGAGAACCTCTTTTGGATTTTTCCCGCAAAGTCTCCACCAGTTCCAGATTTCTTCTGGTGGAACTGTCTAAAATCATAAATTTTCCTGTGGAATAAGGTTGAATGGATGTCATATGGCTCAGAGAGTTTTTCTGAGTTTCATAGAGATATTTCATCAGGGCACCGGAAGCTAAAACGCCACAGTCGTAATCCCCCAGTCCAAGTCCCTCCAGTGAATTTACCCGGAAATGTTCTTTTAGGGTTCCAATACACATACTGTCATCAAAGTACCAGTTGTCCAACGGATTCATCATAATTCCCATACGGTCTTTTAAGTCAGAGGTGTCCAATCCGCTCATGAATAACGCCTCATTACAGATAACTTCCGTAGGCATGAATTTATTGATTTCATCCAAAAGCTTTCGCTCGCTTTCCACCTCTGTGACAAAAAAATCTCCGGTGGTCACATCTGCTGTGGCTACACCGAAACGGTCTCCCAGGGCAACAATACACATAAGATAATTGTTTTTTCCCTCTTCCAAAGCCTGTTCATTGATATTCGTTCCGGGAGTTACCACACGGATAACCTCCCTCTTTACCATTCCTTTTGCCTGCTTCGGATCTTCCACCTGTTCGCAGATGGCAACCTTGTATCCTCTGGAAACCAGACGGTTTAAATAGCTCTCATAGGCATGAAAAGGGATTCCGCACATAGGTGCCCGCTCTTCCATTCCGCAGCTTTTTCCCGTCAGGGTCAGCTCCAGTTCCTTTGCCACAATCTTGGCATCGTCAAAAAACATCTCGTAGAAATCTCCCAGACGATAAAACAGGATACAGTCCTTATATTCTTCTTTGGTTTGCAGATAGTGCTGCATCATCGGTGAATACTCTGCCACGTTTTTACTTCCTTCCGATTTATCTTTATTTTTATGATTCATACTGCGGATGATATCTGCCTGCGATAGCCTCCGCCACTTTCAGTCCATCCATTGCCGCGGACATGATTCCTCCGGCATAGCCGGCACCTTCTCCGCAGGGATAAACGCCACTGTAATTACTTTCAAATTGTTCATTCCTATGGATTCTTACCGGAGATGAGGTTCGGCTTTCAATTCCTGAAAGAATCGCATCATAGCGGTTATACTCCGGAATATATTTTGAGAACTGTTCCATCCCCTGTATCCATGTTCCGGTCAGTTCAGGAGAGAGCATATGGCTCATGTCCGCAAAGGTACAGCTTCCCTTAGTCATGCTTTTAAAGTCTCCGTAGGCAGTACTGGTTTTTCCTTGTATAAAATCTCCGTAAAGCTGCTGAGGAATCTTTCCGTTCCCCAATTCATAAGCTTTTTTCTCTAAATCCCGCTGAAATTCCACTCCGGCAAGAGGTCCTTTGGAGCCAAAGTCCTTGGGAGTCACGGAGACAATAATCGCACTGTTGGCGTTCCCGCTGCCACGGTCATGATAACTCATACCGTTAACTGCCAGCCGTCCATCCTCCGAAGAGGCATTGACCACATAGCCTCCCGGACACATACAAAAGGAATAGACGCCTCTGCCATTTTCAAAATTAGAGGTCAGCTTGTAGGCTGCCGGTTTTAAATACTTCATGTCTGCATCATGGTATTGATGTCTGTTTATCATTTCCTGTGGATGCTCTACCCGAAATCCCACAGCAAAAGACTTTGCCTCCATGGAAAAGCCACAGTCCTTCAGATGATAAAAGGTATCTCTGGCACTGTGACCGATGGCTAATACCGCCACATCCGCAGGAATGATTTCTCCACCGTTCACTTCTATGCCGGTAAGACTATCCTGTTTGATTTCAAATCCGGTTACCTGCCGGGAAAAATAGAAGGTACCGCCCAGCCGCAGAATCTCCTGCCGCAGGTTGGCAATCACATCACAGAGGACATCCGTCCCGATATGGGGTTTGTTCACATAGAGAATTTCAGAATCCGCTCCAAACTTCGCAAAGGTTTCCAACACCATCCGGTTCCTTCCCAGAGGGTCCTTTACCAAGGTGTTCAGTTTTCCGTCGGAAAAGGTTCCGGCACCGCCCTCACCAAACTGCACATTGGAGGATGGTTCCAACACTCCGGTTTCCCAGAACCGAGTAACATCCTCTTTCCGTTCCTCTACACACTTTCCCCGTTCCAAAACCAGAGGTTCAAAGCCTGCCTTTGCCAAAGCATAGGCACAAAAAAGCCCCGCCGGACCCGCACCGATAATTACCGGACGTTTTTTCAGAGGCTGGGAACCGTTTTTTGGGAAATGATATGCCTTTTGGGATGCCGACATAATGTTCCGGCTGCGGTTTTTCTTAAGCAGAGAAGTCTCCTGTTCTACTTCAATATCCACGGTGTAGACATAGGAAAGCTGATTTTTTTGTCTGGCATCCAAAGACTGCTTTACAATCTCCATGGTTCGGATTTTCTCCGGCTTGATACCGCATACTTTCGCTGTTTTCTTTAAAATATCCTGTTTGTCATGTTTTAAAGGTACCTTGACCTGTTGTACTCGTATCATAATTACTGCCTTGTTTGATTTAATGTTCGGTAGCCGCTTTCGCCGCTGCCTTTCCTGCCACATAGCCACTGGACCACGCCCACTGCAAATTATATCCGCCACACATTCCGTCTACATCCATGATTTCTCCTGCAAAAAATAGTCCCGGATGAAGTTTGGATTCCAACGTATCCGCAGATATTTCCTCCAAAACCACACCGCCGCTGGTAACCTGCGACTGTTCAAAGCTGCCGGAGCCTATAATATCACAGGTAAAGGCAAGAATTTGTTCTAAAAGCTTTGCTAATTCTGCTTCAGAACAGGTGTGGGCTGCCTTGTCCTCCGAAATGCCGGAGCGTTTTAAAAGTACCTTCGCCAGCTTCAGCGGAAAAAGTCCAATCAACGCCTGTAAGGCTGTCTTTTCTTCGGAATAAGAAAAACGTTGTTTTAGCATAGCTGCAATCTCATCTTGGGAATATTCCGTCAAAAATCGAATTTTGGCAGATACATGTTGTCCTGATGCCAACGCTCTTGTGGCAAAGCGGCTGACCTGAAACACCGGAATCCCGGAAATACCGTAGTCCGTAAACTGAACTTCGCCAAAATCTTCTGTTTTTTGTATATTTTCCACAAAAAGAGATACCTTGGCTTTTGCACGAATTCCTGCAAGTTCCTTGAAAAATGGCTGTTTCGCCTTCAATCCCACCAATGCCGGCACTAAATCTGTTACCTTGTGAGAAAGTGGCACTAAATATAGAAATCCGCTGCCGTCGCTTCCTGTGGTTTTTGCGGATTTTCCTCCGGTTGCCAAAACACAGGTTTTTGTGGAAAAATCTCCGTTTTTTGTGCAAATTTCATAAAAGCCTGTTTGGTCCAAAATCCGGCGTATTCCCACATTATAACGGATGGAAACGCCTAATCTTTCCAATTCCATAAGGAGTACATCCCGGACAGAAACTGCCTGCATACTGTTGGGATAGAAATAGCCGTCTCTCTCTGTAGGCGTAATACCAATTTCTTCAAAAAAAGTTAAGGTATCCTGTTGATAAAATTGTTCCAATACAGACAATACAAAGGCAGGGTCATCACTTCTGTAATATTCGATGCCCTGCATTTTGTTTGTATAATTACATCTTCCGTTTCCGGTGGAGAGAATCTTTTTACCGCACTGATCCATGTGCTCTAAAATCAGCACAGAGGCTCCTGCTCTTGCAGCAACAATTGCTGCCATCATTCCGGCTGCTCCGCCACCGATGACTGTTACATCGTACATGAATCCTGTTCCTCTGAATTCTGTTCTGTTTCTGTCTGCTCTGTGGCAACTTCGCTTGGAATATCCGTTTCCGGCACCTCCGGTTCCACAGACTCTGTATCTACTGTTTCTGTATCTGCAATCGCTGCCTCTGCTGCTTTCCGCTGCTTCTTCTGGGTTCTTCGCAAACGGAACGCCAAATAATTATAGCTGAAAAGACTGATGACTCCGTCAAACAGCAAGCTGAAATATGTAAGGGTTAATTCGTAATTCTTGTTTGAAAAAGGATTGATAATAATCAATACGGCGGCTACCATAATACATACGGAAACCACACAGATGACGCCCCATACCCGGTCCTTCAAGGCTTTTAAATCCATGGCGTTTTGCAGCTTGATAATAGCCGTAAGAAGGATACAGATACCGATGTAAAGCTGAAAGCTTTTGGTCATCTCCTGATTCCGAACCAGCGTACACACACCGATAATAATCAAAAATACACCGATGGAGAAACCGTACTGGTTCAAGTTCTTATAAGATTCCGTTACAAAATATTTTACAATCAGAATAATACCCAGAACTATCAGGGTAACACTGATGCCGTAGCAGATATATTCCATCTTTAGAGACGGGATTGCACACAGGGCTCCGCCCAGCACCAGATACACCAGTGAAATTCCGGTAAATAACTTTGTCATAAATGAGGATTCTTTCTTTTCTTTTGTCTTCATAAATTCACGCCCCTTCGGGGTAAATTATATCATATCCTGTCCTAATTAACTAGAATAATTTTCTAAAAAGTCATATAACTCTTCTGCGTCCCGAATCAGATAACCCTGATCGATTTTTTGCTGCATTTCTTCGTTTAATTTGTCGTAAGGAATATCCGTCTGAAAATAAACGGTTTTTAAATCTTTTAAATAGACGCAGAGAAACCCTCCGTTGTTTAAAATCACATATTCATAGGCTTCCTGTTCTTTAGAAACCTCCGAAGTCTCCTCTTTTACAATTTCTTTTTCTGTATTTGATTGTTTTTCTTTTTCCGAAGTTTCCGGCTGTGCCGTCCACAGGGTATATCCTGCAATCAGAACTCCGGTTCCTGCAATAAAAAAAGCACGAATACGATTTTCTTTGTTCATAGTATCAGTATTCGCACTTTTTTTTATTTTATACAAATTATCTCAACAAATGTAATTTTTTGAAAATTCGAACCAATGTAGCTCCCTTCGGGAAGGAATATAGTTCTTCTTCATCCAGTCCCCGGAATAAAAGCAGGAAGAATATGTAAATCACCCCGCCCAGCACAATGCTGATAATCGTCACCGGAGCATTTCGCTTCATGACACGGAACAGGATATCATAAATAAAGTATACCGCTACGCCCATAATTCCCGCTGCCAATGCCGGAATGATAAAGGTCTTTGCCACCTCCTGATGATATCTGGTGTAACGCTTCAAAGAGCGTCCGTTCAACATGCACATAAACAATGCAAAAAAGGCATTGGCAATGACTACGGAATAGATCCCCAGTTTCATGCCATACATACAGAACAGCAACACACCGATATGAAGCACCAAGGCTATCAAGGCATTTTTTACCGGAGCACGCATACGGTTAATTCCCTGTAACAGACCGTTGGTAAGAGTGGACAGGGAATAAAAGATGATGGATACAGCTCCAATCTGTAGAAGAACCTCTATGGTTCTGCCGTCATCCCCAAATAAAAGCTGCATAATCGGAGATGCCAGAACTCCGATTCCCACAGCACAAGGAAAGGCTATGACCATGACAAAACGAATGGATGAATTGATTCTCCGCCGTACTAAGCCCGCATCCCGTTTGGCATAGGCCTCTGCCAGACTGGGCACACAGGAAGCTGCCATTGCAGAGGCAATGGAAATCGGCACATTGGTCAGAACCTTGTATTTTCCCGAAAAGATTCCCCACCATTCATCAATTTTATTGCTATTGTAGCCCTGAAGCAGAGATACGTTTTTATAAATTCCCTGGTCAATGACAGAACTGATATTATAAATCGTAGTACTTAACAATACCGGAACGATGGTAAGCAGTAAAATTCTTAAGATATAGCCATAACTTTCCGTTTTTCTGGTACGATTTCGCCGCATTTTTTTCTTGAATACCGGAGCGTAGGTCGCAAATACAAAGATAGAAAAGAGCAAGGCAAACACAGCACCCATGGCAGTACCAAGGGTACCTCCCGCAGCACCGTATGCTGCTGCATAGTCCTTGCCGTTTCCAAGAACGGCTGCAACACGTTTTCCGTAAGAAGCAAGCATATAAGCTGCCCATACACTGACTACCGCATTGATAATCTGTTCAATAATCTGGGATACCGCACTGGGCATCATGGTGCCCAGTCCTTGGAAAAAGCCTCGCATAACCCCTAGAATCGCCATAACCGCCAAGGTAGGCGCCAATACTTTTAAAGCAAAAATACTGAGTGGCGTCTTCATCAGATCGGTAATAAATTCCGCACCGAACCATACAATCAGCATGGCTATGACACCGGAACACACAGCAAATAAGAATGCTCCTTTAAACACCCTGAAAGCATTCTTATAATCGCCCTTTGCTACCCGTGTGGATACCAGCTTCGACACAGCCATCGGAAGGCTGTAAGACGAAATCAGTAAAAACAGACTATATATTTCATAGGCACAGCTATAATAACTATTGCCATTGTCATCTATAATCGCCGTAAGCGGAACTCTGTAAATAAGTCCGATAATACGGCTGATAATAGATGCAATCGCCAGAATCGACCCCTGTACCAAAAAGCCGGATTCTTTTTTTCTGTCATTGTCCATAAAAAACCTCAAAAATTAGTTTGCAGCCTCATACTCCTCTTCGCTGCTATAGAATGAAATTTTATCTGCATAAGTATCCTGTACAACGCAGACCCAAGTTTTACCCTGATTTAAAGTGATTTCATTTCCACTGGTATCATAGTAGCGGGCAGGTTCTCCGTCCCCTGCTTTTTTCCATGTAACCGGAATCACTTTTCCGTTGGTAATATAGTAACCGTTTCCGCCGGAAGTGGTATTGATATTCAAATATTTTCCATCTTCTTCGTAGTTCCATTTACAGCACTGAATCAGAATATTTTTAAAGGTAAGTTGATTTTCGGTTGCCTTATCAATCTGCTCTTCGCCATACTCATAACGTTTGTAAACGCCTTTTTTACTGTCATAGACAAACCATGGCTTATCTACGGCATATCCCGGCTGAACCACAACGGCGTCATCTCCGTCCAGCTGAACTTCCGCATCATCTGCCGCAAACTGATAATGACCTGAAGAATATTTTGCGGAAAGCTCGGTGTCATAGCCCAGCTTCTCAATTCCTTTGTCGATTCCCTCTCCGCTGATAAATGCATTGTGGGGTTTTTTACGGTTTTTATCCCGAGTAAAGCATTCTTTTTCCATAACCAGACCATTGATATTGTCCACGCTGCTGTTTAAGTAAGGCTCTGCGTAAACTGCCTGTCCGAAATGCACATAGATGGCATTGAATTCATTTGCAAACTGTGGAAAATACAGACGGCAGCTACGGACAGAACCGATTTTTTTAAGTTCTGAATAATCCTGATAAATTGCCATCATTCTGGTAAGACCGCCCTCCACCGGACATTCGTAAATAATGTCGGCGGCCTCTGTTCCGTACTGTGGAAGTGCCACCTCAATGTTATTAATCATAACAGCCACCGGTCTCTTATTTACCAGAGACTCATCTATCCATTTCCCGGTCAAGAGGCTTTTTGCCTCGCCCTCATGGGTGTCTTTTTTTACTTCCTGTTTCTCTGTTTTTGGTTCTTCCTCTGTGGTATCCTTCTTACATCCAACCAGTAAGGCAGACACGGAAAGAGCCAAAAGTAATGTTGTAATCCATTTCTTCATGTAGAAAACCCTCCCTTATGTTATCTTGTAATCTGCAAAGAATCCAAGATAGCCTTTTGTTTATGTTCCATAATTGCCGCCTCTTCCGGTTTCATATGGTCATACCCGAAAAGATGCAGCATACTATGCGTGATTAAAAAAGCAAATTCCCGTTCTGTGCTGTGGCCGTATTCTTCCGCCTGCTCCAGCACCTTAGGAACAGAAATCACAATATCTCCCAAGATTAATTCTCCCGTATCCGGGTTAAAATTATCCTCTGTACTGTCTTCTATTTTTGAAAAGTCTCCCGGTGTGTCATAGGCAATCATCGGAAAAGATAACACATCCGTTGGCCGTTCTATTTCCCGGTAGTTCTGATTCATTTCAGCAATGGTTTCATTGTCCACTAAAAACAGATTGATTTCTGATTCATAGGGAAAATTTTCACTGTCTATTGCTGCATTTATAACACGATTTGCCGTTTCCTTGTAGTCGAAGGAAAACGGTATCTGTACCTCTTCTTCAATGGTAATTGTCAAAACAGATGATCCCCTTTCACTAAAAAATCTCTGATTTCCAGAAACTGATTCATTCCCAGTCCTGATTCGTCATAAATTCCGGTTGCCGATTCCTCATTCAAGGTCTGATAGATAACCATATCCTGATTCCAGTTGGAGGAAAAAGTTTCTTTATCCAACAAATCCAGCTTGGTTACCACCCGGTCTACCATATGTACGATTGCCGATTCCTTGGAGGAAATAGGGCAAAGCACACCGTTATATTCCTTGAGAATCTGTATCAGCTCCTTGGGAAAGCAAACGTTTTCTGCAAGGGTCACGCCATTTTCAATATAGGGTTCCCCTTCCATCCGACCGATACGGTAATAAAATCCTGCCGCTCTGCATAGTTTTTCATTTACCCCTATTAACATGGCACAGGTTCCGCAGATATCCGACACCCGCAACGCATGGGAATAATCCATCTCTGAAAACTTGCGGATGGACTGTACCAAAGGATAGTCCGGCTGAAGAATCTTTGTGTAGGGCAATTCCTCCGCCTCTGCCGCTTCTGTCCGAAACAGCCGCAGAACAAAATCCATAAATGCCAGATTTAAAGCGGCATTACCTGCAAATAACAGAAACATTTTCCATTCCATTACCAGATACTGAGTATAATAGCAGGCACTCTCTATTACGATTGTACCAAAAAACACCAACAAATGCACCCATAAATGTAAATGGTTCTTTCTGGCTGCATCTGCCAATACGACTCCCAGAAGGGTCAGCAGCATAAATGCAGTCATAATATGCAAATCCTGCTTTAATGCCACCACAAACAGTACATTCTGGAAAATCCCTGCAATCAACGCCGTTGTGGTATTGGACAACAGGGTCATAGCTACCGCAAATCCAAAGACCAGATTCATGTATTCCGGCAGAAAAGAACAGCCATAGCTGATGACCAGTCCCAAAACATAAACAAGGGCAATCAGGGAAAAATCATTGCTGTCCTTAAAAGGAAGTGCATCCGCCAGTCGCTGCTGTTCCAGATGATAGATAAACACTGCCAGAAACACCGCATCAATAAATATAAAGTTCAGTGCAACATCTAAAGAAATTCCGGTACGAAATCCCAATAAAAATGTAAATACTACCGTGGCAAGCGAAATGACTACTATGGGAACGGCTCTCTTTTTTACAAATCGTTCCTGATTCATTTCTCCGCCCTCGTCTTTTTCCTATTTTGATTTTTTACAGTTTTCTTTTGGCTCTTTTTCTCATATTCCTCGTATGCCTGTACAATTTTTTGTACCAACGGATGACGTACCACGTCACTGCTGGTAAGTCGGCAGATAGAGATCTCTTCCACTTTCCGCAGTACCCGCAAAGCCACATCCAGACCGGAAACTGCTCCCTTCGGCAAATCCTTTTGGGTTTCATCTCCGGTAATTACTACCTTGGAGCCAAAACCGATACGGGTTAAGAACATCTTCATCTGTGCCGGTGTGGTATTCTGAGCTTCATCCAGAATGATAAAGGCATTGTCCAGAGTCCGTCCACGCATATAAGCCAACGGTGCCACTTCGATAAGTCCCTTTTCCATGTTTTTCTGGAAGGATTCCGCCCCCATAATCTGATAAAGGGCATCATATAAAGGTCGCAGATAAGGGTCTACCTTGCTCTGCAAATCTCCCGGAAGAAATCCCAGCTTCTCTCCTGCTTCTATGGCAGGTCTGGTAAGGATGATTCTTCCCACCTCTTCGTTTTTGAATGCTGTAATTGCCATTGCCATCGCCAGATAAGTCTTTCCGGTTCCCGCCGGACCGATACCAAAGACAATCATTTGCTTGCGGATAGCATCTACATACTGTTTTTGCCCCATGGTTTTTGGTTTAATCGGCTTTCCATTGATGGTATGGCAGATACAATCGCTGTCAATCTGTGTCATTACGGAAACCTCTTCATCCTTGGCAGATAAATCCAAGGCATAGTTTACCTGCTGTTCTGTAATGATGTTGCCCCGCTTGCTCAATTCCACTAATTGCAGGAATACGCAGGAAGCACTCTTAACATTCGCTTCTTCGCCCAGAATCTTCATTCCACCGTCCCGGACTACAACCGTAACATTAAGAGTGCGTTCAATTTTCTTGATATTTACATCACAGCCGCCAAAAACATTTGCCATATGCTCTGACGGAATATCTAAAATCACTTCATTCAGACTCATTTTCTATATTTCCTTCTTCTTTCGGCACTTCCAGTTGCTTGGTATCCTGATAGATTCCAAACTTTTCATTTGCAGTTATGGTGCCCTTTAATACATACTCATTTTTCTCTGTATCCATAATAACATTTTTTTCTATAATTTGAACCCCTTTTTCTTCTAATTTTGAAAGAAATACTTCCAGGTTCGCCAATGCTATCTGTTTCGCTTCTTTTTTGGATACCTCATGGGTTTTCTTCTCATATTCCCGATAAGTGTCCTTTTGCAGATAAAAAGGAAGATAAAAGTTCTTCATGATTTTCAACTGCTTTTTTTCTGTTTCTTTTTCATAAAGGCGATAGGGTTTTCCCACAGAAGGAAGTTCTACATATTTTTTCTTGTACCAGAACCCGTAACGCTGCTTTTCTTTTCCGGTAAAAACTTTTTGCTCTATCTGTTTGGGAACTCTATATTCGTAGGAATATGTAGTTTTTGCAATAATATCCGCATCTGCTTTGCAGTATTTGTATTCTTTTACCTCCCCGATGTCATCCCGAATCTCAATTCTGCCCAACACCAGAATTTTCCCCTTTTTCACCTTATCTCCGGCTTTTACCTGCGGAACGCCGCTTCTGGTAATAATACTTTGAATGACTCCGGTTTTATCTGCCACGATATCCTGCGGCATTTCCTCCGTTTTTTTGTCTTCTTCGGCTGTAACCAGATTTTCCTTGATATCAACCGTCAGCTTTGTCCCCTCCAGACGCACAGAGGTCCAAATTACGTTGGGAAAATGCTGACGTATCTCCGCTTCCAGTTCTTCGCAGTTGATATCTTTCTTTTTACTTCCCACATAAACCTTCTCCGTCTCCAGATAACGGAAAAGAGTTTCCTCCGATAAAACGGAGTTTCCACAGATTTCCACGTTCCAGATATAACAGGAAAAGAGATAGATAATTCCCACGCCCAGAAAAAATCCTGCCAGAAACAGCTTTCTTTTCCGATAGCGGAATAAAAAGACGGGAAAGCCCATCTTTTTTTGTATGCGGACTCTTGTCTTGGTCTTTTTTACCAGAGGACGTATGGAAAAGAAATCCGATATGCTCATGGAAAATTCATAGGCATCTTCCCGGTGCTCCATATCCCATATATAGATATTATGATTGGTACATAGGTTTAAAAATCGTTCCGTCGCATAGCCGGTCAGCTCCACCCGAACATATCCTGACAAATAACGCAATATCCTTTTCATGTGACTTAAGCCTCAAATTCTATTGATTTTATAAATCCGACAACCTTCATATCCTCATTGGTATAATATTCGATATTCAGTCGTTTTCCATAAACCGTTAATTTTGCGTTTTTTGTCTGGATTTTGATATATTCTTCCGTGTATTCTAAAATACCTTTATAATTCTCAATCAGGACTTCCCTGCGTCCGGTAATGGTGACGATGGAGGCTCCATACATCAAATCCTTCGGCAGTTCTAAAGTCTCTACCATATTTTCTTTTACTGATTTCAACTTCGTTTTTCCCATAATTTACTATATGAAAAATACAAGTTTATTATTCACGTATCAGTTGCTTAATCATTACCGGACGTGCCACTTTTTCTGTGGACATCTGATAGGCAGCTTTGATTTTTGCTGCGGCAGTGATTGCCTTCTCACGGTCATTGGCATGGATATAAGCAAGGACATCTCCTTTTTTCACTCCATCCCCAATCTTCTTGTTCAGAATAATACCCACCGCAGGGTCTATGATGCTCTCTTTGGTCTCTCTGCCACCGCCCAGCATCATACAGGCAATTCCGATTTCCTGAGCCAATATACGCTGCACATTGCCTTCAGTTTCCGCCAGAACCGATATCACATATTTTGCCTTTGGCAATAAATCCGGGTGAAGAATCTGTTCTACATTTCCACCCTGAGCCTCTACAAACTCTTGGAATTTTTTATAGGCACTTCGACTGTCAATGGTTTCTTTTAAAAGGGCTTCTGCGATTTCCTCACTTTCTGCCCTACCTGCCAAAACAAGCATCTGTTTGCCCAAGCCTATAACAACCTCCATAAAGTCTGCCGGACCGTTGCCCTTTAGGGATTCGATGGCTTCTTTAACTTCCAGTGCATTTCCTACGGCATTTCCCAGTGGTTCATCCATATCCGTAATAAGTGCCACCGTCTTCTTTCCTGCCCGTTTTCCGATATCCACCATTGCCTTTGCCAAAGCCACGGCATCCTCTTCTTTCTGCATGAAAGCACCGTTTCCGGTCTTTACGTCCAACACGATAGCATCTGCACCGGAAGCCAGTTTTTTACTCATAATACTACTGGCAATCAAAGACATCTGATCTACGGTGGCGGTTACATCCCGCAAAGCATACAGTTTTTTGTCCGCAGGAGCCAAATTGGCGGTCTGTCCCGCAATGGCAACCTTGATACCGTTAACATTGCGGATAAATACTTCTTCTGTCATCTCTGTGGAAAATCCCTCAATGGATTCCAATTTGTCAATGGTTCCTCCGGTATGTCCCAATCCTCTGCCGCTCATCTTGGCAACCGGAATCCCCAGAGCTGCAATCATAGGTGTCAGGACAAGGGAAACCTTGTCCCCCACACCTCCGGTACTATGCTTATCTACTTTTATCCCCTCTATGGCGTCCAGATTCAGGACATCTCCGCTGTCTCTCATAGCCAAGGTCAAATCTACGGTTTCCCGTTTGCTCATTCCCTGAAAACAGATTGCCATTGTCATTGCCGACATCTGATAATCCGGGATATCACCCTTGGTAAAGCCCTCAATCATGTAATAGATTTCTTCTTTTGTCAGTTCTTTTCCCTGCTTTTTCTTCAGGATCAAATCGTACATTCGCATAGTAATCGCTTTCCTTTCGTCTTATGAAACTAGTCCTCTTTATGTTCTTTCCAGTATGCGATAAATTCCTGGTCTGTCACACGGACAGCTCCTTCTTTTTCCACATCGGTTCTCATGTCAATCTCTATACCGTATTCCCGCTCCATGATTTCTTTGATACGAGGACGGCAGAACATTCCCTGACAATAACCCATGGACGCTCTGGTTCTTCTCTTTACACCGTCTACACTTGTAACCTGTATTCCTCTGTTCAGACAGTCCACAATGGTTTTCTCATCCACCTGCTGGCAACGGCAAATTAAACGTTCCGGACACGGTGGTAAATTCACAAGCTGTTCTGCTTCTGTAAAAGGCAGCATCTCTTCTTTTTTCTGTATAATCGGTGCCCGGTATGGGTCATAGGATGGGTCCTCCTTTAGCTCCAGTCCCTGACGCTCCAATTCCTCTGCAATCATATCTGCAATAGCAGGAGAAGAAGTAAGTCCCGGGGACTGGATTCCTGCCGCATTGAGAAAATGCGGAGTTGCGGTTTCTCCTATCACAAAGTCATCCGTAGTGGACACGGCACGTACTCCGGTAAAGCTTCGGATAAATTGCTGCGGATTGATTTTATCTGTGGTATGCAGCCCTTCTTTGTAAATTTTCCAGAGACGGTCCAGATGTGTGCTGCGGTCCGTATTGCCCTCTTCGTCAATGGCATCCGGTCCCAACAGCAGATTGCCGTGATAGGTGGAAGTCACAAGGATTCCCTTGCCCATCTTGGATGGCATCTGGAATACAACTGTATTCAAAGCCTCGCCGGTTCCCTGGGCAAACAAAATATATTCGCCGGAACGAGGACGAATTTCAAAGGTTTTCTCATTAACCATCTGGTCTATTTTGTCTGAAAAAAGTCCTGCGGCATTGACCAGATAGCGGGTTTTAAAATCTCCGTTATTCGTGTGAATCAAAAATCCTTCCTCTATTTTCTCAATATCGGAAACCTCGGTATTTAAAAACAGTTTGGTACCGTTGTGAATGGCATTTTCTGCCATGGCGATTGCCATTTCATACGGGGAACAAACGCCGGCACCCTCGCAATAAAGGGCATAGACCACCTCCGGGTTAATGTTGGGATCCAACTCTAAAATCTCTTCTCTTCCGATAATCTTTAAGTCGGTCAGACCGTTTTTTTCACCATTTTCCAGCATTGCCTGCAGCTTTGGCAAATCATTTTCATCTGTGGTAATTACCAGACTTCCGGTTTTTCGGAAGCCAAAGTTCAATTCTTCATTCAACTTCTGATACTGCACTCTGCCTTTATAGCAGACACGGCCCTTCACCTTGGCATTTGCCTCGGCATAACCGCCGTGGACGATGGCACTGTTCGCTTTGGTGGAACCCATGGAAACATCACATTCCTTTTCCAAGATTCCGATGGAAAGCTGATAGCGAGACAACCTCCTTGCTATAGCGGTTCCTACAATTCCTGCTCCAACAATCATTACATCATACATCATTATTTCCTCCGTTTCTTTCTTTTTTAAACGGTAATCCTAACAACATACGGTTATTTTGCGAATTTTTGCTTTAACCTTTCCTTTTCTTCCTTTGTTACCCTAAGGGACTCCCTTATTTTTTGAACGGCTTTTCTGCGTATTTCCTCATCCAAAGCCTCCCGTTCCAAAATGCACTCTGTTTTTTCGGGAAACTTCACATAGCAGACAGACAATGCCCACGCAGCCGCCATTTTCACATAATATTCCTGCCGGGAAATTCCAGCCAATCTTTCCAAAACCTCATCAATATAAGTTTCATTGACAAAAAAATCCAGCATACAGACAATGGCAAAACGAACCTCATATTCGCCTGTTCCCGCCAAATAAGCTTCTAAGAAAGAAAACCACTCCCTCTGGTCTTTTTTCATAAACTTATAGGTAGCACAGCAACAGTCGCAGATTGCCCAGTTATTGATTAAGGGAATGAACTTTTTTAATTCTTCCTGCTGTTCTTCCATGCTCAGCTTTCCGTAACCAATCATCATTCCGCGTATCATCAGTTCTTCGTAAATCAGAGGATTTGCATTGACAGCAAACTCTCGATATCCTTCCTTTGCCGCCTGCTTTGCCAGCTGTCGCAGCTTCGGTACACGTACCCCCAGAAACTCACCCATGTCCGGCACTAGGGAACCATGGAATTTCCGGTATTCCTCGTCAATACTTTTCTGTAATTCTTCTCGTATCTCCTCTGTAATATTCATGTTTCCTGTTCTCTCTTTTTTCTGATTTCTTCCCGGTGTTTCTTGTCATTCTGATCCATCGCAGAACCTACAGCCACACCAAAGAGCATACCCAGACACATTCCCGTTGCCACATTGTCAAAAACAGCTAATCCAACGGACATTCCAAGACACATCCCGATACTTAGAAAAAGGCTTGTGAAGGAAGTCTGCGGTTTTTCTTTTTCAAATCTCGGTCCTTCTTCTCCGATGGTTCCGGTTGGAGTAAAACCTGCTTTTTCTAACAATCTTTGGGATGCTGTATTATCCGCAAGCGTTTCTGCCATAATATAATACACCTTTTCGTTCTGGAACGCCCATTCCATCATGACATTTACCGCCTCTAATCCATAACCTTTCCTGCGGTGTTCTTCCTCTATTCCATATCCTACTTCCACCTCTCCTGATTCATTGGCACTGCCTTTAAAACCAATACTGCCCACAAGGGTCTCTGTCCCTTTTAAGGTTATCGTCCAATCGGTACACCAAAGCCAGTCTTCCGACTGTTCTTCTACACCCCGAATCATATCCCCATATGCTTTTTGCATTTCCGGGTCGGTTTCTTTTTCCAATGCCAGCTTCAGCTCCTCCAAGGTTTTCGGAGAAATACATAAATGCTTGGTTTTGAGTTGTATTTTCTTATTCTTCTTCATAATATGTTCCTGTCCTTTTTCACTTTAAAGCTGTATCCAATACCTTCTGGTAATCCGTCTTTGCCCTTCAATTACATTTACAATTTTATCTTCTAACACGCCGCCGTTCTTTTCTATCACTCTGACGGAACTTGCATTGTTATCATTGCAGGTAATCAGTACCTTTTCTAACGAAAGATTTTCCCTTGCATATTCCAGTGCCAAAGAGAGCATTTTAGTTCCAACGCCCTTATTCCATGCGGAATATTTGACACCATATCCGATATTTCCTCCGAAACGCAAAAGTGCGTCAGTCAAAGTGTGACGGATAGCTATTTCTCCTAGAAATTCTTCTCCATCTACACACCACAAATAAGTTGCTTTTACCCACCCTTTTGGAAGGTTGTTACCCACTCTGAAATCCTCTGTATATTGAAAAATATCATATTGGGCAGGATTTAAAAATTCATAGGTAGTGATTTCATGTTCTTTGTATTCTTCTATAGCGGATAAATAAGAATCATAATATTTTTTATCCGGTAAAATCAATTTCATATTTAGGATACATCCTCTCTGCTATGTAAAATCTCCTGATGATTGATGTAAGCATTAAATTCCCGGAAAGAGAGCCCTGTTGGAACACTTTCAAATTTTGTAGTGGGACTTTCTTTGCCGCCCCTCAACTCAATATAATAGTCCACAATGGCTCGGATAGCTTCCTTTTCTCTATCATATTCATAGATTCCTTTTTTCTCTCCGTTGGGATGTTCTAAATGATAAACCTTGTTCTTTTGATAAAAAAGTATGAAACAATGCATATGCAGTTCATGCATCAAAGCAACTTGCTCCACACAAGTACCAACGCCGTGTTCTACTGTCTCTTCCACAGACATAGTTCGGTACAGACTCCGAAAATTCGTCATTTCTTTGATTCCATGTATCTTGTGATTCACATCTAACCAGCCGTAGGATATATTTTCGTCCATATAGGTAAATACATCCTGCGGTGTTCTTATTTTATCTATCTCCATAAATATATCTCCCTGTAACTCATAAAATCAAAATTATCGATATGTTCTCATTTCTTCCTCTGTTGTTACACGTTCTCTTCTAAAACCCTCCACCATTATATGCTCTTGTAATTACATAGGACGGCTCATAATATGCACTACTGTTATAATTGTCAATGGTCTCACATATCTCATTGTTATATACTCTGACTAATCCATCTATATAATCCTCTTTTGGTTGAAGAACAGATAAAATCAAACGCATATATACCTTTCCCATTTGTGTGGCAGATGGAATCTCGTCTACTAATTTTAAATCAACATCTGTTATATCAAAAACACCTTCTTCTAAGTGATATTCTTCTATCCACTCATCTTCAATTTTTAATGGATTTTCACAATGCAAAACGTTTGCAATGCTTATTAAACGTCTCCATTCTTTTTTTGTTATATGATTTACCACATATTTATTTTTTTGGTGCAATTTTCTCGCAACACGTTCAATCATATAACATATGAAATATAAATCATTTTCAGTTATTTCTTCATTTTCAAAAAATAAATTTGTCATACCGGATAACTCCTTTCAAATTTCAATGTTTTTAAGGAATCTTCTGTACAAAAAACAATTTGATGTGTGGGATATTTGAATTTAACTAATTCCCAAAAAGCTTCTTTTGAAATTTTTTCTGCCATG
This sequence comes from uncultured Lachnospiraceae bacterium, assembly GCA_958349535.1. GTDB lineage: Bacteria > Bacillota > Clostridia > Lachnospirales > Lachnospiraceae > Maccoyibacter. The sequence continues at coordinate 199,419 of CATWDJ010000001.1, forward strand.
TAATCTTCAATATAATCCCAAATAGTATCGTCAGCCATGGCTCCTTCTACGATATCATAATTATGATTTATACCTCTGCGACAATCCACAATAAATTGAAGCCATTCTTCTGACATATCATCAAATATCTTGATTTTCAATTTAGGGTCTGAGGTATACTGATATTTATTAACAATGTGATGTTCCTTTTTGGTTAACGCCCATCGTTTTGCTTGTCTTTCAAGTATTGTGCAATAAAACCCATAACCGAAATCTTTATAATACCCATTTGTTAAAATTTTTGGCTCATCAACTGTAACATTGCTTCCATGAAATAATATCAAATTTGTCACTCTATTCCTCCATTCACAAATTCCATCGGTGTAAATCTTAATCCATTTATTACTTTTTCTTTATCTGTATCACAAAATCCCAATTTATGATATATGGGAACGGCATATGGAGAAGAATTTACCGTTATTTTACCAGCAGGACAATCTTTCCATATAGCTTGAAATAACTGTTTACCGATTCCTTTTTCCTGATATTGACCGTCTACAAAAAACAACGCAATGTGAGTTCCTTGGTTTCGGGTAGCAATGACACCAAAATTCCTCTATACCTTCTTTGGTATAATCAGGTGCCTCGTACTGAAGAAACACTTGCCAAACCAGAGATAATGCTTCCGATAATTCCTTATGATTTAATTCTTTCACCGATACGTTTTGCATGAAAATTACCTCAGTAAATATGATTTTTATTATGAGATTGTTATTATTAAAAGAGATACCATTATACACCCTACCAAATTAATCCACACAAATATCTTTCGGTATTTATTTTGATAATCTTTTTTATCAGATATTTTTGCTTTCTGGTTTTGAGTCATTCGCCATGTCGCCGGAAACAACCCACATATAAGAAAAATTATGTACCATAAAATTCCCATAAAAGCTAAAATCACAAGGGTTCCGATATTATAATCATCTGTTAAGATTTCCGTTATAATTGATAAAATGACTATCATAAATGATATCATATTAATTATTTTTTCGGGTTTATTATAATGTCCTTCCATAAAAACACTCTACAACCTTCTGTCTGTTATCTATGATATTTAGTTTCTATTCCAAATGTATATACAATCATTTTAGCGTTCCTCAAATATCGCAAATACTTTCATACATTCGTCACAGTATCCTCCCTGTCCCTTTGTTCTCAATGAAACTTCCTGGACATTTTATATCTTATCCTCCCTCACGTTTATATAGCAATACAAAATAGATAATGTCTTTCTTATATGGTAATCAAATTTTTATTTCAAATATTTCATTTTCAACTGCTGATGGTACCAAATCATAAAAATCACAGGTATTATTAATCCCCCAATCATTGGCAGGACTGCCCAAATGGAATCGCCAATGGCAGTTCCAATGAAAAATGAGATAAGAATCACAATTCCATAGATTAGCCACATCATTCCGTGTTTTTTGTTCCAAGCTTTTACGTCTGTGATATTTTCTGCTTTCGGCGGTTTTTCACCTGAATAGAACCCCACCGGGTCTTTGCTCTTTAACTGCAGAATCCCTATACCCATCATAATCAACGCCACCAACGCATATATCACAAAGCCGATGATATTCTCTGCCGTCATAATGCACCTCCGCTAATAAGAAATTTAAGATTTGTCATTTATGATACGGTTCCCCATTCATAATCCGGTAGCTCCGATACACCTGTTCCAACAGAATCACACGCATCAACTGGTGAGGAAACGTCATCTTAGAAAAGCTGAGTTTTTCGTTTGCTCTTTTTAACACTTCTTCCGACAATCCCAAAGAGCCGCCGATGACAAAAACAATACTACTTTTTCCACGAACCCCTAATTTCTGGATGTTTTTTGACAATTCCACAGAATCCTGCATTTTTCCATCAATGGCAAGTGCAATGACATAATCTTCTTCCCGTATTTTGGATAAAATGCGATTCCCCTCTTTCTCTTTAATTTGATTCTCTACGGTTTCGCTCGCTCCGTCCGGAGTCTTTTCATCAGCCACTTCTACGATTTCTAACTTACAGTATCGGCTGAGTCTCTTTTGATACTCGCCTATGGCATCCCGATAAAATTTTTCTTTTACTTTTCCTACGCATAAGATTGTGATTTTCATATGAGAAATTATAGCATATTCCGGCTCCTTTCCACAATACTTACAAAATATACTTTCTTAGCTGTGCGAAAAGTGATATACTGTAAAAAAATGTACGAGGTGTCAGAGAATGAAACTATTAGAAGATATGATAAAAGAACGGGGAAAAGCCATCAACGAAGATATTTTAAAGGTGGACAGCTTCATTAACCATCAGGTGGATGCAGAGCTGATGCAGCAGATTGGAGCAGAATTTGCCAGCCATTTCGCAAATCAGGGAATTACAAAGGTTGCCACGATTGAAAGCTCCGGTATTGCACCGGCACTTATGACTTCCCTTGCGTTGAATGTTCCGATGCTTATTTTAAAGAAGCAGCCGTCTAAAGTATTAAACCAGAATCTCTATCAGACCGTTGTAACTTCTTATACAAAGGGGACAAGCTATGAGTTGACTCTTTCTAAGGATTTTATTGATGAAAATGACCACGTTCTGATTATTGACGATTTCTTGGCCAACGGAGAAGCAGCTACCGGTGCTATTCGATTAATTCGCAAAGCACATGCTACGATCGCCGGAGTGGGGATTCTGATTGAGAAATCCTTCCAACCGGGACACGAAAAATTAAAAGAACAGGGCATCGATGTTTATTCCCTTGCCAGAATCGCAAAGATGGGTGAGAATCATATAGAATTTGTAGAAGATGAAGCCTAACATAAAGGACGAAAGTATTTGCTTTCGTCCTTTTTCTTATATATTCTCTGTTTCTTCGGTTCCTGCCTGTGAAATCAAACGGATAATGCCATAGCCTGCTACCAGCATCAAAATACAGATAACCCATTCGATTCCTCTCGGTTTTCCGGAGAAAATTTCCGTAACCGACCCTAAAACAAACCCCAAAATCATCAAATAAGTGGGTTGTGGATAACGGGTCATTGCCATTTCTAAGAATTTTGTGGTCAAAATAATTCCCAACAATATTCCAGCACCAAAGGGAATCAGAATTCCCAATCGAAAACTACCGATGGCTTCTACTACTGTCTCATAGATTCCCATAACCAAAAGCATAAAAGAAACACTGATACCCGGTAAAACCAAAGCGATTGCGGCAAGAAAACCGGCAATCAATAAGATTAAAAACCCTGCATTTCCTGTCTCCTGTCCCATTCCGTTTTGAGGAAAACGACTCATCAGCAATACAATTAAAATACCCAGAACCAGATAAAAAAGTGCCTTGAAAGAAAATCCTTCGACCTGTGCCTTTTGATACATCAGAGGAATCCCTCCTGCCACTGCTCCCAGAAAAAAGTACAGCATCATCCTAGGATATGCCTCTATGAGATATAGCAAAGGATTGGCAAATAACACCATTCCCAAAATTCCTCCCATTGAAAATGTACCCAGAAAAAGCAGATTTTTTCCCTTTTGTTTGCCAAAAGAACTGACAGCGGTAACCAGTTTGTCATAGATTCCCAGTATCATTGCCATGGAACCGCCGCTAACGCCCGGCACCAGCATGGTACTGCCCACAAACATACCCTTCCATAAAGTATGAACCATGTTTTTTTCCATAAATACTCCTCTATCATCTTAATTCTTATTTTTTCTCTGGAAATTATAAAGAAGTCTATGTTCCGGTGCAAGCAATTTACGATACCTTAGCAGATTATTAACGGAAAGATGGTTTATCTTAATAAAAATAGTGTCTTCGACACTTCAGCTCCCCTGCCCCTCAATCTTTGAGGGG
>CATWDJ010000002.1:0-200940 GCA_958349535.1 uncultured Lachnospiraceae bacterium
CAGTAAACATCAGGGATACAGCGATTTTTTCTTTTTCTAACTGTCAAAGACGGGAGTATAGCATGGAGAGGGGATTTTTTCAAATCCATGTAATTGATAAAAAATAATCAATTAGATTATTGACAACTAATAGAAGTTAGCATATACTAACTACGAAAATAAATGAAAATCATTATCAAATAGAAAGAAGATGGTGGATGATGCCTTTAACAATGGTAAAAACAGGAGAACCGAACCAGATTAAAAAGGTTGGAGGAAAAGAGGAAACAAAAAGATTCTTAGAGAATCTTGGTTTTGTAGCCGGAGGAACGGTTACTGTCGTATCCGAGATTGGTGGGAACATGATTGTAAATGTCAAGGATTCCAGAGTGGCAATCGGCAAAGATATGGCAAATAAAATAATGGTTTAAAAAAGGAGTAAGTATGGGAACTTTAAAGGATGTACCGTGTGGAAAGACGGTGAAGGTAAGAAAGCTTGCCGGGGAAGGTCCGGTAAAAAGACGTATCATGGATATGGGAATCACAAAAGGTGTGGATATATTCGTGAGAAAGGTGGCACCATTGGGAGATCCGGTGGAGGTTACGGTGAGAGGTTATGAACTGTCTTTGCGAAAAGCAGATGCAGAGATGATTGAAGTAGAATAATTTTTTTACCAATCGGTTAGGATAGACTAACATAAGATAGCAATAGCAAACAAAGAAAAGGAGTTTTAGGAATGTCAGTAAAAATTGCGTTAGCAGGTAATCCGAACAGTGGAAAGACCACATTGTTCAATGCACTGACCGGTTCCAATCAGTTCGTGGGAAACTGGCCGGGGGTTACCGTAGAGAAAAAAGAAGGAAAGTTAAAAGGTCATAAAGATGTTATTATCATGGATCTTCCGGGAATCTATTCTCTGTCTCCATACACCTTAGAGGAAGTGGTGGCGAGAAATTATCTGATTCATGAGAGACCGGACGTCATCCTGAACATCGTAGACGGAACCAATATCGAGAGAAATTTGTACCTGTCCACACAGTTGATGGAGCTTGGAATTCCGGTGGTTATGGCAGTCAATATGATGGATGTGGTGGAGAAAAACGGAGACCAGATTCATATCGGAGAACTGAGAAAGAAGTTGGGCTGTGAAGTAGTGGAAATTTCTGCTTTAAAGGGTAAAGGAGTTATGAAAGCGGCAGAAAAAGCTCTTGCACTGGCACAGAACAAGAATTTTGGAACCTCCGTACATAAATTTGCCGAAGAAGTGGAAGAAGTGATTGCACGCACGGAGGACAGACTGGATGCAGGAATCCCACAGGAGCAGAGAAGATTCTTTGCCATCAAGCTGTTGGAAAAGGATGATAAAATTCCGGAGCAGATGCAGATAGTACCGGATGTATCTGATTTAATCAAAGAGTTGGAAGATAAGATGGATGACGATACCGAGAGTATCATTACCAATGAACGCTATGTATATATTTCTTCCATTATTGATAGCTGTTGTACCAAGAACAGAGAAGAGAAACTGTCTGTATCGGATAAGATTGACAAAGTGGTAACAAACCGCTGGCTGGCACTTCCGATCTTTGCAGCAGTTATGTTTGTAGTATATTATGTTTCCGTTACAACCGTAGGAGATTGGTTGACGGGATGGACCAATGATACCTTGTTTGGAGAATGGATTGTACCGGGTGTCACAAGTGCATTGGAGAGCATCCACTGTGCAGACTGGCTGACCAGCTTAGTGGCTGACGGTATTGTAGGCGGTGTGGGAGCCGTGCTGGGATTCGTACCTCAGATGTTGGTATTGTTTATTTTCCTTGCATTTTTAGAGTCCTGCGGATATATGGCACGTGTTGCCTTTATCATGGACAGAATTTTCCGTAAATTTGGTCTTTCCGGAAAATCCTTTATTCCGATGTTAATCGGAAGCGGATGCGGTGTTCCGGGTATCATGGCATCCAGAACCATTGAGAATGACAGAGACCGTAAGATGACGGTTATGACAACCACCTTCATTCCTTGCGGAGCAAAATTACCGATTATTGCATTAATCGCAGGTGCGTTTTTTGACAATGCCGGATGGGTTTCCTGGAGTGCATACTTTGTGGGAATTGCAGCAATTATCTGCTCCGGTATCATATTAAAGAAAACAAAAATGTTTGCAGGAGATCCTGCACCGTTTGTTATGGAGCTTCCGGCATACCATATGCCGACCGTGGGAAATGTGCTTCGCAGCATGTGGGAGCGTGGATGGTCCTTTATCAAAAAAGCAGGAACCATTATCCTTCTTTCCACCATCGTACTCTGGTTCTTACAGGGCTTCGGATGGGTAGACGGCAGCTTCACTATGTTAGAGGCTGAACAGTTAGACAACAGTATTCTTGCGGCAATCGGCGGTGTGATTGCACCAATCTTCAAACCTCTGGGATGGGGCAACTGGAAGATGGCGGTTGCAGCAGTAACAGGATTGATTGCAAAAGAGAATGTAGTAGCAACCTTCGGTGTCCTCTTCGGATTCGCAGAGGTGGCAGAGGACGGAGCAGAGATTTGGGGAACGCTGGCAACCACTATGACAGGAATTGCAGCTTATTCCTTCCTGGTATTCAACCTTTTATGTGCACCTTGCTTTGCGGCTATGGGAGCCATCAAGCGTGAGATGAATAACCGGAAGTGGTTCTGGTTTGCCATCGGCTATCAGACGATACTTGCTTATATCGTGTCTCTCTGCGTATATCAGATTGGAACATGGATTACAGCGGGAACCTTTGGTATCGGAACCGTAGTAGCAATCTTATTTGTAATCGGATTTATTTATCTGCTTTTCCGTCCATACAAAGAGAGCGAAACTTTGAAGGTAAATGTAAAAGGAATGGCAGGAGCCAAATAAAAGGAGGCTTATGGAATGGGAACAGTAGTGGTAGGAATCATTGTATTCGGATGTGCGGGTCTGGCTTTGAGAAGTATGATTAAGGCAAAAAAAGAAGGAAAGTCCATACAGTGCGGTTGTGACTGCAAACAATGTGGCGGATGTTGTTCCCATGAACAATAAAGACATTAGAAATTATCGCAGAACTCGAATGCAAAAAGAATTGATTATTGAAAAGCTGAGAGAAAAGGGATGCCGGATTACCAAGCAACGGTTGATGCTTCTGGATATTATTCTGGAGGAAGAGTACACTAGTTGTAAGGAAATTTATTATAAGGCACTAAAGAGAGATTCCAATATCGGAACAGCCACCGTATACCGGATGGTCAATACTCTGGAAGAAATCGGTGCAATCAATCGAAACAGTATGTACCAGATTGCCTGTGACAAAGAGTGTGAGCGGGAGGATGCCTGCACGGTGGAACTGGATGATGATACGGTGTATCATCTGTCTGCAAAGAATTGGAATCAGGTAATCAAAGAAGGATTGCGGGCATGTGGATACATGGAAAAGCAAAACATCCGTGCCGTGACTGTCCGGCAATGCGAATGTTTAGAAGAGAAATGTTGAGAAAAAGGCGGACTGCGATGCAGTTCGTCTTTTTTATGAAGAGAGGAGGAACCATGTTTTTAGAAATACAGGGAATTGAAAAATATTATGGATGCGGAGAGAGTCGCATGAAAGTGTTGAAGGGAATTAATGCAGAAATAGAAAAAGGAGAGATTTGTGTCATGCTGGGTCCGTCCGGTTCCGGTAAATCGACGCTGCTAAATATTATCGGCGGTATTGAGAAGGCAGACGGAGGAAGTATCAGGATTGAGGGAAAAGAATTGGAGACAATGGATGAAAAAGCCTTATCAGAATATCGGAGAAACCATCTGGGCTATGTTTTTCAATTTTATAATCTGATTCCTAATCTGACGGTAAAAGAAAATATTGAGGTGGGAGCCTATCTTTCCAAAGAACCCTTGGAAGTAGATGGGTTATTGAAAACGCTGGGATTATGGGAACATAAAGATAAGATTCCCAACGAACTTTCCGGAGGACAGCAGCAGCGGACTGCCATTGGTCGTGCTATTGTCAAGAACCCGGACATTCTGCTCTGTGATGAGCCTACGGGAGCTTTGGATTATAATACTTCCAAAGAAATTTTACAGCTTATTGAAACTATAAATCAGAAGTATAGAAACACAGTTTTGATTGTGACCCATAATGATGCAATCAAACAGATGGCAGATAGAGTGCTGAAGCTGCGGGACGGACAGATACGGAAGGATTACAAAAACGCGGAGAAGATTTCGGCAGCAGAGTTGGATTGGTAGGTGAAAAGAATGAAAAATCCATTGATAAAAAGACTTCCCAGAGAGTTGAAAGAGGAGTTGGGGAAATACCTCATTATCTTTTTGTTTCTGGTGGCTACCATAGGCTTTGTGTCCGGCTTTTTAGTGGCAGACGGAAGTATGGAAATTGCATATGAGGAGAGCTTTGAAAAATATAAAATAGAGGATGGACACTTTGAGGTGGCACAGGAACTGTCCGAAGATTTAATTACAAAACTGGAAGAAGAAAATGTAAATATCTATAAAAATTTTTATTTGGAAGAGGAAATGTCTTCGGAGCATACCATTCGCATCTATGGCGAGAGACAGGGGTGTGATGAAGTAAGTCTTATGGAGGGAAAACTGCCCTCTCAAAAAGATGAAATTGTGATAGACCGTCTCTATGCGGAAAACAATCAGATTAATATCGGCGATGTGTTAACCGTACAGGGAGAAACATATAAAGTCAGCGGTTTTGTGGCTTTTTCCGATTATAGTGCACTATTTAAAAATAATACGGATATGATGTTTGATGCCAAAAAATTCACGGTGGCAATGGTAAAAAATGAAAAATTTGAAGAACTGGAAAATGAAAATATGCATTATTGCTATGCATGGAGAAATCAGGAAACACTAAGTGAGAAAAAAAGTGGAGAAAAAGCAGATGATTTATTGGAAATATTGGGTACAAATGCAGTGCTGGAGGATTTTGTAAAGCAGGCGGATAATCAGGCTATTCAATTTACGGGAAGCGATATGGGTTCAGATAAAATTATGGTAACGTGGCTTTTGTATATTGTCATTGTAGTACTGGCCTTTATTTTTGCTGTGACCATTTCCAATACGATTGAGAAAGAAGCGGCGGTCATCGGAACGCTGCGGGCAATGGGATATACAAAAAAAGAGCTGCTGGCACATTACATGGTGCTTCCGGGGATGATATCAGTGATAGCTGCCATAGTGGGAAACATATTGGGATATACCTGTATGAAATATACTGTTGTAGCCATGTATTATGGTAGTTATTCCCTACCTTCCTATCGGACAGTATGGAATGGGGAAGCATTTATCTTAACTACGGTTATACCTTGTCTTTTGCTGCTTTTTATTAATCTGCTGGTGTTGAATCGGAAACTGGCATACACACCTTTACAATTTCTAAGAAGAGATTTAAAGAAGCAGGGAAAGAGAAAAGTTCTTCGGTTGCGGAAGGGTTCCTTTTTTCACAGATTCCGTATGCGGATTATTCTGCAGAACAAATCGGCATATCTGACCATGTTTGTAGGTATTCTGTTTGCAAACTTACTGCTTATGTTTGGGATGATGATGTCTCCGTTATTGCAACATTACAAAGCAGATGTTTTGAATAGTGCCATATCCAAATATCAATACATTTTAAAGGCCCCGATTTCTACGAAAATAGAGGATGCAGAAAAATATGCGGTGACGGAATTGGAAAATGGTGAGGAAGAAGAGATTACCGTTTACGGCATTATGCAGGATTCTGCATATTTAGAGAAGATGGAATTACCTGAAAAAAAGGGTGAGGTACTGGTTTCCGATGGGTATATGGAGAAGTACGGAATAAAGATAGGGGATAAGCTGACACTAAGTGAGAAATATACGGGAGAAAAATATACTTTTACAGTGGCGGGAGAGTATCATTATCCGCCGGCATTAACCGTGTTTATGTCTCTGGAAAATTATCAGGAATTTTTTGATAAACAGGAAGGATATTTTAATGGGTATTTTACGGATGAAAAACTTACAGATGTGGATGAGAAATGGATAGGGTCTATTATTACACAGCATGATTTAACTATCATCGCAGATCAGCTGGAGGATTCTATGGGGCCGGCATTTTTTCTGTTTTGCGGTTTTGCGGCATTTATCTATCTGTTAATTTTGCTGCTTTTAGCGAAACTGGTCATTGAGAGGAACGGACTTTCCATATCCATGATAAAAATATTGGGATATAACCAACGGGAAATCATCAGACTCTATAACCGAAGTACCACAGTCGTGGTCGTACTTTCACAGCTGATTACTATCCCCTTGGATTACTATATTATGGAAAAACTCTATCAGTTTATGATGTTTGATATTCGTGGTTGGCTGACTTTCTATGTAAAGCCTGTCATATTTGGAGAAATGTTCCTGTTTGGAATCTTTGTATATGCCATAGCCTCCATTTGGCTGAACCGAAAAATCAGACACATTCCAATGGGAGAAGCATTAAAGAGTACAGAGTAGCTTTATTGAGAAAACCGAACCATTAAAGGGGTTGATTTCCATAGAAAAATCCTGTAACCTATACATGAGTTAGTTAGAACTAACTAGAAAGGAAAGAGCTATGAGCAAGGAAGTATTTCAAATGGTGGAAGAACTGAATCAGGAGGATTTGCAGACTCAGTTAGCATTGCAATGTGCACCTCTTTTGACAGGGATTAAGGTATCCAATCTGCTGAGCGTGAAAAATCAAAGCGAGGAGGATATATTTGAAATGTTCCGGGAAACCAGAATTTCCGTAAAACTAATCTATCAGTCGGAGGAAAAGCGGATATATCTTCTCTATCAAAGGGAAGAGCTGGAAGCGTATCTGAACACAGAAGAGGTGGCAGAGACCATGAAGATGTTCGGCTATGAAGAACTGGAGCCGGACAGTATCTGTGAAGAACTGAAAAAAAGATATGCTTGCTATATGGAGGAAAAGGGAGCCTTTCCCCATGAGATAGGATTGCTGCTGGGATATCCGGTGGAGGATGTGTTGGGATTTATCCGCCATCAGGGGAAAAATTATCTTTACACCGGTTACTGGAAGGTATACGGAAATGTGGTGGAGGCCATAGCACTTTTTGAAGCATACAACCAGGCGAAGGAGCGAGTGATTCGGATGCTTTCGCACGGAATAGAAATCAGGAGGATGTTAGCATGAGTAAAATAACCGTAGCATATTGGTCACAGGGTGGCAACACACAGGCAATGGCAGAAGCCATCGGTGAGGGAATCAAAGAAGCAGGAAAGGAATGTGCGGTGGTTTCCGTATCGGACATGGCACCACAGGATTTGGAGAGTGAAAGCGTATTTGCTTTAGGATGCCCGGCAATGGGAGCAGAGGTTCTGGAGGAAAGTGAAATGGAACCTTTCGTAGAGGAAGTTGAGAAATTTGCAAAAGGAAAAAATATTGCCCTTTTTGGTTCCTACGGATGGGGCGATGGAGAATGGATGCGTGACTGGGAGCAGAGAATGTTAGATGCAGGAGCAAACGTATTAAACCGTGAGGGATTGATTTGTCATGAGTACCCGGATGCAGATGCCTTAGAAGAATGTAAGAGTCTGGGAAAACAGCTGGCATCCCTGTAAGAATCGTTTTGGGAAAGTGTAGGTAGAGAGTATGAGTGTTGTGATTGTAGGAGGCCATGACCGCATGGTTGCCCAATATAAAAAAATTTGTAAAAACCATAACTGCAAAGCAAAGGTGTTTACCAAGAAGGCGGGAAACCTCGGAAACCAGATTGGAAGTCCCGATGTGCTGATTGTTTTTACCAATACGGTTTCCCATCAGATGGTAAAATCCGCAGTAGGTGAAGCAGAGAAAAGCCATGCAAATATTATCCGTTGTCATACCAGCAGCGGCAGTGCATTAAATGAGATTTTGGAAAATGTTAAAATAAATCAATAAAAGTGATTAAATTTAATCATTTTCAAATGCGTTATTTTGTGATAGGATGGGTACATACGAAAAAGGCAATGAAGAGGAATAGTAGTTATGGACGATTCCCACAGAGAGTTGCCGTTTGGTGGAAGGCAGCGGAATCCAGATAATGAACTGGCCTTGAAGCCTCTGGCTGAACCGTAAGAAGTAGGTCGTGACGGATACCCACCGTTATCGGGGCAGGCATGATAGTGCCCATGAGAGCATGTCGCAGGACATGAAGTAGAGTGGTAACGCGCAAGATAATTCTTCCGTCTCTATTCCGTAACAGGATATAGAGACGGATTTTTGTTATGGCGACGAGGAAAATGGATACTGTGCTTGCACAAGTGGACATTTGACGACCGCTAATCAGAGCGAGATTCGCAAAGCGTATCTCGTCTCTGTATGAAAAAAGAAATTTAGGAGGTTCTATTATGAAGAATGCACAGAAATATGAAAGACAATATTTTATGCCGCCGGTCTGTGAGTATGACTGGGTCAAAAAGGATCATGTAGATAAGGCACCAATCTGGTGTTCCGTAGATCTAAGGGACGGAAATCAGGCATTGATTGAGCCTATGAGCTTAGAAGAAAAACTGGAGTTTTTCCAGATGCTTGTAAATATCGGTTTTAAGGAGATAGAGGTGGGATTTCCGGCTGCCTCCGAAACAGAATATGATTTTATGAGAACTTTGATTGAGCGGGATATGATACCGGATGATGTGACGGTACAGGTGCTGACACAGGCGAGAGAACATATCATTAAGAAAACCTTTGAAGCGGTAAAGGGTGCTCCTCATGCGGTGATTCATCTGTATAATTCCACTTCCGTGGCTCAGAGAGAGCAGGTGTTTAAAAAGAGCAAAGAGGAGATTTTGCAAATTGCCGTAGATGGTGCTAAACTGTTAAAAGAGCTGGCAGATGAGACAGACGGTAACTTTTCCTTCCAGTATAGTCCGGAGAGTTTTCCGGGAACAGAAGTGGACTATGCGGTAGATGTCTGCAATGCGGTGCTGGATGTATGGCAGCCGGATGCGGAAAATAAGGCAATCATCAATATTCCTACCACTGTGGAAAATGCCATGCCGCATGTTTTTGCCACGCAGGTGGAATATATCAATAAACATCTTAAATACCGTGACGGTGTGATTCTCTGTCTCCATCCTCATAATGACCGGGGCTGCGGTGTCAGCGATGCGGAGCTGGGAATTTTAGCGGGAGCGGAGCGTATTGAGGGAACCCTTTTTGGAAACGGTGAGAGAACCGGCAATGTAGATATTATAACTCTTGCTATGAATATGTTTTCCCATGGGGTGGACCCGAAACTGGACTTTTCCAATATGGGAGAAATCCGTAATACCTATGAGCGTCTGACCCGTATGAGGGTAGACCCGCGTCAGCCTTATGCAGGAGATTTGGTATTTACTGCGTTTTCAGGCTCTCATCAGGATGCCATTGCAAAGGGAATGTCCTGCTTAAAGGACAAAGACCATGCAATCTGGAGTGTGCCATATCTGCCGATTGACCCGATGGATGTGGGCAGAACCTATGATGCGGATGTTATTCGTATCAACAGCCAGTCCGGTAAAGGCGGTGTCAACTATATTCTGAAACAGAACTTTGGAATTTCCATTCCGGAGAAAATGCGTGAAGAGGTTGGATATGCGGTAAAACAGGTGTCTGACGAGGAACACAAGGAGCTTTCTCCACAATGGGTATATGAGATTTTTGAAGACCGTTACATCAACTATATGCCGTACTTCCAGATTCAGGAGGCACATTTTACACAGGTAGACGGAATTATGGCGGAGGCAACCATTGCCTGCGGAGATAAAAAATCTGTGGTGGATGCCAACGGAAACGGACGTCTGGATGCCATCAGCAATATCATTAAGCAGTATTTTGGCATAAGCTATGAGCTGTCTGTTTACGAGGAACACGCATTGACCCAGGGGTCTTCCTCCAAAGCCATTGCCTTTGTGGGAATCACCTGTGCAGGAAAAGCATACTGGGGAGCGGGAATGGATGAGGATATCATTAAAGCTTCCATCCACGCACTTGCGGTGGCAGTCAATAAGATTCCACAGATTCAGAAGGAAAATGCATCACAGGATGAGAGACTGGTCAGTATGATGAATTATATGCAGACCAATTATCAGACCGTTACCTTAGAGGGAATGGCAGAGCAGTTCCATCTCTCCACACCGTATGTATCCAAATACATCAAGGATAAGTCGGGAAAAACCTTTGGAGAGCAGTTGATGAATATCCGTATGAAAAAGGCAAAGACTCTCTTAAAAAACGGCAGCATGACGGTGGAGAACATAGCCCATGCCATTGGCTATCCAAATGTGGAGAATTTCAGCCGTGCTTTTAAGAAAAATTTTGAAATGACACCGATGCAATATCGGAATACAAGTAAAGCGAATTAAGGTGAAGTAATTTAAATGAAGAATAACAGGAACTATGAGATAGATATGTGTCATGGTCCGATTTTAAGAAAGATGCTGGTTTTTACCATACCGTTAATCTGTTCCAGTATATTACAGTTGTTGTTCAACGCAGCAGATGTGATTGTAGTGGGACGGTATGCAGGGGATAACTCCCTTGCAGCGGTTGGTTCAACCGGCTCTTTAATTGGTCTGATTACAAATCTGTTTTTAGGATTATCGGTAGGTGCCAATGTATTGGTGGCACGGTATTATGGTGCAAAAAGAGAAGAAGAATTAAGCGAGACAGTGCATACCGCAATTCTGGTAAGTATTTACAGCGGTGTGTTGCTGACTTTTGTAGGCGTCTTTGGAGCAAAACAGATTCTGGTGTGGATGCAGACCCCAAAAGAGGTAGTAGGACTGGCAACCCTCTATCTTCGGATTTATTTCCTGGGAATGCCGGCAATGATGGTCTACAACTTCGGAAGTGCAATATTAAGAGCCGTGGGGGATACCAAAAGACCTCTTTATTTCCTGACGGGAACCGGTGTTGTGAATGTGTTGTTAAATTTGCTATTTGTCATAAAATTTCAGTGGGATGTGGCAGGGGTTGCCACCGCCACAGTGATTTCACAGATCATTGCGGCATTGTTGATTTTGGGATGTCTAAGAAGAGAACAGGGAGGAATCCGTCTGGTTCTGCGGGAACTGCACATCCACAAGGATAAAATCATAGGTATTGTGAAAATAGGAATCCCGGCGGGGATTCAAGGAATTATTTTTGCCCTTTCCAATGTTTTAATACAATCCTCGGTAAATTCCTTCGGTGCTGTGATTGTTGCGGGAAACTCTGCGGCAATTAATATCGAGAGCTTTGTGTATATTACTATGAATGCTTTCCATCAAGCCACCATATCCTTTGTAGGACAGAATATGGGAGCGGGAAACTATAAGCGGATTAACAGAATTGTGTTTTTGGGAGAAATCTGTGTGATGACAGTGGGACTGGTTTTCGGCAATCTGGTGGTACTGGGAGGAAAAACCCTGCTGGGATTTTATACTACCAATGGTGCAGTGGTCAAAGCGGGAATGCGGAGGCTCCGTTCCATCTGCACTGTCTATGCTCTTTGCGGTATGATGGACGTTATGGTGGGAGCGTTGAGGGGAATCGGATATTCCATGATTCCTATGCTGGTATCTATTGTGGGAGTGTGCGGTGTGCGGATACTCTGGCTGGCGACGGTATTTCAGATTCCCAAGTATCACAATATAGAAATGATTTATTTTTCTTATCCTGTGTCATGGACCCTTACTTTTCTGGTTCAGGTACTGTGCTTTTTCTGGGCGAAAAAACGGATTACGAAAAAGGCAGAGGTAGGAGTATAAAATAGATGTGCATAATTTCTAATAATAAAAATTATGCACATCTAAAATTTCGTTTTGATATACTCTCTTTTCTGGGTTTAAGATGAAACTTTTTTGAAGCGGGAATGAAATTTGTCACCGCCGCAGCAATGTCGTTCTCCGTCATCTTCATAGATGATATAGTCTCCCTCACGGATAAAAACAACACCTCTCCGGTTTTGAATAAAAGGACATAGGAACTGTCCGTTTTCCTGTTCTAATTTTACAAGACCATCTGGGGAAATCCAACCGTGGGTTACTACGCTGGTCCACGGTTCGTAGCCATCTTCCATACCTTTTCCCGGCTCATATTTTTGTGCTTCTATGTCCAGAGATATTCTTTGATATTTTTCTTTCATAAGCCACCTCCTGTCGAACTCCTTTTTGTTTTATTATAATATATTTTGGGGTATAAGAAAAGGAAAATTTCTGAGCAAATGACTTTGCAGTTCCGGCTGAAAATGTTATGATGATGTAAAAGACAATCTTTGAAATAGGAGCAGGATATGGAAACACGGGAAATCTTAGAAAAAGTAAAAAAAGGAGAATTGTCCGTAGAGCAGGCAGAGCAGTATTTCCGGCGGGAACCGTTTGAAGAGATGGGGTATGCAAAGCTGGATACCCACCGGAAGCTTCGGATGGGATTCCCGGAGGTTATTTACTGTGAGGGAAAGACGGGGGAGCATCTGAGTAATATTTTTGAACATCTTTATGTGGAAAATGGAGAAGTGTTTGGTACGAGGGCTTCCAAAGAGCAGTATGAAATGATTTCGAAGAAGTATCCGCAGGTTCAGTATGATGAGCTTTCACGGATTATTAAGATAGAAAAAGAGGGAAAAGAGCATATCGGAAAGATTGTGGTATGCAGTGCAGGCACAGCGGATATTCCTGTGGCGGAAGAGGCCGCACAGACCGCGGAATACTTTGGCAGCTATGTGGAACGGATTTACGATATCGGTGTCTGCGGGATTCACCGGATGCTGTCAAAATTAGAGCAGATTCAAAGTGCCAACTGTGTCATTGCGGTGGCAGGCATGGAGGGGGCTTTGGCAAGTGTTTTGGGAGGTATGGTGGATAAGCCGGTAATTGCGGTGCCTACTTCTGTGGGATATGGAGCAAGTATGCATGGTCTTTCAGCCCTTCTTACCATGATTAATTCCTGTGCTAACGGCGTGGCAGTGGTAAATATTGACAACGGCTATGGTGCCGGATATCTGGCAACACAGATTAACAGACTGGGGGCGAAGGAATGAGCAGGACACTTTATCTAGAGTGTACATCGGGAATCAGCGGCGATATGTTTGTGGCTGCTTTGCTGGGATTAGGAGCAGAACGTCAGGTGTTGGAGCAGGCGTTACACAGTCTTCCGGTACAAGGATTTTCTACAAAAATTTCCCAGGTGGAGAAGTCGGGAATTATGGCGTGGGATTTTGCGGTACAGTTGGAGGCGGAATATGACAACCACGATTATGACATGGAATATCTCCATGGAACTTCCGGGAAAGAAAAGCAGACCCATCCGGATGGGGAGCATTTCCATCGGGGATTGACAGAAATATATGAAATTTTGGATAAGGCAGAGCTTAGCGAAAATGCGAGGGAAACGGCAAAACGTATTTTTTCTGTTCTGGCAAAGGCAGAGGGCAGGGTCCACGGGGTACCAGAAGAAAAGGTACATTTCCATGAAGTGGGAGCCATAGACTCCATTGTGGATATCACCGCCGCCGCAGTATGTTTGGACAATCTGAGTATTACAAAAGTGATTGTTCCGGGTCTGACAGAAGGACAGGGAACGGTTCGCTGTCAACACGGAATCCTTCCGATTCCGGTTCCTGCCGTTGCCGCTATTGTGGCGGAGTATGAGATACCCCTTCGGATTGCAGAAGTACAGGGAGAATTTGTGACACCCACCGGAGCAGCCATCGTAGCAGCCATCAGAACCGATGGACAGTTGCCGAAGCAGTTTCGGATTCAGAGGATTGGAATAGGGGCAGGAAAGAGAACTTATGAAAGTCCCGGCATTCTGCGGGCAATGCTAATCGAAGAAGAAATAAAAGCAGAAGAGGATGTTATCTATAAATTGGAGACTAACATTGACGATTGCAGCGGAGAGATGCTGGGCTATGTGATGGAACGGCTTTTGGAGAAAGGGGCAAGGGATGTTCACTATATGCCGGTTTATATGAAGAAGAACCGCCCGGCATATCAGTTGAATGTGATTTGCACCAAAGAAAAAATCAGAGACTTAGAGAAGATTATTTTTGAGGAAACCACCACCATCGGTATCCGCCGTCAGAGGATGGAGCGGAGTGTTTTACAACGGGAAGTACAGACGGTAATGACAGAATTTGGAGAAGCACAGGTAAAAGTGTGTACCATAGGGGATAAAAGGTATTTTTATCCCGAATATGAAAGTGTCAGAAAGATTTGTGAATCACAGGGAAAATCTTACAATGAGATATATCAGATGATACAGAGAGCGTGTCAGTAAATACAGAACAAAGGAGGAACATCATGGAAACAGTAACATTGGGAAAGACCGGGATAGAGGTAAGTAAAAACGGATTTGGAGCGTTGCCGATTCAGAGAATCGAGAAAAAGGATGCAGTGTATCTTTTACAGAAAGCCTTTTATC
Source organism: uncultured Lachnospiraceae bacterium (assembly GCA_958349535.1). Classification (GTDB taxonomy): domain Bacteria; phylum Bacillota; class Clostridia; order Lachnospirales; family Lachnospiraceae; genus Maccoyibacter. The sequence goes on from CATWDJ010000002.1 coordinate 14,398, forward strand.
ACGGAATTAATTATTTTGATACAGCCAGAGGATATACCGACAGTGAGGAAAAAGTAGGTGCAGCCTTTTCCTATATCCGGGATAAGATTATCATTAGCACCAAAACAACGGCACAGAATGCAGATGATTTTTGGAAGGATTTAGAGACCAGCTTAAGTCTGCTCCAGACGGATTATATTGATATTTATCAGTTCCACAATCCGTCCTTCTGTCCGAAACCGGAGGATGGAACAGGGTTGTATGAAGCAGCATTAAAGGCGAAGGAACAAGGAAAAATCCGCCATATCGGAATTACCAATCATCGTCTTGCCGTGGCAAAAGAAGCCATTGCCTCCGGTCTTTATGAGACTATGCAGTTTCCGTTCTGTTATCTGGCAACAGAGCAGGATTTGGAGATTGTGGATTTGTGTAAAAAGGAGAACATGGGATTTATTGCTATGAAGGCACTTTCCGGTGGATTGATTACAGATTCGGCTCTTGCCTATGCCTATTTATCACAGTTTGACCATGTGGTGCCGATTTGGGGTGTGCAGAGAGAAAGAGAATTGGATGAGTTTCTTTCTTATCAGGAACAGCCGCCGGTTCTGACGGAGGAAATGAAGGCACGTATTGAGGCAGATAAAATAGAGTTGGCAGGAGAATTTTGCAGAGGCTGCGGTTATTGTATGCCCTGTCCGGCAGGCATTGAGATTAATAACTGTGCCAGAATGAGTTTGATGCTCCGCAGAGCACCACAACAGGAATTTTTGACACCGGAGTGGCAGGAGAAAATGAAAAAAATTGAAGGCTGTCTCTCCTGCGGAAAATGCAAATCCAAGTGTCCGTATGAATTGGATACGCCGGAATTGCTGAAAAAGAATTATGAAGATTATCAGACCTTTTTATAAGAAGGTTCTGTTAAAGTGTATTTTTGACTAAAAGGCGGAAATAGGAGCAGATATCTTCCAAAGTTGCCTCTTCCTGATGTTCAATCCACCAGAATCCGATGGTCAGAGTAGAACTTGCCAGAAAGTTTGCGGTCAGGGAAAGGGGAGTGGAAGTGCTTTTCTGTAATTCCGTATCATATTCCAAAACCTTCATGGTACGATTAGTGACATAGTTCAGCATAGACAAAAAGAACTGTCCGTGTTGATTGATTTTATAAATACTTTTTGAAGTATCAAAGTGCTTTTGCAGATACAGACTGAGATTTTCTAAAACCTGTGTCAGATAGTCAATGGTGTTATAGGATTGCTGTGGGATATGAGGCAGTACCTGCATAAAATGCTCCGCCCAGTAGTAATCCAAAAAATCATATTTATCATCAAAATAATTATAAAAGGTAGCCCGGGGAATCATGCTGTGATTGCAGATTTGCATAACCGTAATTTTTTCAAAGGGTTCTTCTGCCAGCAGCTCCGTTAAGGTGTCCGTTAAAATTTTCAGGGTTCTTTTTACTGTAATGGATGGTGAATGCTCCGATAATTCAAATTTCATAATAAGCCTCCTTTATGTCACAAAGTATCATAGCACAAAATTGGACAAGTGTAAATATTTTTACAGATGTCTAATTGATAAAAATTTTACAAAGAGGCTTGGAACGGAGAAAAGATGAAGTATTATTTTGCCCCTTTAGAGGGAATTACAGGATATATATACCGCAATGCCCACATGGCTGTTTTTGGCGGAGCGGACTGCTATTATACACCCTTTGTTTCACCGAGCAAAAACAAAAACTTTACCCCACGGGAAAAGCGGGATATTTTGCCGGAGAACAACCGGGGAATGACAGTCGTGCCGCAGATACTCACCAATCAGGCAGAATATTTTCTGCGGGCGGCAAAAGAATTAAAAGAATATGGATATGAGGAAGTGAATCTGAATCTGGGGTGTCCTTCTGGAACGGTGGTATCCAAGGGAAAAGGAGCGGGATTTTTGGAGGAACCGGAAAAGCTTCAGCGGTTTTTGGAAGAAATTTTTGAAAAAACCGAAGTGGATATCTCCATAAAAACCAGATTGGGTATGGATGCACCGGAGGAATTTGAAGCCCTTTTGAAGATTTATAATGAGTATCCTTTAAAAGAACTCATCATCCATCCCAGAGTAAGAGCGGATTATTATAAGAATGAACCGGATTTGGAGATGTTTGGGAGAGCATTGGAGGTTTCCAAAAATCCGGTCTGCTACAACGGGGATATTGAGAATGTGAAAGACATGGAAAAGTTACAAAATAGCTTTCCACAATTGGAAACGGTAATGTGCGGAAGGGGAGCTTTGAAAAATCCTGCATTGTTTTTGGAATTGAAGGGAGAAGGCAAGTTACAAAAACCGGAATTTCTGGAATTTCACAATCGGGTTTACAAAGGTTATCAGGAAGTGATGAGCGGCGATAAGAACATCCTGTTTAAAATGAAAGAGTTATGGGGATATTGGGGAGAAGCCTTTCAGGATTCCTCAAAATATTTGAAGAAAATCCGAAAGGCAGAATATTGTCTGGAGTATGAGGCTGTTGTCAGGAGTCTGTTCTCAGAGCGGGAACTAATATAGAATCTGTAAAATAGTCCATGTCCACATCCCCGGAAATGCCGGGAACGGAGCCGGTGTCAGAATATTGGAATCCGATCCAGTGCTCCCAGATGTCGTTTCCTGCCGGACCATCGGTGCTGTAATAGTCTGCAATCCAGAGAGGATAGATGGAGAAATCATCGGACCAGATGGTTTGAGCATCTGAGGCATCGGAATAAATCATGGGACGGATACCGCTAAGGCGTTCCAATTCCTGCAAAAAAGTAAGACCAATGGCGTTGATGGCAGCAATGTCCGGATTGGAAAAGCTTTCATAATCCATAGCAGGACGTGCGGAAAAATTTTTGTTCCGGATAAGCTCATAGAAATGTTGTGCCTGTTCTGCCGCTTCTGCGGTGGTAAAGGCAGTTACGTAGTAATAAAAACCCACAATCATATCTGCGGCAGATGCCCGTTCATAATTTTGTAGAAAGAACGGGTCTGTCATGTCGCCACCCTCTCCGGCTTTGATATAGACTGTCTCTATGCCGGAAGAACGGACCTGTGTGAAATCAATGTTACCTTGGTAATTACTGACGTCAATGCCGTCATAAATAATATTGGAATCTGCTGTAAAGTCAGGCATAAAAATCCTCCTTATTTTTAAAATGCAACTGTTTTTGTAGTGTCGCTTACTCAAAATAGTATATGAGTTGGAGGGAAGGTGGTGCTTTGGACGAGGCAGAAAGAAAATATAAAAATTTTGTAAAAATAGTTGACATCCCCAAAAAAAGTGATATGATAATATCAGTAATAATTACTAATATTAATAAGGACAAATAAAAGGAGGAAAACAGAAATGGATTTAAAAGGAAGTAAAACAGAAGCAAATTTACAGACAGCGTTCGCAGGAGAGTCTATGGCAAGAAATAAATATACATATTTCGCATCCAAGGCTAAAAAGGACGGCTATGTACAGATTTCCAAGATTTTTGAAGAGACAGCAGCAAACGAAAAAGAGCATGCAAAGCTTTGGTATAAATTATTAAACGGCGGAGCAGTTGGTTCTACTATCGAGAACTTAAAAGAAGCAGCAGAAGGCGAGAACTATGAGTGGACAGATATGTATGATCAGTTCGCAAAAGAGGCAAGAGAAGAAGGTTTCGATGATATCGCTGCTTTATTCGAAGGCGTAGCAGCTATCGAGAAAGAGCATGAGGAAAGATATCGCAAGCTGTTAGCAAATATCGAAGGAGATTTAGTATTTTCCAGAGACGGAGATGTGGTATGGCAGTGTTCTAACTGTGGACACATCTGTGTTGGAAAGAAAGCACCGGAAGAGTGTCCGGTATGTGCACATCCACAGGCACATTTCGAAATCAAAGCTACAAATTACTAAAATTCATTTTGCTTGTAAAGAGGATGGCGAGAGCTGTCCTCTTTTTTTTAACAAGAAAACTCACAGAAGGATAGAGAACCTGTGATAAGTTAAATCCCGCATCTTGGAAAAACCACAACAATCCCGTATAATGGAACTTGAGGTGAAAAAATGTCATTACAGTTTATTCTGGGACCTTCAGGCGGAGGCAAGTCCCATTATCTATATGAAAATTTAATAGAAGAGGCGAAGAAAGACCGAACCAAGGATTTTCTTTTGATTGTACCGGAACAGTTTACCATGCAGACTCAGAAGGAACTGGTGGAGCGGAGTAAAAACCATGCCATTATGAATATCGATGTGCTGAGCTTTGAGCGTCTGGCATTCCGGGTGTTTGACGAATTGGGAATCCAGAAGCTGGATATTCTGGAGGAGACGGGAAAGAATCTGATTTTGCGGAAACTGGCGGAGGAGCATGGAGAGGAATTGACGGTTCTGGGAGCCCAGATGAAAAAGATGGGATATGTCAGTGAACTGAAATCCCTGATTTCTGAGTTTATGCAGTATCAGATTACGCCACAGGAAATTGAAGGATGGCTGAAGGGAGAAAACAGCCAAGCATTTCAGTTAAAAATGCGGGATGTTCAGTTGATTTATCAGGAATTTTTGAATTACTTACAGGGAAATTGTATTACGGCGGAGGAAGTGTTACAGGAATGTGCACAGGTAGCAGACCGCTCCCTGATGCTGAAAAACAGCAACTTGATTTTTGATGGATTTACCGGGTTCACACCGGTACAGATGGGATTGCTGGAAACTCTCTTTCCTATGGCAGACCGCATACAGGTGGCAGTGACGGTGGATAAAGAGACCGAATTGTATACTAAGCCTGTGATGCAGGAGCTTTTCTACATGAGTAAAAAAATGATACAGTCTCTTATACATTTGGCACAGAAGACAGATTGTAAGGTTTTGGAGCCGGTATATGTGGAAGAGGGATTGCAGCATCGCTATGAAAATGCAGGGGAATTGGAGCATTTGCAAAAAAATCTGTTTCGAGCGGTATGGAAACCATATGAAAAGAAAACGGAAAATATATCCATTCATTGTCTGCAAAATCCCAAGGAGGAATTGCTTTATGCCGCAGCAAAGATTCATCATATGGTGCAGGCGGAGGGTTACCGCTACAAAGATTTTGCCATTGTATCAGGAAATACGGAAGGATATTCCTGTTACGCAAAGGAAATTTTTGAAGCATATGAGATTCCTTATTTTGTAGATGAAAAGAAGACGATTCTGTTTCATCCTTTTATTGAGTTCATCCGGGCATCCTTGGAGATGATAGAAGAGGATTTTTCCTATGAGAGTGTCATGCGGTATTTTCGGACAGGTCTCAGCGGACAGGAAACGGAACAGATAGACCGTCTGGAAAATTATCTTTTAGCCGGGGGAATTAAAGGATATAAGGCGTGGAGCAGTACCTTTGAAAAATGTCCGAAGGGATATACGGAAGAAGAGCTGTTACCGTTGGAACAGCTTCGGGCAGATGTGATGGCGAAGGTGGAGCCATGCCGGAAGGTTTTAAAGCAAACGGATGCAACGGTGGCAGAGCGGTTGGAAGCTTTGTACCATTTCATCGTGCAACACAATATGCAGGAGCAGCTACGCGAGAAACAGAATTATTTTGAGGAGCAGCAGAACTTTACCAGAGCAAAAGAGTATGAACAGATCTATGGGATTGTCATGGATTTGTTTGATAAGATGGCAGAGCTGTTGGGAGACCAAAAAATAAGTACCAGAGAGTGCAGCCAAATTTTGGATGCAGGATTTGAAGCTGCCAAGGTGGGAGTGCTGCCTCCGGGATATGACTGTGTACTGTTGGGAGATATCGAGCGAACCAGACTGGACCATATCAAAGTTTTGTTCTTTGTGGGAGTCAACGACGGAGTGATTCCCAAGTCTGCACAGGCAGGAGGTATTTTGTCAGCATTGGAGAGGGAGAAGCTGTCAGAACAGGAGGTACAGCTGGCACCGACCCCTAGAGAGAGAACCTTTTTACAAAAATTTTATTTGTATCTGAATATGACAAAACCTCAAAGAAGACTGATATTGACCTTTGCCCGGGTAAATGCAAAAGGAGAGTCTATCAGGCGTTCTTATCTGATAGGACAGATGAAAAAATTATATCCTCATTTAATAATAGAAGAAGGGATTGAACCGGAGCTTTTACTGGCAACACCTAGAAGCGGTATGGAATATTTTCTGGAAGGATTGCAGGAAAAGCAGAAGCAGAATGACCGCTGGCTGGCATTGGCGGCATGGTATCTGGGAGAATCGGATTGGAAGCAGGAGGCAGAGGGATTGATAGATGCGTCCTTTTATTCCTATCGTTCCCGGAAACTGCCGAAAGGATTGGTTCATGCCCTGTACGGAACAGTGTTGGAAAATAGTGTTACCAGACTGGAGCAGTTCGCCTCCTGTGCCTGTGCCCATTATCTGAAATACGGTCTGAGATTGCAGGAACGCCAGTTACAGGAATTTTCTGCGGTGGATTTCGGTAATATTTTTCACTCTGCCATTGAGAATTTCTCCAAACAGGCGGAGCAGGAAGGGGTTTTGTGGACGGAATTGTCTGAAGAACAGCAGCAGAAATTGGAGGAGGTTTCTTTTTTACAGGCGTTGGAGGAGCAGAAGTTAGGAAATCTGGGAGAAAGTGCTAAGAGCCGATTTTTGGCAGAACAGATGCGACGGGTATACCACAGAACCATAGTAACCTTGACGGAACAGCTTAAGAGGGGGCGTTTTACCCCCAGCGGTTATGAGATTGGATTCTCAGGGGCAGATAAGCTGGAGGCGTTGCAGTTTACCCTGAATGATGAGGAAAAGATGTATTTAAGGGGAAGAATTGACCGTCTGGATACTTACGAGACAGAAGATAAAGTCTATGTAAAAATTATTGATTATAAAACGGGAAAGACCAATTTTCAGATGTTAAATCTCTACCATGGACTGCAATTACAGTTGGTGGTTTATCTCAATGCGGCAATGGAAATGACAAAGAAAAAAAATCCGGGGAAAATCGTCGCTCCGGCAGGTATCTTTTATTACCATGTGGAGGATCCCTTTGTGGAAAGTGAGGGAAGGCTCTCGGAGGAAGAAATCTATGAGAACATTCTGGAGGAACTAAAGCTGGATGGAATGGTAAACAGTGAAGAAGAGGTTTACCGGGCAATGGATGAACAGATGGGGGATGCCTCTCATGTGATTCCGGTAAAGGTAAAAAAAGACGGAACCCTATATGCCACATCCAAGGTATTGTCCCAGCAGGCATTTGAAAATATGGAAGCCTTTGTGGGGCAAAAGATAAAGAGACTGGGAAATCAGATGATGGCTGGAGAACAGGGGGCAAATCCTTATCGGCAGGGAAAACAGGAGGCCTGTACCTATTGCAGTTATCGGAGTGTCTGCGGTTTTGATGAGAAAATTCAGGGATATGAGTATCGGAATCTTCAAAGAAGTGCAAAGACAGAAGATGTACTGCAAAAAATAAGTGAAGATTTAATAAATGAAGGAAAGGGAGAAACCCTATGAGCTGGACGAAGGAACAACAAAAAGTAATAGATTTACGGCAACGGAATATATTGGTTTCCGCGGCAGCAGGCTCGGGAAAAACAGCGGTTTTGGTAGAGCGGATCATTAAGCGGATTCTGGATGAAAGGAATCCGGTGGATGTGGACCGGCTTTTGGTGGTAACCTTTACCAAAGCGGCAGCCGCAGAGATGCGGGAGAGGATTGGTGATGCTTTGGAGCGGGCGTTACAGGCAGAACCTGAAAATCTTCATTTACAGAAGCAGCAGTCACTGTTGCACAATGCACAGATTACCACCATTGACAGCTTCTGTCTTTTTGTGGTGCGGAACTATTTTCATAAGATTGCGTTGGAACCGGGATTTCGGATTGCCGATGAGGGAGAATTGAATCTGTTGAAAGAGGATGTTTTGGACAGGGTCATGGAATCGTTTTATGAGATGGAAGACGAAGAAATCCGCAGCTTTTTTGAAATCTATTCCACGGCAAAAAGCGATGGCAGAGTACGGGAAATGATTATGGAGCTTTATCTGGTGGCAGAGTCCAATCCATGGCAAGAGGAATGGCTGGATTCCCTTCAAAAGGGATATGAGGTAACGGAAGAGAACTTAGACGAAGCCCTATGGATGAAAGCCATCAATACCTATTATCGCAATTCCATGGAGGGGATTTTGGAAGAACTTCAGACGGCACTTGCTCTGACCAAAGACAGTGACGGTCCCAATATGTATCAGCCGGCAATCGAAAGTGATATGGAACTTGTGGAAAAGCTGGCACAGCAGAATACTTATGATGGGATTCAGGAGTCTTTGCTGCATACCGGAAGTTATGCAAAACTGGCTCCTGCAAGGAAATATGAGGGAAGTATTGAAAAGCAGGAGCAGGTGAAAGAAATCCGCAATCGTATGAAGGATACGGTAAAGGAATTTGCCACGAAGTTTTATGTGCAGCCGGAAACTGAATTGTTACAATCTGTCCGGCGTTTGCAACCGATACTGAGAGCATTGATTCGTTTAACCAAGGCTTTTGGTAAAGCCTATGGAGAAGAAAAAAGAAAGAAAAATCTGGTAGATTTTTCAGATATAGAGCATTTTGCTTTGGACATTCTGGTGGATGGAGAAAGCAAGGAGCCTACGGATACAGCAAGGGAATTTCAGGAATATTTTGAAGAGATTATGATTGATGAATATCAGGACAGCAATTACGTGCAGGAAACTATTTTAACGGCGGTATCCAGACAATGGCGGGGAGAAAATAATCTTTTTATGGTGGGAGATGTAAAGCAGAGTATTTATCGGTTCCGACTGGCAAGGCCGGAACTTTTCATGGAGAAATATGAGAGCTATACGGCACAAGACAGTCAAAAACAGAAAATTGAATTGCACAAAAATTTCCGAAGCCGCAGGGAAGTACTGGACACGGTCAATGATATTTTTTATAAAATCATGGCAAAAGATATGGGAAGAATTGCGTACAATGAGGATGTGGCACTTTATGTGGGAGCAGAGTTTGAGACAGCAGGTCAGGAGAATGGCACAGAAACCTATGTGATTGAAAGCCGACAGGAGGAAGAGGAGGAGCAGAAAGAAAATCCGGTGTTGGAGGCAGCACTCATCGCCAAAAAAATACTGGAGTATAAGGATTCTTTTCAGATAAAGGATAAGGAAAGCGGAAAAATGCGGAGGGCAGGCTATTCAGATATGGTAATTTTGCTCCGCAGTCCCGGCAGCTACGCCGAGGAGATGGTAAAAGAACTGGGAAGATGGGGGATTCCGGCTCATGCGGCATCCAAAACCGGATATTTTTCCACCCAGGAAATATTGATTCTGCTGAACTATCTCTCTGTATTGGATAATCCGATGCAGGATATTCCGTTGGCAAGCGTGCTGAGTTCTTATTTTGTGGGACTTTCTCAGGAGGAACTGGCACAGATACGGATTCTAAATCCCAAGACACCTTTCCATGAAACGGTATTAGAGCTTATAAAAAAACTGGAGTCGGAAGAGGAAGTGGCGAATCTTGAGAGCGAAACCACCAAAAAGCTGCAAAAAGCCTATGTTTTTTATAAGGAGTTTCGGGAAAAGAGTACCTACTTGCCCATCCATGAATTATTGCAGGAGGTTCTGACAAAAACAGGATATCTGAATTATGTCAGTGCCCTTCCGGCAGGGGAACAACGGCGGGCAAATGTAGAAATGCTGATGGAACGGGCGATTGCATATGAGAGCAGCAGCTATCGGGGGCTGTTCCACTTTATCCGCTATATTGAAAAGCTGCAGAAATATGATGTGGATTTTGGAGAGGCGGAGATGATTAGCGAGAATGAAGAGGCAGTCCGAATTATGAGTATTCATAAGAGTAAAGGACTGGAATTTCCCATCTGTTTTGTGGCAGGACTGGGAAAGCAGTTTAATAAATCAGATGGTCGGGGAGCCTTGGTTATTCACCCGGATTTGGGAGTGGGGTTTGATGACTATGACAGGAAAAGACGGACGAAAACTCCGGTATTTTTAAAAAATGTTCTGGCAAAGCAGCTGGAACTGGAGAATCTGGGGGAAGAGCTTCGAGTTCTCTATGTGGCACTTACCAGAGCAAAGGAAAAACTGGTGTTGGTGGGTTGTGTGAAAAACAGTGGAGAAAAGCTGATAGCGTATAAGAACAGAGCCGCCAAAGATATTCTTCCTTTTGGAATAAGAAAGGGGGCAGCCTGTTATTTTGACTGGATATTGCCGGCACTGTTCTCTTATGGAGAGAAATATCCGGTTTATCTGGAAAAAGGCGATACGGCGGCAGCAGAACTGGCACAGGAAATAGAGCAGGGCTTCCGAAAGGAAGAGCTGCTGGCAGGTATTCAGAAGGCAGACACAGCCCAAATCGAAGAATTAAAGGAAATGCTTTCCTATAGATATCCTATGGAGGAAGATATTTCATTAAAAACTAAAATATCCGTTTCGGAATTGAAGCACCGGAATATGGTCTTTGGGGAGGAGGAAAAAGATACAATCCAATGGTATGAACCGGAGATACCGGTTCCCTATGTTCCAAATTTTGTGGAAAAAAGAACGGAGGAAAATCAAGGTGCCCTGCGAGGAACGGCGGTACATCGTGCCATGGAGTGCATGGATTTTTCGGAGATGGAACGTAGGATAGCGGAACGGGGAATTGCCAGAGAGGACAAGAATGGGCTGCGTACTCTGGTATGTGAGCGATTGAAAGAGCTGTTACAGGAAAACAAAATCGATGAGGAAATGCACGGTTTGATTCTGCCGGAAAAAATAGCGGGATTTTTTACCAAGAACATTTCCAAACGGATGGCACAGGCGGCAGAACGAAAAGAACTATTTCTGGAAAAGCCCTTTGTATTGGGCAAGCCTGCCAAGGAAATTGATTCGGAGAAGCAAAGCGGAGAACTGGTGTTGATACAGGGAATTGTGGACGTATTCTTTATCGAGAACGGCAAAATCGTTGTTTTGGACTATAAAACAGACCGCGTAAACAAAAAAGAACAGCTTATCGGAAGATATAAGACCCAGTTGGAGTTGTACGCAGAGGCACTGGCAAAGGTTTTTGAGGTTGAGATAGGAGAAAAACTGATATATTCTTTTGCCTTAGAGGATACCATAGAAGTATAAGGAGAAAAAGATGGAGTTGATATTGGCTTCCGCATCCCCAAGGCGGAAAGAATTATTGGAACAGATTGGATTGAGTTTTCGGATTATCCCTGCAAAGGGCGAGGAAAAAATCACAAAGAAGCTGCCCCACGAGGTGGTAATGGAGCTTTCCGCACAGAAAGCCACGGAAGTGGCAAAGCTTCAGACAGAGGATTGTCTGGTGCTGGGAGCGGATACCATTGTAGCTGTGGGGGAGGAAATACTGGGAAAACCCAAGGATGAGCAGGATGCTCTGCGGATGCTTATGCTGTTGCAGGGAAGAAAGCATGAGGTCTATACCGGAGTAACTCTGTATGAGACAGGAAGAGAAAAGATAAACAGCTTTTATGAAAAAACAGAGGTTTATATGTATCCTATGACAGAAGAGGAATTGGTGGAATACATTAAGACAGGAGAGCCTATGGACAAAGCAGGTGCCTATGGGATACAGGGAATCGGTGCAAAACTGATTCAGAAAATCCATGGAGATTACAACAATGTGGTGGGACTTCCCGTTGCCCGTATTTACCAAGAAATAAAGGGAAAATCCATTGAAATATAGAATCTTTTTTGGTACTATACTAAAGGATGTGAAAACATCGGATGGGCGAGGGTTTTATTAAAGGAGGTATTTCGTATGTATGAATATGATGAAGAGTGCATACAGACTTTTTTGGATAAACAGTTGCAGTTGTTCCGGGAAGAGGTTGCACAGACGCCGGAGGAGGCAGAAGAATTTTTAGGAGACTGCATGGCAGTTGTGTGTAAAAATCTCAAAGAAGTGAAGGAATATTTTGAAAGCGAAGGAACAGACATTGCAGGACTGTCTATGAATGAACTGGAAGAACTGCAGGAAGTGTTTGCACTTCCTAGCGGAAGATACTTAATCGTAGAAGCGTAGAGAAAGGGTGCAGTATAAATGTTAAATTATGATGTAATAATTATAGGTGCAGGTCCATCAGGAATTTTTTGTGCTTATGAGCTGATGAAAGAAAAATCTGACTTAAAGGTTTTAATGATTGAAAAAGGAAGACGAATTGAAAATCGTCAATGCCCGAAGAGAAAAACCAAGGTCTGCGTGGGATGTCAGCCTTGCTCCATTACCACTGGATTTGCCGGAGCAGGAGCTTTTTCCGACGGAAAATTGTCTTTGTCACCGGATGTGGGAGGAAATCTTCCTGAGATTTTAGGATATGAAAAAGCCGTAAATCTGATTAAGGAATCCGATGATATCTACTTAAAATTCGGAGCAGACACCAGCATTTACGGTGTAGATAAAGAAAAAGAAATCCGTGAAATCAGACGAAAAGCTATCAATGCCAATCTGAAACTGATTGAATGTCCAATCCGTCATTTGGGAACAGAGGAAGGATATAAGATTTATTCCAGATTACAGGAACATCTGTTAGAAGAAGGTGTGGAGATTCTTTTTGATACCATGGTGGCGGATATTATTGTAGAGGATGGCACAGTCAAAGGAATTGTGACGGATAAAGGAGAGACCATCCATGCAAAAGAAGTGGTTTCCGCTGTGGGACGTGAAGGTGCGGACTGGTTTTCTCATATCTGTGAGAAGCATGAAGTAGAGACAGAAGTGGGAACTGTGGACATCGGTGTCCGTGTGGAGGTCCGGGATGAGGTCATGGATTTCCTGAATAAGAATCTCTATGAGGCAAAGCTGGTTTACCATACACCGACCTTTGACGACAAGGTGCGGACCTTCTGTACCAATCCATCGGGAGAGGTGGCAACGGAATACTATGATGACGGTCTTGCGGTGGTCAACGGCCATGCATATAAATCCAAGGATTTGAAAACAAATAATACCAACTTTGCACTTTTGGTATCCAAGAATTTTACAAAACCGTTTAAGACACCGATTGAATACGGAAAACAGATTGCACAACTTTCCAATATGCTCTGTGACGGAAAAATTCTGGTACAGACCTTTGGAGACTTCCGTCGTGGAAGAAGAACCACCGAGGAGCGGCTTTGCAGAAACAATCTGATTCCAACCTTAAAGGATGCGGTACCGGGAGATTTATCTTTGGTATTCCCACATCGTATCATGGTGGATATTGAAGAAATGATTATGGCGTTGGATAAGGTAACACCGGGTATTGCCAGTGATGAAACCCTTCTTTATGGTGTGGAAGTAAAATTCTATTCCAACAAAGTGGTTGTAAATCAGGATTTTGAGACAAATATCAAAGGTCTCCGAGCAATTGGAGATGGAGCCTCTGTCACAAGAGGATTACAGCAGGCATCGGCAAACGGTCTGTCGGTGGCAAGAAGTATTTTAAAAACAATGGAGTAACACATGAAATCACCAAAGAGAATAAAGCTTATGGTACTGTTGGTTGCATCCATGCTATTACTTTGCGGATGCAAGATTGGAAATACGGAAATTGTATATTTACAGAATATCTGGCCGAATCAGGTGTTTAAGATTGATGATGAGGTATGCAGCAAAAAGGAAGCAAGAGTTTATCTGGTGAATTACCGGAATATTTACGGGGCTTCCTATGGAGTGGATTTGTGGCAGCAGGATTCCAATGAAGAGTCCTTGGAGACTTACATCAAAGAAAAAGCATTGACCCAGATGGCAAGAATCAAATGTATGAACGGTCTTGCAAAGGAGAAGGATATTTCTCTGTCCGGGGAAGAAAAGAAAAAGGCAGCCAAGGCAGCAGAGACCTATTATAAATCCCTGTCAAAGGAAGAACGAAAATATCTGGATGTAAAGCAGTCGGATATTGAAGATATGTATCAGGAATATCTTCTGGCGGCAAAAGTCTATCAATCTCTGACGGATAAAGTGGATACGGAAATCAGTGATGATGAAGCAAGGGTTATGGAAGTGATGCAGATTTTCGTGTCGGATGAAAAGAAAGCAGAAGAGATAAAAGCCAGACTTCAGAATGGAGAGGATTTTGCGGCTCTTGCAGGAAGCTACAATGAAAAAGGAAGTATCCAAACATCTTTTGGAAGAGAGGACGTTCCTGAGGAAGTAGCGGAGGAAGCCTTTGAACTGGATAATGACCAGATTACAGATGCCATCAAGACCGATGAAGGGTATTATTTCATCAAGTGTATGAATAAATATAATCGGAAGCTGACGGATGAGAATAAGGAGACTTTATTGGAAGAACGGAAACAGGAGGCTTTCAATAAAGAATATCATGCTTATATGGAAAGTGTTTCCAAGGTACTCAATCAGCGTCTTTGGGAAAAAACAAAGGTGGATGCACCAAAAGAAATAAAGACGGACAGCTTTTTTGAGGTGATTGATTAGAGCATAAAGGTAGAAATAAAAGCCGAAATTTCCAAGATGGGAATTTCGGCTTTTGAATTATTCGGATTTTTGATTTAACAGATTTGCCACCGCAGGATTATAACGGATGTTCTGTAAGGAATAAATACTGTTTGCAGAATCCTCGTCCTTGTGGGAAGAGGTAAATCCGGTGGTGGAATTCTTGTTCTCTGTCAATTGTTCCAGATACATGTCCAAAAAACGCATATAATCTTCATAGGAAAAAATCTGATCCAAAATATCCTGAATACGGGTATCTTCACTGGAACCGTTCATCAGTCCCGTCAGAAAATCGGAAGAGGAAATCTGATTCTTTCCTTCGTCAATGGTAATATTTTCGTTCATGTAGGCAGTTACCTTTGCCACATAGTTCTGTGTCTCCTTAAAAGGCGGCACCCCTCCGTATTTTGCAACATTTCCGCTGCCGGCATTGTAGGCAGCCAGAGCCAGCGTTACATCACCGTCATAACGGTCCAACATCTGGCTAATATATTTTGCACCGCCCATGATATTCTGTTCCGGGTCGTAAGCATCTGTTACGCCCAAAGAAGCGGCGGTTTTTGGCATAAGTTGCATAATCCCCTGTGCACCGCAGGAGGAAGTTGCATTGGGATCAAAGTTGGATTCCTGCTTAGCAATCGCTTTCAGCAGATTCACAGGAACACCGTAAGTATCAGAAGCTTTCTGGAAAATATCATCCAAGGTAGTAGAGGAAGTATCCAGATAAGAAGAAAAGTCATCCCCGGTACCACTTACTGTGCGGTTGTTGGAAACTGAATTCTGCACAGAAGAAGCAGCCATAATCTCTGAAATGTTCATAAGCACCTCCTGAATCTTTGGTAGACATTATATCATAAATCCGCAGTATACACTCGGGGGCCGTTTGCTCCCTCGTTCGCGGGCTTCGCCCTATGTCGCCATCCACAGACAACCCCGTCTGCGAGCAGTCGGGGTGTCTCTGTCTGCCGACGCACTGCTCATTGCCTTCGCGTACATTATATCATGTCAAGAAAAAAAAGTCTTGTTTTTCTTGACTTTTTTATAAAAAGAAAGTATAGTGTTCCTATCGAGAACTACTAAGAAGAGGAGCTTGTATGGAAAATAACGTGTTAATTGAGAATTTAATGGAATTTGGATTGACCAGACAGGAGGCAACCATTTACCTGAATCTTTTCAAAAATGGGATGCAGACAGGCTATGAGGTGGCGAAGCAGACCGGAATTTCCCGTTCCAATGCATACAATGCTCTGGCGGGACTGGTGGAAAAGGGGGCGGCTTACAGCTGCGAAGGAAGTGCCACCAAGTACGAGGCGGTAGAAATTGAAGAATTTTGTGCCAACAAGATTCGTTCCATGGAGAAGAAAAAGGAACTGTTGGTTATGAATATGCCGAGGGAAAAACAGCAGGAAGAGGGCTACCTGACGATTCGCGGAGATGAGCAGATTGTACACAAGATTGAAAATATGCTGTTGTCGGCAAAGAAAAGAGTTTATCTTTCTATGGCAGAGCAGGATTTGAGACAGTTTCTGCCGGAACTGGAAGAATTGCGGCAAAAGAAAATTAAGATTGTTCTTTTGACAGATAAGAATATCGAGCTTCCGCAGGCAAAGATTTATCTGCGGGAAAGCGAGCCCCATCAGATTGGTGTGATTACGGATTCCTGTTATGTGCTGACGGGAGAACTGGGAAACGGAGCAGACAGCAACTGTCTTTATTCCGGGCAGAAGAATCTGGTACGGGTCTTTAAGGATTATCTGAAAAATGAAATAAAATTGATAGAATTAACAGGAGGAAAGAAAGCATGAGTAAGAAACCATTTGTGACAAAGGAAAAATTGGATGAGATTATAAAAGAATATCCTACACCGTTTCATTTATATGATGAAAAGGGAATCCGTGAAAATGCAAAGGCAGTACAGGAGGCTTTTGCATGGAATAAAGGATTTCGTGAATACTTTGCAGTAAAGGCAACCCCAAACCCATTCTTAATCAATATTTTAAAGGAGTACGGCTGCGGCTGCGACTGCTCTTCCATGACAGAGCTGATGATGGCGGATGCTCTGGGATTTTCCGGCGAGGAGATTATGTTTTCCTCCAACGATACCCCGGCAGAGGAGTTTGCTTTTGCGGACAAGATTGGTGCCACCATCAACTTGGATGATTTTACCCATATTGAGTTTTTGGAGCAGACCATCGGACACATTCCGGAAACCATCAGCTGTCGTTACAATCCGGGCGGAGTATTCAAAATCAGCAACAGTATCATGGATAATCCGGGGGATGCCAAATACGGCTTTACCACAGAGCAGCTTTTTGAAGGCTATCGTATTTTAAAGGAAAAGGGTGCAAAACGTTTTGGAATCCACGCATTTTTGGCAAGCAATACGGTAACCAATGACTATTATCCGACCTTAGCCAAAACCTTATTTGAAACAGTTGTGGAAATCAAAGAGAAAACAGGAGTAAAAATGAGCTTTATCAATCTCTCCGGCGGCGTGGGAATTCCTTACAAACCGGATGAAGACGGAAATGATATCCGCGTGATTGGCGAAGGAGTGCGGAAAGTCTACGAAGAGGTTCTGGTTCCGGCTGGAATGGGAGATGTGGCAATTTATACGGAAATGGGACGTTTTATGATGGGACCATACGGCTGTCTGGTAACAGAAGCCATCCATGAAAAACATACTCACAAGGAGTACATCGGTGTGGATGCCTGTGCTGTGAACCTGATGCGTCCGGCAATGTACGGGGCTTATCATCACATTACGGTAATGGGAAAAGAGGATGCACCATGCGACCATGTCTATGATATAACCGGTTCCCTCTGTGAGAATAATGATAAATTTGCCATCGACAGAAAACTGCCGAAGATTGATATGGGAGACTTGCTGGTAATTCACGATACCGGAGCTCATGGCTTTGCAATGGGATATAACTATAACGGAAAGCTGAAATCCGCAGAGATTCTCCTGAAAGAAAACGGAGAATTTGAACTGATTCGCCGGGCAGAAACCCCGAAGGATTACTTTGCAACCTTCGATTGTTTCGACATTTTAAAAAATATGAAAAATCCATATGAAGTTTAGTATTGCATTTTAAAAAAAAGTGTGATAATATATCCATTGTCCGAGTTTTCTCGGACCTACGCCGGTGTGGCGGAATTGGCAGACGCACCAGACTCAAAATCTGGCGGTGGCAACATCGTATCGGTTCAAGTCCGATCACCGGCATTATATTTAGTGAAAAATGAAGGCAGATGTCTTCATTTTTTTGTGTTTAAAATTAGAGTGTATGATATTGCGGAGTGGTTATTAGGTGAAATTTCTTCCCAAAAGTAGACATATTTGCTATAATGTCTATAACTGATGAAAGTATGGAAGGGGGATTGGGATGGAAAAGGGAAAGCAGGAACGGGTTAGAAAAATCAAAAAGACCGGAGCCTTAGCTGCCGGAATTGCGGTTTCGGCTGTTATTGTTATTCAGATTCTTGTTTATACGCTGGGTTTTTTGCAGGATATGCCTCCTGTGGGAATCGTGGTTCTCTTTTTGGCAATACCGGTGGCTGTACTTGCAGCAGTAATTTACGTAACCGATGAAAGAATCAGGGAAATCGAAGGAGGAGAAGAAGATGAAGCTTCTAAATATTGATTACATTCCGGGTGCAGAAATTGAAGCATTGGGACTGGTAAAGGGTACTGTTGTGGAGTCTAAAAACATTGGCAAGGATTTTATGGCAGGTATGAAAACCATTGTCGGCGGAGAGTTAAAAGGATATACGGATATGCTGGTGACCGCAAGACAGATGGCTACCAAACGTATGGTAGACGAGGCTGAGGCAATGGGAGCAGATGCCATTATCGGCGTGAGATATGGTTCTTCCGCAATTATGCAGGGAGCGGCAGAAATCGTAGCCTATGGAACAGCAGTAAAGATTATTGGAAACGAAGAATAGAGGAAAATAAAAAAAGAGATATGCGGCTTGCATATCTCTTTTTCTTATGCTACTATACCACATTTTCGCGAAAAAATCCAGTCTTGAAGAGGAATGGGATTTCCTATAGAATAAAGCCCCAAAGGAGGGAGGATATTTATGGAAATGGAAATGCAGACAAAGGAAATACTGGAACTGGTGGGAGAACTGACGGAGCGTTACACTTCCAAAGAAAGTACCTCTTTGACCTATGAGACCGCACAGCAGTTGATGGGAGCGGTGCTTTACTGTATCGAAGAAAATGAAAAGGACAGCAGCGGTACAGAGTTGCTACAGGTACAGAGTTCCATACGGAGAATATACGAAGCAGGCTATGAGAAAGTTTTACAGAAAGTGGAACAGGCGAGAATACTCTACAATGAGTTGGCAGTGGATTTTGAGGATTATGGAAGCCGTGCCTTAAGGGAAACCTTTGATGCCATCCCACAGTTTTTTGTCCGTTATGATGCCAGATTTTCTCCACAAAATCATATCCTTACCTTAGATTATCCTGTGCTTCACTCTCAGGAAAATCTCAGCGGAATTGACCGGATTTATGCGTGGCTTCATTGTATTCGGGCAGAGCAGGAGTTTTTGAGAAGCTTTTCCGGGGAATTTGTGAGAAAGGTTTTGAAAAAGTTTCATCCCGATTACGAGGAATTGTTCGAAAATCTGGGAGAAATTCTTTTGCGGAAAGTGGTGGCAAACCGTATGCTGGGATTGCCGTCAGACTGGGAAATTTTAAATGAGGAAGACTACCAAAAGCTGATACAGTTGTTTGGAGAACTGGAAAAGCAGGAAGCGGAACAGAAAATATATGAGATTTTAGAGGAGCAGTGCGAATCGGAGGAGCAGTTGCTATATGTAAGCGGAGCCATTCCGAATCTGGCTGTGGGATTTTTAAACATGGCGGAGACTGGAAATATGGAGGTTTTTGTCTAGGAGGAACAGTATGGAAAAGAGGATGGAACTTTTGCTGCGGGAAGCAGAAAAACAGGAGATGGGGAAAATATTGGACTGCAATGGGAAAACAATCCGGTTCGGACTGGAATTGACGAAAGAAGAGACAAAACAGTTGGTTGCCTGTGAGTATCAAACGTTGAGAGAGTGTGGAAGAGTACAGTTTACGGAGAGTATTCTGCCAAAGCTGATAGAGACCTTTTGTGATTCCGCATACATACAGCAGGAGGAGTATTTGGAAACTTTGGAGGAATTGCAGGAAATTTTCTTCTTCTATAAAAACGAGTCTGGGGATAAACTTTCTGATGATGAGCTGCTGGAGTGTATGAAGCAGCAGTATGAAAAAGTCTGTCACGGAGATTTGGAATATCTGAAAACCACTTGTTTAGCAGAGATTGTACGGACTTTGTAATCCAGTATGGAAAAAGGGGGATATTTGTGTTAGACTTAGAAATAGATTTTTGGGGTATCACAGAGGGAAAATAATGTCAAGGGACGCTTATTTTGTATATCAGAAAAAAGAACAGGGAATTTGTATTCTGCGGTGCTACGCAAAGGAGAGCAGGATTGTCATACCCCGAGAGCTTGACGGGGAAGAGGTTACGGAGATTGCTTCTTATGCCTTTGCACAGGAAATGGATGAGGAACCGGAGAATCCGGGAGAATTGCCGTGTATCTGTGGGGAATTGGTGGAGGAAGTCCTGCTACCGGATACCATCCGAAGGATAGGAAGATATGTGTTTTATAATTGCCGGAATCTGAAAAGCCTTTCTTTTTATACGGATATTGCATATATGGGAGCCGGAGCATTTACCGGATGCAAAGGATTATGTAAACTTATTGCCTGTGAAGCACAGGGAGAAAAATCTTGTCTGCGGGAAATTCTGGTGGATTTGAACCAAACGGTGGTTGTGGAGTTCAAGGGAAGAGAGCGGTATCAGGTGTTGTATCCTGCATTTTTTGAGGAAGCGGTGGAAAATACGCCGGCACGGATTATTGAAACCCATACCCACGGAGTGGGGATTCAATATCGGAATGCATTCCAAAATACGCAGATTGACTGGAAAGAATATGACAGACTTTTTGATATAGGAAAGTATAATATGGAACAGAAAGAGGCGGTTTGTCTCGCTGCCTATCGGCTGATGGGAAATAAGAAGCCGGAGGAAAAGGCGGCGGAGGGATACCGCAGCTATCTGGAAGAACATTTAAAGGCGGCGGCAGAAATTTTTCTTATGCAGGAGGAACGGCAGCTCTTGGTTTGGCTGGCGGAGGAATTTGTTACCGATGTCGGGCAGATGGACATGCTGGTGGAGGCAGTACAGGAAAATGCGGAGCTGCTCAGTTTATTTATGGATATTTCCCATAATAGGTTCACACAGAAAACGAAAGGATTTTCCTTATAATGTTTGAAGAGGAATTGTTGGAAAAAGCGGCGGTCTGTGAAGAAATTTTGCAGGATGCCAGAGCGGAATTATATATGAATATGCGTTTTTTGGATGTGGCGTTGTATTCCTTAAAGCTGCAGCCCACGGCAGAACTTTCCGGCTGTGGAACGGATGGGGTATCTTTTTTTTATCAGATACCCTATTTGATTGAGCAGTACAAAATCGGCAATGTGGCAGTAAACCGCATGTATCTGCACAGTATGTTTCACTGTCTTTTTGGGCATGTGTGGGAACAGGGCTGGGTGGAAAAACCCCAGATACCGGAAGGGATGAATGATTGGACGGCACAGGCATGGGAGGAAAGCCAGAGGCAGCAGTCAAGGCAGTTATGGGATTTAGCCTGCGACATTGCCATGGAATCGGTAATTGATTCTCTGATGCTCCGCTGTGTGCGTCAGCCGTCCAAACCCTATCGGAAAGCGGTCTATGACGGATTTAGGGAAAAGCTTCCGGTTTTGACGGCACAGGGAATATATCGGGTGTTGAAACAGGCGGATTTGGATATTCGTATCATTGCACGGATGATTCAGGAGTTTCGGGTAGATGACCACAGCAGATGGGAAAAATCAGACCAGCAGAACTCACCGCCACAGGGTAAAAATCAGCGGGATAAATGGAAAGATATTCGGGAAAAGACAGAGACGGATATGCAGACCTTTTCTAAAGAGGCGGCAGACGGCAGCAAAGGTCTTTTGGAACAGCTTTCGGTGGAAAACAGAGAGCGTTACGATTATCGGAGTTTTCTCAAAAAGTTTTGTGTGCTGAAGGAAGAAATGCAGGTGGACATGGACAGCTTTGACTATATTTTCTACAATTACGGGATGGAGCTGTACGGAAATATGCCGCTGATAGAGCCCCAGGAGACAAAAGAGGTTCATCGGATTGAGGACTTTGTGATAGCCATAGACACTTCTATGTCCTGTAAAAAAGAACTGGTACAGAAATTTTTGGAGGAAACCTATTCCATTTTAAGCCAGTCGGAATCCTTTTATCGGAGATTTCGGATTCATATTATACAATGCGATGAGAAGGTGCAGAGTGATGATGTGATTACCGACGCCAAGGAATTGGAGCAGTATATGAAAAACTTCCAACTGCGGGGGATGGGCGGAACCGACTTCCGTCCAGTATTTTCTTATGTAAACCGATTACAGAAGGAAAAGAAATTCCATCGGCTGCGGGGATTGATTTATTTTACGGACGGATATGGAACTTTCCCTCTGAAAAAACCGCTATATGATACGGCATTTATTTTTTTGAAAGAGGATTATCTGGACGTGGATGTTCCCCCTTGGGCAATAAAATTGATACTGGATGAATCACAACTGGGACAGGCAGTAGAGTAATAGGAGCAGATTATGAATATCAAGAGAGCAAAACAGGAAATTAAAGATACCTTACAGGCATATCTGTTGAAGGATGAATGGGGAAATTATGAGATTCCTGCCATCCGCCAGAGACCGATTCTTCTTCTGGGGTCTCCGGGAATCGGAAAAACACAGATTATGGAGCAGATTGCAAAGGAGTGCGGCATCGGTCTGGTGGCATACACCATTACCCATCATACCAGACAGAGTGCCATTGGACTTCCTTTTATCTCCAAGCATGAATTTGACGGACAAGAATATGCGGTTACCGAATATACCATGAGTGAGATTGTGGCGGCGATTTATGAAAAAATGGAAAAAACCGGATTGAAAGAGGGAATCCTTTTTATTGATGAAATCAACTGTGTTTCCGAGACTCTGGCACCTGCCATGCTTCAATTTTTGCAATGTAAGACCTTTGGAAATCACAAGATTCCGGAGGGATGGCTGATTGTGGCAGCCGGAAATCCGCCGGAGTACAATAAGTCTGTGCGGGAATTTGATGTGGTAACCATGGACCGTGTGAAAAAAATAGAGGTGGAGGCAGATTTTGAGGTATGGAAAGAATATGCCTATGCCAGAGGATTGCACGGAGCAGTCATTTCCTATCTGAATACGAAAAAACAGTATTTTTACCGGATGGAAACCACCGTAGACGGAAGGAATTTTGCAACGCCGAGAGGCTGGGAGGATTTGTCTACCCTCATCGGAATTTATGAAAAAACCGGAGGTAAGGTGGATTGGGAAGTGGTGGCACAGTACATCCAGCACCCGAAGATTTCCAGAGATTTTGCCAACTATCTGGAGCTGTATTATAAATATCAGACCGATTATCAGATAGAAGAGATTTTCCGGGGCAATCTGGAGGAAAATCTGATGAAGAAGGTGGCTCATGCTTCTTTTGATGAGCGGATAAGTGTCATCGGTCTGCTGTTATCCAAGGTCAACGAAGGTATCCGTCTGGTACGGGAAAAAGAGCAGGAGATGGAGAAACTGCAAAGATTTTTGATGCAGTTTAAAGAACAGGAGCAGCCTTTTGAAAATATTACAGCCGCAGCCCGTTTGGAGCGAAACGGGAAGAAGGCAGCGGAGCTTCTTGGCAGAGAGGAAGAAATCTGTTATCAGAAGGTAATTCGTCTGTTGGAGGACTATGAGCAGAGATTAAAACTAGAGGATATTTCCGATTATGAAGCTTCTTTTGAACAGGTAAAACAATGGTTTGCCAAGGAGAATCAGAAGTATCTAAAGATGAGGGAAAACGCTGCACAGAGACTGGAATATGCCTTTGATTTTCTGGAAGGTACGGGAATGACCGGACAGGAGATGGTGATTTTTATTACGGAGCTGAATGGAAATTATGGAAATATCAGCTTTTTGAAAGAATGTGACAGCGAAAGATATTTTTCTTACAATAAAAATTTGCTTTTTGAAGGGAAACGTGAGAAAATTTTAGAGAAGTTATAGAGAAAAAGGAGGTTGTAATATGCAGGATACAAGAATTGCACCCTACGAAGAACTGAAACCCAAAAAAGTAAAGCCTTATGAACACAAGGCAATGTATTACGAGACAGACCAGATGGGAATTATCCATCACTCCAATTACATTCGTTGGATGGAAGAGGCAAGGATGGACTTGATGGAACAGATGGGCTATAACTACAAGCAACTGGAAGAAGCGGAAATTATCAGCCCAGTGCTGTCCGTAGAATGCCAGTATAAGAGCATGGTACATTTTAATGATACGGTGATTATTGAGACAAAGATTTCTTACTATGACGGTGTCAAAATGACGATTCAATATCGTATGACGGATAAGGAGAGCGGAGAATTGCGGACTCTGGCAAAAAGCGAACATTGCTTTTTAAATGCATCCGGAAAACCGATTTCTTTAAAACGGTCTTATCCGGAAATAGATACAAAATTTTTTGAAATGGTAGATGAGGAAGAAGCATGATACAGAAGAGATTAGAAGCGTTACGCAGCGAGATGAAAAAAAGAGGAATTACGGTTTATGTGGTTCCTACCAGTGATTTCCATCAATCGGAATATGTGGGAGAGTATTTTAAAGCAAGAAAATATATGACCGGGTTTACCGGTTCCGCAGGTACGGCGGTAATTACCATGAAGGAAGCCGGACTGTGGACAGACGGACGTTATTTTATTCAGGCGGCAGCCCAACTGGAGGGTAGCGGAGTTACGCTGTTTAGAATGGGAGAGGAGGGCGTACCGAAGGTAGAGGAATACGTGGAAGAACAGTTGGAAAAGGGCGGCTGTATCGGATTTGACGGTCGTGTGATGGACGCAAAGGCAGGGAAAAAATATGCTGAGATTGCAGAGAAAAAAGAAGGCAGCCTCTATGTAACCGAAGATTTGGTAGACATTATCTGGACGGAACGTCCATCCCTTCCGGCCCACAAGGTCTGGATTCTGGAGCAGGAATATGCAGGCATGAGTACAGAGGAGAAGCTTTCTCAGGTACGGGAGCAGATGAAACAGGAGGGTGCCGATGTGCATATTCTGGCATCCTTGTATGATATCGCATGGCTTTTGAATCTCAGAGGAGATGACATTGACCATGTACCGGTATTTTTATCCTTTGTGGCTGTGGAAGAAAATAAAACCACACTTTTCATCAATCAGGAGACTTTGGAGGATAAAGTAAAGAAATATTTAAAAGACAATCAGATTCAGGTGGAGGACTATGAGAAAATCTATGCTTATGCCGAGAACCTGAAAGACCATAAGGTGCTGATGAGTTTGGAAGAGGTCAACTATCGGATTGCCGAGAATGTACAGAAACATTCTCAGATAGTGGATGCACCGAATCCGAGCCTGTTGCTGAAATCCATTAAGAATGAGACAGAATTGGAGAACACCAGAATTGCTCATTTAAAGGATGCCGTGGCGGTAACCAAATTTATGTACTGGCTGAAAACCAACATCGGAAAAAAAGAGATTACCGAAATTTCCGCCTCCGACTATCTGGAGGAGCTGCGAAAGGAGCAGGAGCATTTTCTGGATGTAAGCTTTGATACCATCTGTGCTTACGGTGCCAATGCGGCAATGATGCATTACAGTGCATCAGAGGAAAGCAATGCGGTTTTAAAACCGGAGGGATTCCTTTTGGTGGATTCCGGCGGACATTATCTGGAGGGAACCACCGACATTACCAGAACCTTTGCATTGGGCGAGTTAAGCCATGAGCAAAAGAAGCATT
Source organism: uncultured Lachnospiraceae bacterium (assembly GCA_958349535.1). GTDB lineage: Bacteria > Bacillota > Clostridia > Lachnospirales > Lachnospiraceae > Maccoyibacter. The sequence goes on from CATWDJ010000002.1 coordinate 39,772, forward strand.
TTACCGCAGTCTGCCGTTCCAATTTAAATCTGGCAAATGCAAAGTTTTTGTATGGATGCAGCGGTATCAATCTGGATATCTTAGCAAGAGGACCGTTGTGGGATATGGGTATTGACTACCGGTGCGGAACCGGACACGGAGTAGGCCATATTTTGAATGTCCATGAGGGCCCAAACGGATTCCGTTGGAAAATCGTACAGGAAAGAAACGACAGCGGCAAGCTGGAGGCAGGCATGATTACCACCGACGAACCGGGAGTTTATCTGGAGGGAGCCTATGGCATCCGTCTGGAAAACGAATTGATTTGTGTAAAGGACGAGAAAAACGAATACGGTCAGTTTATGAAGTTTGAAAACATTACCTATGTGCCGATGGATTTGGACGCTATCCTGCCGGAGGAAATGACCTTTAGAGAGAAACAGGAACTGAATGAGTATCATCAGATGGTTTATGAGAAGATTTCCCCTTATCTGAATGAAGAGGAAAGAATCTGGCTGAAGGAGTATACCAGAGCAATTTAGAGGAGAGAATTTATCGTAACAACTTTTTTATATGATAGCTATAGTTGTATCTGTCATAAAGCATCCGTAGCTGTTTCACTGTCGGGAAATAAGAATTTCTAAGTATTTCCTAAAAGTAATTTATGATGGACGCAATCGGTGTGTACTCGTCGTCCATGACTCGGACACACCTTGTCTGGACATCCTGTCCATCCATTGCTGTCTCAGAGGGAAATACTAAGAAATTCTAATTTTCCACAGAAACACAGCTACCGGATGATTTATAGCAGATACATTCTAAAGCTATCACATATAAAAAGATTACGATAAATTTCCGCTAATCGCCGTGACAGTTCACCGCCTTTGATTTTGCCACAACTATGCGGGAACGATAGTCTGACGGCGGAAGATGATAAAAACGTATTATAAATTAGCAAATGAACTTGATAAAATTATATTATTTTGAATTGTATCCATTGTTAACATAGGCAGATGAGCATTTGGGAGGATATTAGAACTTCTTGGTATTCCTTTCTCAAACAGCAGTTTTCAGACAGGAAGTCTGAAAAAGGATTTGCCGAGCCACGGATGGTGAGTCAAATCCGGCTGCGTTTGTATTTAATACAGTGATGGGAATACTTAGAAGTTCTTATATCCATACAACGCTCATCCGGCTATGCTAACAAAGGATGCAGATTTCAAAAAAATATGATATATCATGTTCAGTTGGTTAATAAAATCTTAATTATTATCATAGAAAAGAGGTTATTATGGACGGAAAGCTAGTATTAGTAGATGGACACAGTATTTTAAACCGGGCATTTTTCGGAATCCCGGATTTAACCAATGCAGAGGGAACACATACCAATGCCGTCTACGGATTTTTGAATATTTTATTTAAGATATTGGAAGAAGAAAAGCCGGATTATCTGACGGTTGCTTTCGATGTCCATGCACCGACTTTCCGTCATAAAATGTATGCGGAATACAAAGGAACCAGAAAGCCTATGGCAGAGGAACTTCGCCAGCAGGTTCCGCTGATGAAGGAAATGCTTCGGGCAATGGGAGTGACCATTGTGGAAAAGGAAGGCTACGAGGCAGATGACATCATAGGCACCATTGCAAAAAAAGGAGAAACTCAAGGACTAGAGGTTTCTGTGGTATCGGGAGACCGGGACTTGTTGCAGCTTGCCAGCGACCACATCAAAATCCGCATACCGAAAACCAAGAGAACCGGTACAGAGATTGAAGATTATCTGGCAAAGGATGTTGTGGAAAAATATCAGGTAACCCCAAAGGAGTTTATCGATGTGAAAGCTCTGATGGGAGACAGTTCTGACAATATTCCGGGAGTACCGGGAATCGGAGAAAAGACAGCCACAGCCTTGATTGTTGCATACGGAAGTATTGAAAACGCCTATGAGCATGTGGAGGAAATCAAGCCAAACCGTGCAAAAGAAAATCTGAGAGAGCATTATGATATGGCTCAGATGAGCAAGGAACTGGCAACCATTGACACCAATGCGGAAATCACCTATGAGTTGGAAGATTCCAAGCTGGGAAATCTTTTTACGGAAGAGGCATATATATTATGTAAACGTCTTGAGTTCAAGAATATGCTGTCAAAGTTTGATATAGAAGCACCGAAAAACAATGCACAGGAGCATTTTAAACGAATTACGGATAAGGCTGAAGCAGAAAAAATATTAAAGAAAGCAACCAAGGCAGAAGCCTTAGGTTTCGCCCTTGTTCCGGGAGCCGTGGCAGAGGCGGAACAGCTCAGTCTCTTTGAAGCACCTGCGGAATTCCCGGGAATTGCAGGAGCAGCCCTTGCCCTTTCCGGGGAGGATATCTATTATCTGAAAGCGGGAGAAGGAATTGATGGAAAAGAGCTTCTTTCTAAGGTAGAGGAAATTTTAAAGGGAAAGACCATGGGCTGTACCATGGATTTAAAAAAGGAGTTGCAGCAGCTTTCTCTAAAAGAAGAGGACAGCGTATTTGATGCAGGCATTGCGGCATATCTTCTAAATCCGTTAAAAAACGAATATCCTTACGAGGATTTAGCCAAGGATTACGCAGAGCTTTTGATACCGTCACGACAGGATTTACTGGGAAAAACCTCTCTTTCGGATGCCCAGAGGGAAAAGGAAGAGGAGTTTTTGACCTACATCTGTTATGAGGCGTACATCCCGTTCTTAACCATGGAGAAGCTGAAACAGGAACTGGAAAAGACCGGAATGTGGAAGCTTTATGAAGAGATTGAGCTGCCGCTGGTCTATACCCTTTCCGATATGGAAAAGGAGGGGATTCTGGTAAATGGTCAGGAGCTTCAAACATACGGGGAAGAGCTGGCAGCACAGATTGGCGTATTGGAACAGGAAATCTATGAGGGAGCAGGCGAGGTATTTAACATCAACTCCCCAAAACAGTTGGGAGTTATCCTGTTTGAAAAGTTGCAAATGCCTTACGGAAAAAAGACCAAAACCGGATATTCCACAGCAGCAGATGTGTTGGAAAAACTGGCAGGAGAGTATCCTCTGGTATCTAAAATTTTGGAATATCGCCAACTGGCAAAGCTAAAGTCCACCTATGCAGACGGACTGGCAAATTATATTGATGAGGACGGAAGGATTCGGACCACCTTCCAGCAGACGGTAACAGCCACCGGACGGCTCAGTAGTACGGAGCCGAATTTGCAGAATATTCCAATCCGTATGGAATTGGGAAGAATGATTCGAAAGGTATTCCATCCGAAGGAAGGTTTTGTATTCTTGGATGCAGACTATTCCCAGATTGAACTTCGGATTCTGGCACATATGTCGGGAGACGAAAACCTCATTGCCGCCTATCGGGAGGCACAGGACATCCATCGCATGACGGCTTCGCAGGTATTCCATACTCCTTTTGAGGAGGTTACGGATTTGCAGAGAAGAAATGCCAAGGCGGTAAACTTTGGAATCGTGTACGGAATCAGTTCTTTCGGACTGAGTCAGGATTTGAGTATCAGCAAAAAAGAAGCACAGGAATATATTCAGAGATATTTTGAAACTTATCCAAAAATAAAAGAGTTTTTGGACACCCAGGTGGAGATGGCGAAAAAAGAGGGTTATACCACCACCATGTTTGGCAGGAGAAGACCGATACCGGAGATTTATTCCTCTAACTTTATGCAACGTTCCTTTGGAGAGCGAATTGCCATGAATTCGCCGATACAGGGAAGTGCGGCAGACATTATAAAAATTGCCATGAACCGGGTACATCGCCGTTTGGAAAAAGAAAACCTAAAATCCAAACTGATTTTACAGGTTCATGATGAACTGCTGATTGAGACGGCAGAAGAGGAAGTAGAGACTGTATCAAAAATTTTAGAAGAAGAGATGAAAGGTGCCGCTAATCTTGCAGTGGAGCTGGAGGTTGACAGCCACGCAGGAAAAAATTGGTATGAGGCGAAATAATGAAATTTATCGGAATTACAGGAGGCGTCGGAGCGGGAAAATCGGCAATTTTAGAGTATATTGCCGCTAACTATAACGCAAAGGTAATGCTGGCAGATGAAATTGCCCACGATTTAATGATGCCGGGAACAAAATGTTATGATACAATAAAAGCGGAGTTTGCCAAAGAGCAGATTTTTCTGGCAGATGGAAATATTGACAGACCCCGAATGGCACAGGTGATTTTTAATGATGCCGGGAAACGGGAGAGGATGAACGGAATCGTTCATCCCGCTGTAAAGGATTACATATTAGAGATTTACCGGGAAGAACAGGAAAAGGGAGAACTGGAATATCTGATTCTGGAGGCTGCTCTTTTAATTGAAGAGCATTATGATGAAATTTGTGACGAATTATGGTATATTTATACCAGTGAGGAAAATCGGCGGCAGCGTCTCAAAGAAAATAGGGGCTATTCCGACGAGAAGATAGATACAATTTTTAAAAGCCAGCTCACGGAGGAAGTCTATCGCAAATATTGTAAGGTTGAGATTGACAATAACCATGAGCCGGAGGCTGCATTTTTACAAATCAGACAACAGTTGGATGAGGAGAAGTAGAATGGAACCATTGGTATTTGGACTGGATATCGGAACCAGAAACGTAGTAGGAACGGCGGGCTACAAGGAAGAGAAAGAATTTATCGTGGTGGCACAGTACATCAAAGAGCATGAGACCCGTGCCATGCTGGATGGACAGATTCACGATATCGGACGTGTGGGAACCACCATTGCCGCAGTAAAAGAAAAATTGGAGGAGCAGATTGAACAGCCGCTAAAAGAGGTCTGTATTGCGGCAGCGGGACGTGTGTTAAAGACAGTAACCACCACCGTAGAGTATGAATATGAGGAAGAGACTGTGGTCTCCAAGGAGGATATTCATACCTTGGATTTGCTGGGAATTGAGAAAGCATCCAATATATTAAAAGAGGAAAATGATACAAAATTAAAATTCTACTGCGTAGGCTATTCTGTGGTCAAATATCGTTTGAATGATGACGTCTTTTCCAATCTGGAGGGACACAAGGCAGAGAAGATTGCGGAGGATATTATTGTGACCTTTCTGCCGGAGGATGTTGTGGACGGATTGTATTCCGCCTGTGCCAGAGCAGAGCTGGAGGTTGCCAATATGACCTTGGAGCCGATTGCCGCCATCAATGTGGCGATTCCTGAAACCTTCCGTATGCTGAATATCGCACTGGTGGATGTAGGAGCGGGAACCTCCGATATTTCCATCACCAGAGACGGAAGTATTATTGCATATGGCATGATTCCATATGCAGGGGATGAGATTACCGAAATGTTGGTACAGCATTATCTGGTGGATTTTAAAACGGCGGAGCATATTAAGCTGGCTTCCGGTACAGAAGAAGAGATTGAATATAAAGATATTATGAGTATTTCCCATACGATTCCTGCAAGCGAGGTATGGGATTTGACCAAAGATTTGGTGGACAAGATTACCACTTCTATTGCAGATAAGATTAAGGAGTTAAACGGTGATAAATCTGTCAGTGCCACCTTTGTGGTAGGCGGCGGTGGAAAAATCCACGGATTTACGGAAATGCTGGCAGATAAGCTGGAGTTGCCTCATGAGCGTGTAGCTCTTAGAGGAGAGGAAGTTCTGCAGGAGGTTCATTTTGAACAGGAGGATATCAAGAAAGACCCATTGCTGGTTACCCCTATCGGTATCTGCCTGAATTACTATGACCAGAAAAACAATTTTATTATGGTGCATTTCAACGGAGAACGCATCAAATTATATGATAACAATAAATTGACCATTGTGGATGCCGCAATGCAGGCGGGATTTCCAAATGACCAGTTATTCCCTCGCAGAGGAAAAGAGATTAACTTTACCATCAACGGCAGACAAAAGATTGCCAGAGGACAGAGCGGCGAGTCCGCAATTGTAAAAATGAATGGAAAGGAAGTCAGCATCAATACTCCGTTAGAGCCAAATTGTGAGATTGTTATTGAGCCGTCCACAGTGGGAGAGGCAGCAGTTTACACGGTGGAGCAGTTGGAGGAGTATACGGATTCCACCATAGAATTTTCTGTAAACCGCAAGACGGTAGTGTGTCCGAGATTTGTGGAGGTCAACGGCGTTTTGGAACCGCCAAGCTACCGGATTCAGGAGGGTGACCGCATTGAAACCAGAAGCTATTATACCATCGGACAGTTAATGGAGTTCATGGATGTGGAACTGGATATGGACAAGGAGATTCTGGTAAACAATCGGGATGCGGATTTGGCAACTTTGGTTTATGAGAATTTTGAAGTGGAGTGGACGGTTTTGGAGACTTCTCCAGAGCCGGAGGGAGAAACAACGGAGGAAACGAATCAGCCGGAGGCTTCGTCGGAAAACAGTATTGAGGTTCTGGTAAACGGAGAGACCATTACCATGACCGGAAAACAGGAATATGTCTATGTAGATGTATTTAATTATATTGACTTTAATCTGAACGACCCGAGAGGACGTACCATTATGACCCTCCTCAACGGAGAAAATGCAGATTATACGGCAGTCCTGAAAAACGGAGACAAGATTGACATTTATTGGGAAGAGAGAAATTGATGGAAATATGCAGTATTGCCAGCGGAAGCAGCGGAAATTGTATCTGTGCCGGAACGGATACCTGCCATCTGATGATAGATGCGGGAATCAGCGGAAAACGGATTGAAAACGGGCTGAATTCCGTGGGATTAAAAACAGAAGAAATGGAGGGAGTGCTGATTACCCATGAGCATTCCGATCATATCAGCGGACTGGGTGTTATTGCCAGAAGATACGGACTGCCTATCTACGGCACCAAAGGAACCTTAGAGGCAATTCAGAATACCTCTTCCGTGGGAAAGATAGACCCGTCTTTGTTTCATGTGATAGAGCCGGATCAGGATGTCCTGATTGGAGATATTGTGGTACATCCCATTCGTATCTCCCATGATGCGGCAGACCCGGTTGCCTATATTTTAAAAAATGGCAGTCAGAAAATCGGGATTCTGACAGATTTGGGAAAATATGATGATTATATCATAGACAATCTACAGGGATTGGATGTATTATTACTGGAAGCGAATCATGATGTACATATGTTGGAGGTGGGAAGTTATCCTTATCCGCTGAAGCAGAGAATCTTGGGGGAGAGAGGTCATCTTTCCAACGAGGTGTCGGGGCAGCTTTTGGGAGAGCTTCTTCACGATGGAATGAAGAATATTATATTAGGTCATCTGAGTAAGGAAAATAATTATGCAGACCTTGCCTATGAGACCGTAAGACAGGAAGTAACCCTTGGAGACAATCCATATAAAGGAAATGATTTTCCGATATATGTTGCAGGAAGAAATGAAGTTCTTCCAATGATATGCATTTAATTTTTTAGAGAGAGGTTAGGAAAATGGAAAAGACAAAAAACAAGACAATTATCACAGTTCTGGGAAAAGATACTGTGGGAATCATTGCAAAGGTATGTACCTATCTGGCAAATAACCGTGTAAATGTACTGGATATTTCCCAGACCATCGTTCAGGGCTTTTTTAACATGATGATGATTGTGGATTTAAGCGGAACAGAAAAACCGTTTGCGGAGATTTCAAAAGAGCTGGCACAGATTGGAGAAGAGATTGGTGTGGATATCAAGTGTCAGAGAGAAGAAATTTTTGAAAAAATGCACAGAATCTAAGGAGATACGTCAATGATTAATATTTGGGAAGTAAATGAGACAAATAACATGATTGAGCATGAAAATCTGGACGTAAGAACCATTACGCTGGGTATCAGTCTGCTGGATTGTGTGGATGATGATTTAGATACTTTAAATAAAAATATTTATGAGAAAATTACCACAGTTGCAAAGGATTTGGTAAAGGTGGGAAAAGAAATCGAGAACAAATATTGTATTCCCATTGTCAATAAGAGAATATCCATTACCCCGATTTCTTTGGTGGGAGCCACAGCGTGTAAGACACCGGAGGACTATGTAACCATTGCAAAGACGTTGGACAATGCGGCAAGAGCAGTGGGAGTAAACTTTATCGGAGGATATTCCGCACTGGTGTCTAAGGGAATGACCAAAAGTGATGAGCTTTTAATCCGCTCCATTCCCCAGGCATTGGCACAGACAGAATATATCTGCAGCTCCGTCAATGTAGGTTCCACTAAAACAGGCATCAACATGGATGCAGTAAAATTAATGGGTGAGATTATTTTAGAGGCGGCAGAGTATACCAAGGAAAACGATTCCTTAGGCTGTGCAAAGCTGGTAGTCCTCTGTAACGCACCGGATGACAATCCTTTCATGGCGGGAGCATTCCACGGAGTGACAGAGGCAGATGCCATTATCAACGTAGGCGTTTCCGGTCCGGGAGTGGTAAAGACTGCTTTGGAAAAAGTACGGGGCGAGAATTTCGAGGTGCTTTGCGAGACCATCAAAAAGACAGCCTTTAAGGTAACCCGTGTAGGTCAGCTGGTGGCACAGGAAGCTTCCAGAAAATTGGGAATTCCTTTTGGAATTATAGATTTGTCTTTGGCACCGACACCGGCAATCGGTGATTCTGTGGCAGGGATTTTAGAAGAGATTGGTTTGGAGTATGCAGGAGCACCGGGAACTACGGCGGCTTTGGCACTCTTGAACGATCAGGTAAAAAAAGGCGGCGTTATGGCGTCCTCCTATGTAGGTGGATTAAGCGGAGCCTTCATTCCGGTCAGCGAGGATCAGGGAATGATTGATGCGGTAACCGCAAATGCATTGACCTTGGAAAAGTTAGAGGCTATGACCTGTGTATGCTCTGTGGGACTGGACATGATTGCTATTCCGGGAGATACCAAGGCAACCACCATTTCAGGAATTATTGCAGATGAGATGGCAATCGGAATGGTGAATCAGAAGACAACGGCAGTCCGTATTATTCCGGTAATCGGAAAGGGCGTAGGAGAGACCGTAGAGTTTGGCGGACTTTTGGGATATGCACCAATTATGCCGGTTAATCAGTATAGCTGTGATGCCTTTGTAAACCGTGGCGGAAGAATTCCGGCACCAATCCACAGCTTCAAGAATTAAAATGGCAGAAAAAATAAAAGCCGTAATCTTTGATCTGGATGGAACCCTCATAGATACGGAGAAATATTATGTAAACTTTGGATGTGAAGTGCTTCAGGAAATGGGCTATCATTGTAGGATGGAAGAAGTTCTAAAGCTACGAAGTCTGAACCATAAATTTGCAGAGCCCTATATGCAGCAGCTTTTAGGAGGGGATTTTGACTTTATGGAGTTTCGCAGACGGCGTAGGGAAAGAGTGGTTGCGGCGTTGGAGCAAAAGGGCATTGAGAAAAAAACCCATGCAGATGAGATTTTAAAGTATCTGCGTGAGCATGGAATCCTTTGTGCTGTGGCAACGGCCACAGATACCAAACGGGCAACCGAGTATCTGAGGGAAATCGGACTGGCAGAACATTTGGATAGAATTATCAGCGTAACCACAGTGCCCAGAGGAAAGCCCAAGCCGGATGTGTATCTGGAGGCTTGCCGGCAGTTGGGAGAAAAACCAGAAAACTGCATGGCGGTGGAGGACTCCCCCAACGGAGTGAAATCAGCCTATGATGCAGGACTTCGGGTGGTTATGGTTCCTGATTTGACCAAACCGGACGAGGAAACCGCACAGATGCTTTACGGGGTTTCGGATACCCTTTGGGGCATACGGAAATTTTTATAAGATAAACTAATAGAATTAAGTAAATAATTTAATATTACTAATAAGGCTTCATTCGTTGAAATGAAGTCTTATTTTGTGTTAGTATATCCTAAGACAGAGTTATTAATATCGGATGTGATAAAGGAGGATTCAATTCATGGAAATGAAATCAATCGAAAAAGAACTGCAGAGCAATTCTTATCCGGGACGTGGAATTATTATCGGAAAATCAGCCAATGGAAAATATGCGGTAACTGCTTATTTTATTATGGGCAGAAGCGAGAACAGCAGAAACCGTGTATTCGTAACAGAGGGAGAGGGAATTCGTACCGAAGCCTTTGACCCTTCCAAATTAAGCAATCCAAGTCTGATTATCTATGCACCGGTTCGTGTATTGGGAAATAAGACCATCGTAACCAACGGAGACCAGACAGATACAATCTATGAATTGATGGATAAACAGCAGACCTTTGAGCAGGCTTTAAGAACCAGAGAGTTTGAGCCGGATGCACCGAATTACACCCCTCGTATTTCCGGTATTATGCATGTGGACAAGGGCAGCTACAACTATGCAATGTCCATTTTAAAGAGCAACAACGGAAATCCGGATGCCTGCAACCGCTATACTTTTGCCTATGAGAATCCGGTGGCAGGAGAAGGTCATTTTATACATACCTATATGGGAGACGGAAATCCCCTTCCAAGTTTTGAGGGAGAGCCGGAGCTGATTGCAATTCCGGACGATATGGACAGCTTTGCGGATACTCTTTGGAACAGTCTGAATGAAGAGAATAAGGTATCCCTGTTTGTTCGGTATATTGATATTGAGACAGGAGCCTATGAGTCAAAAATCATCAACAAGAACCAGAAATAGGATGGAAAGATAGAGGAGAAAATAATGAAAGAATTAGAGTTGAAATACGGATGTAATCCAAATCAGAAGCCTTCCAGAATCTATATGGAAGAGGGAGAACTTCCAATCAAGGTATTAAACGGAAAACCGGGTTATATTAATTTTCTGGATGCTTTCAACGGATGGCAGTTGGTAAGTGAGCTGAAGAAAGCCACCGGACTTCCGGCAGCCACCTCCTTTAAGCACGTATCTCCGGCAGGAGCTGCCGTAGGACTTCCAATGACAGATATTGAGAAAAAGATTTATTGGGTAGATGATATTGAGGAAGAATTTACCCCATTGGCAAATGCCTATGCCAGAGCCAGAGGTGCAGACCGTATGTCTTCCTTCGGAGATTTTATTTCTCTTTCTGATGTCTGCGATGTGGCAACTGCAAAAATCATTAAAAGAGAGGTTTCCGATGGTGTGATTGCACCGGGTTATGAGCCGGAGGCATTGGAAATCTTAAAGGCAAAGAAAAACGGAAATTACAACGTCATCGAGATTGATCCGAATTATGTGCCAAAGGCATTGGAGAGAAAAGAAGTATTCGGAATTACCTTTGAGCAGGGAAGAAACGAATTAAAAATTGACGAAGATTTCTTCGGAAACATCGTAACAGAAAATAAAGAATTACCGGAAAGTGCCAAGATTGATTTGGCAATTGCTATGATTACCTTAAAATATACCCAGTCCAATTCTGTATGCTATGCCAAGGGCGGACAGGCAATCGGTATCGGTGCAGGACAACAGTCCCGTATCCATTGTACCCGCCTTGCGGGGCAGAAAGCAGACAACTGGTGGCTACGTCAGTCTCCGCAGGTATTGGGCTTAGAGTTTGTAGACGGTATTCGCCGTGCAGACCGTGATAACTCCATCGACCTCTATATCGGAGAGGATTACATGGATGTGCTGGCAGACGGAGCATGGGAGAATATCTTCAAGGTAAAACCACCGGTATTTACCGCAGAAGAAAAACGTGCATGGCTGGATAAGATGAGCGATGTGGCTTTAGGCTCAGATGCTTTCTTCCCATTTGGAGATAACATTGAGCGGGCACACAGAAGCGGTGTAAAATATGTGGCAGAGCCGGGTGGTTCCATCCGTGATGACCATGTTATCGCAACCTGTGACAAATATGGAATGGTAATGGCATTTACAGGAATCCGTCTGTTCCATCATTAAGAAATGGTTAGAAAAAAATTGATATTAAATAAAAAGGAATCCGGCATTGCCGGATTCTTTTGATGATACTGAAGTGCAAATATTTACATTCGCAATAATTGTTCTGTTGTATAATCCTGATACACAAAATCTGCGTTTGTCTCTATATCATCATGCAATGTTTCATCAGGAAATTTTTTTAAGGAATCATATAAGAAAGATTTTTTTACTGCCTTATATGCCTCAATTTCAGATATATGATATTTTTTTATGATAATATCTACAACAGATTTCATATATTCTTTCGCGTCTTTTCTCATATTAATTCCACCCTCTTTCCCTTTTATATGGTTTTATTATAGCACAAGATACATCTTTTATACAAGATAGGGATTTTGTGGTATGAAAAGAATATTGATTGCCGTAGAATCTTCCGGATTCTGGTATGATACGAGAATAGTCTATGTCTTGAATAGAGTAAACATTATTTCTGATATCATTTACAATATCTGCTATCTTGCCATCGGCTATTTCACCATATACAATATCATATTTATGATCTTTATTATGGTTAATTATTTTATGTTTCTTTAAGAAGTCTAAGTCTAAACGATTATTAACAACAAAATCAAACCATTCTTGTTCTCTGGATTTAAAAAATCTTGTGTTCATTTTTGAAAAATAAGAGTTATCTACATACATTTCTACAAGATACGCATCTTCCTTACAATGAAATCTTTTGTTATAATCATTTGTTTTCTTGAGAGCACGTTCAGTCGCTTTCTTTTTATTGTCTGTTACATAGAATCCTTTGCCAAAATCTAAATTTGGTAAACTTTTATTTAAATTAATTCCGTGTAACCATATATCAAAAGCAGAACTCAAGTTTGTGCCATGATACACTTTTATCAAACTAAGATACCACCTACCAATCATTAGTATTAATGAGTACCATTATATACCAATAATCGGCAGAATACACATAAAACTACTTTATTTCACATACTCCCTCAGCGAGAATACAAAACAGGCACACAGTACAATCTGGCTGGCAAGCAGCCCCCACAGGTAGCCCTTCATACCAAACACAGGAATGGCAAAAACCGCAAACAGCAGACGGATAGAAATACTGACCAGATTGTGGCAGAAGGTGTGAACTGTTTTTCCCAATCCATTTAAAATAGAGGAAAGTGTAGAAGATAAATACATAAAAGGGCAGATAAAGCTTAAAGCCATAATATAATTTCCACAGGTCTCACTGTGAAATAAAAAATTTCCTAAAAAATTCCCCAGAAAAAAGAAACCTGCCGTACAGGCAAATCCAAAAACCATACAGTAAGCAATGGATTTTGAGACAGCCTTTTTGATTTTGTCATCCTTTCCGGCGGCAGATGCCTCGGATACAGCAGGAAGCAGCATAACTGCCAGAGAGTTTGTAATGGAAGAAGGAAACAAAATCAAAGGCAGAGCCATTCCGGTTAAAACGCCAAAAAGACTTAGGGCATCGGAATTACTAAGTCCGAACTCCTGTAATTTCAAAGGGATAAGGATGGCTTCCATGCTGACAAAGAGATTGAGAACCACACGGTTTCCGGTAAGAGGCAGGGACAGCCGCCCAATTTGTCCCATGGCAGTTTTCAAAAAACGAAGCTGATTTTTGGAAAAACGGATTGCTGCCATGGTAAAAAGTGCGGAAGCAGCTTCTCCGCATACCACACCCCATACGGCGATGGAAGGGCTGATGTCCAGATTTTCCTGTAAGTGAATACGGTAAATCAGATAGACACTCAGAACCCGGACAATCTGTTCTAACAGTTGGGCAATAGAAGGAATAGCAGCTTTTTTCATTCCATAATAATAGCCGCTGATACTATTGTGGATGCTGCAACAGGGAACTGCGTAAGCAAGAATCCGAAAAAGAGGGGCAGTCCGGTATTCACAGACAACATGGGCAGCCAAAAAATCTGCATAATGATATAGATAGAACGAACACAAAATGGATAAGCTAAGTGAGAGGATAAAACCGGCACTCATATAGCACCTCCCTGTGATACCGCCTTTTTTCACAGCCGCCTCTGCCACATATTTGGAAACAGCACTCTGAATACCTGCGGAGGTCAGAGCAAAGCATAGAACATAGACAGGAAAAATCAACTGATAAATACCAACGCCCTCTGCACCAATCGTATGAGAGAGGAATATTCTATAGAAGAAGCCTATAATTCTGCTTAAAGCACCGGAAATGGTTAAAAAAAGAGTTCCGATTACCAAAGGATTTTTTATCATTCGGGATAGATTCATAAAAACCTCCCGCAAAAACATTTTATTGAAATATATGCGAGATGTCCTATTGACAGAACGGAAAAGTCGTACTATTATATACATATAAAACATATAGGAATAATAGGAGATAAAGGATGATATATTTAGATAATGCGGCAACAACAAAAACAGATGAAGAAGTGGTAAAAGCAATGCTTCCGTATTTTACAGAGAATTATGGAAATGCTTCCAGTGTCTATGAATTTGGAAATAAAAACAAAATCGTCATTGAGGAAGCGAGAGAGACCATTGCCAAGGCAATCAATGCCAAACCACAGGAAATTTATTTTACTGCCGGAGGTTCCGAAAGTGACAACTGGGCGTTAAAGGCAACAGCGGAAGCCTATCGGCAAAAGGGCAAACATATCATTACCAGTAAAATCGAGCATCATGCCATTTTGCATACCTGCCAGTATTTAGAGCGGGAAGGATATGAGATTACCTATCTGGATGTGGATGAGCATGGAGTGGTAAATCTGGAGGAGCTGAAAGCAGCCATCCGTCCTGATACCATTCTCATCTCTATTATGTTTGCCAACAACGAGATTGGAACCATTGAGCCGATAAAAGAAATCGGTGCCATCGCAAAAGAAGCAGGAGTATTTTTCCACACAGATGCAGTACAGGCATTTGGACAGATTCCAATCAATGTGGAAGAAATGAATATTGATATGCTCAGTGCCAGCGGTCATAAACTGAACGGACCAAAGGGAATCGGATTTTTGTATATCCGAAAGGGAATCAAATCAGGCTCCTTTATCCATGGCGGTGCACAGGAGAGAAAAAGACGTGCGGGAACAGAAAACATTCCGGGAATCGTAGGTCTGAAAAAGGCAACAGAGATAGCTCTGGATACCATGCAGGAGCGGATAGAAAAAGAAAGTCAGTTGAGGGATTATCTGATGAGCAGAGTCTTAAAGGAGGTTCCGTATTCCAGAGTGAACGGTTCCAGAACAAACCGTCTGCCCAACAATGTAAACTTTTGTTTCCAGTTCATTGAAGGAGAGTCCCTTTTGATTATGCTGGACATGAAAGGTATTTGTGCTTCTTCGGGTTCTGCCTGCACATCCGGGTCCTTAGACCCGTCCCATGTATTGCTGGCAATCGGACTGCCCCATGAAATTGCACACGGCTCTTTGCGGTTGACGCTGGGAAAAGAGACTACAAAAGAAGATATTGATACAACCATAGAAGCAATCAAAGAAATTGTTGCAAAATTGCGGGATATGTCACCGCTATATGAAGACTTTAAGAAAAAAAGCCAGGCACATCAGGAATAGGAGGACAATATGTACAGCGAGAAAGTAATGGACCATTTTCAGAATCCCAGAAACATGGGTGAGATAGAGAACGCAAGCGGTGTAGGAACAGTAGGAAATGCCAAATGCGGAGATATTATGAGAATCTTTTTGGATATTGATGATGAAGGAATCATCAGAGATTGTAAGTTTAAAACCTTTGGCTGCGGTGCTGCTGTTGCAACCAGCAGCATGGCAACCGAGTTGGTAAAGGGAAAGAGTATTCAGGAAGCACTTCAGATAACAAATAAAGCGGTGATGGAAGCACTTGACGGATTGCCTCCTGTCAAGGTACACTGTTCTTTGTTGGCAGAGGAAGCCATTCATGCGGCACTCTGGGACTATGCAAAGAAAAATAATATTGAAATAGAGGGCTTAGAGGAACCGAAATCTGATATTTCCGAAGGTGAAGAAGAGGAGGACTACTAAGCCGGAGGAAAAGATGGACAAGAAGAAAGTTGTGGTGGGAATGTCAGGAGGAGTGGATTCCTCCGTGGCAGCCTACCTTTTAAAAGAACAGGGTTATGATGTCATCGGCGTCACTATGCAGATATGGCAGGAGGAAGATTCGCTGACACAGGAAGAAAACGGCGGCTGTTGCGGACTTTCGGCGGTGGATGATGCCCGCCGGGTGGCTGCGGACTTGGGGATTCCCTATTATGTGATGAATTTTCGGAAGGAATTTAAAGAAAATGTCATGGACTACTTTATCGGGGAATACCTTCAGGGGCGTACTCCAAATCCCTGTATCGCCTGTAACCGCTATGTGAAATGGGAGGCTCTGCTTCAAAGAAGCTTAGAGATTGGAGCAGACTATATTGCCACAGGTCACTATGCCAGAATTGAGCAGCTTGCCAATGGCAGATATGCCATAAAAAATTCTGTGACAGCGGCAAAGGATCAGACCTATGCACTATATAATCTGACCCAGCATCAGCTGGCCCATACCCTTATGCCGGTGGGAGACTATACAAAAGATGAGATACGTGCCATTGCAGAAAAGATAGGACTTCGCATTGCCAACAAGCCGGACAGTCAGGACATCTGTTTTGTGCCGGATGGCGATTATGCAGGGTTCATAAAACGGGAGGCAGGTCAGGCACTTCCGGCACCGGGAAATTTCGTGACGGAGGACGGAACCGTTTTGGGACGGCACAAGGGAATTACCAACTATACCATCGGACAGCGGAAGGGATTGAACCTTTCTCTGGGAAAACCTGTTTTTGTGACGGAGATAAGACCGGAAACCAATGAAGTAGTGATTGGAGACAATGAGACACTTTTTACCAGAGAGCTTTATGCGGAAAATGTCAATTTCATGGCAGTACCGGATTTAAAAGAGAAAAAAGAATTTACCGGGAAAATACGCTATGCCCATAAGGGTGTACCTTGTACCATAGAACAAATAGAAAAAGACAAGATACGCTGTGTGTTTGAAGAACCCCAGAGGGCAGTGACTCCGGGACAGGCATTTGTCTTTTACGATGGAGAATATGTGGCAGGTGGTGGTACCATCTGCGGATTATAATCTTAAAAATTTCTGCTGGTATTCATCCGGCAGTAATTTTTTGCCTTTCTGAATCGCAGCAAGGCGGTAGAGTCTGGAGGCATAGATGTCTTTTTCCAAAAGAGCCATAGCAGGTGCATCCAAAAGCTGCGGTGCCTGAGGCAGATTTGTAATCAGAGGAATCTGTGATTTATCTTTCAATTTTCGCCATATGGGAGCAGCGGATTCGGAGCAGCCCAAGACTCTGGCATAAGGAACATAATCGAGATTACGATAGATATCGTAATCTTTTTCTTTGTGTCCCAATAAAATGTGAAAAAGCATACGGCTCAGTCTTCCGAAGGTAACCTCCTTGGTATACAGGCAGTCCAGATAAGAACTGACGGAGGAAAAGGAATACCGTGTGTTTCGGATGCGGTTGGAAAGGTCGGAAGAGACATCTGCATATTGGGAAAAAGAATCCTCTTTCAATAACTGAAAACCCAAAAGAGAAGAAAAGTCATCCTCAAACAGGAGAGGACGGCAATTCAGAGCTTCTTCCAGTATTTCAAGAGCTACATCCGGCATTTGACCCTTTAAAGAGGTTATGTCATTATTTAAATCTGCCTTCTGTTGCAAAAGCTTCCGAATTCCGGTGGCGGAAGAAAAAGCAGAGTCCGTTTCCGTATCGTGATAATTTTTTCCCACTCGCTGAATGGGAAGCACTTCCATAGAAGACTCCCGTTTTCGGAGAGCCTTGCAATACTCCAATGCCAGAATATTGTTAGGGGACCGGAGAATATCGATTACTTCCGGCGAAGCATCCGGCAGGGAATCAGAAACCGCCAATGCCCTTGCGGTAGGAAAATTTTTTCCTTCCTTTAAATAGGTGGAAAGTGCCCTGCGGTAATTTTCCGGTTCTTCAATGAAAAAATCAGCCAGTTGGTGAAAGGCGGAAAGGTTGGGTGTTTCACAGCCGAAACACACTATATCCACAATCCCCAGTTTGTCCAACAGAGCAATTCCCGCAGCTCCAAAAAATTCCGCACTGGAACAAGCCCAAAGAGCCGGAAGCTCAAGGACTAAATCGGCACCGCAGCTAAGAGCCATTTTGGCTCGGGTATATTTATCTATGAGGGCAGGAGCACCTCTTTGTACAAAATCGCCGCTCATGGCGATGATCACGTAATCAGCTCCTGTCAATTCTTTGGCTTTTTCAATCTGATATTTATGCCCATTGTGAAATGGGTTGTATTCTGCAATAATTCCTATGGTTTTCATGCTAAGAGTATAGCATGGAAAAAAGGCGAGGGCAAGGCGGAAGAAATGGGAAAAGAATCGGAATAGCATATTGCTATTTGCAGGAATTCTCGCTATAATCGAATTATAGATAGGTTCTTTCTGTGCACAAAGACGGGAGGAACCATGAAAAAAACACTACAGGAACTGGATTTAAGTAATTCATTTTTATTTGCAGCAGCATTGGAAGACCCGGAAATCTGTCAACTGGTGTTGGAGATTATCTTAGGAAACAAAGTGCCAAAGGTAAAAGTACATGCAGAACACAGCATACTGATTAGTTCAGAGTTTCGCAGTGTGAGGTTAGATATTTACGCCAGCGACGAGCTGCAGGTCAATTATAATGTGGAAGCACAAAACGAAAATGAAGGGAATCTGGCAAAGAGAAGCCGTTACCATCAGGCAGAAATGGATGTGTCATCTTTGAAACCGGGAGATGATTTTAACGATTTGAAACCCGGATATGTAATCTTTATCTGTACATTTGATCCATTCGGAGAGGGGCTTTACCGATATACCTTTGAGGAAAGGTGTTTAGAGCGAAATATCAAACTGGGGGATGAGACCCGGAAGATATTCCTAAATACTAAGGGAAAGAATGAAAAAGAGGTACCGAAGGAATTAATTCATTTCTTGAAATATGTGGAAAACAGCACGGATGATTATGTTTCAGGGATAAAGGATGATTCCATTGAACGTCTGCATGAGAAAGTCACAGCATTAAAACGATGGCGGGGTCTGGAGGCAAAGTATATGACATTTGAGGAATTGTTAAAGAGAAGAGAATCAAAAGGAAAAGCCGAAGGAATAACTGAAGGTATCGCAGAGACAGTTTTAACTTTTTTAGAGGTTTACGGAACTGTGCCGGAGGATGTGAGAGAGCGTATCCTGTCAGAGAGACATATAGAAGTTCTGAAAAACTGGACGAAACTGGCAGCACAGGTGGATTCCGTAGAGGAGTTCGTATCTAAAATGCAGGAAGAGTCTGCACAAATCTAAAATTCTAAAGATTTTATTCTAGGATATACAAGGTATATCATCAAAAGTAATTCGCAGCTATTATTCCAAGAAGAAAGTGTGTACGAAAGAACCTATCTAAGTGTTATTTTGTCTTTGATGAAATGAATAAATAATGTCAACACAACAATTGAGCAAGGATTCTATAAAATCCCTTGTACAGAACAAAAAATAGGATTATAATAAGGACGATTCACACTCCCGAAAGAAGAGAGCGTAAATAAAAAGAAAGTACGAGGGAAAAGGATGAACGTATTAGTGATTAACTGCGGAAGCAGTTCTTTGAAATTTCAGTTGATTGATTCTGAATCAGAGTCTGTGTTGGCTAAGGGACTTTGTGAGAGAATCGGAATTGACGGAAGATTAGTGTACCAACGTGCGGGTGGTGAGAAAGAAGTAACAGAAGAAACAATGCCAACCCACACAGAAGCAGTAAAAATGGTATTGGAAGCATTGATTAATCCAAAAACCGGTGCCATTGCTTCTTTGGATGAGATTTCAGCAGTGGGACATCGTGTAGTACACGGTGGAGAAGCATTTACAGAATCTACTTTAATTAATGAAGAGGTAATTGCGGCAATTGAGAATGTCAGTGAATTGGCACCGCTTCATAATCCGGCAAATTTAATCGGAATTGCAGCTTGTCAGGAATTAATGCCGGGTGTTCCAATGGCAGCCGTTTTTGATACAGCATTTCATCAGACGATGCCAAAAGAAGCGTATATGTATGGTATTCCTTACAAATACTATGAGCAGTACAAGGTTCGTAAATATGGATTCCACGGAACCAGTCACAGCTATGTTTCCAAACGTGCGGCAGAACTGTTGGGAAAACCATATGACTCTTTAAAGACCATCGTTTGTCATTTGGGCAACGGTGCCTCTGTATGTGCAGTGAAAAATGGTAAGTCCGTAGATACGTCCATGGGACTGACTCCGTTGGAAGGATTGGTTATGGGTACCCGTTCCGGTGATGTGGATCCTTCCGTATTGGAATATATCGCGGAAAAAGAAAACTTTGACATTCATCAGGTGTTAAATGTTTTAAATAAAGAGTCCGGTGTCTATGGTGTTTCCGGCGTATCCAGCGATTTCAGAGATATTGAGGCGGCTGCAGAGGCAGGAGACGAGAGAGCGGATTTGGCACAGGAGCTGTTCTGTTATCGTGTCATCCACTATATCGGAGCCTATGCGGCGGCTATGAACGGTGTAGATGCTATCTGCTTTACCGCAGGATTAGGTGAGAACTCCGGAATGATTCGTGAAAAGATTTGTGCAAATCTGGGATATCTGGGTGTAGAATTGAATCCAGAGGAGAATAAAAAGCGTGGAGAAGATTTGATTATTTCCACAGAAAATTCCAAAGTAAAGGTGTTAGCTGTTCCGACTAACGAAGAGCTTGCCATTGCAAGAGAAACCGTGGCTTTGTTAAAGTAATTATCCACCAAAATATAGTTGACAAATAGAAATCATCTATGTATAATTGTTTAGGTGTGAATAGGAGAAGAAGATGAAAGTTGATTTAACAGACATTTTATCCGTTGCGAATAAAGAGATTACCAAGAAAGTTCCTGTGGAAATGGTGTCATTCGACTCGAAGCTGGGAAGTTTTCCTATTACAAAGAAGGAAGATGTGGTACTTCATATTTTAAACGAAGAGAACAAGCGGCTGCTTATTCGTGGAAGTACAGAGCTTACAATAGCAATTCCTTGTGACCGTTGTCTGGAAGATGTGGAGACAACGCTCCGTCTTGACATCGATAAGGAGATTCCGATTCATGTTGAAGAACAGGAAGTCGATGAAGAAGAGATGGAAAAAGCAGACTACATGATTGGATTTCATCTTGATTTAGATAGAATAATCTACGATGAGGTTTTGGTTAACTGGCCCATGAAGGTTTTGTGCAGGGAAGACTGTGCAGGTATTTGTAAAAAATGCGGACAGAATCTGAACCATAAAACCTGTGATTGTGAGAAAACAGAACTCGATCCAAGAATGGCAGTTATCCAAGATGTGTTTAACAAATTTAAGGAGGTGTAACCAAATGTCAATTTGTCCAAAAAACAAATCCTCTAAAGGAAGAAGAGATAAAAGAAGAGCTAACTGGAAAATGACTGCTCCGAATCTGGTAAAATGCAGCAAATGCGGAGAGTTAATGATGCCTCATAGAGTGTGCAAAAACTGTGGCTCATACAACAAAAGAGAAATTATTCCTCAGGATTAATCGACCGCAAATGGGAGTGTTTGTAAAAACACTCCTTTTTTTCTTAGAGAAAAATTTAAATGTAAAACATGCGAGGTAGACTATGAACAACCATGAAAATAAATTGCTTACTGTATTAGGAAAATTCACAGACAGCCTGTTGTTGAACCTGTTGTTTCTCATAAGCTGTGTGCCGGTGATTACCATCGGCGTTTCTGTGACGGCTTTTTATTATACGTTGCGGAAGGTTTTAAAACAGGACAGAGGCTACCTCTGGGCAGAATATAAACGGGCGTGGAAGGAAAACTTTAAACAGGCCACACTTTGCTGGCTGTTGTTTCTTGCCATCGGTGCTGTTTTGGCAATAGATATCTATGTGATGTATCAGGCAGCGGCAGAAGGGGCAGGATATGGAATGAGCTATCTGTTTTTCGCTGTTTTGTTTGTGATTTTAGTTTTATGGGCAGTTTATACCTTTGCTTATCTGGCAAGATTTGAAAATACCACCAAGGCAGTATTGAAAAACAGTATTTTGTTTATGTTTGCAAATATGGCAAAAACCCTATTGGTATTGCTGGTGTTTGGTATTTCTGCTTTTTTGGTCTGGCTGACTCCTTTTTCACTGGTAATTGTCCCTCTGTTGTGTGGATGGTATCTGGAAGTGATTTTAGAATCCGTATTTCGGAAATATATGAGTGAAGAAGATAGAAAAGCAGAGGATGAGCGGAATCAGGATTTTTACGAAACATAGTTTATTTTGGTTGATTTATAGAAATAGATATAGTATATTTTTTTATGTAATGGAAGAGTAAGGAGGATAGTCCTATGCAGGAAATGGTCAGGGTTGTGCTGGACGCCATGGGCGGAGACAACGCACCGGGAGAGATTATCAAGGGTGCCATGGACGCAATTAGCGAAAGAAAAGATATTGAAATTATCTTGGTTGGTCAACAGGACGTTATCACAGAAGAATTAGAAAAATATACATACAGGAAAGAGCAGATTCGCATTGTGAATGCGACGGAAGTCATTGAGACAGCCGAGCCGCCTGTAATGGCAATACGAAGGAAGAAGGATTCTTCCATTGTAGTTGGAATGAATATGGTAAAGAATAAAGAGGCAGATGCTTTTGTCTCAGCAGGAAGCTCAGGAGCAATTCTGGTAGGCGGACAAGTGATTGTGGGCAGAATCAAAGGAATTGAGAGACCACCGCTGGCACCGCTGATTCCCACAGAAAACGGCGTGTCTATTTTGATAGACTGTGGAGCCAATGTGGATGCAAGACCAAGTCATCTGGTGCAGTTTGCACAGATGGGTTCTATTTATATGGAACATATTCTGGGTATCCGCAATCCGAGAGTTGCCATTGTGAATATCGGTGCAGAGGAGGAAAAGGGAAATGCTTTGGTCAAAGAGACATTTCCGCTTTTAAAGGAATGTGAAAACATTAATTTTGTGGGAAGCATTGAGGCACGGGATATTCCTCGGGGAGATGCAGATGTCATCGTTTGCGAGGCATTTACCGGAAATGTAATTCTGAAATTATATGAGGGTCTTTCCTCAACCTTGATGGGTACCATTAAGCAGGGCATGTTGTCCAGCTTGAAGAGTAAAATAGGAGCATTGCTGGTAAAACCTGCATTAAAAGATACACTAAAGAGGTTTGATGCAACCCAGTACGGCGGAGCTCCCCTTTTGGGATTAAACGGACTGGTGGTAAAAACCCATGGAAGTGCGAAAGCAAAAGAAGTGAAAAATACAATTATGCAGTGTGTGGCATTTAAAGAACAGGAAATCAATCAAAAAATAAAGACATATATTACAGATAAGATAACAGAGGAGTCATAGAGGAGGAAGAATCATGGAATTTGAAAAAATCAAAAAAATCATTGCAGAGGTATTAAATGTTGATGAGAATGAGATTACAATGGAGACCACTTTTACCGACGATTTAGGAGCAGATTCATTGGACGTATTCCAGATTATTATGGGATTGGAAGAGGAGTTCGATATAGAAATCGCAAATGAAGATGCAGAGAAAATCGTGACGGTGGGCGATGCCGTAGAGCAGATAAAAAATGCGTTAGCATAATTGAACAAAGAATGTGTAAAAAGCCCTTTCTTTTTCAAAGGGCTTTTTCTTGCATTATTTTAGTAGAAAGGGAGAGAACTATGTATCAAGGTCAGAAAAGTATGGACGAGCTGCAAGAGAGAATCGGTTACCGTTTTAAGAACAAAAACTTGCTTCGTCAGGCATTGACACACAGCTCCTATGCCAACGAAAAGCATATGAGCAAATTATCAGATAATGAGAGATTGGAATTTTTGGGGGATGCTGTTTTGGAAATCGTATCCAGCGAGTTTTTGTTCCAGAATTATCCTAAAATGCCGGAGGGAGATTTGACAAAATTGCGTGCCAGCATTGTATGTGAGCCTACCTTGGCACTTTGTACCAAAGAGATGGATTTGGGAAAATATCTCTTCTTGGGAAAAGGCGAGGATATGACAGGGGGCAGAAAACGAAAATCCATTCTTTCCGATGCGTTGGAGGCACTGATCGGTTCCATTTATCTGGATGGTGGTTTTGCTAGTGCAAAAGAGTTTATCCTAAGATTTATTTTGACGGATATTGAGCATAAGCAGCTCTTTTATGATAGCAAAACTATCCTGCAAGAAATCGTGCAGGCTGAGTTCAAGGAGGAACTGTCATACCGTATCATTGCAGAAACAGGACCGGATCACGACAAGCTCTTTGAAGTGGAAGCCCTGATAGGGGAGCAGGTTATCGGAACCGGCGAAGGAAGAACCAAAAAGTCAGCAGAGCAGGAAGCCGCTTATCATGGAATCTTGAAGCTGCGGGAAAACAAACCGGAAAAGTAGGTAGTGAGGGATAGGATGTATTTAAAGAGTATTGAAGTACATGGATTTAAGGCATTTGCCAATAAAATAGTATTTGACTTCCATAATGGAATTACAGGAATTGTGGGACCAAACGGAAGCGGAAAAAGTAATGTTGCAGATGCGGTACGCTGGGTATTGGGAGAGCAGAGTGCAAAACAGCTGAGAGGCTCCAGTATGCAGGATGTTATTTTTGCGGGAACAGAGAACCGGAAGCCGTTAAGTTATGCGTATGTTGCAATTACGTTGGATAATACGGACCATCAGCTTCCCATAGATTTTAAGGAAGTCACCATAGCAAGAAGAGTTTACCGTTCCGGCGAGAGCGAATATCTGATGAACGGCAGTCCATGCCGTTTGAAGGATGTAAATGAACTGTTCTACGATACGGGAATCGGAAAGGAAGGATATTCCATTATCGGTCAGGGACAGATTGATAAAATCCTCAGCGGAAAGCCGGAGGAACGCAGGGAACTCTTTGATGAGGCTGCGGGCATCGTAAAGTATAAGAGAAGAAAAGTAACAGCACAGAAGAAATTAGAGAATGAACGGGAAAATCTGGTGCGGGTCAATGACATTCTGGCAGAATTAGAACGTCAGATAGGACCATTGGAACGTCAGTCAGAAAAGGCCCGCCTTTATCTGAAAAAGAAAGAGGAATTGAAGGAGTACGACATCAATCTCTTTTTGATGGAGGTAGAGCGGATTGAAAATCAGCTGGATCAGGTACAGAAAAATTTCCGGGTTGCCAATGAGCAGTTGGAGGAAACCACAGAGCAGCATGAGAAGATAAAAGCAGAGTATGCCAGAATGGAGCAGTCCATGGAGGAGATGGATACCCGGATTAGCACCATCAAAGACGGCATTGCAGGAACCGATGTGATGAAAGGAAAACTGGAGGGACAGATTAATGTCTTAAGAGAGCAGATTCACACGGCGGAGCTGACAGATGAACATCTGAAGGAGCGGGTGGATGCCATTGAGAGCCAGAAGGCAGAAAAAGGAGAGCAAAAGAAGGGCTACGAGGAACAAAAAGCTGAGTATGACAAACAGATAGAAGTGGTGGAGAAATCCAGAGAGCAGGCAGAGGAAAAGCTGCAGGCAATCCAGAAAGAGATTAACCGCTGCAAAGAGGGAATCGAAGCCGGCAAAAATGAAATGATTGAGCTGTTGAACCAAAAGGCTTCCACCAAGGCGAGACAGCAGAGATATGACACCATGTTGGAACAGGTCAATATCCGTAAAGCACAGTTGAATCAGCGGCTGTTACAGCGTAAGACAGAAGAAAGCGGATTGACGGAGGCTTTGGAGAAAAGCCAGAGTGAGCTGGATACCATACAGACACAGATATCAGAAGGAAAGAAACAGGAAGCCGATATGCTGGCAAAACTGGACGAGTGGAGAACCAAGCAGCAGAAGAACCAGCAGGAAAGCGAACAGGCAAATATCCGCTATAATAAAGAACAGTCCCGTCTGGAATCCTTAAAAAATATTGCGGAGAGATATGACGGTTACGGAAACAGTATCCGCAAGGTGATGGAGAGAAAAGAGTCCAACTCCAAAATACACGGTGTTGTGGCAGATTTGATGCAGGTAGACAAAAAATATGAGACTGCCATTGAAACAGCATTGGGAGGAAATATCCAGAACATCGTAACGGCTGACGAAGAAACCGCAAAGGAAATGATTTCGTATTTAAAAGAGAATCGTTTCGGAAGAGCTACCTTTTTGCCGATTACCAGTGTCAGCAAGCGGGAAGTGAAGCGAAACACCGATGCCGCAAAGGAGAAGGGTGTCATTGGCTTTGCAGATGAACTGGTGAAGAATGAGAATGCTTATGATGGAATTATGGCATATCTGTTGGGAAGGGTACTGGTAGTAGATACTGTAGACCATGCCATTGCCATTGCAAGGAAATATCACTATTCCATACATATGGTAACACTGGAAGGCGAATACCTGAGTCCGGGAGGTTCTATCAGCGGAGGTGCTTTTAAGAACAATAGCAATCTGTTGGGAAGAAAACGTGAGATAGAAGAACTGGAAAAGTCTGTAACCTCTCTTGCAAAGCAATTAGAAGAATTGAAGCAGAGAAAACTGGATATCCAGACTGCCAGAGAGCTTTTGAAGGACGATTTGGAAAAAGTCCGGGAAGATTTGCAGAAAGCCTATATCTTACAGAATACCGCTCAACTGAACGTGGAGCGTGCCAAGGAGCAGAAAAACGAGAGTGAAAGCGTCTTTGTGGGATTGCAGAATGAAAATCAGGAGATTGAAAACCAGATTTTAGAAATTCAGCGGAACAAGGAGCAGATTAAGGCAGAGATAGAACACGCAACAGAGCGGGAAGCCGAAATTGAAGTAGAGAATCAAAAATATCAGGAAATACTGGATGAGCAGATATATATAGAAGAAAGTGCCGCTAAGGCGGTTTCTGAGATACAGTTGGAAGAAGCCAATATCCGCCAGAAGGGCGAATTTGTGCTGGAAAACCTGAACCGTATCACCGGAGAAGTGCAGCGTCTGGACGAAGAATTGGAAAAGGTGCAGCATGATGCAGAGATTTCCAAGGAGGATGCCAAGAAGAAACAGCAGGATATTGCAGAGATTGAAAAGACCATCCTTGCCTCTGATGAAACCTATGCTTCTTATGTCAAAGAGTTAAAGGAGACACAGGAAGCCAGAGAACAGTTGAACAAAGAATACAAAGGTTTCTTTGAGAAACGAGAAGAAGTCGGACGCCAGATGAATGAACTGGACAAAGAGATTTTCCGATTGAACCAGCAGAGAGAAAAGCTGGAAGAGACCATGGAAAATCAAAAGAACTATATGTGGGAGGAGTACGAGCTGACCTTCCACAATGCAAAAGAGCTTCGGAAGGAAGAGTATGACAATCTGGCAGAGATGAAGAAATCCATTGCACAGCTTAAGGACGAGATTCGGAAGCTGGGAGATGTCAATGTCAATGCCATTGAAGAGTATAAGGAAGTCTCGGAACGTTATGACTTCTTAAAAGGTCAGCATGATGATTTGGTGGAAGCGGAACAGACCCTGATGGGTATCATTGAAGATTTGGACACCGGCATGCGGAAACAGTTCAGTGAAAAATTCGCAGAGATTCAAAGGGAATTTGACAAAGCCTTCAAGGAGCTTTTCGGTGGAGGAAAGGGTACGCTGGAGTTGGTAGAGGATGAGGACATCTTAGAAAGCGGCATCCGAATTATCGCACAGCCGCCGGGAAAGAAGCTTCAGAATATGATGCAGTTATCCGGTGGAGAAAAATCCTTGACAGCAATCGCATTGCTCTTTGCCATTCAGAATCTGAAGCCGTCCCCATTCTGTCTGTTGGATGAGATTGAGGCGGCATTGGATGACAATAATGTAACCCGGTTTGCAAAATATCTGCATAAGCTGACGAAGAATACACAGTTTATTATTATTACCCACCGAAGGGGAACCATGGCAGCAGCGGATCGTCTGTATGGAATTACCATGCAGGAGAAGGGTGTTTCCACCTTGGTATCTGTCAACCTGATAGAGAAAGATTTAGACTAGCGGAGGAATGAAAATGAGTGAAGAATTTGAGACAGAAGCAGTTGAGGAAGAAATAGAGACAGAATCCACAGAAGTGGAAGAACAGGAAAAAAAGCAGGGCTTTTTCAGCCGTCTGGTGGCGGGACTGACCAAAACCAGAGATAGTTTTGTATCAGGTATTGATTCCATATTCAGCGGCTTTTCTGCCATAGACGAAGATTTTTATGAGGAAATTGAAGAAATCCTGATTATGGGAGATATCGGCGTTCGTGCCACAGAAGAG
Source organism: uncultured Lachnospiraceae bacterium (assembly GCA_958349535.1). Classification (GTDB taxonomy): domain Bacteria; phylum Bacillota; class Clostridia; order Lachnospirales; family Lachnospiraceae; genus Maccoyibacter. The sequence goes on from CATWDJ010000002.1 coordinate 67,853, forward strand.
ATTCTGGATAATCTGAGAGACAAGGTAAAAGAAAACCATATTAAACAGCCGGAAGAGTGTAAGGAGCTGTTGATACAGAGTATTAAGGAACAGATGGAGGTAGGAGAGACAGCATACCGTTTTGAAGAAGAGACCTCTGTGGTTCTCATAGTAGGAGTCAACGGTGTGGGCAAGACTACTTCCGTAGGAAAGCTGGCAGGCAAGCTGAAAGACCAAGGACGCAAAGTAGTACTGGCAGCAGCAGATACCTTCCGTGCGGCGGCAGGTTCCCAGTTGGAGGAATGGGCACATCGTGCAGGAGTGGATATGATTGGCGGACAGGAAGGTGCAGACCCGGCAGCAGTCATTTATGATGCAGTGGCGGCAGCAAAGGCCAGAAAAGCAGATGTATTGCTCTGTGATACGGCTGGAAGGCTGCACAATAAGAAAAATCTGATGGAAGAATTGAAAAAAATCAACCGTATTCTGGAAAAAGAATATCCGGATGCTTTCCGTGAAACTTTAGTGGTATTAGACGGAACCACCGGACAGAATGCACTTGCACAGGCAAAGCAGTTTATGGAAGTGGCAGACATTACAGGAATCATCCTGACAAAGATGGACGGAACCGCAAAGGGAGGAATTGCAGTAGCAATTCAATCTGAGTTGGGAATCCCGGTAAAATACATCGGAGTGGGAGAAACGATTGAGGATTTACAGAAATTTGATTCGGAGCAGTTTGTAGATGCATTGTTTGAAGCAAGAGAGGAGTAAATGAAAATGCTGACGTTGGAGAAGTTTGAAGAGGCAAGTGAGAAGGTAAAAGAGGTTACTTTGGAGACCAAGTTGATTTACAGTGATTTTTTAAGTGAATCAACGGGAAATAAAGTATATCTGAAACCGGAGAATATGCAGTTTACCGGAGCTTATAAGGTAAGAGGAGCTTATTATAAAATTAGCACCTTAACAGAAGAAGAACGGGAAAAAGGACTGATTACCGCCTCTGCGGGAAACCATGCACAGGGTGTGGCATATGCGGCAAAATGTTACGGTGTAAAAGCAACCATTGTGATGCCTACCACAACGCCGTTAATCAAGGTCAACCGCACAAAGAGTTATGGAGCAGAGGTTGTCCTGTATGGAGATGTCTATGATGAAGCCTGTGCCAAAGCCTATGAATTGGCAGAAGAAAAGGGCTACACCTTTATCCATCCTTTTGATGATTTGGCTGTGGCAACGGGACAGGGCAGTATTGCCATGGAAATTTTCAAAGAGCTTCCGTTGGTGGAATATATTCTGGTTCCAATCGGAGGAGGCGGACTGGCAACAGGCGTATCCACATTGGCAAAGCTGTTGAATCCGAAGATAAAAGTAATCGGTGTGGAGCCGGCAGGTGCCAACTGTATGCAGGCATCTCTGGCAGCGGGAAAAGTAACAACACTTCCGACGGTCAATACCATTGCAGACGGTACAGCAGTAAAGACTCCGGGGGAGAACATCTTCCCATACATCCAAAAGAATCTGGATGAAATCATTACGGTAGAGGATGATGAATTGGTAGTTGCCTTTTTGGATATGGTGGAAAATCATAAGATGGTAATTGAAAATTCAGGACTTTTGACTGTGGCGGCATTGAAACATCTGAATGTAAAAGATAAACGAGTGGTTTCTATATTAAGCGGTGGAAACATGGATGTGATTACCATGTCTTCCGTGGTGCAGCAGGGACTGATTTTCCGAGACAGAATCTTCACCGTGTCTGTCTTGTTGCCGGACAAACCGGGAGAATTATCACGGGTTGCAGATACTATTGCAAAAGAACAGGGAAATGTAATTAAGCTGGAACACAATCAGTTTGTATCCATTAACCGAAATGCAGCAGTAGAGCTTCGTATCACCTTGGAAGCCTTTGGAACAGACCATAAGAACCAGATTATAGCTTCCCTTGAGAAAAACGGATATAAGCCGAAGCTGGTACGGACGAATCTGTAAGAGGACTGTAAAGACGTTGTTTTTTGACAACGTCTTTTTTGATTTTTTATGTTAATATATTAGCATATTAGATGATAAGGAAAAGATAAAATGTCAGAAATAAATTTTTATGCAAAAAAATATAATACGCCCATAGGTCCATGCCTGATTGTGGCAAAGGAGGACAAGCTGATAGGTTTGTGGTTTGAAGGACAAAAATATGATTGTCCCATCAAAGATAAACTGATATGGAAGTTTAACCGGGTATGCCGGAGGTGTTTCCAAAAAACGTTGGCTGTTAGAATATGAAAAAGTAAATCTATGCAATAAAAAACGAAAATTGTCGAATAATAGGAAAATAAAGGAAAAAGAATAAAAAATTAAACAAAATATCTTGATAATTTTTGGGGAAACATACATAATATTAGAGGGATATACATAAAAAAGGGAAAAGATGTAAGGAGGAAATACAAACGTTATGGAAAACAGAAGACAGATATCCGTCATGAAAAGATTAATGTCCATAGCTTTACTGCCTTGTATTGTTATGGGATTGGTTGTCACATGGTATGCGGCAAATAGTTTAAGTGCCGGAATGAAGAATGAGGCACTGAAAGGTCTAAAATCTACTACATATGGTGTGGACGAGGTATATCGGAATCTGAATCAGGAAGATTTTGTTCAGAATGCCGATGGAATGGTATTTAAAGGAAACCAGCAGGTCAGTGAAAACTACGAGATTCCGGATTCTATAAAAAAGAATACCGGTGTAGACATCACCATATTTTATGGAGACACCCGTGTGAGTACTTCTCTGACAGATGCCAAGACAAAAGAACGTCTGGTGGGAACGAAGGCATCGGATGAGGTTGTGGAGAAAGTATTAAAGCAGGGAAAAGAGTATTCCGATACGGATTTAGAGATTAACGGAAAAGCTTATTATGCTTATTACATTCCGATGAAAAACGCAGATGGAAGCGTTGTGGGTATGATTTTTGCCGGAATGGAAGCAAAGGAGGCTCACACCTTTATTGGACAGAGAGTTACGGGGATTATCGTAATAACGATAATTGTGTTTATTATTTCGCTTATTGTTTCTACAATCTGCACCAAATCTTTTACAAAAGGAATTAAGAGAACCCATGAAGCAGTAAAAGAACTGTCAGGCGGAAATCTGTTAACCGAGGTGGACAGCAGAGCAAAAGGCAGACGGGATGAGCTTGGAGACATGGCAAGGGCAGTAGAAGAATTGCGTCTGAAACTGGTAGAGATTATTGGAGATATTAAAAAGTCCTCTTCCGTATTGATGGATTCCGGAAATAATCTCAGCGAGATGGCAGCCCATACCAGTGCCACCACAGATGAGATGAGCAAGGTAATTGAGGACATCTCCAAAGGTGCGGTTTCACAGGCAGAAGAGATTGAAGAGGCATCCCAGCATATCGGAAATATGGGTGAAGTGATAGAAGAGATTGTTACCAGTGTAGACGGATTGGGAGATACTTCTACAAAGATGAAAAATGCCAGTGATGAATCCACAAAAATTATCCGTCAGCTATCCGATTCCAATGACAGAACTACGGAAGCAATTGCAAAAATCAGCAGACAGATACATACCACCAACGATTCTGTACAGATGATTCGTGAGGCGGTAGAATTGATTACATCCATAGCAAGCCAGACCAGTCTGTTGTCTTTGAATGCAAGTATTGAGGCAGCCAGAGCAGGAGAACATGGAAAAGGCTTTGCGGTTGTGGCATCGGAAATTCAGAAATTGGCAGAGCAGTCCAATGAATCCGCAGAGAAGATTAAGCAGATTATTGAAGAGCTGTTAAGGGATTCAGAAGCAACCGTAGAGATTATGGGCGAAGTAGAAGTAATTATTGAAGAGCAGCAGAAGAAATTAGAGGAAACAAAAGAACAATTTGTCCATGTAACCAGAGGTGTGGATAATTCCAGAGAAGAGACGGAGATGATTCAGAGCCGTACCGAGGTTTGCGATACATCCAGAGAAAAGGTAATCGATGTAATTGCCAATCTTTCTGCGATTTCTCAGGAAAATGCAGCAAGTACTCAGGAAACCACAGCTTCTATGTCAGAGTTAAACGAGACCATCCGTATCCTTGCAGAAGCAGCCGGTAATTTGAGAAAGCTGTCGGATGATTTGGATGAAGGGATGAAGTTCTTTAAACTTTAAAAAAAGTGAGTTGAGTGAATATGCAGATTTTGATTGGAATTTTTATACCCTTTGTTGGAACAGCTTTAGGAGCAGCCTGTGTCTTTTTTATGAAAGATGCCATGAATCAAAATATTCAGAAGGCATTGTTGGGGTTTGCTTCGGGAGTTATGGTGGCGGCATCTGTGTGGTCATTGCTGATACCTGCCATTGAAATGTCTGAGGACAAGGGGCAGCTTGCCTTTTTGCCTGCGGCAATCGGATTCGTTTTGGGAATCCTGTTTCTGCTGGGAATGGATCACTTGATACCTCATTTGCATATGGACAGTGATGTACCGGAGGGAATGCCAAGTAAGCTGAAAAAAACAACCATGATGGTATTGGCGGTTACACTTCATAATATACCGGAGGGAATGGCAGTTGGCGTAGTTTTTGCAGGAGCCATTACCGGAGAAGAGGGAGTGACCCTTGCGGGAGCATTGACGCTGGCATTGGGAATTGCCATCCAAAACTTCCCAGAGGGAGCCATTGTTTCCATGCCTTTAGTGACAGAGGGAAACAGTCGGGGGAAAGCATATCTCTACGGAATGTTATCGGGAATCGTAGAGCCTATAGCGGCAGGTATTACCATTGTTCTGCTGGGTCTGGTAACTCCGATGCTTCCTTATCTGTTGGCATTTGCAGCAGGAGCCATGATTTATGTGGTAGTGGAGGAATTGCTGCCGGAGGCATCCACAGGGGAACATACCAATATCAATACCATAGGATTTGCAACAGGATTTTTAATTATGATGATTCTGGACGTAGCACTTGGTTAAAATATAGAAAGCAGTCTTTGGACTGCTTTCTTTTCGATGAAAATATTTCAAACTCAAAAAGGAGATTATTATGGAATCTATGATTGAATCTGCAACAAAGTTCAAAGAGGAGTTAGTGGAAATCCGAAGAACCATTCATCAACATCCGGAGGTGGGACCGGTTCTGCCAAAGACCAAAGAATTTGTCAGTAAAAAATTAAAAGAATATGGGTATAAGCCACAAGAAATATGTGAAAGCGGCATTGTTGCCACCATTCAGGGAGAACAGCCGGGAAAAACCATATTATTACGTGCCGATATGGATGCATTGGCAATCCGGGAGAAGGCAGCCCTTTCCTTTGCATCAGAAAATGGTGCCATGCATGCCTGTGGTCACGATATGCATGCCACAATGCTTTTAGGGGCGGCAAAATTGCTGAAACAATATCAAAAAGATATCAAAGGAACGGTAAAGCTGGTTTTCCAGCCGGATGAAGAAGGGTTTACCGGGGCAAAATCTATGATAAAAGCCGGAGTTTTAGAAAATCCTCACGTGGATGCGGGAATGGCATTGCATGTTCATTCCGGCACACCTACGGGAATGATTCTTGGCGGAATGGGTACCAGTATGTCGGGCTGCACCCTGTTTCGGATTCGTGTAAAAGGAACCGGTTGTCACGGTGCTATGCCGGAAACAGGAGTGGACCCTATCAATATTGCGGCACACATCCATCTGGCGTTACAGGAAGTTATTTCCCGGGAGATTTCACCTACGAAGCCGGCAGTCCTGACTATCGGTAAATTTGTGGGTGGAGAAGCCCCGAATATTATACCGGAGGAAGTTATTTTGGAGGGAACCATCCGTACCTTGGACAAGGAACTTTCCCAACAGATTTATAAAAGGATTCAGGAGATTTCAACTCAGACCGCAGCTCTGTTTCGAGGTACAGCAGAGGTAACAGAGCTTGCCTCGGCACCGCCTTTGTTTAACGACAAGGAGATGGTCAAAGAAATTGCAGGATATATTCAGGAAATTTATGATTCCCAGAAGGTGGTCTTGTTTGAAGAAGGCGGTATGGGTTCAGAAGATTTTGCATCCTATACCTATGAGATACCTTGCAGTTATCTCCTGTTGGGTGCGGGTACAGCTCAGGAAAATGAATTGTACGGAAAACCGATGCACAATGAGTGTGTGGTGTTTAATGAGGATATTCTTCCAATTGGAAGCAGCATCTATGCTTACAGTGCTTTAAAATGGTTGGAGAACCATGCATAAGAAAAGACTCATACTTTCCTTTTGTTCGGATAGAATAAAATAAGACTTGAAAAAATCTGGAAAGGTATTAAAATAATAGTAACAATTATTAGTATTATAGTAAAAGGAGGTATCTTATGAACAATAAAGCAATGTATAAACTGACATACGGATTATTTGTACTTACTGCAAAAGATGGTGACAAAGATAACGGATGTATCATCAATACCGCAATGCAGGTAACTACAAATCCAAACCGTATTATTATCACGGTCAACAAAGAAAATCTTACCCATGACATGGTAAAAAAGACAGGAATCTTTAATATTTCTATTTTACCGGAGGGAACCGGATTTGATGTATTTCAGAACTTTGGCTACCAAAGCGGAAGAGATGTGGACAAGATGGAGGCAGTTACCATTGCCCGTTCTGAAAATGGTCTGGTTTACCTGCCGGATACGGCAAATGCCTATATTTCTGCAAAAGTAGTGACTACCATGGATTTAGGAACCCATACCATGTTTGTGGCAGATGTTACGGATATGGAGGTGCTGAAAGAGGAGCCTTCCGTAACCTATGATTTTTATCAGTCCAACATCAAGCCGAAGCCGGAGAAGACGGAAAAGAAAAAAGGATATATCTGTAAAATCTGCGGATATATCTATGAAGGAGATCCCCTTCCGGAAGATTTTATCTGTCCGATTTGTAAGCATGGGGCAGCGGATTTTGAAAAATTATCATAAAAGAGGAGAACTATGGTTAAAAGATACGAAGATATTCAACACATGATGAATGAACACATGAAAGGCGGCGAGGGAGTCGTAGAAGTGATTCCTTCCGTGGTAAAAGGAGAATATGACAGCAATGCCAATGTGATTGCCAGATTGATTGTAAGACCCGGATGTTCTTTGGGAATGCATGAACATGTGGGAGAAGAGGAAATCATTACTGTGTTGTCCGGTGAAGGGGATTACAATGACAACGGAGAATCCTGTACGGTGAAAACCGGGGATGTCTGCATATGCAGAAACGGAGGAAGACACAGTATTGCCAATGCTTCGGAAACAGAAGATTTGCAGTTGATGGCAGTTATTATACAGGTATAGTCCTAGGACCATACCTGTATCCATAGAAATTTATTCAAATTTCTGATAATATTCTTTTTCTCCCAGCATATCTGTTTCAATTCGCATAGTTAATCCTCCAACATCATGGCAATGGAAGGGAATGGCAAGAGGCTGCGTTTTAAAATTCCCTGCATATAAGCAATCAGAATACCATAGTTGGTAATCGGAATGTTCTGGTCGGTGGCACAGGCAAGGCGGTATTTCATTTCACGCTCATTCAGCATACAGCCTCCGCAGTGCACGATTAGCTTATACGCAGATAAATCCTCCGGAAATTCGGTGCCGGAAGAGAAGACAAAATCAATGTCTTTTCCGGTGTATTGACGTATCCAGCGAGGGAGTTTCACACTTCCGATATCATCGCACTGACGATGGTGGGTACAGCCTTCGGAAATTAAGATTTTGTCTCCGTCTTCCAAAGCGTCCAGTGCAGTGACGCCTTCCACTACCGTTGCCAGACTGCCTTTATAACGGGCAAACAAAATGGAAAATGAAGTTAACATAATATCAGAAGGTGTGTCTGCGGAAACCTTGGCAAATACCTGACTGTCTGTGATAACCAGTTTTGGTTTTTTACCCAGATGTTTCAATGTATCCTTCAACTCGTATTCCTTTACTACGATGGCAGTAGCATCTGCCTCCAGAATATCACGGATTGTCTGCTGCTGCGGAAGTATCAGCCTTCCTTTGGGTGCGGCCTTGTCGATGGGAACCACCAAAACTACGAAATCGGACGGATGAATCAAATCACCTACGATTTTCAATTTTGGTTCCTCCGTCTTTGTCAGAATGGCAATACATTCTTTCAGCTCTTCGATTCCCAGATTGGTTACGGTGCTGACGGTCTGTACCGGAGTGTTTTGTTTTTTCAGATATTCCATATCTTTAGCCAGTGATGCGGCCGGCTCCAAATCGAATTTATTAAAAACTACCACATAAGGTATCTTTTTCTGGCGGATACGCTCAATCAGAGCAAAGTCCTCCGAAGAAAGTCCCAGCGTCTGGTCTACCACCAGAACCACCGCATCTACTTTATTTAACACCTGATAGCTTTTTTTGACACGTAAAGCACCCAGTTCTCCTTCGTCATCGATACCGGGTGTGTCAATCACTACCACAGGTCCCAAAGGCAACAGTTCCATAGCCTTTTGAACCGGGTCGGTGGTGGTTCCTTTTACGTCGGATACCACAGCAAGGTCTTGGTTGGTAATGGCGTTGAGAACACTGGATTTTCCGGCATTTCTCCGTCCGAAAAATCCGATGTGGACACGCTCGGATGATGGTGTTTGATTCATTTGCATGGTCATTCCCTCCTGTCTGCTTTTCATTCTAAAATGTTTGGATTCCCTTGTCAACAGAGGTGGTGTTGGCAAAAACGTTGGAAGTAAATCTGTTTATCATGTATAATTTGCAATTTTTAAGAAAAAATGATAATATTTACCCTGTACGTTAAGAAAGCGGCAAAAAGCCGCGGATAAAGAAGAAGGAGCGGATGAAAAATGAAAAAGATGGAGGATTACGTAAGAAGTATTCCTGATTTTCCGGAACCGGGTATTATTTTTCGGGATGTAACCAGTGTCCTGCAGGATGCAGACGGATTACATATGGCGATTGATGAAATGCAAAAGCTGTTAGAAGGTCTGGAGTTTGACGTTTTAGCAGGTGCAGAATCCAGAGGATTTATCTTTGGAATGCCGATTGCCTATAACCTTCACAAACCATTTATTCTGGTGCGAAAGGAAGGAAAGCTTCCGTGTGAAACAATCAAAGGAAGTTATGAACTGGAATATGGAACAGCAACCATTGAGGTGCATAAGGATGCCATCAAACCGGGACAGAAAATAGTCTTGATTGATGATCTGATTGCCACAGGAGGAACCATGGAGGCTGCCGCAAAACTGGTAGAAGAATTAGGCGGAGAAGTGGTAAAAATCATTTTCCTGATGGAGCTGGAAGGATTAAATGGAAGAGAAAAACTGAAAAAATATGATGTTGGTTCAGTGATAAAATATGAGGGAAAATAAAAAAATAAGTAATTAGGAGAAATAGAAGTGGATAAGTTTTTTGGAATTTCAGAGCGTAATTCTACGGTAAGAGCAGAGATTATCGGAGGATTGACGACATTTTTTGCGATGGCATACATCGTATTTGTAAACCCGAATCAGGTGGCTGCAGAAGGTGCCAGTGGATGGCTGGCAGAATTGGGAGCAGATTCTGCGGCATTGGGACAGATTTGGAATGCAGTTTATGTGGCATCTATTTTAGCGGCAATCATTGGAACGCTGTTTATGGCATTGTATGCTAAGCTGCCTTTTGCATTGGCATGTGGAATGGGCTTAAATGCATTTTTCTGTACCTGTTTTGTGGCAGGAGCATTTTTTGCCGGAGAAGATGTGCTTACCGGTTATCATTCAGGAATGGTAATTATTTTCATTGCAGGTGTGGTATTTTTGATATTGTCTATGACAGGAGCAAGACAATATATTGCAAAATCTATGCCGGAGTGTTTGAAAAAGTCGATTCCTGCAGGTATCGGATTATTTATCGCATTTATTGGCTTTCAGGATGCAGGCATCATTCAGGCAAACCAGTATACCTTAGTGCAGTTTGTGGATATTCACGGCGGAGAGTGGCATGAGATAGCTCCGGCATTGACGGCACTGATTGGTCTTCTGGTGATTGCGATTCTTGGAAAATACGGAGTCAAAGCCAATATTATTATCGGTATTGTGATTTCCACCGTGGTTTACTATGTGTTTATGGGACAGGTTCCGAGTCTGGATATGAGCCATATCGGTCGTTCCTTCCAAGATTTCGGAGAAGTGGGAATTACAGGTCTGTTCCAGGCAGAAGCATGGAAGGCAGCCTTTTCTAGTGCCCATATCGGAAGCGTATTCAATGCCATTGTATTGATTGTGACTTTCTGTCTGGTGGATATGTTTGATACTATCGGTACACTTTACGGAACTTCTGCACAGGCGGGAATGCTGGATGAGAATGGAGACCCGATTAATGTCAATAAGGCCATGACCAGTGACTCCATTGCAACAGTAGCAGGAGCTGTTTTGGGAACCTCTACCTGTACCACCTTTGTGGAGTCTGCCGCTGGAGTGGCAGCAGGAGCCCGTACCGGTCTGGCAAGTGTGATAACTGCTATATGCTTTGCACTCTGCCTGTTTGTAACCCCTTTGGCAAGCATTATTCCCAGTGCGGCAACAGCACCGGCATTGGTGTATGTAGGTGTTCTGATGCTGAAAAACTTTTCACAAGTGGATATGGATGATTTGCGTTCCGCAGTACCGGCATTCTTAACCCTGATTATGATGCCGATGACTTACTCCATTGCCAACGGTATCGGTATTGGAGCCATTGCATATGTCATCATTACATTGTTTACCAAAAAATATACAAAGAAAGATATCATGGTAACCTTGATTGCAGCATTGTTTGCGGCAAAATTTGTGTTAGTAACCATGTAAAAGAAAGAAAAAGCGACATCATTTCCGGGAAGAAAAGTTTTTGGAAATGGTGTCTTTTTTTATCTGTTTTTGTAGATTATTCTTGTGTGCAAAAAGTAGTTGTAGTATAATATTACCAAAGTACTATACTAATGTTTTTGACTTCGGGGCAAAGGAGATTGACATGGGAAAAGAGAAAAAAGAACAAAAGCAAAAAAATGCGGGAGGAGTTGGAATTACAGCCAGATTGATTGCTTTGGCACTTGTACCAATTGTTGTAATTCTGGTAATTTTAACCGTAATATCCGATAAGAATATTGAGGATAGCATGAAACATTCTCTGTATGATGGTATGGAAGGTGTGGCAAGCAGTGTAAAAGCAGCTTATGAGATTACTTATCCGGGAGATTACGTATATACGGAACAGATGGGACTTGTGAAAGCCGGAATCTTGCCGATGCGTCAGAGCAGTGTCTTAATGGATCAGTTTACAGAGAACTCCGATTATGACATTATTATGACCTATGGAGATCAAATTGAACTGACGACCATTTTGGACAAGAATGATGAGAGGATTCTTGGGGAAAAGATGGAGAATGATGAATTAATCAAAACAGTATATGAGAAGGGTAAAACCTATAAAAATGACAAGATTAAGATTGATGGAAAAGAGTACTTCATATATGCAGAGCCTTTAAAAAACTCGGATGGAAGCATTATTGGTATGGTTTGCATTACCAATCCGCGAGACAGCATTATGGATTATGTGGATGGTAAGATTAAGTTTTCTGTAATTGCAGCAATTATATTATTATTTGTAACACTTATTATAATAACAGTTGCAGCTAAGAGTATTGTAAGAGATATTAAAATGGCCGAAAAAGCCATTGAGGATTTGGCAGATGGTCATGTAAATATTAAATTAGACCGAAAGTTGGAAGGAAGAAAAGATGAAATTGGAGATATAGCAAGATCCCTTCAGAATTTACAGCAGAAGCTGATAATGATTATCGGCAATATCAAGAATTCTTCCGAGGTACTCTTAGATTCCGGTACAAACTTAAGCCAGATGGCAGAGCAGAGCAATATGGCAGCAGATGAGATTAGCCGTGCCGTAGAGGATATCTCCAAGGGAGCGGTATCTCAGGCAGAGGAAATTGAAGGTGCAACCGTACTGGTAGGCGATATGGGAGATGTAGTTACCAGAATGGTTGATGGTATCGGAAACTTAAATGATACATCAACGGAGATGGGCAAAGCAGGAGATGAATCCGCTAATATTATTAATCAGTTGACTGCATCCAACGATAAGACCACAAAAGCCATTGAACATATCGGAAGACAGATTAAGGCAACCAACGATTCTGTACAGGAGATAGGAGAGGCAACGAAGCTGATTACCTCTATTGCAGACCAGACCAGCTTATTGGCATTAAATGCCAGCATTGAGGCCGCCAGAGCAGGTGAAGCGGGCAGAGGATTTGCAGTGGTTGCAGACGAAATCGGAAAGCTTGCAGAACAGTCCAATGCTTCCGCAGTTCAGATTCAGGATGTTATTAACAATCTGTTGGAGGAATCAGAGAAAACCGTCCATGTTATGGAGGATGTTAATGTATTAGTGGCAGAGCAGCAGGAGAAACTGAATGAGACCAGAGATAAATTTACAAAGGTAAGTAAGGGTATCAGTGATTCCCGGAATGAAACAGTTACGATTCGAAATGTATCGGATGGATACTTTGCAGCCAGAAATAAAGTAGCAGATGCAATTCAAAATCTGTCAGCAATTTCAGAAGAGAATGCAGCTTCCACACAGCAGACCACAGCATCTATGCAGGAGTTGAATGCAACCATTAATCTTTTGGCAGAGGCAGCTAAGAGCTTGACAGAATTATCAGAAAATCTGGAAAAAGAGATGAGCTTCTTCAAATTAGATTAATATGTAACAGAATGAGAAATAATAGAACCGCTGTATCTTTGCAGCGGTTCTATTTTGATTTATGTGGACAGAGAGGAAAATGTCATGGCAGAAGAAATAACAAAGGTTTTATCCGAAAATCCATATCAGATAGTTTTAAGTAAATCCAAAAATTGTGAGTATCGCAGAGTACAGATTCTGAAAAAAGAGGAGAATTATCAGGTAGAACGGTATACGCAAAAACAGGTGTTTCATGAAAACGTTTCCTTTGAAGCGGTTCAAAATTATATAAATCAGGAATTAGGAACCCATTTTTTTCAGTTGAATGCGTGGGGAAACGATAAGGAATATCAGATACTGGTTTCTAAAAAAGGGAAAATCCATAAGACGGAGAAGGGATGTTCCAATCCGCCAAAGGAACAGCAGGCACATAACCGGAAAAAACAGTACCTGATTCCGGAAGGCGAATTGATACCGCCGTTGATGGACATGGGGATATTTACCAAAGAGGGAAAGATTGTCCGCAGTATGTACGATAAATATCGCCAGATTAATCGGTTTGTGGAACTGATAGACGATGTTATCCGAAAAGAAGAGAAAAGAAAAGAGTGGAACATCATTGATTTTGGCTGCGGCAAATCTTATCTGACTTTTATTCTGTATTACTATTTTACGGAAGTCAAAGGAAAAGCGGTCCATATGACAGGATTAGATTTAAAAGAGGATGTCATCCGTAAATGTAATCAGGCGGCAGAAAAATACGGCTATGAAAATCTTCATTTTGAATTAGGAGATATCAACGGTTATCAGCCCAAGGAGTTAATTGATATGGTCATTACACTTCATGCCTGCGATACGGCAACGGACTTTGCACTTTACAATGCCATCTCATGGGATGCTTCGCTCATCTTTTCTGTGCCTTGTTGTCAGCATGAACTCAACAGCCAGATGGCGAGTGATCGTTTTTCCATTCTAACCCGTTACGGACTGATACAGGAGCGGACAGCCGCATTGATGACGGATGCTATCCGTGGAAATCTCTTGGAAGCATGCGGATACAAAACCGACCTGTTGGAATTTGTAGACCTATCCCACACCCCGAAAAATATTCTGATTCGGGCAAAAAAGGGAAAGGTAAGAAAAGAGCAGAAAGAAAAAATGCTCAGGGAAGTGGAGGCGTTGATGGAAGAGTACCATCTGAAGCCGACCCTTTACGCCCTTCTGAAGGATTCTGATGATTTTTATTTTTAAATTATGAAAAAGTGTTGTGTATTGCCTTTACCGGAAACTGTAAGGCAACACATAACACTTTTATGTAATTAGAGAATAAAAATCATCAGAACCTCTCATACTAAGAAAAAGTATGGGAGGTTTTTTATGGAACAGATAGAATTTCTTTCACAAATGAAAGGAAAACAGAGCCTTGTCTTTCACAAACCGCCTTATATTCTTGCAAGCGGAAATATTGTGGGAAAAAAGGAAGGGGAAGGACCGTTAGGCAAAGAGTTTGATGTTATCTGCGAGGATGACAAATTCGGAGCGGACAACTGGGAGGATGCGGAGAGCACCCTGCAAAAGGAAGCGGTGGCGTTGGCACTGGGAAAGGCAAAGCTGGAGCCTAAGGATATGCGTTATATTTTTGCCGGGGATTTGCTGGGACAGAATATTGCCACATCCTTCGGATTGATGAATTATGAAATACCGCTGTTCGGTCTTTACGGAGCCTGTTCCACGGCGGGGGAGTCCATGGCCTTGGGAGCCATGTGTGTGGCGGCAGGATATGCGGAAAATGTGGTGACGGTGACCTCCAGCCATTTTGCCAGTGCGGAGAAACAGTTTCGTTTTCCCTTGGAATATGCAAATCAAAGACCATTATCTGCTACCTGGACGGTTACGGGAAGTGGTGCCTTTGTACTTAGCACCAAACGCTCCAAAGCCAGAATTACAGGAGTTACCACAGGAAAAATCATGGATTACGGCGTAAAGGATTCCATGAATATGGGAGCGGCAATGGCACCGGCAGCCTGTGATGTGATTTATCACAATCTGGAGGATTTTGGAAGAAAACCGGAGGATTACGATAAAATCATTACCGGAGATTTGGGAAAAGTGGGAAAAGAGATATTGATAGATTTGTTACGGGAAAAAGGCTATGACATCTCGCAGGTTCACACAGACTGCGGAATTGAGATTTTTGACTGTGAGGAACAGGGAACCCAGTCCGGCGGTTCCGGCTGCGGATGCTCAGCGGTAACCTTAAGTGCTCATTTCCTGAAAAAGGTAGAGCAGGGCAGATATAAGCGAATCCTCTTTGTGCCTACGGGAGCCTTGCTGTCTACGGTCAGCTTCAATGAGGGTCAGAGTGTGCCGGGGATTGCCCATGCCATCGTAATTGAACACGCATAAAAGGAGGAAATTATGGATTATATCAATGCATTCTGGGTGGGAGGTCTCATCTGTGCCCTTGCCCAACTTCTGATGGAAAAAACAAAGATGATGCCGGGAAGAATTATGGTATTGCTGGTGTGTCTGGGAGCAGTCTTAGGAGCGGTGGGAATCTATGAACCGTTTTTGGAATATGCGGGAGCAGGTGCCAGTGTTCCACTGTTGGGCTTTGGCAATGTACTCTGGAAAGGAGTGAAAGAGGCGGTGGATTCCTATGGATTTTTAGGACTCTTTATGGGCGGCTTTAAGGCAAGTGCCGTGGGTATTTCAGCGGCTTTGATTTTTGGTTATCTTGCATCTTGGATATTTGAACCGAAAATGCGAAAATAAATAAATTGCTTGAGAAACCTTCTTGTGCTACAATAAAATGATACAAGGAGGTTTTATTATGACAGAGGATGGGAGAAAGAAGATTCTGATTGTAGATGACGATCCCATGGTATTACAGGTAATCCGTTCTTATTTGAAAGAGACTTACAAAGTCTATTGTTTGAAATCAGGGGAAGAAGCATTAAAATTTCTCTCACAGCAGATACCGGATGTAATGCTTTTGGATTATATGATGCCGGGTCTGGACGGACCGACGGTTCTGCGTATGATACGTCAGATGGAAGAAACCAAAGATTTAACGGTCTTTTTTATGACTGCGGTAACGGACAGAGATCGTGTTTTAGAGTGTATGGAATTGAAGCCGGAGGAGTATCTGATTAAACCGGTGAGTAGTGCAAAATTGTTAAAAAAGCTGTCGGAGTTTTTTGAAAAAAATAAATAAGACCGTATAATTAGACCAATAAAGGACATATTAGTACTATCACAGAAAAGGAGATAGTGTTGATATGAAAAAATTCAAAAAAATCATGCTCGGCACCATGCTGATTATGGCGTTGGGAACATTTACAGCCTGTGGTACTAACAATAATAATGGAAATGATACAAACGATACACAGGGAACAACTGACAACAACACCAATGGCAATGATGCAATAGACAATGCCGGCGATGCAGTAAAAGATGTAGGCGACGGTGTAGTAAATGGTGTTGAGGATGTCGGAAACGGTGTTGTGGATGGTGTTGAAAATGTTGGCGAAGGAATCAAAGATGCCGCAGAAGAGGTAACCGGAACAGACAACAACAATAATAATAACAATAACACCACAGATACCAACGGAGCAGGTACACAGCAGAATAACACAACGAATACAAATCGGTAAAAAAACGGGGCATACCGCAATGCGGCAGCCCCGTTTTTGATGGTGTTTTTTATTCATCAATACTGTAGTTTGGTGCTTCTTTGGTAATATGAATGTCATGTGGATGACTTTCTTTTAAGGAAGCGGCGGAGATTTTTACAAATCTTCCGGTTTCTTTTAAGGTTTCGATATCAGGAGCTCCACAGTAGCCCATACCGGAACGAAGACCACCGATTAACTGGAATACGGTATCTTCCACAGTTCCCTTGTAAGCCACACGACCTTCTACACCTTCCGGTACCAGCTTCTTGGCATCTTCCTGGAAATAACGGTCTTTAGAGCCGTTTTCCATAGCGGCAAGGGAGCCCATGCCACGGTATACCTTATATTTTCTTCCCTGATACAGTTCAAAGGTTCCCGGACTTTCGTCACAGCCTGCAAAGATACTTCCCATCATACAGACATTGGCACCGGCAGCAATGGCTTTTGTCATGTCACCGGAGTATTTGATACCACCGTCTGCGATAATCGGAATACCATATTCTTTTGCCACTGCATAGCTGTCCATGATAGCAGTAATCTGTGGAACACCGATACCTGCAACCACACGGGTGGTACAGATGGAACCCGGTCCGATACCGATTTTAACAGCGTCAGCACCTGCTTCGATCAATGCCTTTACGGCTTCTCCTGTGGCAACATTTCCGGCAATGACCTGTAAATCAGGATAAGCAGTTTTAATCTCTTTTACGGTGTTGATGATATTTTTGGAATGTCCGTGGGCGGAATCCACAACGATAACATCCACGTGAGCCTTCACCAATGCGTCTACACGTTCCATGGTATTGGCAGTTACACCTACCGCAGCACCGCACAGCAGTCTTCCCTGAGCATCCTTTGCGGAAAGAGGGTATTTAATCTGCTTCTCAATATCCTTGATAGTAATTAATCCTTTTAAGTTGTTGTCTTTGTCTACAATTGGTAATTTTTCTTTTCTGGCTTTTGCAAGAATTGCCTTTGCCTCGTCCAATGTGATGCCTTCCTGTGCGGTAATCAAACCTTCGGAAGTCATGGACTCTTTGATTTTCTTAGAAAAGTCTGTCTCGAATTTCAAGTCACGGTTGGTAATGATACCTACTAATTTTGTTCCCTCTGTAATCGGAACACCGGAAATACGGAATTTTGCCATTAAATCGTCCGCATCCTGCAATGTATGTTCAGGAGAGAGTGAAAAAGGATCGGTAATAACTCCGTTCTCTGAACGTTTTACCTTATCTACCTCATCTGCCTGTGCCTCGATAGACATATTTTTATGAATGATACCGATACCGCCCTGTCGTGCCATAGCGATTGCCATTCTATGCTCCGTAACCGTATCCATGCTGGCACTCATCATAGGAATGTTTAAACGTACTTTCTTGGTCAGATAAGTAGATAAATCAATCATATTCGGAGTGACTTCGGAATAGGCAGGAACTAATAAAACGTCATCAAATGTAATTCCTTCACCGATAATTGTACCCATGAAAATGTTCCTCTCTTTCTTGTGTGTATATATTTTAGGTTTTAATTGTTCAATTCTAGCAAAAAAAAAACCTGATGTCAACAAATATAAAAACTCTTTCCTTTTTGAAGCATTTATGGTATTCTAAGCAAAGGGCAACGGGGTCTTGTATAGGGAAACGTTGCCCTTTTTTCAAAAAATACTAAGGGAGATTCATTATGGAGTTTCGGCCATGTATCGATATCCATAACGGAAAAGTAAAACAGATTGTGGGAGGAAGCCTTTTGGATGAGGGAAATCAGGCAAAGGAAAATTTTGTTGCAGAACAGGATGCAGCTTTTTTTGCCGACCTCTATCGAAAGAGCGGGCTGTCCGGGGGACACATTATTTTACTAAATCCGGTGGAGTCTGAATATTATGAGAAGACAAAGGAGCAGGCGGTGCTTGCCTTAAAGGCATATCCGAAGGGGTTTCAGATTGGTGGAGGCATTACTGCGGAAAATGCAAAAGAATTTCTGGAGCTGGGAGCCAGCCATGTAATCGTCACCTCCTATGTGTTCAAAAACGGAAAAATCAATTATGACAATTTAAAAAAACTGGAGGCAGCAGTAGGAAGAGAGCATTTGGTGCTGGATCTAAGCTGTCGTAAAAAAGAAGAGGGCTATTACATAGTGACAGACCGTTGGCAGAAATTTACCCAAGAGAGGGTCTGTGAACAGCTTTTGGATGACCTGTCCGGGTATGCCGCAGAGTTTTTGATTCATGCGGTGGATGTGGAAGGAAAGGCACAGGGAATAGAGGCGGAGCTTGCAGAACTGTTGGGAGCATGGGGGAAGATACCGGTAACCTATGCAGGCGGCGTAGGAAGCTTTGCAGATTTGAAGGAACTAAAAGAGAAAGGACAGAACAGGCTTCATGTAACCATCGGAAGTGCACTGGATTTGTTCGGAGGAACCATGTCGTATCAGAAAGTATTAGAATATGTAAAAGAAGGAGAGAATTAGAATGAGCAAGTATACGAAGCAGGATATTTTACGAATGGTAGAAGAGGAGGATATTGAATTTATCCGTCTGCAATTTACGGATATGTTCGGAACCTTGAAAAATGTGGCAATTACCAGTCATCAGTTAGAGAAAGCCTTGGAAAATAAATGTATGTTTGACGGTTCTTCCATCGAAGGTTTTGTACGGATAGAAGAATCGGATATGTATCTGTACCCGGATTTGGATACCTTTGAGGTATTTCCGTGGCGTTCCCAGCAGGGCGGTGTGGCACGGATTATCTGTGATGTTTACAGACCGGACGGAACACCATTTGAAGGAGACCCGCGTTATATATTGAAAAAAGTAGTCAAAGAAGCAGAAGAGATGGGATATACCCTGAATGTGGGACCGGAGTGTGAGTTTTTCCTGTTCCATACGGATGACGGTGGACAGCCAACTACTATTTCCCATGAAAAAGCCAGCTACTTTGATTTGGGGCCGATAGACCTAGGGGAGAATGCCAGAAGGGATATGGTGCTGACCTTAGAGGATATGGGATTTGAGATTGAGGCGTCCCATCACGAGATGGCGCCGGCACAGCATGAGATTGATTTCAAATATGACGAGGCACTCAGAACCGCAGATCAGATTATGACCTTCAAGCTGACGGTAAAATCCATTGCAAAACGCCACGGATTGTTTGCCAGCTTTATGCCGAAACCGAAGTATGGCATGAGCGGTTCCGGTATGCATATCAATATGTCCTTGGAAAAAGACGGAAAGAATGTCTTTTATGATGAAAAGGATGAGATGCAGCTGAGTCAGGAAGCATATTGGTTCATCGGAGGTATCATGAAGCACATGAAAGGTATGACAGCCATTACCAATCCGTTGGTAAACTCCTATAAACGTCTGGTTCCGGGATATGAGGCACCGATTTATATTGCATGGTCAGCAACCAACAGAAGCCCGTTGATTCGGATTCCGGCATCCAGAGAAGAGGGAACCAGAGTGGAACTTCGCAGCCCAGACCCGTCAGCCAATCCGTACCTTGCTTTGGCAGTCTGCTTAGCAGCAGGATTGGAGGGTATCCGAAGTAAGATTATGCCGCCGAAGGCAGTGGACAAAAATGTCTATGAGATGCCGTTGGATGAGACTCAGGCAAAGGGGATTGAGTCATTGCCGTCCACATTACAGGAGGCAGTGGAGGAACTGAAGAAAGACGAATTTATTTTGAAGGTATTGGGAGAGCATATCAGCCAGAACTATATCACAGCCAAACAGGCGGAGTGGGCATCTTACACTTCCCAGGTTACAAAGTGGGAGTTAGAAGAATACTTGTATAAAATATAAGACTGAGAACGGATGATAGAATGAACGTGGTAGTAGCTTTTCCCAAAATTGAAAATGGCAAAAGTATTAAAAATATTCTTACCAGAAGCGGTTATCAGGTAGATGTGGTCTGCACCACCGGAGGTCAGGCACTGCAAAGTGCCAATTCTCTGGATGGAGGAATCTTAGTCTGTGGTTACCGGTTTGCTGATATGATGAGCAGCGAGATTAAGACCTATCTTTCCCCAGAGTTTGAAATGCTTCTGATAGGATCACCGGCGAATGCTATGAGCAGGGATATCTCAGATGTGGTATGTCTGTCTATGCCGCTGAAGGTCCATGAACTGCTTCAGACCATGGAAATGATGGCGTATTCTTACGAGCGAAAAAGGAAGAAACGGCGTTCAAAACCAAAGGAACGAACAGAAGAAGAAAAGAAGCTTTTGAAAGAGGCAAAGGAATTGCTGATGGAGCGGAACAGTATGACAGAAGAAGAAGCTCACAGATATATTCAAAAGAGCAGTATGGACAGCGGAACAGGAATGACAGAGACAGCACAGATGATTTTAAGTATCATGGCTAGTTAGTAGTACCAAAAAGGAATACTAAATAGGTGAAAGCTGTGCTTCTCCTTTCAAAAAGTGCTTTTTCCCTTAAAATGCTGGTAATCACAGGGAAAAAAACTTATAATGTTGCTGTGCATGAAAAGGAAAAGGAGATGGTAAGATGAAGTTTACGAAGATGCAGGGAATCGGAAACGATTATGTGTATGTAAATTGTTTGGAAGAAAAAGTAGATCATCCCGAAGAACTGGCAAAGCTGGTCAGTGACCGGCATTTTGGCATCGGATCGGATGGATTGATTCTGATAAAGCCGTCAGAGGTGGCAGACTTTGAGATGGCAATGTATAATGCAGACGGCTCCAGAGGGGAGATGTGCGGGAACGGAATCCGCTGTGTGGCAAAATATGTCTATGACAGAGGATTGACAGATAAAACCCATATCAGCATTGAGACATTGGCAGGGATTAAATATTTAGAACTGACAGTAGAAAAGGGACAGGTATCCCAGGTTCGCGTGGACATGGGAGAGCCGGAACTTCTGGCAGAGAAAATCCCTGTGATTTCACAGCAGGAAAAGGTAATCGATGTACCGATTACCGCAGGGGAGAAAGACTATCGAATGACCTGCGTATCCATGGGAAATCCTCATTGTGTGGTTTTTATGGAGGATGTAGAACATCTGGAAATAGAAAAAGTGGGACCATTGTTTGAAAACCATGAGTTATTTCCAAAGAGAATCAACACAGAATTTGTAAAGGTCATCGATAGAAAAACCCTTCAGATGCGTGTCTGGGAGAGAGGTTCCGGCGAGACTCTTGCCTGTGGAACGGGAGCCTGTGCTACGGCGGTAGCAGCCATGTTAAACGGCTTCTGTGAAGACGAGGTACAGATACATCTTTTAGGTGGAGATTTAACCATTGAGTGGAATAAAGAAAGCAATCATGTGTTTATGACAGGCCCGGCGGAAATCGTTTTCGACGGGGAAATCACATGTGAGTAAAATACAAGAAAGAGAGAGGAAAAATATGTTTCAGGTAAATGACAATTTTCAGAAATTACCGGGCAGTTATCTGTTCAGTAACATTGCAAAAAAAGTAGCAGCATATCAGCAGGCAAATCCGGACAAGGAGTTAATCCGTCTGGGAATCGGTGATGTGACCCAGCCTTTGGCTCCGGCAATTATCGAGGCGTTGCACAAAGCGGTGGATGAAATGGGAAATGCTGAGACCTTCCACGGCTATGCCCCGGATTTAGGCTATGAATTTTTGAGAAATACCATTGCAAAAAATGATTATGCAGACAGAGGATGTGACATTGCACCGGACGAGATTTTTGTATCCGACGGAGCGAAATGTGATTCCGCCAATATTCAGGAATTGTTTGCAGCAGATACCAAGATTGCAGTCTGCGACCCGGTTTATCCGGTTTATGTGGATTCCAATGTTATGGCAGGAAGAACCGGAGTTTATGATACTGACACAGAGACATGGAGCAATGTCATCTATATGCCATGTATTCAGGAAAACGGATTTGTACCGGAATTTCCGAAGGAGACACCGGATGTCATCTATTTATGCCTGCCGAATAACCCGACAGGAACCACCATCACAAAAGCACAGCTTCAGGAGTGGGTGGATTATGCAAATAAAGTGGGAGCCATCATCATTTATGACGGAGCTTATGAGGCATATATTTCAGAAACCGACGTGGCACACACCATCTATGAGTGTGAGGGAGCCAGAACCTGTGCTATCGAGATTAAGAGTTTCTCCAAAAATGCAGGATTTACCGGTGTGCGTTTAGGATATACCGTTGTACCGAAGGATTTGGAAAGAGGGGGAGTTGCCCTTCATGGTATGTGGGCAAGACGCCACGGAACCAAATTTAACGGTGCTCCGTACATCATTCAAAGAGCAGGAGAGGCTGTGTACTCCGAGGCAGGAAAGGCACAGTTGAAGGAACAGGTGGCTTACTACATGAAAAATGCAGCCACCATCAAAAACGGATTACAGGAGGCAGGATTTACCGTATTCGGCGGTGTGAATGCTCCATATATCTGGTTGAAGACACCGGACAAGATGACCTCATGGGATTTCTTTGACTATCTGTTAGAGAATGCCAATGTGGTAGGAACACCGGGCTCCGGTTTCGGACCAAGCGGAGAAGGATATTTCCGACTGACAGCCTTTGGAAGCTACGAGAATACCGTGGCAGCTTTAGAGCGGATTAAGAAATTATAAAAAGAAGGACAGACCATGAAGATTGTATTGGCACAGACAAAGACCATCTGGGAAAATCGGGAAGCGAATCTGGAAAAGGCAGAGATGTTGTTGGAGTGCTGCAAGGGGAAATCAGATTTGCTGTTGTTCCCTGAGATGAGCTTTACAGGATTTTCCACAGAGGTTATGGAGCATGGGGAGGAGCAGGAGGAAACCCTGCAAGCAATGAAAGAACTGGTAAAAAAAGCAGACACGGCAGTGGGATTCGGCTGGGCGAAGAAGGTCAATGGAAAATGCAGAAATCATTATACGATTTTACAGCCGGATGGAACCGAACTTTTGGATTTTGCAAAAATCCATCCCTTTACTTTCTCACAGGAAGAACAGTATGTGGAGGGCGGAGATTCCTTAGCCTATGCACCCTACAAGGAATTTACGGTGGGGACAGCCATCTGCTATGATTTGCGGTTTCCGGAATTGTTTTCTGCCCTGTCCAAGAAAGCGGATTTTATTGTGGTACCTGCCAACTGGCCGGCTTCCAGAGGAGACCACTGGAGCTGTCTGTTGAAAGCAAGGTCGGTGGAAAACCAGTGCTATATGGCAGGAATCAACTGCGTGGGAAGTATCGGAGGATTGTTCTATACCGGAAACAGTGCCATTTACGATCCAAAAGGAGAACTTTTGAAACCCCAGGTGCTCTGGGAAGCGGAGGCGGACGGAGAGCGGGAGTGTCTGTTAAGCTATGAGATTGAGAACGAAGCGGAGGAATTCCGCAGAGAGTTTCCCTGCAAACAGGACCGTAGGGAAGAGCTTTATAAAAGATTCTGGGATGAGATGAATCTTTAGAAAAAATTAAGAAAAAGAACGAAGAAAAATGTCGACTGCTGATGTATAATAGGTACGAAGGAGTCGGCATTTCATGTTATCGGAAGAAGAAATATATAGACGCAGAATGGAGAGACTGCGGCAACAGAAAAGAGAACAGGCGAAGAGACGGAGACAGAGAGAAGTTATCAGACGGGGAATGATAATTACGATTGTGGTGCTGGTTGTAACAGGAGGAATTCTGTTGATTCATCATGTCAAAAAGACAAGGGCAGCCGCAGCCAACGGCTATTCCGGGAAAATCGTAGAGAACCCACCGGATTATACCGTGGATTTACTGGATATCAATGAATACTCCAGACCGGGAATTGCATTGGAGAAGGTCAATTCGATTGTCATACATTACACAGCCAATCCGGGAACCACAGCCAAACAGAACCGGGATTACTTTAATGGATTGCAGGATTCCCATCTGACCAAGGCAAGTGCCCATTTTATCATTGGTCTGGATGGGGAGATTGTGCAATGTATTCCTTGCAACGAGGTGTCCTACGCCTCCAACGACAGGAACTACGATACCATTTCCATAGAGTGCTGTCATGAGGATAAAACCGGAAAGTTTAATCAGGAGACGGAGGATACTTTGGTGCATCTGACGGCATGGCTGTTGGGACGGTACGGACTGACCACCGAGGATGTGATACGTCATTATGATGTCAGTGGTAAAAAATGTCCGATTTACTATGTGGAACACGAGAAAGAATGGGAAACTTTTTTAAAAAAAGTGGATGAATATATTGAAAAGAACGGCGTAGTACCGGAACCGCAATAAAATTAGGCGGTATTTGGATATTGCTGGTTGCCAACACTTGGAAAATCAAGTAAAATTGTACATGGGTGAGAAAATGAAGGAAGAGTTGGCAGCGTTAAAGGAACAGCGGGATGTCCGCCAAAACCTGATACGAATGAAGGAACTGGTAAAAGAGGATTCCTCCGCAAAAAAGCTGTTGAATGCAGAAAGTGAGGATTCCCTGTGGGAGGGACTTTTGCAGCATGAGGATGCAAAAGTACGGAAAAATACAGCGTTAATGATAGGAGAGCTTGGCAGGAGTGAATTGCTGGAAGCTCTGTTTTCTGCGTATAAAAAAGAACAGAAGCTTTTTGTAAAGAGCAGCTATTTAAAAGCCATGCAGAAATTTGACTGCAGCAGTTATCTGGAGCAGTTAAAGGAAATCTATCGGACTCTGTTGGAAGAAGAACCCCCGGAGGAGAATAAAAAGCATATAAGGCAGGAGCTGCGGAAACTGGAGATATTACTGAGTAAAGAAGAGGGACATAAAAGACATTCCTTTTGCGGTTACGATATAGAGTCGGAGGTGGTACTTACCACCGACAAGGGATATGCGGGAATTACGGCAGAGCAGGTAAAAAATGCCAGAGTTGCCGTGTCATCAACAGGAGTAAAGGTCAGGACAAAGAATCTAAAACCCGTTACTCATATTCGGACTTTTCGGGAAATGCTTTTTGGGATTCATTGTAAAGAAAAGATAGAAAAAGAACCGAATTCGGCAGCCGGGAGATTGTTGGAGGGCGATTTGATGGAGTTGCTTTCTCAGCATTTAAAAGGACAGCCACCTTATTATTTCAGAATGAATATTTTGTCCCCTATGGAGACAGAGGAAAAAAATGCTTTTTTGAAGCAGGTGGCGGCAGGATTGGAAGAAAAAAGCGGCAGGAGACTTATTAATTCCGCCAATGACTATGAGATAGAGATACGGTTCATCCAAAGTAAGGATGGAACCTTTCAACCATATTTGAAATTTTACACAATGCCTATGGAGCGTTTTCGTTATCGGAAAAATGCACTGCCGGTGTCCATACATCCGGCACAGGCTGCATTGCTGATGCGGCTGACATTGCCATATCTCAGCGAGGATGCCTGTGTACTGGACCCTTTTTGTGGTGTGGGAACCATGCTGATAGAGAGGAAAGCAGCTTATCCGGCAAAGGCATTGTACGGTGTGGATACTTATGGAGATGCCATACAGGGAGCCAGGGAGAATACAGAACTGGCGGGAGAAAACATTCACTATGTACACAGGGATTTCTTTGATTTTACCCATCGGGACAGATTTGACGAATTGATTGCCAATATGCCTGCAAAAGGGAAAAAGACCAAAGAAGAGCAGGACGCTTTTTATCAGCAGTTCTTTGAAAAAGCAGGAACGTTGCTGAAAAAAAGAGGAATCATGGTTTTGTATACCAATGAGACCGGGTTTGTGAAAAAACAACTGCGTTTACACAGAGAGTTTGGGTTATTGAAAGAATACTGTATCCGGGAAAAAGAAGGGTACTGTCTATTCATCATTGAGACAAAGGAGTAAGGTTCATGGAGTCTTCAAAAGGAAGTAAGAAGAAAACTGAATTTGGAAATTCTCTGTTAGATTCCGGCATGGTGCAGATGCTTCAGGATAATTTCTGTCCGGCAAACAACATATACAGCATCTGTCTGGACAAAGACGGAGATGTTGTGACCAAAAAATACGGCAGTGAGGCAGAGCGTAATTATCTGAAAGAAAAGTTTCCAATCCAGCATCAGAAAGCATTGGTAAAGAAACTGTTAGACAACCATATCGAAGAAATCGTAGAAGAAGACATTGGAGAGGATTATTTAAAAATGTGCGGTGTTTCCATCCGGGTGGGAGGAGAGACCATTGCCATTTGGATTGTCCAAGGGATTATCGAAGAAAATATCACTCCCGATTCTCAGGTGCCTGAGTTTATGAAAACCACTACCGCAGACAGATTTTTCGCTTCGCTGGCTTTTTTGTCCAGCTTGACGAAACAGTATTTCGCAATCAAGTTGGAAGAGATTATAGCCCAAGAGGCATTTCAGCAGAGTAAGGAATCTGAAGTGCGTATCAAGGCTGAACTGCACCGCAGCGAGGTTATGACTCAAGTAGTGGGTATGTTAGAGAGTGAGCAGGCATTTACAGAGATTGTAGATACTATTTTAGAGAGGGTCTGTGATTATCTGGACATTGAAACAGCAAGTCTTTTACAGATTGATAAGGATAATGAAGAGTATCTGGAAATGATTTGCCGTTGGGGATTCAGTGACAGCAATCAGGCAAAGGTTATGCACCGTATGCCGGTGGAAGAGGTTCCGTGGGCCAACGGAAAGCCTTATCTGATTTCCGCAGACATGGTTTTGCCGGAGAAGTTTCAGACCTATTTCCAGAAGTATCATCGAAAAGCAGGAATTTATCTTCCGATTGAGGTCAACGGAGAGGTCAGTATGTACCTTGCTTTCTCAGAAAACCGTTACGCAAGAGTCTGGTCTCAGACAGAGATAAAATTTATCAATGATGTAAAACAGATTATTCAGAGTATTTTAAGCAAGCGGATATCTAAAAATTCTCTTGCCAGCTCCTATGCTTCCTTGGAAGCGATTTTGGAAAACATCGGATGTGGTGTCTATGTGGTAGATTTGGTAGAAGAAAGATCACTATATGCCAATCAGCAGTTTAAAGATCTGTTCGAGATTTATTTGCAAAGACATGAAATGGACAGCCTTATCCGAAGATATCATACAGACAGTCGATTTTCCCGTCCTCATACGGAAACCTATATTGAGGAATTTGGACGTTGGTATGACATTCAGTTGACAGACATTAGCTGGGTGGACGGTAAGCAAGTGACCCTTTGCGTGGTTAATGATGTGACGGATAAGAAGGTCTATCAGCAAAAGATTGAGCGGCAGGCAAATAACGATTTCCTGACAGGATTGTACAACCGTATGCGGTGTGAGCAGGATTTGCGAAAACACATCCGTGAGGCAAAGGAAAAACGAAAAGAAGGAGCCTTGCTTTACTTGGATTTGGATGACTTTAAGCATATCAATGACGGTCTGGGGCATCCTTACGGTGATATTCTGTTAAAGGCAATATCCACCAGTTTACGGCGGATTCGGGGACTGGAGGATAGCTGTTACCGTATGGGCGGTGACGAATTCATTGTCATTGTTACCTGCGAGCATTACGACAGATTAGATGAGATTCTGGATGAAATTCAGAAGATTTTCAATAAGCCGTGGTTTTTACAGAGGGCGGATTATTACTGTACCATGAGTATGGGTGTTGTGAAGTTTCCGGTGGATGGAGACAGTGTCACAGAATTGATAAAGAAGGCGGATATTGCCCTTTACGAAGCGAAGAAAGCAGGAAAAAACCGGATTGCTTATTACAACGACAACGTGGAAAGTACCTCCTTCCGGCGTCTGGACATGGAGAAAAACATGCGTGATGCCACAGCCAATGCCTGCGAGGAATTTGAGGTTTACTATCAGCCGATTATCGACATTACGAAAAAGGGTGAGGAGTGCTGCGGTGCGGAAGCACTGGTGCGTTGGAATTCCGGTAAAATGGGCCTGGTGGGACCAAATGAATTTATTCCTTTGGCAGAGTATCTGGGACTGATTAATCCTATCGGAGATTTTGTGTTGCGGAAAGCCTGCGAGAGATGTAAATACTGGAATGACATGGGACATCCCGGATACCATATCAATGTAAATTTGTCGGTGGTTCAGCTTCTGCAAAATGATATTGCGGAACGAATTCGGAAGGTATTGGAAGAGACAAAACTGAATCCTGAAAGACTGACTTTGGAAGTAACGGAAAGTCTTGCTATCAACGATATGGGAAGAATGAAAAAGGTACTGGGAGAAATTAAAAAGCTGGGCGTTATGGTTGCTCTGGACGATTTTGGAACCGGTTATTCTTCTTTGAACCATATCCGGGAGTTGCCGATAGATATTATTAAGATTGACCGATGCTTTGTGGTGGATATCGGAAAGGATGATTACTCGGAAACCTTTATCAACATGGTAGGAACCTTGGCAGAGACCATCGGGGTTACCGTCTGTGTAGAAGGTGTGGAAGAACGAAATCAGTTGGACAAGCTCAAAGAGATGTCCAACGTGCAGTTCATTCAGGGGTATATTTATGACAGACCTTTGAGAGAAGAGGAATTTCAGAAAAAATATTTATAAAAAAACGGAAGCCGTTTGACTTCCGTGAAAATGGGGTATATTACATTTTAGATGTGATATGCCCTATGTTTTTGATGAGAATAGAGATGCTTCCGTCATCGTTTGTGATAAATTCAATACTTTCTCCGTCCCGGTACTGTTCCATTGGGATTTTGATTTCCACACCGGTGTCTGTGGAGAGATATTGTTTTTCGTATTTTCGCAGGGTGGAGGCATTCTGTGGGGTAATGCTGGCCTCTTCCATGTGGTATTTTTCCAGCTTCTCCTGTACCTCTTCCTTAAATTCCGGCTTTTCCCGAAACACCTCGTCAATGACGTCGGGAACGTGGAGACAGCCTTCCTCCTCCAATTTGGAGTGGATAATCTGCTTGGTGTCCATCTGGACTTCGTACTGTTCGTCCTCGTCATAATATTTTTTCTGAACAGAATCAATGGCTTTGGTGACGATAGCCAGCTGGCTCTTAGAGCTGAGAGGACCGGAGCATCCCAAAAAGAGGGAGGAAAAATAATTGGTTTTTACACCGTTTACATCATACTTTTTCTCCACCAGCCAGATGGTGTAATCCTCCAGATTGATAACGGCAGCTTCGGAAAGTTTCTGAGTTTCCGTAGGCAGGATTGCCTTGAAACGGATGATTTCATTGGTGTTGCCGAAAGCGTCCGAATCGGTGCGGTGGGTATAAGAACTTTTATAATTCATTTTTAACAATGCCAGATAAGGGGTTTCCGAGGCAACGAAGCTGCACACAAGAAAATCCGCCGGGGGAATGTCGATATTTTGATTCATAATAGTAAAGAGGTGCTGTGCAATCTCCTGACTTACCGAAATAAAGTTCTCTTTGGTTAGGGTGGTGAGCTGTTCGTAGACAGGGGATTCCTCCTGATGGAAATGACAGGTTTTTACATCATCTCCGGACAGAAGGCGGTAGATGTGCTCCCGTACAAAATCACCGAAATCCGAGCCGCTTTCCAGCTCCGTATCGGAGAGAACCGGCATTCCCACTGTGGAATCCAAAATATGTATAATCATTTGTTTTAAGTAAATACTTTCTTTTTCTATCATAGTGAAGACTCCTGTCATTGAAAAATAATCTGCATTTAATATAGCATAAAGAAAAGAATAAAACCATAAGTTTTTCGGCTTTGTGGTTTTGGAAAAATGGGAAGTGGTGTATAATGGAACCGAAGATTTTGGAGAAAGTGGAATAATATGAAGAAATTATTGGTTTATTTGAAGGATTATAAAAAAGAAAGCATTTTAGGACCTCTGTTTAAACTGTTGGAGGCCTCTTTTGAGCTGTTGGTGCCGCTGGTTATGGCGGCAATCATAGATGTGGGAATTGCAGGCGGAGACAAGGGATATGTAATGAAAATGTGCGGAGTGCTGGTGCTGCTGGCATTGATCGGTTTGGTGTGTTCCCTTACCGCCCAGTTTTTTGCGGCAAAGGCAGCGGTGGGATTTGCGGCGAAGCTGCGTCATGCTCTGTTTTCCCATATTCAGGGATTTTCCTTTAGTGAATTGGACGAGGTGGGAAGTGCTACCTTGATTACAAGAATGACCAGTGATGTGAATCAGGTGCAGTCCGGGGTAAATCTGGTGCTGCGTCTCTTTCTGCGTTCCCCTTTTATCGTGTTTGGAGCCATGATTATGGCGTTTACCATTGATGTAAAGGCGGCTATGGTTTTCGTAGTAACCATTCCGGCGTTGGCGGTGGTGGTATTTGGAATTATGCTGATTAGTATTCCTCTGTTTAAGAAGGTGCAGGCGGGGCTGGATGAAGTACTCAGGATTACCAGAGAGAACCTGACAGGAGTTCGGGTGATTCGTGCCTTTCACAAGGAGGAGGAAGAGGAAGAACATTTTCGGGAGAAAAATACCTTTCTTACCGGATTGCAGCTGCACGTGGGAAAAATCTCAGCCCTTATGAATCCTCTTACCTATGTGCTGATTAATCTTGGTCTTGTGGCATTAATCTGGACGGGAGGTCTGCGGGTTCATACAGGAGCCATTACCCAGGGTGAGGTTGTGGCTCTGGTAAACTATATGTCCCAGATTCTGGTGGAACTGGTAAAGCTGGCAAATCTGATTATCACGGTAACCAAGGCGGTGGCCTGTGGAAACCGTATAGAAAGCGTGTTGGAGATGAACAGTACCATGGAGGATGGAACCGAAGAAAGGGGAAAAGATGCTGCCGAATATCTGGTGGATTTTGAAAATGTTTCCATGCGGTATCAGGGAGGCGGAGCGGAAGCGGTTTCCGGCATTACCTTGCGGGTAAAACCGGGGGAAACCATAGGAATTATCGGAGGAACGGGAGCCGGAAAATCCACAGTAGTAAATTTGATTCCAAGATTTTATGATATTTCCGGGGGAAGCCTGCGGGTGAACGGAAGAGATGTACGGGAATACGAACTGAAAAGCCTTCGTGATATGATTGGAATCGTGCCGCAAAAGGCGGTGCTTTTCTCCGGTACCATCCGGGAAAATATGCAGTGGGGAAAATCAGAGGCAACAGACGAGGAAATCTATGAGGCATTGGAGATTGCCCAAGCAAAAGACTTTGTGGAAGAAAAGGATGGAAAACTGGATGCAAGGATTGACCAAGGGGGAAAGAATCTTTCCGGCGGTCAGAGACAGAGACTGACCATTGCCAGAGCCTTAATAAAGAAACCGAAGATACTGATACTGGATGACAGTGCTTCTGCTTTGGATTATGCCACCGACGCAAATCTTCGCAGGGCAATCCGAAATATGAAGGACAGACCTACGGTCTTTCTGGTATCCCAGCGAGCAGCATCCATTCTCCATGCAGACCAGATACTGGTGCTGGATGACGGAGAAGCTGTGGGGCTTGGAACCCATGAGGAGCTGCTGCAAAAATGTGAGGTATATCAGGAAATCTATTATTCCCAGTTTAGCAAGGAGAGTGCAACATGAAGAAGCCGGAAATAAAAAAAGTCTTGCAATATCTGAAAAAATATTGGTTTTATATGATTCTGTCTTTGATTCTGGCATTTGTCAGCGTGGTTCTGACCCTGTATATACCGGTGCTTACCGGAGATGCCATTGACTATATCATCGGAAAAGGTCAGGTAGATTTTGACACGATTATGCAGATTTTAAAAAAGATGGTGGTGGTTATTGCCATTACAGCAGTGGCACAATGGCTGATGAATGTCTGCAATAATAAGGTGACTTACCGTGTGGTACAGGATATTCGGACGGAAGCCTTTGCAAAGCTGGAACGTCTGCCTTTGAAATATCTGGATGCCCATTCCTACGGCGAGATTGTCAGCCGGGTTATTGCGGATGTAGATCAGTTCGCAGACGGACTGTTGATGGGATTCACCCAGTTTTTTACCGGAGTCATTACCATATTCGGAACGCTGGTATTTATGCTAAGCGTCAATGTAAAGATTGCTCTGGTGGTAATTTTTCTGACACCGTTATCCTTTGTGGTGGCAGGATTTATCGCAAAGCGAACCTTTTCTATGTTTAAGCTTCAGTCAGAGACACGGGGAGAGCAGACGGCTTATATCGAGGAAATGATTGGAAATCAGAAGGTGGTGCAGGCATTTGAGCGGCAGGAAGAGACCATGGAGCATTTTGATGAAATCAATAACCGGCTGGAAAAATGTTCCTTGAAGGCTATCTTCTATTCCAGCACCGTCAACCCCTCCACCCGGTTTATCAATGCTCTTGTGTATGCGGGAGTGGGTGTTGCAGGAGCCCTGACAGCCATAGCAGGTGGAATCAGCGTGGGACGTTTATCCTGTTTTTTAAGCTATGCAAATCAGTACACGAAGCCTTTTAACGAGATTTCCGGTGTGGTTACGGAGCTGCAAAATGCCCTTGCCTGTGCGGCACGGGTCTTTGAACTGATAGAAGAAGAACCGGAAGTGCCGGATGATGAAAATGCCATAGTGCTAAAGGATGTGGACGGAACAGTTGCCTTGGAACACGTATGTTTTTCCTATACTCCTGAGAAAAAATTGATTGAGGACTTTAATTTACAGGTGAAACCGGGACAACGGGTGGCGATTGTAGGACCTACCGGCTGCGGAAAAACCACATTGATTAATCTACTGATGCGGTTTTATGATGTGAACAGCGGTGTAATTTCCGTCAGCGGTCATCCTATTGAGAACATCACCCGAGAAAGCCTTCGGAGCAATTACGGAATGGTGTTACAGGAGACATGGTTAAAGCAGGGAACCGTAAGGGAAAACCTACTGATGGGAAAACCGGATGCCACGGAGGAGGAAATGATTGCTGCGGCAAAGGCAGCCCATGCCCACGGATTTATCAAGCGTCTTCCAAAGGGATACGATACGGTAATCGGAGAGGACGGCGGAAGCCTTTCTCAGGGACAAAAGCAGCTTTTGTGCATTACTCGTATTATGCTGTCCCTGCCGCCGATGTTGATTCTGGATGAAGCCACTTCTTCCATTGATACCAGAACGGAGATGAGAATTCAGAATGCTTTTGCCACCATGATGAAGGGACGTACCAGTTTTATTGTGGCACACCGCTTATCCACCATTCAGGAGGCGGATATCATTCTGGTAATGAAGGACGGACACATTATCGAACAGGGAAATCACGAGACTCTGCTGGCACAGGGAGGCTTTTATGCTACGCTGTATAACAGTCAGTTTGTGCAGTAGGTGGAGTGAAAATTGTAATAAATTCAGATAATAAAGTAGCTTTCGGACAGGCATTTTCTGGAGAACACAGGATGCCTGTCTGAATTTTATTGAGAAAATCTCTCGGTTTATAGTATTGATTACAGAAATTACATATGCTACTCTAACTAATGGTTAGCCATAACTAACTAGAAGCAGAGAAGATTTTTTTGATGATAAAAGGAAAGGAGTTTTTATGCCACTGACATTAGCAGATATTGGAGTACCATATGTGATTCATAAAATTTGCGGAAATGAAAAACAAAGATATCATTTAGAAGCAATGGGGTTTTTGGAAGGAACTACACTTCAAATTTTGTCGAAATTTTCTGAATATTTTATTGTAATAGTAAAGGGAAGTAAAATCGGGTTAGACAAAGAAATGGCAAAACGCATTATTGTTGTTGCGGAATAAGGAAGGACGGAGTAAAGGTGAAAAGAAATAGGAAGTCAATTATATTGTGTAATCTTGCCCTCATTTTTGTTGTAGTGATAATGATTGTAGAAGTGCAGATGATTTCATGGATATACAAGAATATGGAAAACATGGACTGGAAAGTAAAAGGAAAGTTGTTCTTAATTGTGTTGATACTGACTCTTATAGGAGCAATTCTTTTGCTGTTACGAGACTATGTAAAAGATATTCTGAATAATACCTATCAGGATGTTACAGGTATTCATAACAAAAAATCTCTAGAGAAAAAAATACAACAGTTAAAAGAAAAAGACGATACTTTGGATATCGGAGTAATGATATTTGATCTCAATAATCTCAAACAGATTAATGACCAATACGGACATGAGAGAGGAGATGAATTTATCCAGTCTTTCGCCTCCTGCCTGACACGTATCATAACTTCGAACAGTTTTTTGGCACGTTTTGGAGGAGATGAATTTATCATCATACAGGAAAGAACATCATTGACAGAGTTGGAGCGGATGGAAAAGAAATTACAAAGTTTGCTGGCGGAATATAATGAGAAGACAGATATTAGGATTAGTTATGCTGTAGGCTATGATGTGAGTTACAAAAACCATTATTTTCTCATAGAAGATCTTATGGATGCAGTAGACAAGAAAATGTATCAGGATAAAGCACAAAAGAAAAATGTCCAGAAGTCCATCTGCAATGACTGCCCGGGAGCATTGGTAACGATTCCTGCTGTTCCGGTGGAGGTGTTGGCTTCTAAGATTCATGAAATTATTTGTTGCAGTACAGATAAGCACTATGCGATTCTGATGTCAGATATCGAAAATTTCCATTTTATAAATGAAAGTTATGGATATAAAACCGGAAATGAACTATTGGATATTTTGGCAAAAGAATTTTCTATATTTGAAAATACAGTCATGTCTCATCGTTTCCATACAGATGTTTTCATCAGTATTGTAGACGTAACAGAAATTTTAAAAGAAGATTTTTTGCAACGGGTAGAAAAAAGAAATTTCCAAATTGTTGATATGATTAAAGAAAAATATCCCATCGCTTATCTCAGGATTAATACAGGAATACGTTTTATCGAGACACGGGATACGGTGCCAGAGAATATGATTTCGTTTGCAAATCTTGCGAGACGAAGGGCAAAAGAATATGCTAATCATATTTGCGTATTTACAGAGCTTTTGAATAGGGAAGAGAAGATGAAAAGAGAGATGCTTTATTCTTTTCAGAAAGCAATGGTGACAGAAGAATTTAAGATTTTGTTCCAGCCTAAAATTGATGCGAAAACGATGCACATATGCGGAGCAGAAGTTCTTGTAAGATGGAAAAAGGAAGACGGAACAGTGTGGAGACCGGATATGTTCATCCCGCTTTTTGAGAAAACGGGATTTATTGTGGACCTTGATTTTTATGTTTATGAAAAGGCGTTTCAATGGATGAAAGCCAGAAAAGATAGAGGAGAAAAACAAATTCCTTTGTCAGTGAATGTTTCTCGGGTTCATTTGAAAGAACCAGAAAAATTCACAGAGAAAGTATTTGAATTGCTTATGAAATATCAAATTGATACGAAGTATATCATTTTTGAAATCACAGAGAGCATATTTATGGAGCAGCCGGAGGTAATTAATAATATCATCAGGAAATTTCATGAAAGAGAGATTCGATTTTCAATGGATGATTTTGGAACGGGATATTCGTCGTTAAACACGCTGAAAGATATATTGTTTGATGAGATAAAAATTGATAAAAGATTTTTTATGGAGGAACTTTCCGAAAACGGTAAAATTGTTTTACAGGAGATTTTCCATATGCTAAAAAGAATGAATAAGTCTATTGTCTGTGAAGGAGTGGAGAAAAAAGAAGTCTCGGAATTTTTGGTACTGGAAGGCTGTGATGAAATGCAGGGATTTCTGTTTTACCGTCCCATGGAGATTGATTTGTTTCAAAATGAATTAATAAAATCCAAACCTGTTTGTTTTGTCTAAATACCAAATATTACATTTGACAGAAAAATGGAGTTAGTGTAGACTAACACAGTCAGCAGAAATGAAAATTTTATCTGCCACAAAAAAGAAACAATAAGGAGATAGAAACGATAACATGAATAAAAGAAAGAAGAAATGGTCTGTTCAGTTGGTAAACGGAATGCTCTTAATCATTTTGGCGGTGGTGTTTGTCAGTGGAGTGCTGTTACATCCGTTTTCCGGGGTGTTGGCCATCAAGATATTACATAAACTTTCCTCCCTTCTTCTGGTGGTGGGAGTGATGGTACATATATTACAGCATAGAAGCAGAAAGGAATAATGATGATGAATAAGAATCCTTTACGAATAATTTGGATTGCACTGGGATTTCTCTGCCTTGGGTTGGGAACGGTGGGAGTTGTGCTACCAATTCTTCCCACCGTACCGTTTTATATGGCAACTGCCTTTTGTTTTGCAAAAAGCTCGAAAAGACTTCATGACTGGTTTATCGAAACAAAACTTTACAAGAAACATTTGGACAGTTTTGTGAAGGATAGGGCTATGACCATGGGAACGAAGCTTCGGATTACCTGCACTGTAACTATCATGATGATGATTAGTTTTTTATGCATGAAAAATGTACCGGCAGGAAGAATCTGTCTTGCAGTTGTGTGGGTATGGCACCTCTGGTATTTTTTCCGGCGGATTAAAACCATAAAACCGGAGGAGGCAGCAGTTGAGTAAAAACAGGGAACAACTGGATTTGGCAGAGATACAGAAAAAAAGAAAAAGTGAACAGCAGGTTGTGGCAGAGATGATTGCTCTTTACTGTCATAAAAAACATAAAACCGGACGTAAAGAAGGACTTTGCCCAAGCTGCTGGAAACTCTGCGAGTATGCACAGGACCGGAGTGAGCACTGTCCGTTTATGGAACAGAAGACCTTCTGCTCCAACTGCCGGATACATTGTTATCAATCCGACATGAGGGAACGTATTCGAGAGGTCATGCGTTTTTCAGGTCCAAGGATGATACTATATATCCGGGAATGGCACTCTGGCATTTGATTAGCTCAAAACGGGAGAAGTGCAGAATAAAAAAATTACAGGAGAAAAGAAAAAAAGATGATTAAAAAGAGACTGATAAAATTATTGTCTCATGCAAAGAAATATATCGTGTTTCAGGTTGTATGGAAATGGCTGTCCCTGCTTTGTCAGGTGGTAATGATTTATGCGGCCGCCATGCTTTTGGAAGGTGCACTGTATGGCGTGATTACAAAGAACCGGATACTGTCCTATGGCATAATGGTTCTTACTGCTATTTTATTGAGAGTTTTCTTTGACAGGCAGGCAGCCTATGCATCTTACAAGGCAAGTGTGGATGTAAAACAGATTTTGCGTGAGAAAATTTATGGGAAATTATTGAAACTGGGAGCTGCCTATCGGGAAAGCGTTGCAACTTCAGAAGTGGTGCAGATGGCGGCGGAGGGAGTGGAACAGTTGGAAATCTATTTTGGAAAATATCTGTCCCAACTGTTTTACAGCCTTTTGGCACCGGTAACCTTATTTTGCATACTTGCTTTTGTAGATTTGAAAGCCGGCGTAGTGCTTTTAATTTGCGTACCGCTGATACCTATATCTATTGTGGCAGTACAGAGGTTTGCAAAAAAATTGCTGCATAAATATTGGGGAATCTATACGGAGCTGGGAGATTCCTTTTTGGAAAATCTGCAGGGGTTGACTACTTTAAAAATTTATCAGGCAGATGAAAAAAAGGCGGCAGAGATGGATAAAGAATCTCAAAAATTCCGGCAGATTACCATGAAGGTGCTGACGATGCAGCTCAATTCTACCAGTGTCATGGATATCATTGCTTACGGCGGTGCGGCCGTGGGTATGCTTGTGACGCTTTCTGAATTTGCCAAGGGAAATGTGGGGCTTGGGGGAGCATTGATGATAATATTATTGGCGTCGGAGTTTTTCATTCCTTTGAGACTTCTGGGGTCCTTTTTTCATATTGCAATGAACGGTATGGCGGCAAGTGATAAAATTTTTGCATTATTGGATTTGCCGGAGCGGTCAGAAAAAGAAGAGAAATTGGAAGATGGGGAGATACCGATTCTTATGGAAGGCGTACAGTTTGCCTATGAAAAAGAGCGGGTCATTTTAAAGGATGTTTTCATGGAGTTTCCACCGGAAGGCTTTACATCCATTGTAGGAGTATCCGGTTGCGGAAAGAGTACCATAGCAGGTATTCTGATGGGAAGAAACAAAGGCTATGAAGGAAGTATCACCATTCAGGGAAAGGAATTGCAGGAGATTTCCGAAAAAAGCCTGATGGAGCATATGACACTTGTAAGCCATAACAGTTATCTGTTCAAAGGAACGGTAAAAGACAATCTGCTTATGGGAAAGGCAGATGCCACCGAAGAAGAAATGTATGCGGTACTTGAAAAAGTGAATCTTTTGGGATTCCTTCAGACACAGCAGGGATTGGATACGGAAATTCGGGAAAAAGGCAACAATTTCTCTGGAGGACAGTGTCAGAGGCTTGCGTTGGCGAGAGCACTTTTACATGATACACCCATTTATATTTTTGATGAGGCAACCTCCAATATTGATATGGAAAGCGAAGAGATGATTATGCAGGTTATTCGGGAACTGGCAAAAACAAGAACGGTTCTTCTGATTTCCCACAGACTGGCAAACGTAGTGGAAAGTGACAGAATCTATATGCTGGAACAGGGCTGCGTAGTCCAGACAGGAACCCATCAGGAGCTGATGACAGAAGGCGGAGCTTACGAAAGACTGTATCATTATCAGACGGAACTGGAGTCCTACGGAAAGGTGGTGGCAGAATAATGGAACAGAAAAACAGAAGAAAAGGCATTGTGATAATGGGACAGTTAATTGGACTGGTTCGCCCATTACTGCCAATGATGTGCCTTGCGGTTTTACTGGGGGTTTTAGGGTATCTGTGTGCAATTTTTTTAACCATTTTTGCAGGATATGGCATATTGTACGGAATTGCGGATGCCTTGAAAACAGAGGCTCTTTTTCAGGCTTTCAGACCGGGGAAGCTGGCAGCTCTATTGGTGATTCTTGCAGTGTTGCGAGGTATTCTTCATTATGGAGAACAGTATTGCAATCATTTTATTGCTTTTAAGCTTTTGGCAATCATCCGTCATAAGGTTTTTGCGGTTTTAAGAAAGCTCTGTCCGGCAAAACTGGAAGGCAAAGACAAGGGGAATATGATTTCCATCATTACTTCGGATATTGAACTTTTGGAAGTGTTTTATGCCCACACCATTTCACCGATTGCCATTGCGGTACTGACTTCTCTGGTAATGGTCTGCTTTATCGGTTGGCAATATCCTCCGGCAGCAGTGATAGCGATTTTGGGATATCTGGTTATCGGCGTGGCGATTCCTCTGTGGAACGGAAAGAAAGGGTCAGCAGAAGGAATGGAATTTCGCAACTCCTTCGGGGAACTGAACAGCTTTATTCTGGATTCTCTGCGGGGGTTGGATGAGACTATTCAGTATCATCAGGGAGAAAAGCGGATGAAACAGATGGAGGAGCGTTCCCAAGGACTTAGTCAGATGCAAAAAAGACTGAACCGTCAGGAGGCAGCTCAAAATTCACTGACGAATATGTTCATTTTGATATTCTCTTTTGGGATGCTGTTTTTCATGCTCTGGAATTATAAAAGCGGCAATGTCACTTATGATAAGATGCTGCTTGCCACACTTGCCATGATGGGCTCCTTTGGTCCGGTGGTAGCACTTTCCAATCTATCCAATAATCTGACCCAGACACTGGCAAGCGGGGAACGTGTGCTGTCTCTCTTGGAAGAAGAACCGCAGATTGTAGAAATAAACGGAAAGGAATCCACGACATTTGAAGGAGCTGTGGCAGAACAGGTGAATTTTGCCTATGAAAAGGAAGAAATTTTACAGGATTATTCCATTGAGATTC
Source organism: uncultured Lachnospiraceae bacterium (assembly GCA_958349535.1). Taxonomy (GTDB): domain Bacteria; phylum Bacillota; class Clostridia; order Lachnospirales; family Lachnospiraceae; genus Maccoyibacter. The sequence goes on from CATWDJ010000002.1 coordinate 107,711, forward strand.
CCAAAGGAAAAATTGTGGGAATCCACGGTGCCAGCGGTTCCGGGAAATCTACGTTGCTTAAGCTTTTTATGCGGTTTTGGGATGTGGACAGCGGAAAGGTGCTGATATCCGGGAAAAACATAAAAGAAATCAATACAGCGGATTTGAGGGAGATGGAATCCTATATGACACAGGAAACCTATCTGTTCCATGATTCCATTGCAAACAATATCTCCATCGGAAAACCGGGAGCCTCCCGGGAGGAGATTGTGGAGGCTGCGAAAAAGGCAGCAATCCATGACTTTATCATGACACTTCCGAAGGGATACGATACAGAGGTGGGAGAACTGGGAGATACCTTGTCCGGCGGAGAAAAGCAGAGAATCGGGATTGCACGGGCATTCCTGCATGACGCACCGTTTCTTTTGATGGATGAGCCAACCAGTAATCTGGATGCCTTGAATGAAGGAGTGATATTAAAATCTCTAAAGACATTCCGGGAGGATAAGACGGTACTTTTAGTATCTCACAGAAAATCCACCATGAATCTGGCGGATAAGGTATATGAGATGGAAAATACACATATGGGATAAAATGATAGGTGATGGTAACTAGAAAAATAAAAGCTGAAAACCAAAGTTTTCAGCTAAAAATAATAAATGCAGGAGATGGGACTTGAACCCACACGATATTGCTACCACAGGCACCTGAAGCCTGCGCGTCTGCCAATTCCGCCACTCCTGCATAAAAGATGTCAGTACAAAACTGACGAATGTTATTGTACCCTTTTTTAAATGAGAAGTCAAGAAAAAATCCTCTTTTTTTATATAAATTTTTTCTTACAAATACATTGACATTTTTCTCAACATTTGATATTATTTTAAAGTCGTCGTGACAAATAATATTAAATCTATGCGGAAGTGTCGGAACTGGCAGACGAGCAAGACTAAGGATCTTGTGGTGGCAACATCGTGTGGGTTCAAGTCCCATCTTCCGCATTGCGTTTTTAAGAAAAAGCCTTGAAAAATCAAGGCTTTTTTCTTTTGCGTTTTTGTTACACTTTGTTACACCGTTTTTGTCCCGAAAACTTTGGCGAATACATCCGCTTTTTCTGTGAGTGGAGTAACAGAGTGAATATAATATTTTTGAGTGGTTGATATGTCCTTATGTCCAGCAAAATCTGAAATCATTCTATCGGGTAATAATTGACTGTTATGCAGTTCAGAGATACAAGTTTTTCTAATCGCATGGTTTCCGCTTGGCTTTCCAGAAATAATAAAGCGGTCTTCTTCATTTCTTTTGCCGTTACATCTGCGAAGCACATTATTCACAGCATATTCATGCAGAAATTACAAGAAGTTTTAATAAATCGTTTGTCAGAGAATAACACAGTTGACTATTTACAAACCGGTAATGAGGAATTTCTGGATATGTTTTTAACTGCCAAGCATTTAGAAGGATGTTCTGACAAAACAATACGCTATTATAGGTGTAATATTGAGAAGATGCTAGAGACAATTAACATACCGGTGATAAAGATAACTACCGAGATGCTACGAAAATATCTTGTAGAGTATCAAGCAATAAATAATTGTGGAAAGGTAACTATTGATAATATTCGTAGAAGCCTTTCCACATTCTTTTCTTGGTTGGAGGAAGAAGATTATATAATAAAAAGTTCTATGAAAAGAATCCACAAGGTAAAGACTGCGATTATTGTACAAGATACTATTCCGGATGAGAAGGTTGAGATTCTAAGAGATAATTGTAATAATTTGCACGATAGGGCGATGATTGATTTTCTGCTTTCAACAGGTATTCGTGTGGGTGAATTAGTTAGAATGAATATTGATGATATAGATTTTTCTGAACGAGAGTGTGTTGTCTATGGAAAAGGAGATAAAGAGCGGAAAGCATACTTTGATGCAAAGACTAAAATTCATTTGTTGAATTATATTGAATCAAGAACAGATAATAATAGAGCATTATTTGTTTCTTTGAATAAGCCACATAATAGACTTACAGAGAGTGGCGTGGAATTGCGGCTTAGGAAATGGGGAAGAAGTTGGGTGTAGAAAAGGTACACCCACATAAGTTCAGAAGGACTATGGCCACCAGAGCAATTGAGAAAGGGTGCATGACGTCCGGGGGACGTCAGCTTTGCACGGACCGGAGCGAAGCGAAGACAGCCGATTGAACAGGTACAGAAAATTCTGGGACATGAGCAAATAGATACAACGCTCAGATATGCAATGGTTAATCAAAACAATGTGAAGCTATCGCATCGAAAATATATTTCATAGATTGACTTGTAACGCAAAAGACGTTACAATAAAAGAAAGATGGAGGTGTATTCTATGGGAAAAACAGCAACATTAAATATAAGAGTAAATCCAGATGTAAAAGAAAATGCAGAAAGTGTATTGGCACAATTAGGGATACCAATGGCTACTGCTATAGATATGTATTTAAAACAAATATCATTAGTAGGAGGAATTCCCTTTTCTATTGTATTACCAAAAGCAGCTAATTCAGTGAATGCAGATATGATGTCTGTTACACAGATTCATCAAAAGTTAGAAAAAGGATATGCCGATATAGAGAAAGGAAATGTTGAGGATGCAGCTAGTGCGTTTGTGGCATTTAGAGAGAGGCATTAATGAAGCAATATAAGGTAGAGATTACAAAAGAAGCTTTGCAGGATATGGAAGATATATACAATTATATTGCTATAGATTTGCTTGCTCCGGATAATGCAATGGGGCAATATAATCGCATTGCTGATGAAATACTTACATTAGACACTTTCCCGGAACGATTTAGGATTATGGATTCTGAGCCGGAAAAGAGAATGGAGTTGCGTAGAATGCTCGTCGATAATTATTCAGTGTTTTACACAATCCGTGACGAAAGGGTAATTGTAACGGATGTGTTATACACGGCATCTGATATAGAAGCACGTTTGAGAGGCGAGATATAAAAGCACGCGTTTATTTGAATTTGTCTAATTAAGTTAATCGTGCCATATGGCTTGATTATAAATACAAAGATAAAAACGCAATGTACACCTAAAAATGTACTAGAGCTGGTAGGTAGCCCAGCCGTCCTATTTCTAATAGGGTAAGTAACCTGCCCCTCCGGGTTGTCCATTCTTTGTTCAACTATTATTTAGGAGGGATTCTTATGGACAAAGTAAGTGGAAAGCTGACAGTGTATTTTGAAGAACCATTTTGGGTAGGAATATTTGAACGTATCGAAGATGGTAAATTATCTGTGGCAAAAGTGACTTTTGGTGCAGAGCCAAAAGATTACGAAGTGCAGGAATATGTTCAAAAATACTATTTCAGTTTGAAATTCAGTCCGGCTGTTGATACTGTTGCAAAGGATATAAAAAGAAATCCGAAAAGGATGCGGCGTGAAGCGAAAAAGCAGATGAAGGAAATAGGCATTGGCACAAAATCGCAACGGGCCTTGAAATTACAACAGGAACAGAACAAGCAAGAGTGCAAGGTAAGAAGCCAAGAGAAAAAAGAAGCGGAAAAACTGCGAATGTTTGAACTGAAACAGCAAAAGAAGAGAAAATGTATTCGTTGTAATGTGGAAATGCTTGAAGATTATGATGTAAAAGTTGAGGGAGGTGCATACGGATTAAAAATCACAAAACCTGGAATATTCAAAGATACTTTAGGTAAGGTTCATGCTTCTGTATGTCCTGAATGTGGATATCTTGAATTTTATCTGGAAGATACGGCAAAGATAAAGAAATAGAAAACTTTCAGTTTTATGTGCTTAGATAAAATGTAAATGCCAGGCAGTTACGCCTGGCAAATTTTATTTGTGAGCTTTGTTATAAAGTTTTTGAATGTCCTTTGGGAGAGTATCGGGGAGCATGGCATTAATTTTATCTTCGTTACCATGAGCTATAGCGGTGTCATAATACCAACATTTGAATTCCAGCATGGCGAGAGTTTTTTCAAGCTGTTTAATTTCCTCTTTGACGGCAGCTTTTCGATGCTCAAATAATCTTTTCGTTTGGCATAGCTGGAGGAGCCTTCTGTAACCCATTCAAAGAATTGTTTTATATCCTTAATTTCAAGACCTGATTGTTTTAAGCACTCGATTACCCGGATTGCTTCAAGTTCGTTATCACTAAAGTATCGGATATTGCCTTTGCGCTCAAGATTAGGAAAAAATCCTTCTTTATCGTAATATCTCAAGGTAGAAATAGGGAGATGAAACATCTCAGATACCTGACCAATTGTGTACATAAAAATACCTTCTTTCAAAATTTGAAAATAATACTTGACCTAAAGTTAAGTTTAGGTTTTATGATAATATCATAAAGCAAAAAGACTTTCATTTCAATAAAAATTTTTTATACGGAGGTATTTGATATTATGAAGACAGAAGAGCTTAAGATGGTTACAGTGTGGGATAAAACTTTTCCTAAGAGTGAAAAGGTGAATCACAAGAAGATTACATTTATGAACCGATATGGAATCACTCTTGCAGCAGACATGTATATTCCAAAGAACGCAGAGGGTAAACTTCCGGCAATTGCAGTAAGTGGTCCATTCGGTGCGGTAAAGGAGCAATGTTCTGGATTATATGCACAGACAATGGCAGAGAGAGGGTTTCTTACAATCGCATTTGATCCATCTTTTACCGGAGAGAGTGGTGGTTTGCCAAGATATATGGCATCGCCTGATATTAATACAGAGGACTTTATGGCAGCAGTTGACTTCCTTTCCGTACAGGATAACGTAGATGCCGATAAGATTGGGATTATTGGTATCTGCGGCTGGGGAGGTATGGCAATTAATACAGCAGCTCTCGATACACGAATCAAGGCAACCGTTGCATCCACCATGTATGATATGACAAGAGTAAATGCTAACGGATATTTTGATTCAGAAGACAGTGAAGAAGCCCGATTTGCAAAGAAGCAGGCTATGAATACTCTTAGAACTGAGGAATATAAAAAGGGTGAGTATTCACGAGCAGGTGGATGTGTGCCACTCCCGGTTCCTGATGACGCACCATTCTTTGTAAAGGATTACAGCGAGTATTATAAGGGAAGATGCTATCACGAAAGAAGCCTTAATTCTAATGAAGGATGGAACAGTATTGGCTGTCAGTCGTTTATGAATCAGCCAATTCTGAAATATAGTAATGAAATCAGAAGTGCTGTTCTTATCATGCATGGAGAAAAAGCACACAGCTATTATTTCGGAAAAGATGCATATGAGGCTATAATCAAGAACAGTAAGTATGCTGCAAATAAGGAACTTCTTACGATTCCTGATGCAGTTCATACAGATCTCTATGACAACCTGGATGTAATTCCTTTCGATAAGATGCAGAAATTTTTTGAAGAGAACGGAGTGTGTTAATTATGGCAAAGAAAGTATTGATTATTTCAACAAGTCTACGTGGTGGCAGCAATTCTGATATCCTTGCAAGGGAATGTGAGAGGGGTGCTAAAGAAGCCGGACACGAAGTAGAATATATTTCCTTAAAAGGAAAAGAGATTAAATATTGCATTGGATGTTTAGCTTGTCAGACAAAGGGAAGTTGTGTTCTTAAGGATGATGTGGCAGAAATCATGGCAAAAGCAAAGGATGCAGAAGTAATCGTTTATGCCACCCCAATTTATTATTATGAGATGGCTGGACAGATGAAGACTTTGCTTGACCGGTTGAATCCACTTTATCCTTCTGATTATACATTTCGGGATATCTATATGATAGCAACTGCAGCAGAGGATGAGGAAAGTGCATTTGAAAAAGCATACAGTGGTCTTCGTGGATGGGTAGACTGCTTTGAAAAGGCAGAACTGAAAGGCATTGTAACCGGTGGTGGAATAGCTGATCCTAATGATGCAAGCAATCATAAAGACACTATGCAAAAAGCCTACGAGCTTGGAATGGGGCTGTAAGAGATGAAGAGATTCCTTACAAAGGTCATGTGTATAGTTTTTATATTATGTTTGACGGCTTGTGGCAATACAACAAATGATAAGGCTGGTACAACATTCACAGAACCAGTAAATTCTGTGGAACAGACTAAAAATGAAGATAAGAGCAATGCAGATATATTGGACGATGAGCTTGTTGATAAAGAAACGGATACGGCTTCTGGTGAGGAAAGTGAAATGAAATTATTTATAAATGATGTAGAAATACCTGTAATCTGGGAAGAAAATGATTCGGTAGCCGAGCTTATGGAAGAAGCTTCAAAGGGAGATATTATTATTTCAATGTCAATGTATAGTGACTTTGAGCAGGTAGGTTCTTTAGGTAAGAAATACCGCAGTAACGATAAACAGATGACAGTACATAATGGAGATATTGTCCTTTATAACAGCAGCCATATTGTTTTGTTTTATGGGTCCAATACTTGGGCGTATACCAAGCTCGGTAAGATGAATCTATCAGAACAGGAAGTGATAGATTTGTTGTCAAATGGAAACGTTAAAATCAAAATATCAAGATAGTATCAGGAAAGAAGGTTGGTATTATGGAAAAAATAGAGCAGACAGCAGGCAGAGGTACTCTCGGTGAGTTTGCACCAGAGTTTGCTCATTTTAATGATGATGTTCTCTTCGGGGAAAACTGGAATAATCATGACATCGATGTGAAGACGAGAAGTATCATCACGGTGGTCGCACTTATGTCTTCAGGCATTACGGATTCTTCACTCAAATATCATTTGCAGAATGCAAAGAATCATGGCGTTACACAGAGAGAAATAGCTGCAATTATTACACATGTAGCCTTTTATGTGGGATGGCCAAAGGGATGGGCGGTTTTTAATCTTGCAAAGGAAGTATGGCAGATTAACGAAGGCGATTTACCATATGAAGATGAAACTATGAGAGCACATGCAAAAGAAATGGTATTTCCAATTGGACATCCAAATGAAGCATTTGCGAAATACTTTATCGGAAAAAGCTACTTAGCACCTATATCTGCATCACAGATTGGTATTTTTAATGTGACCTTTGAACCAGGATGTCGTAATAACTGGCATGTTCATCATGCGTCGGAAGGTGGTGGACAGATACTTGTCTGTGTTGCAGGAAGAGGCTACTATCAGGAATGGGGTAAGGATGCAATAGAAATGAAGCCGGGATGCTGCGTTAATATTCCATCAGGAGTGAAGCATTGGCATGGTGCTGCACCAGATTCATGGTTCAGTCATCTTGCCATTGAAGTTCCCGGAAAAGATGGTTCAAACGAATGGCTTGAGGCTGTGACGGATGAGCAGTATAAAATACTTAAATAGTCCATAAAATTGATTTTATCTTTGAAAGTAAAGCGACAACCTTCAGTTTGTCGGCTTGTTCAAATTAATGCGGAGATGGTTTTGTTACTTTTTTGTTACTTTTGAAAATGATGTGCTGAAATGCCCTTTCTACCAGTATTTTTTAGTACAATGAATTTTTCAAGTCCCATCTTCCGCATTATAGTTTTAAGAAAAACCCTTGAATTTTCAAGGGTTTTTTGCTGTCTATAACCTATTTATTAGTGCTTTTCAAAGTATATAATCAAAAGACTTATATAAACAAAGAAATTGGACAAGAGATAATATATATAAAAGTTAAAAAATAAATTGATGGCTTTCATAACATACTGTGATATAATCAAATCGAGAGAGAAGCAGTTGTAAAGGAGGAGTATAGCTATGATGGAGGCAGCTATTGTAGGTTTTATTGGAATTGTTTTCATTATATTTGGCTATTTGCTATGGAAAAAAGAGAGAATATCATTACTTCACGATTATCATTATGATAAAGTATCGAAAGAAGATAAAAAAGCATTTTGTAGCATATCGGGAGCAGGAATTATATTAATTGGAATTGGTCTTTTGATAACGGGAGTGATTATAGGGATTACGAATTCTGCATGGAGTTTTATTGCTTTTGCAATAGGCTTTTTTGTAGGAGTTACAATGTTAATTTATGCAGGAGTTAGATATAACCATTAACGAGGATGCTTGACTGGTGAAGTAAACAACTTCAATGAAGCTGGATATGAAAAATTTTAAGTGGACAAGGGAACCTGAAAAATTCATTATTGATGAGGATAGAGTGGAAATTGTGACACAACCGGGAACGGATTTATGGCAGAGAACATATTATCAATGCAATATATAGATTCCCCTCCCAATCGAAACAATATGTTGGGAGGGGGTATATTGTTTAGATAATAATTTACACAAACAATTCGTTTGCTTTTTCAACAGAGCAAGCTTTTTTTATTGCAGTAGCAGCAATAGAAGTCATAAGACTGCTGACCTTTCTGGCATGAACCGGACATATGGATACGCATCGCATACAAGATATGCATTTGCTTTTATTCGAAACATTGAGATTCTCTGTAGAGATGGCACTTGCAGGACATTTCAGTGCACACTGCCCACAAGATGTGCAGGCAGAACCTGCTTTTGGAATCATTCCGGCTCCTGCTTTTTTGTATGGTCTGTTGCCGGGAACAGATGGCTTGGAAAAATCATTGGAAGATACTTTTTCGAGAACCTGCTCCCCGAATTTTGCAAGGACTTTGCAATCATCTAAATTAGGTCTTCCAGCCGCATAATCGTGTATAATGGAATGTTCTGCTACAGCAGAGATAGCAGCAATTACTCGAAATCCGGCATTTTGAGCATAATCTTCCATTTGGACGAGGGTATCTTCATATGCACGATTTCCATAAACTGCAGTGATAACGCACAATGCTCCGTTTCCATTGAGCATAGAAAGTCGATCCAAAGCGAGTTGCGGTGCAACACCGCCAAAAGATGGCATTGCAATCAGTACGAGAGAGTCACTCTCAAAAGAAATATCTTTATAGTTGATATCTGGAACGGACAAATCAATCGTGTTAACTTGAGACCATGTCTGCGTAATTGCATTTGCGACTTTTTCTGTTCCTCCAGTTGGGCTGAATATAATCTGATAATTATTCATGATAATCCTCCTCTGATGTAAAATATAAAACTACACCTCATTGGGTTATTCTAACTGATTTAAGGTGTAGTGTCAACATTTACACCATACGAATTATATGTTAGAATTGCGGATGGGGGATTGATTTTATGCATATAAGTAATAAATGTTCGATTGCTGTTCATTGCCTGATATTTATATATGAATATGGCGAAGAAAAGAAAGTGACAAGTGAACTACTATCACTGTCCACAGGTTGTAATCCGGTTACTATCAGAAATATTGTAAGTGCAATGAAAAAAGACGGAATAATAGATGTGAAATTTGGAACAGGTGGAGCAAAGCTTGCGGTTCCAATTCAGGATATTTCTCTATACCGTATTTGTGCGGCAGTAGATCCGAAGGCAGTTGATAAAATGATAAGTATTCATTCTACACCATCTCCGTTCTGCCCGGTTGGCAGAAATATAGGAACTGTGCTTGATCGAACATATGACACTCTGAAAGAGGATGTAATATCCAGCATGAAGTCTATAACGGTGGAAAGAATAGTGAATGACTATCATGCAATACGTGAAAGCTGTAAATGATATTATTTTCAAAAGAACTTTTGTTTAATTCCGGTTTATCAGTGAACAAAAATGTTCAGCAACAAAGAGTTGCTTGTCTGAAGGATGAAGAATTGTTATATTTTTTTTACGGAGGATAAAACGATGGAGACAAAGGATATTATATTAGAACTTCGCACAAAAAGCGGATTATCGCAGGAAGAACTTGCACAAAAAATAATGGTTACAAGACAGGCTGTATCTCGTTGGGAAAATGGCGAGACAGTACCTAATACGGACACACTAAAGCTGTTAGCCAGGGTATTTGATGTTTCAATCAATACACTTTTGGGTGAACCGAGGCAGCTGATATGTCAATGCTGTGGAATGCCACTTGACGATTCCACAATTAGTAAAGAGCCAAATGGTGATTTCAATGAAGAATATTGTAAGTGGTGTTACACGGACGGCGAATTTAAGTATACCAGTAAAGAACAATTGATTGATTTTTGTGTAGAACATATGGCAAATGAGAATTGGTCTGCTGAACAAGTTCGAGCACATATGGAAGCAGTGGTACCGAAACTTAATCATTGGAAATAAAAGATTTCGATAACTTCTAATTGATGAAATGCTTACGAGAAAAAATAAAAATTCGAATCGGGGAAAACAAAGAATCTATGCATAATTACTGAAAAAATGGAAACCTTAAAAAGGTATCAACAGAATGGAAAGGAGATTATGCATGGATCAGGTATCAGAAAAAGAGTTAGCGGCTTTGAATGAATTACTTTCAGAAGAAGAATTGCTGATAAAAAAATTCAAAATGCTTTCCGAGCATACACAGGACCCGGAAGTAAAATCCGCATTTACAGAGATTTCAAATAAGCATCAGGAGCATTTTCAGTCCCTGTATGCCCAGTTAAGATAGGAGGAAGACAATGCAGCAGCCATATTCAGAAAAAGAAGTGTTAGCCGATGCGTTAACAGCAGAAAAAACAGCAACAGACCATTACAATACATTTGCCAATGAGTGTGTCCATTCCAATGTCAGAAATGCAATCTTAGATTGTCTGGACAAAGAGCATGCGATTCAGCAGGATGTATTCAATTTGATGCATGGCAAGGGATATTATCCTACCCCGGCAGCAGAGATGCAGAAAGTAAATGAAGCAAAACAGAAGTTTTCGCAGTGTATGAAAACTTTTTAGCAAAAAGGGCAGTCTGTTAAGACTGTCCCCTTTTTATTAATGTAATCAGATAGTATGTATATTTTTTCCCAAAATGGACATCTTATGACCATGGAAAAGAAAACAGGTGAAATCAATTTAAGAAAAGCAGCAATGATAGGATGTGGCTTGGTGGGTTCTGCCTCTGCCTTCAGTCTGATGCAAAGCGGACTTTTTTCGGAAATGGTGCTGATTGACGCAGACCGTGACCGTGCAGAGGGGGAAGCCATGGACATCAGCCATGGGATTCCCTTTGCCCATCCGATGAAAATTTATGCGGGAGATTATGCAGACATTGCAGATGCTTCCATCATCATTATTACGGCGGGAGCCAATCAAAAGCCCGATGAGACCCGGTTGGATCTGGTACACAAAAATGTGAAGATTTTTGAAGATATTATGGGAAAAATCGTAGAACACGATTGCAAGGGAATCCTTCTGATTGTGGCAAATCCGGTGGATATTTTGACTTACACCGCATTACAGCTTACCGGATTCCCAAGCAACCGGGTCATCGGTTCGGGAACAGTACTGGATACGGCACGGCTGAAATTTGAGCTGGGAGAGCATTTAGCGGTGGACAGCCGAAGTATTCATGCCTTTATTATGGGCGAACACGGAGACAGCGAGATTGCCGCATGGAGCAGTGCCAATGTGTCGGGAATTCCAATTCACAGATTTTGTGAAATGCGGGGATATTGTGACCATGACGGGGCTATGGATCGCATAGCGGAAACTGTGAAAAACAGTGCCTATGAAATCATAGAAAAAAAGCAGGCGACCAACTATGGCATTGCCATGGCAATCCGCCGTATCTGTGAAGCCATTGTGCGGGATGAAAAATCTATTTTGCCGGTTTCCGGTTTGATGGAAGGAGAATATGGAATCGAAAATGTGGCACTTAGTATGCCGGCAATTATCGGAAAGGACGGTATTGAAAAAAAGGTGCCGGTTTCCCTAAGCTGGGAAGAGCAGGAAGCCTTAAAAGAATCGGCAAAAACCTTGAGAGAGATTCTGGAGCAGTAGTCTTCGGAATCTCTTTCTTGCATTTAAGAGGGAATCTATTATAATGAAGGAAGATACATTGAAAACAACGAGTATGAAGGGGAATAAGATGTTATATCGGACAAATCAGAAAAACAATCAAAAGCTGTCCATCTTAGGGTATGGCTGTCTGCGTTTTACCAAGCGGGGCGGAGTCATTGATCAGGAAAAAGCAGAGCGAGAAATGAAGGCTGCCCTAGAAGCGGGAGTCAATTATTTTGATACAGCTTATACATACGGAGGAAGCGAGGTCTGTCTGGGAAAATTTCTGGCAAAGGGTTATCGGGATAAGGTAAACATTGCCACTAAGCTGCCTCATTATTATGTAAAGAAAATGGAGGACATGGAGCGGTATTTTAACGAACAGTTGGAGCGGTTACAGACAGACCATGTGGAATACTATCTTATGCATATGCTGAATGATGTGGCTACATGGGAACGGTTGGTATCCTTGGGCATGAAAGAGTGGATAGCCAAGAAGAAGGCAGAGGGGAAAATTCAGAATATCGGATTTTCTTTCCATGGAGGCACTACCCAGTTTCTGAAAATCATAGATGCCTATGACTGGGATTTTTGCCAGATTCAGTTTAATTACATGGATGAACATTCTCAGGCGGGGCTTGCCGGATTAAAGTATGCCAATCAAAAAGGAATTCCGGTAATCATTATGGAGCCTTTGCGGGGTGGCAGATTGGTTCAGGGCTTGCCGGAAAATGCCAAAAAGATATTTGAGAAAGCGACTCCAAAACGAAGTCCGGCAGAATGGGGACTCCGTTGGGTGTGGAACCACCCGGAGGTAAATGTGATTCTCTCCGGTATGAATGATATTGCTCAGGTGGAGGAAAACATCAGAATTGCTTCCGAGGCAGAGGCAGACGCCTTTGGCACAGAGGAGCTGGAACTGTTTGAAAAGGTCAAAAAAGAGATTAATAAAAAAATCAAAGTGGGTTGTACCGGCTGCGGCTATTGTATGCCATGTCCGCAGGGTGTGGATATTCCGGGATGTTTTTCGGCATACAATACCCGGTATACCGATAGCTGGTTTGGCGGGTTAAAGGCATATTTTATGTGCACTACTTTAAGAACTAATGAAACCAATGCGTCAAAATGTATACAATGCGGAAAATGCGAACAGCACTGTCCCCAGCAGATACCGATTCGGGAAAAATTAAAGGATGTAAAAAAGCATATGGAAGGACCTGTTTACCATGTGGCGAGATTTGTAGCAAAGAAGACCAGAAAGGATTAAGAGGAAGCTCTTAATCCTTTTTAAATGTGGAAATACAACTTATCATATAACGAAATAAAATTTAAATTTAAAAATTTTTGCAAAACCTGAAGACATTTTAGAAACACACTCGTTATAATAGATGAGCAGATAAGAAACAAGAGAAAGGAGGCGGGTAAAAATCAATCAGGAAGAACAATTCAAAGAACTGTTGCAACGGTATGAAAAGCTGGTGTATTCCATTTGCTATCGCATGGTGAAAAATCCCTTTGATGCACAGGATTTGACACAGGAAACATTTTTATCCGTCTATAAAAAGTTACCGGAATTTGATGGAACCTACGAAAGGGCATGGATATGCAAGATAGCTACCAACAAAAGTCTGGATTATATGAAGCAGGCGGCGAGAAAGACGGAACCACAGGAGGAAGTCTATTTTGAGGAAATGCAGGATGAACGTGCCGGTCCCGAGGAAGCTTATCTGCAGCGGGAGGCCAAGGAACAGGTACTGACCATCTGTAAGGCGTTGAAGCCGCCTTATGACAGGATTGCCACAGAGCATTATTACAAAGAAAAGACGGCAAAGGAAATTGCCGAGGAATCGGGGCAGAATCTGAAAACGGTTCAAACTCAGATATATCGTGCAAAAGCATTGATTAAAAAACAGATGGAAGGAGGATGCGGAACATGAGAAACGGAGAAGAAAACATACATATTACAGAAGAACAATGGATACGGTTTTCTCAGGGAAAAATGACCGAAGCGGAAGAGGAAAAGCTGTATCAGCACATCGGAAGCTGTACCTATTGTGCAGAAGAATTTTCCAAAATCATAGAGCAGGATTTTTCCCTGGAGCCGCCCAAATATCTGGAAGAAGAGATATTGGAGCGGACAAAACGGGTGGATGTACAGGCAGTTGTGGCAGCAAAGAAGACATCCAAGAAAATGCAGCTTTTGGTTTATAGTTTAAAAGTCGGATTCGCAGTAGCCGCATCCATCTTTTTGCTGACCATGACCACACAGATTGACCAAATTCAAGTAATGCAGCAGATGCCCAAAAGAGCTGAGACGGAAATGTCTATTACGGAAAAATTGAACCATGGCAGTAATCGTTTCACAAGTGGATTAAAAGAGATGACAAATGGATTCCTGAATTGGAATAGCAAGGAGGAAGAAAAATGATAAAAAAGAAAAATAAAGGATGGACATTTATATTCTCCCTGATACCGGGAGCAGGGGAAATGTATATGGGATTTATGAAGAGAGGACTCAGCATTATGGCACTGTTCTGGGGAGTGATTGCAGTAGCCACATGTCTGAATATCGGTCCGTTGACCATTGTATTGCCGGTAATCTGGTGTTACAGCTTTTTTGAAGTGCACAATATGAATGGAATGACTGATGAAGAATTCTATGCTTTAGAAGATGATTATGTATTTCATCTGGGAGAAGAATCGTTCCGCAGTCGGATGAACGGAAGCCAGAATAAAATCATAGCAGCAATTTTGATTGTTGCGGGTATTTGTATTCTGTGGAGCCAGTTAGTGGATTGGATGCATCAATATATTTGGGCAATTCTTCCGGGAAGAATTGCAAATGCAATCGGAGCAGTTTTTGATACATTACCACAGATTGTCATTGCCATCCTATTGATTGCAGTGGGAATCCGCTTGATTAAAGGGAAGAAAAAGGAATTGGAAGAGAATGAAAAGGAGGAATAGAAGATGAAGACAAGACGGGTAGGAAGTATCAGCTGCGGAGTGCTGCTGATTGTATTCGGAATTCTATTCATCATAAAAATATTTGTGCCCTCCATCTCTTATGCGAATATTATGAGATTCTGGCCGGTCATTCTGATTTCGTTAGGAGCCGAGATGCTTCTTTCCAACCGGAAAACATCGGAAGAGGTGGTTATAAAATATGACGGATGGGCAGTGCTGATTACGATATTATTATTCTTTTTTGCAGTAGGAATGGGAATTGCGGAGTATTGTATGCAGTACGTACCGGGATGCGTAGCGTTTTAAAATAATATCTTTTTTCTGGGATACGGCATTGCCGTATCCTCTATTTATCTATAAATTTCCAAATATATTTAGAAAAAACATACGGGAGAGCAGCTAGGTATAAAAATAAATGTCGAAAAAAATAAAGGAAATTCTGATTTGCCACAGAATTATTAAAATAGAGACTTTGCACTGTGGAGGAAAATATGTCAATCCGTGAGAACTTAGAGCAGATGGAGCAGATATATCTGAGCCCTTTTGCTACGAAAAGTGTAAATTCAATAGGCAGAGACAGAGAAGAGCCGCAATGTGATATCCGTCCGGTGTTCCAGAGGGACCGGGACAGAATTTTGCATTGTAAGGCATTTCGTCGTTTGAAACACAAAACACAGGTTTTTTTGTCTCCTAAAGGCGACCACTACCGCACCCGGTTAACTCACACCTTAGAGGTATCCCAGAATGCCAGAACCATTGCAAAGGCATTGCGGTTAAATGAGGATTTGGTGGAGGCTATTGCTTTGGGACATGATTTGGGGCATACGCCTTTCGGTCATGCAGGAGAGCGTGTTTTAAATGAACTCTGTGAGGAGGGCTACCGCCATAATGAGCAGAGTGTCAGAATTGTAGAAAAATTAGAGAAAGACGGTGAAGGACTGAACCTGACATGGGAGGTAAAGGACGGAATTTTGAATCATCAGACCAGCCTGATGCCCCATACGTTGGAAGGAAAAATTGTCCGTCTTTCGGATAAGATTGCGTATATCAACCATGATATCGACGATGCCATTCGTGCCATGCTGCTGACGGAGGAGGAGATACCTCTGGAACTTCGGAAAACTTTGGGAATGACCACCAGAGAGCGGCTGGATACTCTGATACATAATATTATTACCAACAGTATCGGACAGGATGATATTCTGATGTCACCGGAGATATTGGAGGCAATGCAGGAATTGCGTCGGTTTATGTTTGAGAAAGTGTATATGAATCCCAGAGCAAAAGGCGAAGAAGAAAAGGCGGAGCGGCTTTTGCGGGAGCTTTACTTATATTATCTGGATCACATTGAAATCCTTCCGACACAATATCAAAAGATGTGTGAGGAAGGAGAAAAAGCAGAGCGGGTGGTCTGCGATTATATTTCAGGAATGACAGACCAGTATGCAATCTCCAAGTATCGGGAATTCTTTTTACCGAAGGCTTGGGAAATCGGATAGAAAGGAGACAGAATGCCTTATTATTCAGATGAATTGGTAGAAGAGATTCGTTCCGGCAATGATATTGTAGATGTAATATCCGGCTATGTACGGCTGACCAAAAAGGGCAGTACCTATTTTGGACTCTGTCCCTTTCATAATGAAAAGACACCTTCTTTTTCCGTGTCCCCCAACAAGCAGATGTATTATTGCTTCGGGTGCGGAGCGGGAGGAAATGTCATTACCTTTTTGATGGAATATGAGAATTATACCTTCCCGGAGGCGTTGGAGGTGCTGGCAAACCGAATCGGTATAGAATTGCCGAAGCAGGAGATGACGGCAGAACAAAGAAAAGCCAGCGATAAACGGGCGAGACTTTTGGAAGTCAACAAGGAGGCAGCAAAATATTTTTATACCCTTTTGAGAAGTGAGCGGGGAACCCGGGCACATGAATATTTCAGAAATCGAGGACTCAGCGAAGAGACGATTAAAAAGTTTGGTTTGGGATATTCGGACAAATATAGTGATGATTTGTACCGATATCTGCGTTCCAAAGGATATGAGGACGAGTTGTTAAAGGACAGCGGACTTATTTCCATAGATGAGAAGCGGGGAGGACATGATAAATTTTGGAACCGTGCCATGTTTCCCATTATGGATGTGCGGGGCAAGGTTATAGGCTTCGGAGGAAGAGTCATGGGGGATGGGGAGCCGAAATATTTAAACTCGCCGGAAACCATGATATTTGACAAAAGCCGAAACCTTTACGGACTGAACCTTGCCAGAACCACCAAGAAAAATCAGATACTTCTGTGTGAAGGATATATGGATGTTATAGCATTGCATCAGGCAGGCTTTGACAATGCGGTGGCAGCATTGGGAACCGCTTTTACCGTGGGACATGCCAATCTGCTGCGGCGGTATACCAAGGAGGTCTATTTGACCTTTGACAGTGACGGTGCAGGAATCCGGGCGGCAAAACGTGCCATTCCGATTCTAAAGGAGGCGGGAATTACCGCAAAGGTCATCAACATGCAGCCCTACAAAGACCCGGATGAGTTTATCAAGGCACTGGGAGCGGAGGCATATGAGGAGCGGATTAAGAATGCGGAAAGCAGTTTTATGTTTGAGATTCGCATAATGGAAGAAGATTATGACCTAAAGGATCCCGAGGGAAAAGCCGCTTTTTATAATGAAATCGCAAAACAGCTTCTTCAGTTTTCCGAGGAATTGGAGCGGGAAGTCTATATAGAAGCAGTTGCGGGAAAATACGGTATGGGCTTTGAGAACCTGAGAAAACTGGTAAACAAACTGGGAACACAGCCAGAGCTTGCAAGGCAGGTAAGACAACAGCAGAAGGGAACCATGCCAAAGGAAAAAAGGAAAAAGGAAGATGGAATGAAGCAGTCCCAAAAATTATTATTGACATGGCTGATTGAAGAGCCGGGACTGTATCAGCGGATTCAGGAATATATTCACCCGGAGGATTTTACCGAAGAAATTTATCGAAAAGCGGCAGAAATCCTGTTCCGGCAGTATGAAGAGGAAGGAAAACCCAATCCGGCACAGATAGTCAGCCTTTTTGGAGAAGAGGAACAGCGTGAGATAGCAGCATTGTTCAATGCCAGAATTGAAGAAGTGGAAACAAAAAATGACAGGGAAAAAGCCCTCAAAGAGACAATCTTACGCATCAAGCAAAACAGTATTGATTATCGTTCCAAACAGATGGACCCCACGGATATGGCGGGATTTCAGAAATTGATTGAGGATAAGCGACAACTGGAGAAACTAGAGAAAAATGCATATTTCTAGTGATTGGGAGCAGAATAAAGACGAGAGAGGATATTAAAATGGCAGAAAAAACCGAAAAAGATGAAAAATTTGAAGCGAAACTGAAGGATTTGCTGGCTCTGGCAAAAAAGAAAAAGAATATTTTAGAGTATCAGGAAATCAATGATTATTTTCAGGACATGGAGCTGGATGCTGAGAAATTCGAGAAAATTCTGGACTTTTTAGAGGAAAAGAATATCGATGTACTCAGAATCACAGACGATGATGACGACGTTTCCGATGAGGAGATTCTTCTGGAGGAAGAGGATGAGGTAGAGGTAGAAAAAATTGACCTGTCCGTACCTGACGGAGTTTCCATTGAAGACCCGGTTCGTATGTATCTGAAAGAAATCGGTAAGGTGCCGCTTCTGACAGCGGAGGAAGAGATAGAGCTTGCCAAGAGAATGGAATTGGGAGATCAGGAGGCAAAGAAACGTCTTGCAGAGGCAAACCTCCGTCTGGTAGTATCCATTGCAAAACGTTATGTGGGCAGAGGTATGCTGTTTTTAGATTTGATTCAGGAGGGTAACCTGGGTCTGATTAAAGCGGTAGAAAAGTTCGATTACCGAAAGGGATATAAGTTTTCTACCTATGCCACATGGTGGATTCGTCAGGCAATTACCAGAGCAATTGCAGATCAGGCAAGAACCATCCGTATTCCGGTGCATATGGTGGAGACCATCAACAAATTAATCCGTGTTTCCAGACAGTTACTGCAGGAGTTAGGACGTGAACCGACCCCGGAGGAAATTGCAGAAGAAATGGATATGCCGGTAGAGCGTGTACGGGAAATTCTTAAAATTTCTCAGGAGCCGGTTTCTTTGGAGACCCCAATCGGCGAAGAGGAAGACAGCCATTTAGGAGACTTTATTCAGGATGACAATGTACCGGTTCCGGCAGATGCGGCAGCATTTACACTGTTGAAAGAGCAGTTGGAAGAGGTACTGGGAACCCTGACAGAGCGTGAACAGAAGGTACTGACCCTCCGTTTCGGACTGGAGGATGGAAGAGCCAGAACCTTAGAGGAAGTAGGAAAGGAATTTAACGTTACCCGTGAACGTATCCGCCAGATTGAGGCAAAGGCATTGAGAAAGCTGCGTCATCCAAGCAGAAGCCGTAAGCTGAAGGATTATTTAGAGTAATCATGATACAGTTATCAAAGCGTTTACAGGCAGTAGCGGATTTGGGAAAATTTGGGGATACCATGGCAGACATTGGAACTGACCATGGATATATTCCAATATATCTCATACAGAGTAAGCGGATTTCCCATGCGGTGGCAATGGACATCGGTAAGGGACCGCTGCTTCGGGCACAGGAACATATTGCAAAATACCAACTGGGTGCATACATAGAGACCCGTCTTTCCGATGGGGCAAAGGAGCTTTGCTGCGGCGAAGTCTCCTCTGTTGTGATTGCCGGAATGGGCGGAGTCCTGATGCAGAAAATCCTAAGAGACAGCGAAGAAGTTTTCCGTGGTGTAAAAGAGATAATTTTACAGCCTCAGTCTGAAATAGAGCAGACCAGAAGATTCCTCTTGAACAACGGATATGAGATTCTGGAAGAGGATATGGTACTGGAGGATGGCAAATTTTATCCTATGATGCGGGTGTCCTGTGTGGAAAGTATAGAAGAAAATCCATATGCAGAAGCAAAAGACATAGACTTTGTGTATGGGGCATATCTATTAAAAGAGAGACATCCTGTTTTGAAAAGCTATCTCTATCGGGAGATAGGGATTTACCGGGAATTGGAACAAAAGCTAAAGGATTTGCCCACAAACGAAGAATTGGAAAAAAGACGCAGGGAAGTGAGCTGTCAGCTGGCTCTTGCAGAGGAAGCACTAATAAAAGTAGGTGAAACCGATGAGATGCAGTAAGGTAATAGAAATTTTAGAAAAGCAGTCGCCGAGAAATTTTGCCTGTGACTGGGACAATGTGGGGCTGCTGGTGGGAAGAACCGATAAAGAAATTCAAAAGATATACATTGCATTGGATGCCACAGATGAGGCAATTCAGCAGGCGGTGGATGTGGGAGCCGATATGCTCTTAACCCATCATCCCATGATTTTTGGTGGGATGAAAAGAGTGACAGCCGAAGATTTTACAGGAAGAAGAGTCATTCGGCTGATTCAGGAGGATATGGTCTGCTATGCCATGCACACCAACTTTGATGTCATGGGAATGGCGGATTTGGCAGCAGATTATCTGCATTTAAAGGATACGGAGGTTTTGGAGGTTACCTATTCTGAAGAGACAGAAAAAGGAACTCTGCGTACCGAGGGTATCGGCAGATATGGAAGGCTGGAAAGAAAAATGACCTTGAGAGAGTGTTGTGAACAGGTAAAGCAGGCATTTTCACTGGAGAATGTGAAGGTGTTCGGTAATTTGGACACGGAGGTTCTGGCGGCAGCAATTTCACCGGGCTCCGGAAAAAGTGTGATTGGGAATGCCTTACGGGCAGGAGTGGATGTGCTGATTACCGGAGATATTGACCATCACGAGGGAATTGATGCGGTGGCACAGGGAATGGCAGTAATCGATGCCGGACATTACGGCGTGGAGCATATTTTTATTCCATATATGAAAGAATATCTTGAGAAGGAAGCAAAGGGGTTAGAGGTTGTGACCCAGCCGTTGACCTTTCCGTTTCAAGTGATATAAAGGATTTGCACAGAGCAGAGAAAAAGAGAAGCAGGGGGTGCTTTTATGGAAGAAATGCTGAAAATAGAAGTAGAGGGAGAACTCAAAGAATATCAGAAGGGAATTACATACCAAGAGATTGCAAAAGAGTATCAGAATCGATATGAGGATGACATTCTTCTGGTGCTTTTTAACCATCGTTTGAGAGAACTTTGGAAGACACCTAAAACAGACGGAACAATTTCTTTTGTGACGGCAAAGGAGGAAGCAGGAAAAAAATCCTATCGCAGGAGCGTTACCCTCCTTTTGCAGAAGGCAGTAGATAATCTCTATGGAAAAGAGGGAGTCAGCGTCAGAGTCTGTCACTCTCTGGGACAGGGCTATTACTGTGAACTGCGGGGGATGGAAAAACCGGGAAATGACAAGATACTGTCCATCAAAATAGAGATGATGAGGCTGGTGGATGAGGATATTATGATTCGAAAATCCAGCTATCGGACAGACGAAGCCATTGCTCTTTTTGCGGAAAAAGGAATGCACGATAAGGAGCGGCTGTTCCGTTACCGCCGCAGCTCCAGAGTCAATGTGTATGACTTGGACGGTTATAAGGATTATTTCTATGGCTATATGGTGCCGTCTACCGGATATCTGAAATATTTTGATTTGATTTCCTATGAAGACGGTATGATGCTGTTGTTCCCGAATAAAGAAACCAAGGTAGTGGCAGAATTTTCGCCTTCCGGTAAACTGTTCCATACCTTACAAGCCTCTGAAGAATGGGGAAAAATGCTGGACATCGACACGGTAGGGGCTTTGAATGACGCCATCGCCAAAGGTAGAATGCAGGAGGTCATCATGGTGCAGGAGGCGTTGATGGAAAAACGTCTCGGACAGCTGGCAGAGCAGATTGCGGAACAGAAGGACAAAAAATTTGTCATGATTGCAGGTCCGTCCTCTTCTGGAAAAACCACCTTTTCCTATCGGCTTTCCACTCAGTTAATTGCTCAGGGATTAAAGCCCCATCCTATCGGATTGGATAATTATTATCTGAACCGGGATCAGACGCCGCGGGATGAGAACGGAAATTATGATTTTGAATGTCTGGAAGCTTTGGATATTGAACAGTTCAATGAAGATATGACCAGACTTTTTGCGGGAGAGCAGGTGGATATTCCGGTGTTTAATTTCAAGACCGGAAAGAGAGAGTACAAAGGTCACTATCTCCAGTTAGGGGAAGACGATATATTGGTCATTGAGGGAATCCATGGATTAAATGACAAACTTTCCTACTCGCTTCCGAAGGAAAGTAAGTTTAAAATATATATCAGTGCATTGACACAGTTGAATATTGACGAGCACAATTATCTTCCAACCACAGATGCCAGATTAATCCGCAGAATCGTGCGGGATGCCAGAACTCGTGGTACAAGTGCAAAAGAAACCATTGCTATGTGGCCATCTGTAAGAAGGGGAGAAGAACAGCATATCTTCCCGTTTCAGGAAGAAGCGGATGCCATGTTTAACTCTGCATTGATTTATGAACTTGCGGTGTTGAAAGCATATGCAGAGCCACAGTTATTCAATATCGAAAAGGACTGTGAGGAATATTTAGAAGCGAAACGTCTTTTGAAATTTTTGGATTATTTTCTTCCGGTTCCGGCAGAGGAAGTTCCGAGAAATTCCATTTTACGTGAATTTATCGGTGGAAGCTGTATTGACGTATAGACCGGAAATCGGTATGATGGTACAGGACAAAAAGAATAAAAATAAATAAATGGACAGATAAGTAAGATGGATGATCGCGGCTGCAGGTGTCGAAAGACCGCAGGTGAGGAAAGTCCGGGCTTCACAGGGCAGGATGCCGGCTAACGGCCGGTGGAGGTGACTCCAAGGATAGTGCAACAGAAATATACCGCCGGGAAACCGGTAAGGGTGGAAGGGTAGTGTAAGAGACTACCGCCTTTCCGGTAACGGAAGGGGCATATGTAAACCCCATTCGAAGCAAGACCGAAACAAAGCGTTGACGTGGACCCGCCAGCTTTAGGTTGGTCGCTTGAGGTGATTGGCAACAGTTACCCTAGATAGATGATCATCTGAAAAACATAACCCGGCTTACAGTTTTGCTTATCTGTCCATATTTATATATTTTTCGACAATTTTCGGCAGATTAACATCTTTGTATGAGAAATTATGTTGGAAAATGTCGATAATTTTGGTAGAATAGTACTAAGAAAATCACTAGGGGATATAGCAATGGCAGATTTGAGAAAAAAGAAGCGTATCGGAGATATGCTGATAGAAGAAGGGATTATTACTCAGGAACAGTTGGAGGATGCATTAGAGAAGAATAAGACTGCCAGAAAAAAGATTGGTGAGATGTTGGTGGATTTGGGCTATGCCACAGAAGAGGCTATTGCCACGGGTCTTTCCAAGCAGTTAAACATTCCAACCATTTCCTTGCAGGGAATGACAATTGAAGAGGATATCTTGAAGTTGGCAGATGGAAATCTGCTTCGGAAGCATGTCATGATTCCTTTTGAATATAGTGAATATAATATGAATATCATCCGTGTAGCTATGGCAGATCCAATGGATATGCGTGGCGTGGATGATTTTTCTATTGTAACTAATTTGCAGGTGGAGCCGGTGATTGCCACACCTCATGAGATTTTGCTGGCATTGGACAAATATTACGGTGACAGCGAAGCTAAACGGGTTGCGGAGCAATACGCTCGGGAGCGGGAGAATCTGAATTTGGCACAGGAGCCGGAAGAGGAAGATGAGACGGTTACCAATTCGCCCATTGTTCAGTTGGTAAAATCCATGATTGAGCAGGCCACCAGACAGAGGGCATCGGATATACATATTGAGCCTTTGGAAAATACGGTGCGGATTCGTTATCGTATCGACGGTGTTTTATACGAAAAAGCGTCCTATGATAAGAATCTTTTAAGTGCCATTATTACCCGTGTAAAGATTATCGGCGGCATGGACATTTCTGAGAAGAGAAAACCACAGGACGGACGTATCACTCTTATGGTAGACCGAAAAGAATATGACATCCGTGTTTCCATTCTTCCTACGGTTTTCGGGGAAAAATGTGTAATGCGTCTGGCACAGAAAATGGCGTTGAACAGAGAAAAGAAGACGCTGGGTTTCACAGAAGAGCAGTTAAAATGCTTTGATGAATTTTTGACACATCCAAACGGAATTATATTAGTTACGGGACCTACCGGAAGCGGTAAGTCTACCACTTTATATACAGCAGTCAGTGAATTGAATACAGAAGATGTGAATATTATTACTGTCGAAGACCCGGTGGAGGCAAATATTGATGGCATCAATCAGGTACAGGTAAATCCAAAGGCGGATTTGACCTTTGCCAGTGCCCTGCGTTCCATTTTGCGACAGGACCCGGATATTATCATGATTGGTGAGATTCGTGATCAGGAGACAGCGGAAATTGCAGTACAGGCCTCTATTACCGGACATTTGGTATTGAGTACCCTGCATACCAATGATGCACCGGGAACCATGACCAGATTGATTGATATGGGTGTGGAGAGTTATCTGTTGGCAGATGCAATTCGAGGGGTAATTGCCCAGCGGCTGGTGCGAAATCTTTGTCCTCATTGTAAGACCAAACGTCTTGCCAGTGAAGAGGAGAAGAGGATGATGGATTTAGATACCATTGATGAGGTGACTCTTTATGAACCAAAGGGATGTGTCCTTTGCAATGAGACCGGATACCATGGTAGAACCGGTATCTATGAGATGATGCCTGTAAAGTCGGAACTTCGGGTAGCCATTTCCAGACGGGCATCCACCGATGAGATGAGAAAGCTGGCAGCTAGTCAGGGTATGTCATCCCTGAAAAAGGAAGCAGTGAGGTTGGTTTTAGACGGAACTACTTCCTTTACGGAAATGATTCGAGTAGTTTTAGAGGATTGATGAAAGAGGGAAATATGAGCAGAATAGAAGAAATTTTAAGAGCGGCAAAAGAACAGAAAGCATCGGATATTCATCTTTGTCATGACTGTCCCGTGATGATACGTGTGGACGGAGATATGATTCCTCTGTCAGAAGAGAAAATCATGTCGGAAGAGATAGAGCAGATGACCAGATCCATGTTGGCAGATGACCAGATGAAGGAACTGGAGGAGAAAGGCGAGTTGGATTTTGCTTATTCTTTAGAAGGATTCAACCGTGTCCGTGTCAATGTGTTCCGCCAAAAAGGAACCTATGCCATGGCATTGCGTATTTTAGCCTTCGAGGTTCCACATCCGAAGGATTTAGGAATTCCCGAGGCTATCGTGGACCTGACAAAGAAAAAAAGAGGTATGGTGTTGGTAACGGGAGCTACCGGAAGTGGTAAATCCACCACGTTGGCATCCTTAATCGGAGTGATTGCCAAAACCTACAAAAAGACAATTATTACGTTGGAAGATCCAATCGAGTATTTGCATGAACACAGTAAGTCTATGGTGCTACAAAGAGAGATTGGTTCCGATTCCCAGTCCTATGCCAATGCAGTAAAAGCGGCATTGCGGCAGGACCCGGATGTAATTCTGGTGGGAGAGATGAGAGATTTGGAGACGATTTCCATTGCCATTACAGCGGCAGAAACCGGACATTTGGTATTTTCTACTTTGCATACCAATAGTGCATCGGCAGCCATAGACCGTATGATTGATGTATTCCCACCGTTCCAGCAGCAGCAGATTCGTGTGCAGTTAGCAGGTGTTTTAGAGGGCGTCATTGCACAGCAGCTACTGCCAAAGGAAGGCGGCGGAAGAGCGGCGGCGTTTGAAGTAATGCTTGCCACACCGGCAATTCGTAATCTGATTCGGGAGGAGAAGAGTTTCCAGATTCCTTCCGTAATTCAGACTAACAAAAAAATTGGAATGCAGTTGATGGATGATGCCATCTATGATTTGTATATGAAGAGCTATATCAGTGCCGATACAGCCATGATGTTTGCACATGATGTGGCAGGAATGAAACAGAAAATCAATCTTTTTTAGATAAAAGGAGTACAGCATGAAAAGCTATTCCTATGTAGCTATAGAATCAGACGGAAAAGAGAAAAAAGGCAGTGTAGAAGCAGACAACGTGGAAAAGGCAGAGGCAAAGGTGCGAAGCATGGGACTGATTCCTTTGGAAATGAAGGAGCAGACCCGTTTGAGAGAAGACATCAGAAGCTCTAAGAAAAAGAAGGTTTCGCCCCGTGATTTAAGTGTGTTCTGCCGCCAGTTTGTCAGTATGTTGCGAGCCGGGGTTACCATTGTGGACGCTTTGGATATGTTAATCCAGCAGACGGAAAACAAGGTGCTGGCACAGGCAATCAGTGAAACTAAGCGTGAAATCGGAAAAGGAAGTACCCTTTCGGAGGCCATGAGGACACAGATAGATGTGTTCACCCCTATGCTGGTAAATATGATAGAGGCCGGGGAAGGCAGCGGAAGTATCGATGCTTCCATGGACCGTATGGCAGTACAGTTTGAGAAGACTTCAAGACTGAACGGTTTGATTATAAAATCCATGATATATCCCATTGTGTTAATGTGTGTGGCAGTAGTAATTCTGATTGTCACCGTAACCTATGTTATTCCGAGATATATGAAGATGTTTGAGGGATATGATTTTAAGATGCCGGCATTAACGGTAGGTCTTATGAAAATGAGTGACTTCGTCATTGACCATGCAGTAATCATCATTGCCATCATTGTGGCAATCGTGTTTGGAATCCATAAATGGAAACAGACGGATGCAGGAAAGGAATTTTTCGGGAAATTGGCAATTAAGCTGCCGGTTTTTAAAAAGCTGAATATAAAAACCTATGCATCTATGTTTTCCCGTACCTTAAGTACATTGCTTTTGGCAGGAATCCCAATGATGGATGCTCTGGACAATGTGGCAAAGACCATGAAGAATGTGCTTTACCGGGAGGAGCTGCTTCGGGCAAAGGATGAGGTTTCCAAAGGAATCCCATTGTCAGAGCCGTTGAAAAGAGGGGGCATGTTTCCTCCTATGGTAGTACATATGCTTTCTATCGGAGAGGAAACCGGAGAAATAGAGGCGATGCTGGATAAACTGGCAGATTATTATGACGAAGAAGTGGAAATGTCCACCCAGACCATTCTGGCATTTATGGAGCCTGTAATTATTATTTTCATGGCGGTTATCGTTGTAATTCTGATAGCTGCGATTATGGGACCGATGCTGACACTCTACAATGATGTGGGCAATTTGTAAAATGCGATTCCTGTATCGATGCTGTAGTCCGTGGGACACAAAATAAGAGGGGTACAACAACGTATCTTCATCCGCAGGATAGGGCTGTGGATTTAAGATAAATATAATATGAAGAAGGAGAAAGACATTATGAAAAGAGAGACAAAAAGAAGAAACAACAAAGGATTCTCATTAGTAGAATTAATCATCGTTATTGCCATCATGGCAATCTTAGCAGGTATTTTGGCACCACAGTTTATCAAGTACATTAAAAAATCCAGAGTATCTACCGATATCCAGAATGCACAGCAGATTGCAACCGCTATTAGTGCAGAGTATGCAGATGCAGGAGAGGAAACAACAGTAGCATTTACTAAAATTGATGCTACGAACGGAGACAAAGGATGGACAGGTAAAACCGCAGACGACAAGAAAAATCGAGCATTAAAAAATGTTCTTGGTGGAATCCCAAGTGTAAAAGCAGAAAGCGGAAAAGTTTTTGCATATACCGTTGGAACGGGTGGAACTGTTACCGTATATGTAGTGGCTGATGATGCAGAAAATGCAAATGATGCAGCTACTCTTTATCCAGAGATTACAGCAAACAGTACTTGGAAACAGTAATCCCTACATAACAAGTATTTAAGCATTTAATCATTACCATTTGGAAGGACAGAACATGGATCCGATACTGATATTCGCAGAATGCATCATATTTCTTTTTGGCATTGTCATAGGAAGTTTTCTGAATGTGTGTATTTACCGCATTCCCAAGGGAGAGGACATTGTAAAGGTGAATTCCCATTGCATGAGCTGCGGATATCAGTTGAAATGGTATGACTTAGTCCCTATCCTAAGTTATATCTGTCTGGGAGGAAAATGCAGGAAATGCAAGACCAAGCTTTCCTGTCAGTATCCGCTCATTGAGGCAGCCAATGGTCTGTTATATGTGCTGATTTTTGCGGTCAACGGTCTGAATATAGAAAGCGGTCTGTATTCGTTGATGGCATCCGCATTGTTGGTATTGAGTGTAATTGATTTTCGCACATATGAGATTCCTTTTGGAATCAATGTGTTTATTTTTATTATAGCCATCATACATTTGGTACTGGATGTTACAAATTGGAGTACCTACGTAATTGGCTTTTTTTCCGTCAGTACGTTTCTATACCTGATGTTTGTATTTTCACATGGAAAGGCAATCGGCGGAGGAGACATAAAATTAATGGCAGCGACAGGGATGATGTTAGGATGGAAAAAAATAATATTGGCATTTGTGTTAGGCTGTATTCTGGGTTCTGTAATACATTTACTGCGAATGAAAATTTCTAAGGCAGAACATGTATTGGCAATGGGACCCTATCTTGCATTAGGCATAATGATTGCAACACTGTGGGGAGACAGCCTGATACAGATGTATCTGAATCTCTGGTAGAAAGCGTTTGCTTTCGTATCCGAATCCGTGGGGTTTTGATACCAAAACAAATGAGAACAGCAGAAATAATAAGAGGTTAGACATATGGCAAATAGAGTAATCAGTATTGAAATCGGTCGTGAAGTGACCCATGTGGTGGAGACCGACTTCAAGGTAAAAAATCCAAAAGTATACGGCAGTTTTTCTTTTGCAACCCCTTCCAATGAAGGAGCAGAAGAGGGAAAAGTAGACGGAGAGGAATTTAAAAAGCGATTAGAAGAGGGATTAAAGGAAGGGAAAATCAAGACCCGGAAGGCGGTATTTTCCATTGCTTCCAGCAGAATTGCAAGCCGGGATGTGGTAATTCCTCATGTAAAAGAAAACCGTATTTCCGCCTTGCTGCACAGCAATTCCAAGGAATATTTTCCAGTGGATTTGGAGCAGTACCAGTTGTGCTATCGGATTTTAGAGCAACTGGAAGAGGGAAAAGAAAAGAAGTATAAGCTGATGGTGCTGGCAGTACCCAACAATTTGATTCAGTTTTATCAGAATCTGGCATCCCAGTGTAATTTGCAACTGACTGCTCTGGATTATGTGGGAAATGCCACCACCCAGATGATGAAAAAACTGGTGGATAAAAGCCTTTATGCAGCGGTGAAGATTGATGAAGATGCCACCATGGTATCTGTTGTGAAAGATGGAAATATTATTTTACAGAGAAACTTTTCCTATGGAATTGAGGATGCGGTAAATGTCGTACAAAAATCCGGTATCTATGGAGAAAATTTAAGCTTTATGGAAGCTCTTGCAGTTATGAGAGAAAACAACTGTGTTTTTGCCGGGGAGGATTCTTCCCAAATGCAGGAGTTACAGGAAGATATTCAGGAAGCCTTTCGTGCCATAGAGGGAAATGTTTCCAGAACCATGAATTTTTATACCTCCAATAACGGCGGAGAAGAGATTGAAGAGATTATGCTCTATGGTCTGGGTGCAGATATTATGGGTCTGACAGAGCTTTTGAGCGAAAATCTCAGTGCAAAGATAGTCAGCGGAGAACTTACGGAAAATATTCCGAGGGAAAAGTCCGACACTAACAAAGATTATCATCCATTGGCGTATCTGTCTTGTCTTGGGGCAATGATAAGTCCTATGGAGTTTAAATTTTCCGATGGAGAGGAAAGAGGACATAAGGCAAAAAGTAAAGAAAAAAAATCAGCAGATTTTTATGCAAAAAAGGTTCTGGGAGGCTGTATTATAGCAGCAGTGGTACTGGTGCTGGCAGTGGTACCTAAGTTTGTTTATTTAAAAGTAAAAAATGCACAGCTTCAAAAAGAAAGAAATCAGCAGAACTATCTGATGGAATTATACGAAGAACATCAGGCTACGGAAGAGGATTTGAAGAAGGCAAAGCAGCTTTATGAGGGAACCGTAACCACCACCAATGGTATGGGAGATTTTTGGGCGGAGATGGAAGAGAATATGCCTAGCAGCATTCGGATTAACTCTTTTACTTCGGATTCCGAGAAAGCAACCATAGAGATTGTAGTTGCCTCTAAGAAAGAGGCAGCCAAGGTACTGGAAGCATTTTCAGAATTTAAAACACTGGAGTCTTTTAAGATTTCTGAGATTGTGGATGTCAGTGATGAGGTGGGAAATTCAGGTGTAACCTTTACCCTGGAGTGTTACTATGTGAATGGAACCGGGGAAGACGGAAAGGATACGGAAACCACAGTAGATGAGGATGTGGATACCCTTACCAGCGGGGAAGCAGAGCAGGAGGCAGGAGAATGAAACGAGAAGTATCAGAGAGAGAAAAAACGATGCTATGTTACCTGATAGGAATTCTGGTAGTTGTGTGTGCATTCATGTTTGTATTCCGCCCCCTTCGGACCAAGAATGTGGAGTTGGGAAAGCGACAGGATATGTTGGAGAGCGAATTGGAAACTCTGCGGAAAATCAAAGAGAATGAAAGCCGGTATAAGGCAGATATCAAACAGAATCAAAAGGAATGTGACAAATATTATGACCAGTTCCCAGCAATGGTAACGGCTCAAGATCAGATTTTATATGCATCGGATTTGGAGAATCGTTTTGGAAGTATGCAGATTAGTTTAATAACTTTAGATGAAGCAGAGTATGTGACCGGGGTGGATGAGGATGCTATTTGTTTGTATCGTTCTCCGGTAAGCATGGAGTACAAAATAGGATATGAGGATGTAAAAAACTTTTTAAATACCTTGTCCGAGGAAAAGACCAGAAAATCCATTGACAAGATTACCTTGACTTTTGATTCGGCAAGCGGAGGGCTTATCGGAACCATGGACATGAATTCCTATTATCTGACGGGAACAGGCAAGACCTATACGCCGCCAAATCTGGATGATGTATTGACGGGAACCACAAACCTGTTTAATGTGAACGGGCTCCCGGTGGAACAGTCTACGGAAGAATAGGGAAATGTGAGAAGAAATGAGAGGAGGGAAGCACATGAAGCAGGATAATCGTGGAGCCACATTGATTGAAATATTGGTTGCCATGGCAATATTAGCTATTTGTGCCCTTCCTCTTTTTAAATCTTTGATTTTATCAGCCCAGACCAATGTAAAAGCCAGAGAACATCTTTCAGCCACCACCGCAGCAGAATCTGTGATAGAGGAGATGAAGTCGGATGGCATGGAGAAGTTCCTGCGGGAGAATCAGGGCAACGAGGATATCACAGATGTAGAGAAAATCACAGAAGCCGGTGCGGTGACAGGTTATCGCTTTACCTACCCTGATTATGAAGTGGATGGTAAGGGATACGAGGTAAAGGTGGAAGTGAGACCTTACCGGAATACTGATGAGGGAGCAGAAGATTACAATTCCAAAGAGATTTCTGATTTATACCGTATGGATTTGCGTACAGACGGTATTTATGTTCAGGATGAGAAAACCATGGCAAATGATTTTGTGAAACTGGTTTCAGAAGGAGTTTTTGAAGCAGAGCAGCGAGACACGGTGTTATCAGGATTGGATATGGAGTGGAAGTATACCATTGGCAGCAGCAATGATGTGCAGACCATAGACCAGAATGTAACATACAGCTATAACGAAACGTTAGTGGGAGAGCATGAATCGATTCTCTATGACGGTTCTCATGCAGATGGAAAATTAAAAAATCTGTATATTTGTTTTATTCCAAACAAGTCTAACACCATTACCATAGTAGACAAAGAGGACTATCCCCTTACGGTATATCTGATTAAGCAGGGAACCTCCAAGGCAAAGGTAAAAATAAATATTATAGGAAATACACCGATTACCCAACTGGGGGAAAAGGAAGATGCGGATTTCAACAAGGGAGTTCGTATAAGAACTAATCTTACATCAGAGGATGAGGCGGAATATCACTATATAAGGGGAAGTTCAGATACCAAGCTGACGGCAGGTCAGTTACAGGAAAATTTCGGATTAAAAGAATTGGACGGGGCAAAGGTACAGACCCGATTATATGATATTGATATTACAGTCAGCAGAAATGGAAAAGAGATTACCACATTAAGCGGAACAGCCAGCAGGTAGGGATTGGAATGAAATTAAAAGAAAACAATAAGGGTATGTCGTTGATAATGGTAATTACAGCAGTGGCACTGGTAACTCTGTTAGTAACGGTTATTTTGACACTTGTTATGTATAATTTCCAGATGAAGACAGCAAATACCCGGTCAAAAAATAATTTTTATAATGCAGAAAAGGTATTGGACGAGATTCGTCTGGGATTACAGAGCGATGTGTCGGATGCCATGTCTCAGGCGTATGTGGAAACTATGACCAACTATGCAGCAACCAATGAAGAACGGGCAAAACGAACAGAAGAATTTAACGATACTTATATTGAAATTTTAAGAGAGCGTCTGGAATCGGATGCCCAAATCCAATATTATGATATAGACTATCTGTTGGGATTTCTGGACAAAGAGGTAAGGGAGAATACAGCTTTAGAGGCAGTGGAGGGAAAAACTCCCGCACTGGTGGTCAGTGACCACGGCTTAACATTGAAGAATCTCCATCTCAGCTATCAGGATTCCAAGGGATATTTGTCTCAGGTGACCACAGATATTCAGATTAAGTATCCTCAGATGGACTTTACCCAGAGTGAGTCCTATCCAAATGTCTTACAGTATGCGATTATCGCACAGGGCGGAATCGAAGTGCCAAGCCAGACCTCTAAGGTAACCATCGCAGGAAGTCTCTACGCAGGCGGCAGCGGAAACAGTCTGCTGATAGAAAATGGAAATGACATGTTGGTTGAGCCCAAAAATGATGTGATTATTGCAAACACCCTAAAAGTGGGTTCGGGAGCCGAATTTGAGGGAGGAGAGAAGGTTTCTCTCTGGACAAAAGATTTGGAGGCAGCAGATGCTTCTAAGCTGACACTCAAGGGAAGTACATATGTAAAAAATGATTTAACTTTGGAAGGCGGAACCGATGTAACCATCAGCGGAGATTACTATGGATTTGGAAATCCAAAGACGGCGGAGAAGGCAAAAAATGCAGATGCCAAGATTCAGAGTGATATACAGAAGGCTCCGGCAGATTTCAGCAGTGCCATTCTTGTGAATGCCCTTGGAGGCTCGGGAAAGGCAAAATTGAATCTAAAGGGAGTGAACAATCTGGTTCTGGCAGGAAATGCCTATGTGGGAGAAAGCAAGGTAATGATGGGCGAATCCCTGACCGTAAAGAGTAATCAGATTGCATATCTGGTGCCGGAAAGCTGTATGGGAACCTCTAATCCTATGACGCCTAAGATGCGGAATGACCTTATGACATCAGCGGGAGTAGATACCTCAGACTCAGCAGCTGTGGCAGATTGGGATATTGTATACAAAAATCAGCTTTTGACAAAGGTAAAGGCGGCAGTTTCTTCAGATGTAGTCAGTGTGGATATGATGTCCAACGGAAAACAGTACTATTATTATATGCGGTTTGACAATGCCAAGGCTGCCAGCAATTATTTCAGCAGTTATTTCTCCGGTTCGGGAGGAAATAAATTAAAGGATTATCTGGCATTGTATGTGGATGAGCAGGAGCTTACCATTAACAGGAATTCTATTTCCAAGAAAACCTTAAACGGAAATATCTTGGTCTATGATGAGAATGGAATCTCTTCTATTGGCGATACCATCACGGCAGGAAGTGATTTGTCGGATGATGAGGAATATCAAAAGAAGGAGATTAGCTGGCAGGAGATGTTCGCCTCCTATAATACCAATCTGACCATCAGTTATGATGATTTATCCTCGGCACAGAAGCATCGTACCGTGTATAAAAATCTGGTGAAGGATACCAATCTTTTTCAAGAGGCGGGAAACAGCGGATGGTTTTTGTTTACACAGGAGAAGGAAGAGGGAACTGAGACTTACGGAGCTTACATTACCAATAATACCTCTGATACTTTAGTGGTGGACGAGGACTTTATCAGCAGAGCACCTTCCGGTGCCAAGATTCGCATGATTATCGCAGCAGGAGATGTAAAGCTGACTACGGATTTTACGGGAACGATTATTGCAGGCGGAAAAGTGACCATAGCTTCCTCTACGGCAACGCTGAATTGCTCCAGTAAACCGTTGGAGGTGGCAAATCTCATTGCGGGAGGAACCTTCCACAGTACCGATGAGGAGAAAGCGAAGCTGAAACTGGAAAGCTATCTGACCGACGCAGAACGTTATATCGGAAGAGTATCAGAAATGGTAAAAGGTACAGATAATCGGATAAGACCGGAAAATCTGGTGGTTTATACCAACTGGTCGAAAGAATAAGGGAGCAAATATGAAGAATAACAGAGGATTTTCCCTGATAGAATTGATTGTAGTGATTGCAATTATGACAATTCTTGCGGGAATGATAATTGGATACACCGGAGCGGTGGGTTCCAGAAGAGTCAACAAATGTACATCCCTTATGGATGGAGCAATGAAAAAAGCCAGAGTGGATACCATGACGAAAAGCGATACCTGCGGGGTACGTTTTTATCAGGAGAACGGCATTTATTATGCAGACATTGTGGGAGAGGAAGTTAAGGATGGAGCCGTCGGATATAAGACCAGAGAAAAGGTGAACTTGGGACAGGCAGGAGATATTACAATTACTTTGTGCAATGCATCGGGAACCGATAAAGAAGTGCTTGCAGACAATGATGAGAATTCATATATTCTGATAAAATATGCACGGGGAACAGGAGCAGTTACCGCTATCCGAACAGGACGGGACAGCTTTGACAGAACAGACAGAACTCAGATTTTTATTGATAGAGGAGAGAAGACCAAGTGTATCGAAATCGTTCCGGAGACAGGAAAACATACCGTAATATAGGAAATCAGGGAGTGTCCCTGATAGAATTATTGGTGGTCATTGCCATTATTGCCATTGTAGGCGGATTGATTGCAGGATTTATCATGACAAGTACCAAAGCCTATAAATCTGCGGATAAAGAGATAAATCTGCAATATGAGGCACAACTGGCAGTCAATCAGATTCGGGATTATATCATTGATGCCAATGCCAATATCAGCCAAAGCGAGGATACATATAGTATTTACAACCGGACAGAGGAAGGATATACCAGAGAAACCCTGTCATGGGATGCATCCAAGCAGGCTATTTTCTATGAAAAGTGGAAAAAAGATAAAACGGACAGTCAGGAGGTTGTCCAGACAGAAGCGGTAAAGCTGGCAGACTATGTAGATGACTTTTCCATGGATTTGAGCAAGGCAGAGGAGGAACGGAAGGTTGAGATAGCTCTGAGTATGAGCTATCAGGGAAAGGAATACAGTACCAGCAGTATTATAAATCTGCGAAATGCGATTTTGGTAAATGATACCAAGAAAGAATATGATACACCGGTGGAAGAGGAAGTTTCTACTGTAACGGAAGTAAGGGTAACTACTTCCAAATATACGATATTGCCGGGAAATGAACAGCCTTTTATTGCAGAAGTAGAGGGAAATTATTATCCGTCCAAGGCTGTGGTATGGTCCGTAGAGGTGTTGGATGGCAGCGGTCCTGTCATCGGTACGAAACTGGAGGCAACGGCAGATAATGTGGCAATTTTGACGGTGGCATTGGGAGAAACTGCCAACAAACTGAGAATTACAGCCACTTCGGTGCAGAATCCAAATGTGTCGGGATATGTGGATATTGAGATTCATCACAATGCCCTGACCATTACACCGGAAGAGGTATGGTTGGGGGTAACCAGTAATCATCGGGACCCGGACGGAAATTCTACGATTACTTCAACTTTTACAGCAAAATTGGCATCGGGAACCTTAGATGGAAATGCTGTATATTGGTATTCTCCGGAAGAGTCCGGCATTACAGGGAACGGTAGCAAAAAGACTGTCAGAATCGGAGCAAGTGATACCGGGAAACTGTTTCATATTTTAGCACAGACCACGGATCCGGATACAGGTACGATAATTGTTTCCAATGAAGCGGTGGTACATGCCGTAGCCATAAATGCTGTGGACCAAAACGATAACCAAGTGACAAAGCTGGCAGAGGGCGAGAAGGCAACGCTGGTGATTATGGGAATGGAAACGGTTTCCGAGGGAAAGCTGAAGATAGCAAAAAACATATCTGAGATAAAGAATGGCAGCAGTGATGAATTCTATCTCTATGATACCAGAAATATTCTCAAGTTCACAAATGTGAGAAAGAATTATGACGGAACATGGGAATGTGATGTTTCTTTTGTATCAGACAGTAATTTCTGGGAATGGTTGTGGAATCCGGTATTTATGAATGCCCGTTCTACCAGTATCGGTGTTTATCAAGGAGGAAGAACCAATGCCATAACAGATGACAATGGAAATAAGTTTGATTACGGCTTTACAATTTATAAAATGAGCATTGAATATTCATGGTGGTAAATATGACAGGGAAACTGGGAAAAACAAAGAAGAAAACAATCAAAATAGTGAGTATTGTCCTTGCGGCAGCATTGCTGGTGGGAGGAATCGGCGGCTATTGTCTTTTTTCTGTCAAGGCACAGGGAATATTGACCGGGTTAGAGAGTAAGGTATCCCAAAAGGTTGCCGGAAACGAAGCCTTTCGGATTTTGGAAGTTGTACCGGATGGCAGTAGAGGCGAGATTGGAAATCTGGTAAAAGGTCAGGAGGCAGATTTCCTTCAGGATAGGATGGATGATTATCTGTCTCAAAATCCGGGATTGACCAATTCAAAGGCAGTGCGGGAAGATTATATAAACAATGAATTAAGAGGAAAGTTGGCTGCCTACTGTGGCGATAATCTGCCTTTTTCCGGTAATGCATATTATTATCATGAAACTTATTTTCTCAAAGCGTGGGAGAATACAGCAGATTATCAAGTAATGACATTTTCATCGGAGCATTATGAGACGGTAACCTTAAAAGGAAGCTATGAACTTGTCAGTGGTCAGGATGGAAATTATATGCCGAATTTCTCTAAGGTGCAGGCCAGTGACACCGGAAGCTACAAAGTAACCTTCTCCACAGAGGAGCGGACGGATACCACAGAGGAACTTTATCATCAGACCTATGTAATAAAAATAGAGGGAGGACAAACCGTATATGAGGCGAAGACACCTTCAGGAGGGGAAACCGCCTATTATATCCGGGAATGCACCTATGTAGGAACCGGAAGTGCGGAAGGAAAATATAATCCGGTTCTGGATACCTTAAAACCTTACTGTTATGTGGCAGAAGGCGGAGTTTATCAGTTTGTGCCGGATGACAGTCAATCGGAACAGACGGTGGAGATAGGAAAAGTTTTTTATCAGGGCGGAATGACTAACAATGACTGGTTTCGTACGAAGATATTGGCAAGTGCCAACAGCAGTAGGTTACAGTTTGAAGTTACCACCATAACAGAGAGTGAGTTGGCTTCCTATGATTTATCCAATGTGGATATGCTGTA
The DNA here is from genome assembly GCA_958349535.1 of uncultured Lachnospiraceae bacterium. Taxonomy (GTDB): domain Bacteria; phylum Bacillota; class Clostridia; order Lachnospirales; family Lachnospiraceae; genus Maccoyibacter. Next base: position 144,945 of record CATWDJ010000002.1, read on the forward strand.
TCTTTGTAGTGATACCACCGGTGGCGGACTCAATTATACCAATCCTCAGAATGTCTGGAATCGGGTAAAATCACTGGTGGATGCCAAGGTGCCATGTGTGTTGGATGCTCAGACCGGAATACAGCAGTATTGTGGAGATTATGCCACAGGCTACAGTAATCAGAATGATTTTGTTCAGGGAAGCCTGTACATTATGCAGACAAAGGCAAATGAATGGGAAGGAAGAAAACCCATCTATCATAATTTGTTGACGAAGCTTGGAAATACCGATGGCGTGGGAGAGGTTTCTTCTTTCATCAAAAGTGAGAATACCATGAGAAGTGGAGAGGATCGTCTGTCTGAAGATATTACCAGATTATTTTTGTTACAGTATATCATTGACTATAGTCAGCAGAGAAATGTGGGAACCAAGGAAAGCTTTCATGTGTTGGAGATTCAGCCTACCAAATCTGCTATGGCAGATACTCAGGGATTTCAGTTGACCAAAGAAAAAGTGGCTGAATGGGCAGGAATACCGGAAGACCAACAGGATATCATTACCATTACGACCATGTCCGCAGCAGAGTTTGTTGGAAAAACAGAAGACTTAAATAAGAATTATGATTTGATTTATATTGGAGCATGTATTGACGATTTCAACACCACAGGTTCCGGCAGCTCAAAATCCACAGTATATAATGATACCCGGATGAATGGCTTGATTTATAGCCATACGGGAGATTATGTGGTGGGAAAAAGGGACATTATCGGAATTTTGGATGTGGATTATGCCGCAGCCTACGAACATCAGGACTATACACCGAAACCTTATGCAAAATTGAAAAACTCTTATATTTACAACAATGGAGGAAGTGCTTTAACTGGATATTATAACTATGGAGAATACAGAACGGATTATACGGGTGGTGTATTGACCCAGCGGTTAGAGAATGTCAGCCTGTGGATGTACTATAATTTTGGAGAGAGAATCGGCAGCGGCAAATCTGTGGTAGCAGATTTGATGGTTTATCGGTACAGCGGAAATGATATTACCAAGACAAAAACCTCTGATTTAATGGAGTATGTACAGGCAAATTATCCGGTGGTGGTATCCGATGCACTATATCAGACCGATAGCAACGGAAATAAAACGGTAAATACTGCGGCAGTGGACAATACCTCATATCTCTATGAGTTCTTAGAACAGGTAAAGGGAAATGAGAATATATTCAGTGTCCAGCAGGCAGAGAGAACCGGCAGTGCTATCAGAACCTATCTGAATTTACCGAAGCCGGAGATACAGTATTTTGATGTAGATAATCCGACGGACAGCGTAAAATATGAAGGAATTTCCACAGAAGCCGGAAACAGCTTTGAGGATGTATCCAAAATGAAAATTGATACCAGAGGAGGAAGTCAGACCGGAGTCTATACAGCCAGGGTAGGATTTACCTTGAACAGTTTGGTGGATTCTTCGGAGAGTACGACTTATACACCGGATTTTTACATTGATTTGAATGCTGATGGAAAATTTTTGGAGTCAGGGAATGGTGACAGCAGTGAGAAATTGGATTGTCTGATTTATAATTATGACACCGGAGAAGAGGCACCGAAGGATTCAATGGGAAATTATCAGTTGTCCAGTCAGGTGCGGTATGTATTGGAAAGAGAGATTCCGTCCTCCTATCTGGGAGTGCTGATGTGGAAATTGGAAATGAAGCAGTCTGCCAATCCATATGTGAGAACATCGGATATCCAGTATACCAAGGTGGATGGTATCGGAAAGACAGAGACTGTCCGGGTATTACAAATCTACAGTCAGAACAGTAGTTCCAATAACACCATCATCAACCTGCAAAATGAGACAAGGATAAAAGAGTATCTGCGGGATGTGGAGAGTAAAACCGGATTAAAATTTGAAATCACTACGATTGGTGGTTATGATTTCAGCCGACAATATGCCACCAGTGCAGAGAACTTTTATAAAAAATATTTGGAAGATTATGATATGCTGATTATTGGTTTTGCAGATAAGTATTATGATTTGGAAAATACCTATAACGGAATCGATGCCATTAAGCTCTTTATCAATTCGGGAAAAAGTGTGCTGTTTTCGCATGATACAACTTCTTACATCAATGTACCGGAGAGTAAGACCTACGAAGATATCCACTTAGCAGGATTTAGTGATGATTTAACAGCGATTCATGAGTGGGGTTATGATATGAACCAGACATTCCGGGATATTCTGGGAATGGATCGTTATGGAGTTGCTTCCAGTACCAATGATGTCTTATCGGCACAGCAGGATTTGTTGAGACAGGGACAGCATTTGACCGTTGATAAGGACCATGCAGATGCAGAGGGAAACCGAGCGGCTGCGGTAAACAAGTGTAAAAACACAAAAGACAGCAATAAAATGGTGTATTTTACCACCAGAGGTATGACGGAGGGAAGTTTAAGCAGTAACCGTGACATTGCCTATGCTGCTAATACCTATGATGCATCTACCGGAACGGCACAGGCATATGGACAGACCCAGGGATATACCAATGGCATCTTAAATCAACAATTAGTAACAGATACGAAATATCTGGATGCCTTTGGAAATAAACAACAGAAGACCAATCTAAAGAGCAGCCTGTCAGTTACCGGAAGTAATGCGTCAGGAATTGCCAAGACAGAGGTAACGTCTGTCAATGAGGGATTGATTACCCATTTTCCATATGAGATAGGCAGTCAGTTTACTTCGGCTACGACCCATTATCAGTATTATCAGTTGAATCTGGATCAGGATGATGACGGAGACGGAGAGGGCGATATGGTGGTATGGTACTGTATGTCCGGTTCCTCCGATGCCAATGCAAACAAGGTTTATGGAAGCCTTCCAAATGATGCCCGTAACAATTATTATATTTATAACATAGGAAATGTAACCTATACCGGAATGGGACACACCAGCTTGAATCATTCAGGAAAAGACCTTGAGACAAAATTGTTTATCAATACCATGGTGGCAGCCTATAAGGCAGGAGTGGAGCCTCCGACGATAAAAATTTTGGAATCGGCAGAAAAGACTTCCGGTGAGAAAAAATATGAATATATTACCTATGATAATGCAGCTAATGGTGCTTTGACGGGGGATGTTTCTTTCTACTTTACCATAACAGACCCGAATCTGACTTCCGCACAAAAGAATCTTACGGTGGACTTTTCTTATAATCAGGGAAGTGCAGATGTGGCAATTGACCCGGCACAGGTGGAGGTTAGGGATGTTACCACCAATACACCGGTTTCCGGTAGTTATACAGAGGGGCATGTTTATTATGCAACCATCCGTGGTATGGAAAGTTTGATACAGCAGGAGGACCTTCAGATAAAAGCTACGGTGCATTGTTCCTTCAATTATTACGGAAAGGTGGAAGAACATACTGCAACGGCGGGACTTACGGTTGTGAAATCTGAGTTATTTAACCTGAATTAGTAATGACAAATAATTAACAATTATTAAATCTTTCTAAAAAATAAATAGCTTTGTTGACACACTATTTTCCAGGATGTAACATATTCCTTGATAATAAACGAAAAAGCGATGCAGGAGGAACTGATACAATATGAGAATGCGTGAGAGAATGCAGGGCTTTATGGCGGGGAGATATGGGACAGACCAGTTGTCAAAGTTGATTCTTTGGATTTCTCTGGCATGTCTGGCGGTGTCCATGTTTACAAGACTGAACGTATTTTATATTCTGGGTCTTGTTCTTCTGATATATACTTATTACCGTATGTTTTCCAGAAATGTGGCGAAACGGTATGCGGAGAACCAGAAATATCTGAACTGGCGTTACGGTTTTGCCGTAAGAAGAAACAAAAGGAAAGTACACTGGGAACAGAGAAAGATTTACCGTTTTTATAAATGTCCGCAATGCAGACAGAAGGTAAGAGTTCCAAAGGGAAAAGGCAAAGTGGCAATTACCTGTCCAAAATGCCGGATGGAATTCGTCAGAAAGAGCTGATACGAAGGAGAAAGGTATGTTTGGATATATCAATATTAACAGAGGGCAGTTATCGGAAGAAGATAAGAAGGCATATCAGGCATATTACTGTGGATTGTGTCGGAATCTGAAAAGTAACTGTGGGATGAAGGGGCAGGCACTACTTACCTATGACATGACTTTTTTGATTGTGTTGTTGACCGGTTTGTATGAACTGGAAAATCAGAAAAAAAGATTTACCTGTGCCATCCATCCAACGAAGCGTCAATTGGCATATATCAATGAGGCTACTGATTATGCAGCAGACATGAATGTGATATTGGCATATGAGAATTTTGGGGATGATTGGCGGGATCGTCATTCTGTTCCCAAATTAGCATATATGAAGATACTGGATAAGGATTATCAGAGAATCTATTTGAAATATCCCAGACAGGTAGAGGCAATTCAGCATTACATTGAAAAACTGGAAGAGGCTGAAGAAGCAAAGGAATATAATATTGATGCAGTAGCAGGTCTTACCGGCGAGATGCTGGGGGAGATATTTGCATGGAAGGATGATGAGTGGAGCGAGGAACTCCGGTGTTTCGGATATTATTTGGGAAAATTCATCTATTTGATGGATGCCTATGAGGATTTGGAGAAAGATACCAAAAATCATAGCTTCAATGTGCTTCGTCCAATGTACAAAAGTGACCCGGAGAATTTTGATTCTTTCTGCAAGTTGATGTTAACCAGTATGTTATCCGAATGTGCAAAATCCTTTGAGAGATTACCGATTCTCATGCATGGGGAGATTATAAGGAATATTCTTTATTCAGGAGTGTGGAGCAAATACGAATATCTTCAGTTGAAGAAAAAGAAGAAAAAGAAACAGACTACTTCATTAAGGAGACGTTAGAATGATGAATCCCTATAGTGTGCTGGGAGTCTCGCCCAGTGCCACAGAAGAGGAAATAAAAAAAGCATACCGTGCACTTAGCAGAAAATACCACCCGGATGCCAACATTAACAATCCCAACAAGGAGCAGGCAGAAGAGAAGTTCAAAGAGGTGCAGCAGGCATATGAACAGATTATGAAAGAACGCCAGCAGGGAACCGGACAGCAATATGGCGGTTACCAAAATGGAAGTTATGGACAGAACAGTAATCCTTTTGAAAATGGTGATTTCTGGTATGAGAATATGAGAGGAAACTATGAGAGTCCATATCAGGGAACCGGAAACTGGTGTATGAGTATGTTGCTTTTAAATATGCTTTGTAACTGTTGTTGTTTAAGACCATGCTAATATAGATGGGATAGTGGATGAATCCATATCCCATCTACTTTTTAAAAAATTCTTTTTATCTAAAAAATATCATTAAATCATTTTTCTATATTAATTTTCACACATTTATTTTTACATTTTTCAATAGGTAGACTTTTTTAAGTTCCATAGACTTTCACAGAAAAACATGTTATTCTAAAAAACGAAAGGGGATATTGCCATGGATAATAATGAGTTATTAGTGAAATTTGCAGATATTTTGGACCAAAAACTAGAAACGGTTCTGGACCAAAAACTAGAAACGGTTTTGGATCAAAAATTAGAAACGATTCTGGACCAAAAATTAGAAACAGTTTTGGACAGAAAATTTGAAGAGAATTTGAAACCGATACATGACCGTCTGGATGGGATAGATGAACGACTGGATAAAGTAGAAGAGCGACTGGATGGGATAGATGAACGACTGGATAAAGTAGAAGAGCGACTGGATGGGATAGATGAACGGCTGGATAAAGTAGAAGAGCGTCTGGATGGGATAGATGAACGTTTGGATAAGGTAGAAGACCGTCTGGATGGAATGGACACCAGACTGCGAAAAGTCGAGATACAGATGGAACATGAGGTGGTACCGAGGTTGCAGGTTATAGAAAACTGCTATTTAGATACATTTCAGCGATATCAACAAGGCGGAGAAGATATAGATGCCTTGAAAGAGGATATGGTGATTGTAAAAAAAGTAGTAGCAGAGCATAGTGTAAAATTAAAAAATATTTCATAATACATAGGAAAAGTCTATTGGAATAAAAAAGAAAAACGGTTTTGGGAAACATCCCAAAACCGTTTCTGACTTTTCGGTAAAATTATTTTTTCTCAGCCTCAGCCATCTTCATAGCACGGACTTTTAACGGAAGTCCGAATAAGGTAATGAAGCCTTCAGCATCGTGGTGGTCATACAAATCTCCGGTGGTAAAGCTTGCAAGAGATTCACTGTAGAGAGAGTATGGGGAAGTAGTGCCTGCTTTGATGATATTACCTTTGTAAAGCTGGAATTTTACTTCGCCGGTTACATATTTCTGTGTAGACTCTACAAATGCCTGAACTGCTTCACGAAGCGGTGTAAACCATTTTCCCTCGTAACAGATCTGAGCCATCTTATTGCCCATGTCTTTCTTTACTTCCATAGTAGCACGGTCTAAAACCAGCTCCTCTAACTGCTGATGTGCTTCCATCAGAATCGTTCCGCCCGGTGTCTCGTAAACACCACGGGATTTCATACCTACTACACGGTTTTCTACAATGTCAACGATACCGATTCCGTGTTTTCCACCCAGACGGTTCAATTCACGGATAATATCGGAAACCTTCATTTCCTTTCCGTTGACGCTCTTTGGAACTCCGGCTTCAAAGGTCATGGTTACATATTCACCTTCATCCGGTGCCTTCTGCGGGCTGACACCCAATACCAGCAGGTGGTCATAATTCGGCTCACATGCAGGATCCTCCAGCTCTAAACCTTCGTGGCTGATGTGCCATAAATTACGGTCACGGCTGTAGGAAGAATCAGCGGAGAATGGAAGGTCGATGCCGTGGGCTTTACAGTATTCGATTTCTGCCTCACGGGAATCCATGTTCCACTTATCATCACGCCATGCAGCGATAATCTTTAAATCAGGTGCAAGAGCCTTGATGCCTAACTCAAAACGGATCTGGTCATTTCCTTTTCCGGTGGCACCGTGACAGATAGCGGAAGCACCTTCCTTGCGGGCAATCTCTACTAATTTTTTTGCAATGCCCGGACGTGCCATAGAAGTACCTAACAAATATTTATTTTCATATACGGCACCTGCCTGCACACAAGGAATGATGTAATCCTCACAAAATTCGTCTGTAATATCTTCTATGTATAATTTGCTTGCACCGGAGAGTTTTGCTCTTTCTTCTAATCCGTCCAGTTCTTCTTCCTGTCCGCAGTCGATACAGCAGCAAATAACCTCATAATCATAGTTTTCTTTTAACCAAGGAATGATAGCTGTGGTATCAAGTCCTCCTGAATAAGCTAAAATAACTTTTTCTTTCATAATTAAAACATCCTTTCTTCCGTTCGTTTTTTGCAGAAAACCTGCGTTGAAATTACTATATAATAAATAATCAAATAATGCAAGTGTAAAAATATACATATTTGTTAAATAAAAATGCAAAATAATCGTGAAAAATAAAATAAAATAAGAAATAAATTGCATAAAACGAGAATAAATATGCATAAAAATTAAAAAAACTGCATGAAAACCCTTTACGAACAGAGGAATATATACTAAACTAAGTATGGTTATAAATTCCAAAAGAATAATAGGAAGATAAGAAAGAAGGAAAGTACATGATAAAAGCAGGAATTATCGGAGCCACCGGATATGCCGGAGGCGAACTGGTTCGTATCCTTTTAGGACATAAAGAAGTGGAAATTTGCTGGTATGGTTCCAGAAGCTACATTGACAAAAAATATGCAGAGGTTTACCGAAATATGTTTACCTTAGTGGAGGATACCTGTCTGGATGACAATATAGAAGAACTGGCAAAACAGGTGGATGTTATATTTACCGCAACGCCCCAGGGATTTTTGGCAGGAGTGCTGACAGAGGATATTTTAAAGCAATGTAAGGTGATTGACCTAAGTGCGGATTACCGGATTAAGGATGTGGCAATCTACGAGGAGTGGTATGGTATTACCCATAAATCTCCGCAATTTATCGAGGAAGCGGTTTACGGCTTGTGTGAGATAAATCGGGAAAAGACGAAGCAGGCGAGACTGGTGGCAAATCCGGGATGTTATACCACCTGTTCTATTCTGACAGCTTATCCTTTGGTAAAAGAAGGACTCATTGATACTTCCACCTTGATTGTAGATGCCAAGTCGGGAACCTCCGGAGCAGGAAGAGGTGCCAAGGTACCAAACCTTTATTGTGAGGTAAATGAAAATATCAAAGCCTATGGAGTGGCTTCCCACAGACATACGCCGGAGATAGAGGAACAGTTGGGCTATGCCGCAGGGGAAGAAATCCGAATTAACTTTACGCCTCATCTGGTTCCTATGAACCGGGGAATTCTGGTAACAGAATATGCCGGTCTGAAAAAGAAAAACGGCGGACTTCCTACCTATGAGGAGATAAAGGCGGTTTACGATAAGTATTATAAAGAAGAAAAATTTATCCGGGTTCTGGAGAAGGGTGTCTGTCCGGAAACCAAATGGGTAGAGGGCAGCAACTATGTAGATGTGAATTTTGTCATAGATGAGAGAACAGGAAGAATTATTATGATGGGAGCTTTAGACAATATTGTAAAAGGAGCAGCAGGACAGGCGGTACAGAATATGAACCTTTTATTTGGCTTGCCGGAGGATACCGGATTGGAGCTTGTACCGATGTTCCCATAGAAAAGGGAAAATAAAATGGATACATATGAAATACGGACAATGACAATGGGGGATTATGAGGAAGTATACAAGCTTTGGAATTCCATTCATGGATTTCGGGTACGAAGTCTGGACGATTCCAAAGAAGGCGTGGAGCGTTTTCTAAGGAGAAATCCCACCACCAGTGTTGTGGCAGTGAAGGACGGAGGAATCGTAGGTGCGATTCTCTGTGGTCATGACGGGAGAAGAGGATATCTCTATCATGTCTGCGTGAGGGAGAATGAGAGAAAACATGGAATCGGAAAATCCATGGCAGTTGCCTGCATGAAAGCATTGCAGGAGGAACAGATTAACAAGGTCTGTCTCATTGCCTTTCGGAAAAATGAGGTGGGAAATGCTTTTTGGAAAAGTGTGGGCTGGACCTTCCGGGAAGATTTGAATTACTATGATTTTACGCTGAATGAAGAGAATATTACAAATTTCATCCAGTAGCAAAAAATAAAATCGAATGAGAAAAGAAAGAGGGATTGTGATGAAAGTAGTAGATGGCGGTGTAACTGCGGCAAAGGGATTTCAAGCGGCGGCCACAGCGGCGGGAATCAAATACAAAGACCGCAGCGACATGGCAATGATTTATAGTGAGGTACCGTGTAAAGCGGCAGGAACCTTTACTACCAATGTGGTAAAGGCAGCACCGGTTTTGTTTGATAAAAAGGTGGTGGAGGAAAGCCCTTATGTGCAGGCAGTGGTGGTAAATGCTGGAATTGCCAACGCCTGTACCGGACAGGAGGGTTATTCTTATTGTGAAAAAACGACCAAGACAGCAGCGGCAGAGCTGGATGTGCCGGAAGACGCCGTGTTGGTGGCATCCACCGGAGTCATCGGAATGCAGCTTCCAATGGAACGGTTAGAGGCAGGCATCAAAATGCTGGCACCGAAGCTGAATAACAGCAGAAAGGCGGCACATGAGGCTGCCTGTGCAATCATGACAACAGATACGAAATCCAAAGAAGTGGCGGTTACCTTTGAAGTGGATGGAAAAGAGGTTACCGTAGGAGGAATGTGCAAAGGCTCCGGTATGATACATCCGAATATGTGCACCATGCTAGGATTTTTGACTACGGATGTCAACATCAGTAAAGAACTTTTACAGGAGGCTCTGCGGGAGGATGTGAAGGAGACCTACAACATGATTTCCGTGGATGGGGACACCTCCACCAACGATACGGTACTGCTGTTGGCAAACGGATTGGCAGGAAATGAGGAGATTACAGAAAAAAATCAGGATTACTACAAATTCTGTGAGGCATTGAACTATGTGAATACCCAGATTGCGAAAATGATGGCAGGAGACGGAGAGGGAGCCACAGCCTTATTTGAAGTTCAGGTGGTAGGAGCCAAAACAAAAGAGGATGCAAGAGTATTGAGTAAAGCAGTTATCTGCTCCAGTCTTACCAAGGCGGCAATCTTCGGACATGATGCCAACTGGGGAAGAATCTTATGTGCCATGGGATATTCCGGGGTACAGTTTGACCCGGAGAAAGTGGATTTGTTTTTTGAAAGCAAGGCAGGAAAAATACAGCTTATTGAAAACGGAGTAGCTTTGGATTACAGTGAGGAAGAGGCAACGAAGATTCTTTCTGAGCCGGAGGTTACAGCCATTGCGGATGTGAAGATGGGGAAAGAAAGTGCTACGGCGTGGGGCTGTGATTTGACCTATGACTATGTGAAGATTAATGCGGATTATCGGTCATAAAGAAGAGAGGGATTAGAAGATGGACGAAAAAAGTATGCAGGAAGTGTTAGACAAAGCAGCGGTTCTGGTGGAGGCATTGCCTTATATTCAGAGATTCAACCGCAAAATTATTGTGGTAAAATATGGCGGAAGTGCCATGGTAGATGAGGAATTGAAAAAGAGCGTCATTCAGGATGTGACACTGTTAAAGCTGGTAGGATTCAAACCCATTATCGTACACGGCGGCGGAAAAGAAATCAGCAAGTGGGTAGAAAAGGTAGGTATGGAGGCAGAGTTTGTCAACGGACTTCGCAAAACGGACGCAGCCACCATGGAAATTGCGGAAATGGTACTTTCCAAAGTGAATAAATCCTTGGTGCAGCTGGTGGAAGAGTTGGGTGTCAACGCTGTGGGAATCAGCGGAAAAGACGGTGGCATGCTTAAAGTAGAGAAAAAACTTTCAAACGGACAGGACATTGGTTTCGTGGGAGAGATTACCGATGTCAATCCAAAGATACTTTATGATTTGCTGGAAAAAGATTTCTTACCGATTGTGGCACCTATCGGAATGGACAATGAGTTTAACAGCTACAATATCAATGCGGATGATGCGGCCTGTGCCATTGCCAGAGCAGTCAGTGCAGAAAAACTGGCATTCTTAACGGATATTGAGGGAGTATACAAAGACCCGTCCGACAAAAACACTTTGATTTCCGAGTTGACGGTATCCGATGCCAGAGAACTTATCGGAAACGGGAATATTGGCGGAGGAATGCTGCCGAAGTTAAATAACTGTATCGATGCTATCGACAATGGTGTATCCAGAGTCCATATTCTGGACGGGAGAATTGCTCATTGTCTGCTGTTGGAAATATTTACAAACAAAGGAATCGGAACAGCCATTCTGGGAGATAAGGAGAAGAAGTTTTACCATGAATAAAGAAAGTTATATGCAGAAAACGGAAGAGAGTCTGCTTCATACATACAATCGTTTTCCGGTGGTGTTGGATCACGGGGAAGGAGTTTATCTCTATGACACGGATGGGAAGAAATATCTGGATTTTGCGGCGGGCATTGCGGTGCAGGCTTTGGGATATGGAAATAAAGAATACAATGACGCTTTAAAGGGACAGGTTGATAAGTTAATGCACACCTCCAATCTTTACTACAACGTACCGATTATGGAGGCTGCCCAGAAAGTGTTGAAGGTTTCAGGCATGGACAGGGTCTTTTTTACCAACAGCGGTACAGAAGCCATTGAAGGAGCCATCAAGGCGGCAAAAAAATATGCCTATACCAGAGACGGTCATGCAGACCATGAAATCATTGCCATGGAGCATTCTTTTCACGGAAGGAGTCTGGGAGCTCTTTCCGTAACCGGAAATAAGCATTATCAGGAACCCTTTGAGCCGCTCTTAGGCGGAGTGAAGTTTGCAGAATTTAATAATCTGGAAAGTGTAAAAGCTCAAATTACAGAAAATACCTGTGCCATTTTATTTGAGACAGTACAGGGAGAGGGCGGCATTTATCTGGCCACAAAGGAATTTATGCAGGGAGTGAAAGAACTCTGTGAGGAAAAGGATATCCTGCTGATTTTAGATGAAATCCAATGTGGCATGGGAAGATGTGGAACCATGTTTGCATGGCAGAGTTACGGAGTAAAGCCGGACATTATGACCAGTGCAAAAGCATTGGGCTGCGGCGTTCCGGTGGGAGCTTTCCTGATGACGGAAGAGGTAGCGGAAAAATCCCTAAAACCGGGAGACCACGGAACTACTTACGGAGGAAATCCATTTGTGGGATGTGCGGTTTCTACGGTATTGGATTTGTTTGAAAAAGAGAAAATTTTGGAACATGTCAATGAAATCAGCAGTTATCTGGAAGAGAAACTGGACGAACTGGTGGAAAAACATGAGAGTCTTTTGGAACGCCGGGGCATGGGTCTGATGCAGGGCGTGGTAACCGATAAAAAACCGGGAGAGATTGCAGAAAAGGCACTGGAAAAAGGGCTGATGATTATTTCAGCCGGAAGTGATGTGCTGCGTTTTGTCCCGCCGTTGATTATCGGCAAAGAGCATGTGGATGAGATGATTCAAATACTGGAGGAAGTTCTCATAGAAATGGAATAGAACATGTATAAAATTCCAATTATGGTTCCATACTAGATAAAATAGCAGTATGTTAGGAGGAACACTATGATTGGAATTTTTATTGCATTGATTTCCGGGGCATTGATGAGCATTCAGGGAGTATTTAATACAGAGGTAACGGAAAAGACCAGTATCTGGGTTGCCGGTACCTTTGTGCAGCTATTGGCATTGATTGTCTGTCTGGGAGCATGGGGAATTACAGACCGTAGCAGTTTTATGGAATTGCGGAATGTGGAGCCGAAATATATGCTGTTGGGAGGAGCCATCGGAGCATTTATTACCTACACAGTGATTCGCAGTATGGAGGCACTGGGTCCTGCAAGGGCGGTCATGCTGATTGTGACGGCACAGCTTCTGGTGGCATATCTCATTGAATTAATGGGAATTTTCGGTGTGGAGAAGCAGCCCTTTGAATGGTCCAAATTAATCGGTATGGTGGTAACCATAGCGGGAATTCTTATATTTAAATGGAAATAATTGCAAAATAAATGAAATATACTTGTAATAAATTTAAAATTTGGTTAAAATAAATACTATCAAACGTATGGGTATTCTTTTTCAAAAAGAGGAGGATACCGATGAAAAGAAAGAAAGTTATGCTGCAAATCATTGGAATATGCCTGATGATGCTTTTTTTATGCGAAGGCTGCAAAGAGCAGGAGATTCAGATGACAGAAGAGATATCGGAAGAACCATCTTCCCAGAAGGAGGAAGAAAGCCATCAGCAGATATGCGTCTATGTCTGCGGAGCGGTGGTAAGCCCCGGAGTCTATGAGCTGAAGGAGGGCAGCCGTATCTGCGATGGAATTGCTGTGGCAGGAGGTTTGTCTGAAGTGGCATACATTGACCGGATCAATCAGGCAGAGCTTTTAAGCGATGGTCAGATGCTCCGAATCCCTACCATAGAGGAGGTAGAGCAGGAGGCGTTAGAGGCAGAAAAGAACGGATTGGTAAATATCAATCAGGCATCCTGTGAAGAGTTGATGACGCTGCCGGGAATCGGACAGTCCAAAGCGGAGGCAATTATTTCCTACCGCGAAGAGCACGGTGCCTTCCAAAGCACCGAGGAGATTATGAATATCAGCGGCATAAAAGAAAAGGCGTATGAAAAGGTAAAAGACAGTATTACAGTTGACTGAGGTGTAAAAATGGCAAAAAAAGTTCTCGTTGTAGATGATGAAAAATTAATCGTAAAGGGCATCCGCTTCAGCTTGGAGCAGGACGGCATGGAGGTGGATTGTGCTTACGATGGTGAGGAAGCTTTAAAGATGGCGACGGAGAATACCTATGATATGATTCTCCTAGACATTATGCTGCCTAAGATGAATGGATTTGAGGTGTGTCAGCAGATTCGGGAATTTTCTGATATGCCCATTGTAATGCTGACCGCCAAGGGTGATGATATGGATAAAATTCTGGGCTTAGAGTATGGTGCAGATGATTACATAACCAAGCCCTTTAATATACTGGAAGTAAAAGCAAGGATTAAGGCAATTATGCGAAGAACCGGCGGCTCAAAGCCAAAGGAGGAACATACAAAGCAGATTGAAAGCGGAGATTTGAGATTGGATTGTGAAAGCCGAAGATTGTTTGTGTTGGGAAAGGAAGTAAATGTAACGGCAAAGGAATTTGATTTGCTGGAGCTTTTGGTTTTGCATCCAAACAAAGTGTACAGCAGGGAGAATCTGTTGAATCTGGTCTGGGGCTATGAATATCCGGGAGATGTCCGTACTGTGGATGTTCATGTAAGACGGCTTCGGGAAAAGATTGAAGCCAATCCAAGTGAGCCGAAATATGTGCATACAAAGTGGGGAGTTGGATATTACTACCAGCAGGGTTAAGGTGTAAGAGATGAGTAAGAGCAATACATTTCGTAAATTCTTTAAAAGTATGAAGTTCCGATTGATTCTGTTTTTTTTGTTCATCGGAATCCTTCCATGTCTGATACTGCGTTTTGGATTTCTGAAAGCCTATGAGGATAGGGCAGTTTCCACACGCAGTATTAATATTACCAGTCAGGCTAAGATTCTAGCAGATCAGATAGCAGGAGATAATTACATAGACAAGCAGGATAACGAGAATATCACGGTACAGTTAAATCAGCTTTCCAATATTTATGACGGACGTGTTATGGTAATTGATAAGGCATTTCGGATTGTACAGGACAGTTATTCCATGGATGTGGGAAAAACCATTATTTCGGAAGAAGTGGTACAGAGCTTTTCGGGAAAGGAGATTTCCAAATATGATTCTGACAGCAGATATCTGGAAATGACCCTGCCTATTACCGGTTCCGGCAGCAAAGATGTCAAGGGAGTCCTTCTGGTCAGTGTGTCCATGGACGGAGTCATTAGTGATAAAGAATATCTGGGACAGTATGCCCTTGTGGTAGAACTGATATTAGGAGTTTTGGTGTTTGCGTTGGCAGTAGTAGGAGCATCCAGAATGACCAGACCTTTAAGAAAAATGGAGAGGGCTGTGGATGATATCCAGGCGGGCTATACGGATTATGAGATTCATATTGATAAATACACGGAGACAAAAGAACTTTCGGAGAGCTTTAATCGTCTGCTGGGTCGTATGAAGGTGTTGGACGATTCCCGGCAGGAGTTTGTTTCCAACGTGTCCCATGAACTGAAAACACCGCTGACTTCCATGAAGGTTCTGGCAGATTCCATCAATGCTATGGAGGATGCTCCGGTGGAATTATACAAAGAATTCATGGGAGATATCGGAAATGAAATAGAACGGGAGAATAAGATTATCACAGACTTGCTTTCTCTTGTAAAGATGGACAAGTCCGCTGCGGATTTGAATATCTCTTCTGTAAATATCAATGAGCTGCTGGAGTTGATTTTAAAACGGCTCCGTCCCATTGCTGAAAAGCAGAATATTGAACTGGTACTGGAGACTTTCCGTCCGGTAACGGCGGAAATCGATGAGGTAAAGCTGACACTGGCAATTACCAATCTGGTGGAAAACGGTATCAAGTATAACAAAGAAAACGGGTGGGTACATGTAACTCTCAATGCGGACCATCAATATTTTTATGTAAAAGTGGAGGACTCGGGAATCGGAATCCCGGAGGAGTCCTTAGAGCATATTTTTGAAAGATTTTACCGGGTGGACAAATCCCATTCCAGAGAAATCGGAGGAACGGGACTGGGTCTTGCAATTACCAGAAATGCGGTGTTGATGCACCGTGGAGCAATCAAGGCTTATAGTACGGAAGGGGAAGGAACCATCTTTACCATGAGGATTCCGTTAAACTATATTGCATAGGAGATTGGCATGAAGAAAAAAAGACTATGGATTCTTTTACTGGCAGCAGTGGTGCTGGTATTAGGAGGATGTAAATCAGAAAAAGAGGAAACTGACGGATACCAGATTTATTATCTGAATGCGGAACAGACGAAAATCAGTGGAAAAGCATATGATACCAAGGAAACGGATACGGAGAAGCTGGTGGCAGAATTTTTAAAGGCTTTGGCAAAGGACCCGGAGGATGTGGATTATCGGAAACCGATTCCAAATGAGGTGGAGCTTTTAAAAACAAAGCTGGAAGGCAACCAGCTTTCCATCTGGTTTGATACGGACTATTATAATATGGATGCGGCTTCGGAGGTGCTTTGCCGTGCAGCTATTGTGCGGACGGTTACACAGATACCGGATGTTAACTGTGTCTCCATTTTTATAGGAGACAGTCCTTTGGTGGATGCAAAGAATAATGTGGTAGGACTTATGACCGCAGAGAGCTTTGTAGAAAATCCGAAGGAGCAGATTAATTCCTTACAGGAGGCAACTATTACCCTGTATTTTTCCAATAAAAACGGAGATGGATTGGTAACGGAAAAGAGAGATGTACATTACAGCAGTAACATTTCCATGGAAAAGCTGATTGTGGAACAGTTGTTAAAGGGACCGGAGAAAAAAGATGCAAAATCAGCCATTCCGTCAGGAACAAAGCTGGTCAGTGTTTCCGCAGTGGATGGCGTATGTTATGTAAACTTTGATGAAGGATTTACCAATCAGGATTATGAAATTCAAGAGCCTATTGTGATTTATTCTATTGTCAATTCTCTTTCGGAATTGTCCACGGTCAGCAAGGTGCAGATATCGGTCAACGGAAGCACCAAAGGAGTGTATCGTGACAGCTATAAGCTGGATAAAGTTTACGAGAGAAATCTGGATTATGTGAAAACGTCAAAAGAATAGGGAAAAGAGGCATTGGATTGAACAAACGACCACTTTGTTTAGGGGCGGTTGCATTTGTGCTGGGTGTACTTTATGCTCAGACAAAGCATCCGGTCCTGTTGGTTTTCCTTGGGATATTTCTGGGGCAAAGCATACTCTGGGGATATCATAAACGAGGAAAATCGGAAGGCATAAAAAGAGGCGTGATACTGTCAGCCATAGGTCTGCTGGCATGGTTTCATACCACAGAAGAGATGGTTTTTCGGGAAGAAATCCTGCAAAATTTAGAGGATGGAGACAGTACCCAAATACAGGGAACCGTCTATAAACAGGAATCCAAAGAGGATACCAACCGTATTTATCTGGAAAAATGTCATATCTGCATGGGAACAGAAATGGTTCCCTGCAATCAAATCTTAGTATATCTGAATACCGACGTTACATCTGTCGGGGATACCATACTTGTAAATGGAACAATAAAAGAATTAGAGCCGGCGAGAAATCAAGGAAATTTTGATGAGTGGCAGTTTTATCAAAGTCAAAAAATTGACTTTAAATTTTATGGGGAAAGTGTAGAGATTCTGGGAAATCAAAATACGCCTTTGGAAAGATTATTGTGCAAGAAAAAAAGTGAGCTGCAAGAGGTTTACATAAATAATACAGACAAAAAGACTGCCGGACTATTGCAGACCATGCTGTTGGGAGAAAAGGAATTTTTAGATGAGGAGGTAAAAAGCCTTTATCAAAAGGTGGGATTTTCGCATATTCTTGCCATATCGGGACTTCATGTATCTTTGATAGGAATGGGAATTTACCGTCTGTTGAAAAAATGGGGTTGTGCCTTAGTACCTGCCGGAATCCTTTCGGGAGCATCGGTTCTGGCTTTCGGTTTTCTGACAGGAGGCAGTCCCCAGATAAAAAGAGCTGTGTGGATGTTTGGTGTGCTTATGATGGGGAATATCCTTGGCAGAAGCTATGATTCCATAACAGCCTTGTCTTTAAGCGGAATATTGTTGCTGTGGGAAAATCCCTTTCTCGTAGGATATGCAGGGTTTTTGCTGTCCTTTTTTGCAGTAACGGGAATCAGTGTGGTGGGAAAGATATTTGTGGGAGAAAATGAAAAAAGTAAGCTAAGAGAAAGCATTCTGATGAATCTGGCAATCCAACTGACCACCCTGCCCATTCTGGCATATTTCTACTATGAATTGCCTGTTTATGCCATGGGATTGAATCTGCTGTTACTGCCAAGCGTGGGGATTTTATTGTCCTTGGGGCTTTTGGGTGGAATTTTCGGAATGTATGTTTCGCCGGTGGCAAAGGTGTTATTTTTTGTATGCAGAGTCTTTTTTCAGATATATGAAAAGACCTGTCTGCTTTTTTTGAAGCTGCCGGGAGCCATACAGATTGTGGGACAGCCGTCCCGAAAAGTCCTCATCTGCTATTATCTGCTGTTACTGTTTTTATGTCTTGGGATTCATTATTGGAAAAGAAAAGCTCTGTTGTCGGTGGGAACAATGCTTCTACTAGGTATATTACTGTTGTTTAGCGGTGAAAAGAAGGAGTTTCAGATACAGGTATTGGATGTGGGACAGGGAGATGGGGTTCTCATTCAGAGCCGGGAGGGAGAAAGCTTTTTTGCGGATGGTGGCAGCACAGATGTAAAACAAGTGGGAAAATATCGATTACTTCCATGTCTGAAAGCAAGAGGAGTACGAAAGATAGATGTCTGGTTTGTGAGCCATTGTGATGAAGATCATATGAATGGACTTATAGAGGTCTTGGAAAGCGGCTATTCGGTGGAAACAGTGGTGTTTTCTGCTTACGTGGTTCAGGAAGAGAATTATGAGACATTGTTGAAATTGGCAAAAGAAAAAGGATGCAGCATATTTTATATGAGGGAGGGACAGCAGATAAAAACAGAGTCCCTATGCTTTACCCAGTGTGCCAATATGGAAATGACTGATGGGGACGACAAAAATGCCGCCAGTATGGTTTTGCTCTTGGAGAGCGGGAATTTTCGGGGACTTTTAACCGGAGATATCGGAAAAGAGCAGGAAAAAAAGTTAAAGGGCTTGGGAGAAATCACATGGTATAAAGCGGCACATCACGGTTCCAAAGAGTCTAATACAGAAGATTTTTTGCAGGAGCTGAAGCCGGAAATTGCAACGATTTCCTGTGGGGAAAACAACCGGTATGGACATCCGGCAGCAGAAGCTGTTGTGAATATGAAAGATTCCGGAGCAAAAACTTATGAGACAACAGACTGCGGACAGATTACAATTTCAATGGAAGATAGAAAGATTCATGTAGAAAAATATCTGGAAAAAAGAGAATAGAAAAGAGATTGTAAAAACAGGGATGTTTTACTATAATGTAGAAAGAACTTTGCAATAAAAAAAGGAATACGGATAAGATTAATATATGAAATCAATCGATGAAGATATCAAAAGCGGAGAATTTAAAAATATCTATCTGCTCTACGGGGAAGAGGTCTATCTGAAACGTCAGTATAAGGACAAGCTGATAAAGAGTCTTACCAATGAGGGGGATACCATGAATTTTTCTTCCTATGAGGGGAAAGATATCAATCCCAAAGAAATCATTGACTTGGCGGAAACCATGCCTTTTTTTGCAGAGCGGAGAGTGATTCTTCTGGAAAATAGCGGATTTTTCAAAAATGCCTGCGAGGAACTGGCGGAGTATGTAAATGAGGTGCCGGAAAGTACGGTGCTGGTTTTTGTGGAACAGGAGATAGACCGTCGGAATAAATTTTACAAACAGGTACAAAAGCAGGGAAGAGCGGCTGCTTTTGACAGACAGAATGACGAGACTCTCATGAGATGGGTGGGAAACCGCCTAAAGCAGGATGGAAAAACCATGAAAAAAGAAGCCTATCAGCTTTTTATCAGCAAAACCGGAAATGATATGGAGAATATTGATAAAGAACTGGAAAAACTCATCTGTTATTGTATGAACAAGGAAAATATTGAAGCAGCAGATGTGGAGGCAATTTGTGTAGAGCAGACCACCAATAAAATATTTGAGATGGTCAATGCAATTTCTGAGAAGAAGCAGAGAAAAGCATTGGATTTGTATTATGATTTGCTGACTTTAAAGGAACCGCCTATGCGAATTCTATTTTTGATTGCCAGACAGTTTCAGAAACTGGCACTGATTAAGGAACTGACGGGGGAGGGATATGATAACCGAACCATTGCCAGCCGTGCGGCAATGCCGGAATTCGCAGTGCGGAAAAATCAAGCCATGGCAAAGAGTTTTTCTGCGGTACAGCTTCGGGAAGCGGTGGAAGATAGTGTAGAATTGGAAGAGGCGGTCAAGACAGGAAGGCTCAATGACCAGATGGCGGTGGAATTGCTTTTGATGAAGTATAGCAAATAATTTTGGACATAAAAAGAACCCATCGGAATGACGGTACCGGTGGGTTTTATTTATTAAGGTATCTGCAAAAAGATATTAAGCCATCTTGTTAACAGCGAGTGTTAAACGAGAAACTTTTCTTGCAGCATTGTTCTTGTGATAAATACCTTTAGAAGCAGCTTTGCTGATTTCCTTTGTAGCAGCAACTAATGCAGCTTCTGCAGCAGCTTTATCCTGAGCAGCGATTGCAGCATCTACTTTTTTGATTGCGGTTTTTACACCTGAACGAACTGCTTTGTTTTTCGCAGCTTTTTTCTGTGAAACTAAAACTCTTTTCTTTGCTGATTTAATGTTAGCCAATCTGTACACCTCCAATTATTATAGACTGTTTTACATGATTGTTACATAAAAGACGGACACGGACGCTCTAATGTAAACATACTATTTTATTCTAGGGTATCAGATATTATCTGTCAATACATATTTTTGCTTTTTTTGCAAAAAATAGAAAGAAAAATGAAGGGGATTTGATGAAAATGTATCAGGTACGGACAGATTTAGCGTTAGAGACAAAAGAAAAATTCGAGGAGGATAACGTAGAACTGAAAGGAGTTCGGGTAAAGGAGGAAGAGCGGGGAGAAAATATTAAGATTACCGAGGTGGTCATTGAGACAGAAAACGGTGCTAAGGCAATGGGAAAGCCCAAGGGAATCTATACCACCATCGAGGCACCGGAGATGGCAGACGGAGAAGAGGGGTATCATCGGGAAATCTCTAAAGTGCTGGCAGAGGTGCTAAAAACCATGATGCCTCAGGGTGAAAAAGAAGAACTGTCCATATTGGTGGTAGGACTGGGAAACCGGGAGGTAACACCGGATGCTTTGGGACCGAAGGTGGTGGACAATATGCTGATTACCCGTCATGTGATTCAGGAATTCGGAAAATATGCCCTAGGTGAGGAACACAGTAATCTCATCAGCAGCATTGTACCGGGAGTTATGGCACAGACCGGAATGGAAAGCGTGGAGATTGTGCGGGGAGTGATGAAGGAAGCACAGCCGGACTATATTGTGGCAGTAGATGCTTTGGCGGCAAGGAGTGTGAAGCGGTTAAACCGTACTATTCAGATTACCAATACCGGAATCAATCCCGGTTCCGGCGTGGGAAACCACAGACATGCATTGAATCAGGAGAGCATGGGAGTTCCAGTCATTGCCATAGGGATTCCTACAGTGGTGGATGCAGCCACCATTGTAAATGATGCTATCAGCGGATTTTATGAGGAGGCAGACTGTACGCTGAATTCCTTTTTTGTGACTCCCAAGGATATTGATGAATCCATTAAGAGACTCAGCTTTACAGTTTCCGAAGGATTGAACCTTGCCTTTGAAAAAGAAGTTTGTCCAAAGGATTAGTATAATCCGGCATGTCCAAACATATAATATATTGTTATGGACCGAAAATTTAGAAAAAAACAGAAAAAAAGCGTGATGAAAATTTTAATAGGAATTCTCATCACAGGGGTAATTGTTACCGGAGTAAACAACAGCAGGACGGAAAAACAGGTGCCCTTAGGGGAATTAATGTTGACCCATCTAGAAAAAGAAATTTATGAAAAGGTTTTGAAAACCTATGTGCCTGCTTTGACATATGAAGACGGAGAAGAACGGGAGTATTTTAAAAAGGTACTCCCTATCTACAGTTATATCCGAAATAGCGAGGGATACCGTACAGCTACGGAAAGTGAGCTGACCTATGAGATGATATTGGCGAAGGAGGCCGCAGACGAGAATCATATTGATGAAAAAACAGGGGAACTGGTGGGACAGAAGTCAGATTCGGCATCCCTAGCCAAAAGTCAGACCCCGGTGGTGAGTTTTTCCAAAGAAAAGCTGGCAGATTTCGACTATCTGATTCAGAATTTCTATACGGTGGACAGAACTACTACCATTACCGGAGAACAGCTAAATGCAGAGAAAATGATGTCACAGGATATGCATTTGCAAAAAAATGTGGAGGGACCTCAGATTCTGATTTATCATACTCATTCCCAGGAAGGATATGCGGATTCTACGCCGGGAAATTTGGATACCACGGTAATGGAGGTAGGAGAGCATTTGGCGAATATACTGGAAAAGGAATATGGTTTAAGGGTATTGCACCATGAGGGAACCTATGATGTGGATGACAGAGACCATGCCTATTCTAATGCGGAAAAAGCCATTGAACAGGTGCTGGCGGAAAATCCTACCATAGAGGTGGTAATTGACTTACATAGAGACGGGGTGGCAGAGGGAACCAAGCTGGTTAGCGAGGTAAACGGAAAGCAGGTGGCATCCATCATGTTTTTTAACGGACTCAGCCGCACCACTGCGTTGGGGGATATCGATTATCTTCCAAATCCATATATTCAGGACAATCTGGCATTTTCCTTTCAGATGCAGCTAACAGCCGCTGAGTACTATCCCGGTTTTACAAGACCTATATATCTGAAGGGCTACCGTTACAATATGCATTTTAAGCCTAAGAGCCTGTTGGTGGAAGTGGGTGCCCAGACCAATACCTTACAGGAGGCAAAAGACGCTATGGAACCGCTGGCAGATATCCTTTATAAGGTGGTGGCGGAATAGGAAGGAAATTTGTGATAGCGAAGAAAACAGATTGACGAATAGGCAAAAAAATTATATGATAGTGAGAGAAAATCCGGCTGCGGGAAGTGATTCTTGCAGCCTTTTTGCAAAGGAGAAGAAAAATGAAAAAGATGGTTACAATTTTAGTCTGTGCAGCAATCCCGCTGCTCATCAGTGCATTGGCAAAACAGATGTGGAATGTATCAGACTTTGTAATGGCGGGAATTTATTTTGTGCTGTTTTTTATCTTATATTTTGTAGCAAAGATATTGAAACTGGTTTAGCTTGTAAAGAACAGTACCGTTAAAAAGAAGTAATTTTGGAGGAACACATGTCACAGATTGATCAGAGTAAAATTCGTAATTTTTGTATTATTGCACATATCGATCACGGAAAGTCCACTCTTGCAGACCGTATTATCGAGATGACCGGACTTTTGACCAGCCGAGAGATGCAGTCGCAGGTTTTAGATAACATGGATTTGGAGAGAGAAAGGGGAATTACCATCAAGGCACAGGCGGTTCGTATCGTCTATACCGCAGAGGATGGGGAAGAATACATTTTCAATCTGATTGATACACCGGGACATGTGGACTTTAATTATGAGGTCAGCAGAAGCCTTGCAGCCTGTGATGGAGCCATTCTGGTGGTGGATGCGGCACAGGGTATCGAGGCACAGACCTTGGCCAATGTGTATCTGGCATTGGATCACGATTTGGATGTCATGCCGGTCATTAACAAGATTGACTTGCCAAGTGCGGATCCGCAGCGTGTCATAGATGAGATTGAGGATGTCATCGGTATCGAGGCACAGGATGCACCGCAGATTTCTGCAAAAACCGGACAGAATGTGGAACAGGTGTTAGAGCAGATTGTCAAAAAGATTCCGGCACCGGAGGGAGATGCCAAGGCACCGTTGCAGGCATTGATTTTTGATTCTCTCTATGATTCCTACAAAGGGGTTATCGTGTTCTGCCGGATTCGGGAAGGCAGCGTACGGGTTGGGACAAGAATCCGTATGATGGCAACCGGAGCAGAGGCAGATGTGGTAGAGGTAGGATATTTCGGAGCAGGACAGTTCATTCCATGTGAGGAGCTTTCTGCCGGAATGGTGGGATACATTACCGCCAGTCTAAAAAATGTAGCAGATACCCGGGTGGGAGATACGGTTACAGATGCGGCGAATCCATGCGAAGAGCCTCTGCCGGGATATAAGAAGGTCAATCCTATGGTTTACTGTGGACTTTATCCAGCAGACGGAGCCAAGTACCCAGATTTAAGGGACGCCTTGGAAAAATTACAGCTAAATGATGCGGCATTGCAGTTTGAGCCGGAGACTTCCATCGCCCTTGGCTTTGGATTCCGATGCGGTTTCTTAGGTTTGTTGCATTTGGAGATTATTCAGGAGCGTTTAGAGAGAGAATATAATCTGGATTTGGTAACTACAGCACCAAGTGTTATTTACCGGGTTTATAAGACTAACGGAGAGATGATTGAACTGACCAATCCGTCCAATCTGCCGGACCCGTCGGAAATTGACTATATGGAGGAGCCTATTGTCAGTGCGGAGATTATGGTGACCAGCGAGTATATCGGGGCCATCATGGATTTGTGTCAGGAGCGGCGTGGAACCTATATCAGTATGGAGTATATGGAGGAAACCCGTGCGTTATTAAAATATGATTTACCGCTGAATGAGATTATCTATGATTTCTTTGATGCATTGAAATCCCGTTCCAGAGGATATGCATCCTTTGACTATGAGATGAAGGGTTATGTACGGTCTGAGCTGGTGAAACTGGATATTCTGATTAACAGAGAAGAGGTAGATGCACTGTCCTTTATTGTATTTTCCGGAAGTGCCTATGAGCGGGGCAGAAAGATGTGTGAAAAACTCAAAGAGGAGATTCCGAGACATCTTTTTGAAATTCCGATACAGGCAGCAGTGGGAAGTAAGATTATTGCCAGAGAAACCGTCAAGGCAATGCGGAAGGATGTTTTGGCGAAATGTTACGGCGGTGATATTACCCGTAAGAAGAAACTGTTGGAGAAACAGAAGGAAGGAAAGAAACGAATGCGTCAGGTGGGAAGTGTAGAGATTCCGCAGGAGGCATTTATGAGCGTACTGAAATTGGATGACGGTAAATAGATTTTCCAATGCCCATAATGAATATGCCGGATAATGCAGGCATGTTGATTATGGGCATTTTTTGACCACTTACCGATGAAAACCTATCACTTGGGAAAAAGCTATTTACAGAAAAGACATTTTTTTGCATACTGATTCTTGAGGATAGACATATGAAGATACGAATTGAATTGGATGACAATTTAACAGAGGATGAAGTCATTATCCGATGCAGCAGCCTTACCAAAGAAGTGCAGGATGTGCAAAGAGCTGTTTCGGATATGATTACGGAAAAGAGAAATTTTGTATTTTACAAAGAGGATACGGAGTATTATTTACCTTTGGAATCGATTCTGTTTTTTGAAACTGAGGAAAAGGGAATCTGTGCTCATACCGTAGAAGATGTGTTTTTTACTAAATATCGTCTTTATGAGCTGGAGGAGATTTTACCGGGACATTTTATGAGAGTTTCAAAATCCACGATTCTAAATACCAACCGAGTCTTTTCCATTAACCGAAATCTGGCGGCATCCAGTATCGTGGAATTTCAGGGAACCCATAAGCAGGTCTATGTATCCAGACATTATTACAAAGCGTTAAAGACAAAATTAGAAGAAAAGAGGAATCAGGCATGAAAAAAGAAAAGATTTTTTGGGGAGTGTTTTTTGTGGCGGCAGCCATCTTTCTCATCGTAAGTAAACTGGGATTTTTGCCGGATATCGGAATTTTCAAATTGATTATCACGGTATTTCTGGCATCCATATTGATTAAAAGTTTGATTAAGCTGGAATTTGGTGGAATCCTGTTTCCGGCAGCATTTATTTGTATTCTCTATGATACAGAGTTGGGAATCGAAGCCATTACTCCGTGGCCGGTGTTAGGAGCAGCTCTTTTGGGAAGTATTGGACTGTCCATGCTGTTTAAGGGCAGAAAAAAACGCTGGTACTATTATGAGGGAGAAAAAAAGAGCTGGGAAGAATTTGAAAGGATTATAAACGAAGAGGATGGAAGCCGGGTGTTTTTTAAGAACAGTTTTGGCAGCAGTACCAAATATATTAACTCCGATAACTTTGAATTTGCACAGTTGGAAAGCTCCTTCGGAGGCATGAAGATTTATTTTGACAATGCAGTAATTCAGAAGGGAAACGCAACAGTACAGATGGATATTTCCTTTTCCGGTGTGGAGTTGTATGTGCCGAAGACATGGACAGTAATAGACCAGATGAACAAAAGCTTTGGTGGAATGGACGAAAAAGGTAAGGGAAGTTCCAGCGGAATGCCGGTGCTGACATTGATGGGAGATGTGAACTTTTCGGGAGTGACGATTATCTATATTTAATCACGGAGAATAAGGAATGTTAAATGGGCATGAATTTTTTAGAATTCATGCCCATTTAAATTACTCTAATGTCAAATCTCCTTCTTTAATCCAACCGATTTTTCGCAAAAGCTCACAGAAAATCACACTGAGAACTGCCGGAAGAACGAAGCAGATAAGAATCATGCCCAGCCAGTCAAATCCGGTGATGGCGGTTTTAGTTCCTGCTGCAATATCATTGAGCCATCCGGTATATACGCCAATCTGTCCCACAAAACCGCAGGTACCCATACCGGAGGAAACTGCAGGACCGTTCATCTGCAACTTAAAGATACAGGTAGCAATAGGTCCGGTGATGGCAGAAGCCAAGGTTGGCGGAATCCAGATCTTTGGATTTTTTACGATATTACCCATCTGAAGCATACTGGTTCCGATTCCCTGTGCCACCAGTCCGCCCCATCGGTTTTCTTTAAAGCTCATAACCGCAAAACCAACCATCTGTGCACAGCATCCGGCAACTGCAGCACCTCCGGCAAGACCGGTAAGACTTAAGGCTGCACAGATAGCGGCACTGCTGATAGGCAGGGTCAATGCGATTCCCACAATGACTGATACCAAAATTCCCATAAAGAATGGTTGCAATTCCGTTGCCCACATAATCAGATTACCTACGGCACTTGCTGCTTTTCCGATGGCAGGTGCCCACCAGGTAGAGAGTAAGGCTCCCACCAGAATGGTAACCAGCGGGGTAACCAGAATGTCTACTTTGGTTTCCTTAGAGACCGCTTTACCAAATTCAGCGGCAAAAATGGTTACAATCAGAACTGCCAGAGGGCCTCCGGCACCGCCCAAGGTGTTGGCAGCATTACCTACCGCAACCAGAGAAAAAAGTACCAGCGGAGGTGCCTGTAAAGCGTAGCCGATTGCCACTGCCATGGCAGGTCCGGCGATGGCTTTTGCATAGCCGCCAATGGTAACCAATAATTCCCATCCTAACTGTTCTCCCAAAGTGGAGAGAATTGTACCAATTAAAAGAGAGGCAAAGAGTCCCTGTGCCATGGCACCGAGAGCGTCAATGCCGTAACGCTTTGCAGAAAAAACAATATTTTTTCTGGCTAAAAATTTTTGAAATGAATTTTGTTCCTTTGACATAATAAACTCCTCTGTTTTTGTGCTTTGACAGCTGACAAGACAACTGATTGTAAAATCATAACACAGCAAATGGGAATTTGCAAATAAAATATATTTAGAAAAAGAGGGAAAACGCCGATATATCATATGTGGAACAATACACTATCAGCCATGGAAGGCGGATACCATTTTTTGTCATGGAAAAGAAAGGATGTGAGTACCATGATAATCGACAGTAGTAAGGTGGGAATGGCTAGTTCCCGCACGTATTCCTCAGCAGCGGTTTATCAGACGGAGACCATGAATGCGAAATCAGAACAGGCGGTTTTGCTGGACTTGTCTGATGAATCAAAAACCTTGATGGAACAGATGAAGGACATCAAAAATCAGCAGGAGGAAGAAAAATCCCAAAAACAAAAACAGAATATGGAAGATTTGTTAAAAAACGGAATCGTTGGAACAAAGAAATCCGAACAGGGAACGATTCAGGCAAAGTCAAAAGAAGAAATGCAGTTGGAGGTTCTCAGAAAGATGCTAGAGGCATTGCAGAATATGCGGTACGGCAACCGTTATCAGATGCAAAAGCGGATTCGTCAGTTGGGAACGATGATGCGGGACAGTCAATGGCAGAAGACGCAGAACAGTGATAATGCCAACACAGAAATGTTGCAAGAGGCAGCACAGCTTCATGCATCCTCGGCTTCCGCAGCAGGTGGTACATGGATGACCAAGCAGACGGTAACCTCTGCCTTTGTGTCAGAAAAAGAAACCACAGCATATACCGCACAGGGAGTGGTACATACCGCAGATGGCAGAGACATCAGTTTCGGAGTAAGTCTGGAAATGAGTCGTGCTTTTGCCGCAAAGTATGAGACTTATACCAAGGAAGATTATCTTTTGGTAGATCCTCTGGTTATCAACATGGATGCCAGTGTTACGGAGGTATCGGAACAGAAATTTTACTTTGATTTAGATGCGGACGGCAAGGAAGAGGAGATGTCCTTTGTGGGAAAGGGCAGCGGTTTTCTGGCTTTGGACAAAAACGGTGACGGCACCATCAATGACGGCAGTGAGCTGTTCGGTACCCAGTCAGGGGATGGTTTTAAGGACTTGGCGGCATATGATAAGGACGGCAACGGCTGGATTGATGAGGCGGATGATATCTTTAAGGATTTAAAGGTATGGACGAAGGATGAAGAGGGCAATAACAAGCTGTTGAATTTGAAAGAGGCAGGTGTGGGAGCCATTTATCTGGGAAGTGCCGATACGCAATTTAGTTTGAACAATGAACAGAATAAGACTAATGCAGTGATTCGGAAAACGGGAATCTATCTGAAGGAAAGCGGTGAAGTTGGAACTGTACAGCACGTGGATTTCGCGTTATAATAAATCCATGAAGAATCTAGAATTATATTTTCATATTCCCTTTTGTTTGAAAAAATGCAACTATTGCGATTTCTTATCAGGTGAGGAAAGTGATTTCCAGAAGAGAGAATATGTCAGAACACTATTAAATGAAATTAAATATCAAGCCTACGATTGTGAAGCCTATGAGGTATCCAGTATCTATTTCGGAGGGGGAACTCCATCCAGCTTAAAAGCACAGGTCATTGATGATTTGATGAAACAGACCAGAGAATATTTTCATGTGAGGGAGGATGCGGAGATTACCGTGGAATGTAATCCGGGAACGGTGGACAAGGAAAAACTGCTGCTCTATAAGATGAGCGGTGTAAACCGGATTAGTCTGGGATTGCAGTCTGCGGATAATGCAGAGCTTCGTGTGCTGGGCAGGATTCACACCTTTGAAGATTTTTTGGAGAGCTATGATGCAGCAAGAAAGGCAGGCTTTGAGAATATCAATGTGGACTTGATGTCGGGATTGCCGGGACAGACGTTGGAATCCTATGAGAAAACCTTGAAACAGGTGGTGCGGTTAAAACCGGAACACATCTCCGCTTATAGTCTGATTATCGAGAAGGATACGCCCTTTTATGAGCTGTACGGAGAAGATGATTATCTTCGTGCAAAAGGCGAGCAGCCGAAATATCTTCCCAGTGAAGAGGAAGAACGGCGGATGTATGAGAGGACCAAGGAACTTTTGGCGGAAAACGGGTTGTACCGTTATGAGATATCCAACTATGCAAAGCCGGGATATGAATGCAGACACAACATCGGTTACTGGCGTCGGGAAAACTATCTGGGCTTAGGCTTAGGAGCCAGCTCTTTATTTGAGAATACCCGTTTTCACAATACGGACGTGTTGTTTGATTACCGGAAGGGTAATTTTGAACGGATGGATGAGGAGGTTTTAAGCCGGAAATCCCAGATGGAGGAATTCATGTTTTTGGGACTTCGGATGATGGACGGAGTGTCCAGAGAAGAATTTAAAAAGCAGTTTGGCATGGAGATAGAAGGAGCTTATGCTAAACCGTTGGAAAAGCTGTCAGCCGAGGGTTATCTGGAACAGAAGGAAGGCAGAATCTATTTTACCGACAGGGGAATTGATGTCAGCACCACGCTGTTGACAGAATTCATGTTATAAATAATGTTTATATGCAATTAATAACAGCAAAAAAGAGCTGATTCATATCCGAAAATGGATGTGAATCGGCTCTTTTTCCCGGTATAACAACGCAAACTATTTTTGGTAAAAATCCACCACGGAATCCAGTTTAGCACTCATATTTGAAAATAGTAAATCTACAATGGTAAGAGCTGCCATAGCTTCCACCACCACAACGGCACGGGGAACAATAATCGGGTCGTGTCTGCCCTGAATCTCAATCTCAATATTTTCGCCCTTCCGATTGATGGTTTCCTGCTTTTGGAAAATGGAAGGGGTAGGCTTGATGGCAGCACGGAAGACGATGGGACTTCCGTCACTCATACCGCCCAGAATACCTCCGGCATGATTGGTCTTTTTGCAGACATTGCCTTTTTCATCATAAAAGAAGGGGTCGTTGTTCTCGCTTCCCTTGGCAAAGGACGCCAGAAAACCGTCGCCGATTTCAAAGCCTTTCACCGCACCAATGGAAAAGACGGCCTTGGCAAGGTTGGCGTCTAACTTTTCAAAAACAGGGTCCCCGATACCTGCCGGCATACCGTCAATGATACATTCTATGACGCCGCCGGAGGAATCGTGGTTTTTCATACATTCCTCCAGATAGGCAGATGCCTTTTCGGCAGCCGCAGCATCCGGCATATAAAGGGCATTGTTAAAAATTTCTTCCAAGTTCAAAGAAGAAACGGAAATATCTCCGATGGACTTGGTGTAAGCCGTCAAAGTAATTCCCAACTGATTTAAAATTTTTGCGGCAATGGCTCCGGCGGCTACCCTGCCAATGGTTTCTCTGCCCGAGGAACGTCCGCCGCCCCGGTAATCTCGAAAACCGTATTTTGCATCAAAAGGATAATCCGCATGACCCGGACGGTAATATTCTGCGATTTGACTGTAATCCTTAGAACGCTGATTTTTATTGAAAACCACAAGAGAAATAGGAGTTCCGGTGGTTTTTCCTTCAAATACGCCGGAGAGAATTTCCACGGCGTCATCCTCTTTACGGGGAGTGGCATATCGGGATTGTCCCGGCTTTCTGCGGTTTAAATAAAGCTGAATATCCTCCTCGCATAAAGGAAGCCCTGCGGGACAGCCGTCCACCACAACACCGACTCCGGCACCGTGGGATTCTCCCCAGGTAGTAATCTTAAAAATATTTCCAAAAGTTGAACCTGCCATAGATAAATTCTCCTTGTGTATGTTTCTGTTATTGCGAATAGTTATATTTTACTGGAAATCCAATGCAAGTGCAAGTGTAAAACAGGTGTCTTGTCATCTGTAAAGGAATGTGCTATAATTGCATGAATTAAAAACAGAAGCGAGGGGTATTATGACCATTCAAGAAGAAATCCAACAGTTAAAAAAAGAAAAGAATGCTGTAATTCTGGCACATTACTATGTGAAGCCGGAGGTACAGGAGATTGCGGATTACATCGGAGATTCCTATTTTCTCAGTAAAAAAGCAGTAGAATTGGAGCAGCAGACTATTGTATTCTGCGGCGTATCCTTTATGGGCGAGAGTACAAAACTATTAAATCCACAAAAAAACGTGCTTATGCCGGAGCCTACCGCAGACTGTCCGATGGCACATATGGTGGACAAGGCGGTGGTAGATGCAGCCAGAGCAGAATATGAAGATTTGGCGGTTGTCTGTTACATCAATTCCACAGCGGAGATTAAGTCATGGTCGGATGTCTGTGTAACTTCAGCCAATGCGGTAAAGATTGTAAAAAATCTTCCAAATAAAAATATTTTATTTATCCCGGACCGAAATCTGGGGCATTATGTGGCATCACAGGTGCCGGAGAAGAATTTTCTTTATAACGAGGGATACTGTCCAAGACACGAATTTATGTCCGCTGAGGAAATCGCAGAGTTGAAGAAAGAACATCCGAAAGCAGAGGTTCTGGTACACCCGGAATGCAACGGAGATATTATCAAACAGGCAGATTACATAGGTTCCACCAGCGGAATTATTGAATATGCCAAAAACAGTTCCTCCGATGAATTTATCATCGGTACGGTTATGGGTGTGATATACAAATTAAAACAGGTAAGGGAAGACGCAAAGTTTTATTTTCCGAAAACAGACCCGATTTGTATCAATATGGACAAGATTACCTTAGAGCATGTGCGGCACGTGCTGCAGAGCAATGAAAATCAGGTAAGTATGCCGGAAGAAGCCGTTGCCCGGCAGGCAGAGAAAACGCTTTCCCGTATGTTGGAACTGGCAAAGTAGAAGGACGAGGGATTTGATGTGAAGAGCTTATATTATGATGTGGTAATTGCAGGCTGCGGTGTGGCAGGTCTGTATACCGCATTGCATTTATCAAAGGATAAGAAAATATTGATGTTGTCAAAAGGGGATCTGGCAAGCTGTGACTCTATGCTGGCACAGGGTGGTATCTGTGTACTGCATGATGAAGACGATTATGATGCTTTTTTTGAGGACACCATGCGGGCAGGTCATTATGAAAACCGGGAGGAAAGCGTAGATATTATGATACGTTCCAGCCGGGAAGTCATTAACCATCTGCTGAAATTGGGAGTACGGTTTGAAAAGAATTCCGATGGAAGTCTGGCGTATACCAAGGAGGGAGCCCATTCCATTCCAAGAATATGCTATCATAAAGACATTACGGGCAAAGAGATTACCACCACACTGTTATCATGGGTACAAAAACAAGAGAATGTCACCATGTGGGAATATACGGAGATGACGGATATTCTGGTGGAAGAAAATAAGTGTGTGGGTGTTGTGGCAAAGAATCCCCGGGGAGAGAGTATACGGATTTTTGCCGAAGATACGGTAATGGCAACAGGAGGAATCGGCGGTTTACATGACTATTCCACCAATTACCCGATTCTGACAGGGGATGCATGCAGAATAGCAAGAAAGCATAAAATTGCATTGGAGCATATGGATTATGTGCAGATTCACCCTACCTGCCTTTATCGGGAGGAAAAAGGACGTAATTTTCTGATATCTGAGTCGGCAAGAGGAGAGGGAGCCATTATCCTGAATCATAAGGGAGAACGTTTCGTAGATGAGCTTCAGCCCCGGGATGTGGTAACGGAAGCCATTCGCAGGGAAATGAAAAAAGAACAGGCAGAATATGAGTATCTTTCCTTTGAAAAGGTGGACAGGGAAGTAATCCTGAGACATTTTCCACATATTTATGAAAAATGTTTGGAGGAGGGCTATGACATCCTCAAAGAGCCTGTTCCCATCGTTCCGGCACAGCACTATTTTATGGGAGGCGTACACGTAGACAGCAATTCCCAGACCACTATGGAGCATTTATATGCGGTGGGAGAAACCAGCTGTAACGGTGTTCATGGAAAGAACCGGCTGGCCAGCAACAGTCTTTTGGAAAGTCTGGTGTTTGCAAAACGGGCGGCTTATCATATAGAAGCAAAGGAGAAAGGAGAAGAAAAAGATGAATCCAATTACTATGCAGCTTGCTGCGGATAAATATATCAGAATGGCATTGGAGGAGGACATTAACAGCGAAGATGTGTCCACCAACGCAGTAATGCCGGACTACAAAAAGGGCGAGGTACAGTTAATCTGTAAAGAGGACGGAATTGTTGCGGGACTTTCCGTGTTTGAGCGGGTGTTTACTCTTCTGGACCCAGATACGAAGGTCACCGTGGAAAAAATAGATGGAAGAGAGATTCAAGACGGGGATGAAGTCCACAAGGGACAGCTTTTGGCAGTTATCACAGGAGATGTGAGAGTGTTGCTTTCCGGTGAGCGGACAGCCCTGAACTATTTACAGAGAATGAGTGGGATTGCCACTTATACCCATCGGGTTACACAGCTTTTAGAGGGAACAAAGACCAAGCTGTTAGATACCAGAAAGACCACGCCGGGTATGCGGATTTTTGAAAAATACGCAGTAAAAGCCGGGGGAGGATATAATCACAGATATAATCTTTCTGACGGCGTGTTGCTAAAGGACAATCATATTGAGGCAGCCGGAGGGGTGAAGGAAGCCATACTGGCAGCCAAAGAGTATGCACCGTTTGTCCGAAAAATCGAAGTGGAAACAGAGAATCTGGATATGGTAAGAGAGGCAGTAGAAGCCGGAGCAGATATTATTATGCTGGATAACATGACCACAGAGCAGATGGCAGAGGCAATTCGGATTATTGACGGAAGAGCCGAGACAGAGTGTTCTGGAAATATTACCAAAGAAAATATCGCAGCCATTACAGATTTGGGTGTGGACTATGTCTCCAGCGGAGCATTGACCCATTCAGCTCCGATTTTAGATTTGAGCCTGAAACATTTACGAGTACTGGAATAAGAAAAGAGTTGATGAGATGGTAAAAGAAATGAACGGTACAGAAAGAAGGAAACAATTACTGGTAAGGATGCGGGAATCCAAAGCTCCGCTGTCCGGCAGCACACTGGGCAAAGAAACCGGTGTCAGCCGTCAGGTCATTGTGCAGGATATTGCATTGCTTCGAACCGCAGGACATACCATTGTCTCTACCCCCAGCGGTTACTATCTGGAGGGGACAGAGCAGGCGGAGCGGATATTTAAGGTGTATCATACCAATGATCAGGTGGAAGAGGAATTGCAGACCATTATAGATTTAGGCGGAACCGTAGTGGATGTCATGGTCAATCACCGTGCCTACGGAAAAATTACGGCAGCCTTGGGGATTCGCAATCGCCGAGATATCAAGGAATTTTTGGAAGATATCAAAAACGGAAAATCCACGCCACTTCTCAATGTAACCTCCGGTTATCATTTTCACCGGATAAGTGCTGACAAGGAAGAAACCTTGGATGAAATCGAGCAGGCACTTCGGGAGAAGGGATTTCTAGCAGATTTGATGCCTTATGAAGCGGTAGAGCAGGAAGAATCCTGTTAGGAATAGCAGAGAGAAAAGGAACGGCAGAAAATGCCGTTCTTTTTTATGCCTTTTGTGAAAAAAGAAAGGTATCGTCTTTGGAAAAGCTTGACAAGCTAGTAAATACTAGCTAAAATACAAAAAGAAGAGGCTAGTAGACACTAGCCAACCAAAGAAGGAGGGACAGAATATGGAAGGATTTCAACTGGAAAAATATTTGAGCAACGGAGTGGAGAATATTGTAAAGGGCATTGTAAAGGCAGCCGTAAAGAATCCCAGAGCCAGTCTGTTTATGATGCAATATGCAAAAGAAAGTAAAAAAGCCAGAAAGAAAAGAATAGAGGCAGAGGAGAGAGGGGAACATATACCGCCGTTTTTGATAGCAAGTATTACGAATCAATGTAACCTCCATTGTAAGGGCTGTTATGCAAGGGCAAACCACAGTTGTTTTGATTCCGGGAACCAACAGCATCCGGGAATATTACAGGCAGAGGAGTGGAACCGTATTTTTGAGGAAGCAGCAGAGTTGGGAATAGGATTTATTCTTCTTGCCGGAGGTGAGCCTTTTTTAAGGAAGGATGTATTAGAGGCAGCGGGAACCCAGAAGAAAATACTGTTTCCGGTGTTTACCAACGGGACAATGCGGAATGAAGATTATTTGAAACTGTTTTCTGAAAACAGAAATCTGCTGCCTGTTCTGAGTATCGAGGGAAATCAAAAAACCACTGATGACAGAAGAGGTACCGGTGTGTATGAACAGTTACAGGAGACCATGAACCGTTTACAGGAGCGGGGGATTATGTTCGGGGCCTCGGTAACAGTACAAAAAGATAACATGGAAGAGGTATTGTCCAAAGAGTTTACCGGCAGATTGCAGCAGTACGGGTGTAAAGCGGTGGTCTATGTGGAATATGTACCCATGGATGACAGCACAAAGCATCTGGCATTTGATGAGGAAAGCCGTAATAGAATGACAGAGGCTTTGAACGAAAAGAGATTACAGGAAGAAGAGATGTTGTTTATTTCTTTCCCGGGAGATGAGAAGACCTCCGGCGGCTGTCTGGCAGCAGGAAGAGGGTTCTTTCACATCAATGCCTTCGGAGGTGCGGAGCCCTGTCCTTTTTCTCCGTATTCGGACACCAGCCTAAGAGAGGTATCCTTAAAAGAAGCTTTACAGTCTCCGCTGTTTTTGAAATTACAGAAAAACGGAAATCTTTTAGAGGAGCATATAGGCGGCTGTGTTTTATTTGAACAAAAAGAAGAAGTAGAGAGACTTTTGAGAGGATAGAGAGATGACCACAAAGGAACGGATTATTGAAGAGGCCCTGACCCTTTTTTCCATCAAGGGGTATAAGGGAACCAGTGTCAAGAACATAGCGGATGCGGTGGGAATTAAAGATAGCTCCTTATACAAGCACTTTCACAGTAAGAGAGAAATTTTTGATACCATTGTTTTGGAGATGCGAAAGCGAATGGAACATCTCTCGGAAAGGGTAGGATTGCCGGAGGAGAGTGATTTTTCCAAGGCGGCAGAGGCATATGGGGATTTGACTTTGAAAGGATTGCAGGAACTTTCCAAAAACATTTTCTCCTTTTATCTCACAGATGATTTTGTGTCCCGTTTCTGGCGGGTGGCAAATATGGAACAGTATCAAAATCCGGAGCTGTATCAGATATTCCGCCAAATCTTTATGGAAGAAAGTATAGAGTATCAGACGGAGTTGTTTCGGATGATGATAGAAAAGCAGATATTTATAGAGGGGAATCCGAGAGTCATGGCAATGAACTTCTATGCACCAATCTTTTTCCTGTTGAGCAAATACAGCGGCGGAGAGGAATTGGAGGAAGAGGCACAGCAGCAGTTACAGGAGCAGATTGCGGAGTTTTATCGTGTTTATCGGAAAGTGTAACAAAGATTAACGACAATAAGTAAATTAAAACAAAAATATTGTAAAATATAATTGACAAAAAGTAATCCGAGTGATATTCTATACTCAGAAAACCTAAGACAACAGAAAAGGAGATGAACGTATGAGTATAGCATATGTATGTGGATTTGTAGTTGGAATTTTATGTGTGGCAGCAGTATTTGCCCTGATTGGATTTCTGTGGAAGAAAAAACATGGAGCTGCCTACGGCACTTATGATGAGCGTCAGATACTTGCCAGAGGAAATGCTTATAAAAAAGGATTCTTTTGCTTGATTATCTATGAAATGGTGATAGGCTGCATTGAGCTGGCAACGGGATGGAAATTGTTTGCAGACCAGATGACCGCTTCTTTTATCGGAATTATTTTGGCGGTAACGGTATTCGCCCTGCAGTGTATCATGAAGGATGCCTATTGTTCCCTCAGCGAAAAAGCCGGAAGTGTTGCACTTTTAATGTTTGGATTGGGAGTATGGAATCTGGTCATTGCTATTATAAACTACAGCAATGGGAGAGCCTTTATTACAGATGGAAGATTGAATTTTCATTCCTTGAATATTCTGGTATTTGTTATGACAGTAATCGTCGGGATTGCTAATTTAGTTAAGTTGCATCAGAATAAACAAGAGGCAGGGGAAGAAATATGAAGAATTTGAAGCTAAAGTCGGCAAGGGCGGCAAAGGATTTTTCTCAGCAGCAGTTGGCGGAAATTGTAGGGGTCTCCAGACAGACCATCAATGCCATTGAAAAGGGCGACTACAATCCCACCATTAAGCTGTGCATAGCAATCTGTAAAGCATTAGACAAAACATTGGATGAATTGTTTTGGGAATCGTATTAAGCGGCAAGGTCTTTTTTGGTGTATTTTCCAAAGCCCAGTATCACAAATACAATAGATACAACTACACCCAGTCCCACCAGCGGAAGCTCCAAGGAAGCGTTGGATATAATGTCTGTGGCTTCTCCGTAGGCAAATGGTGTAATGTATTTCAAAAATTCAGCCTGTTCACTGAGGTTGCAGATGATATTGGCAAAATAGAGGATGGCAGCTAAGCCAAGTCCGATGCCGATACCATTCTGCCGGAGAAAGGCGGAGATGCCAAAGCAGATGCAGGCAATCTCAAATTGCAGAATCAGATAGGCAAGGTGCAGCAGGAAAAATTCTTTTACAGCAATATCTTCATGGATTATCTGAAAAGATAAGATACTGATTCCTACGATAATCACATTCATAGCCAAAATCTGCAGGAAAACGGAGCCTAATTTTTCTGCAAGAACGCGGCTGCGGCTGATGGGATGAGAGAATAAGAATTCTGCGGTATGTTCTTTCTCTTCCTTGGATAAAATGCTGATTCCCAAATAAGCGGCAAAAAAACCGCCGCCAATGCCCAGCATATTCCCACATTCTACGCCATAAAAGCCCATGATTTCCCCAAAGTTTACCTGATCCATTCCAAAGGCGGCACTGAAGCTGCCCATATTTGAAAACATATCTGTAACAGAGTCCATTTCCTTACTCATTTCAGGAAACATTAGGACACAAATTACCAGCATAAAAGCAATAACGGCTGTCCAGATAAGAAATGCTTTCCAATTTTGACGAAGTTCTTTTTTTAAAATAATCATGACCGTTCCTCCTTATAGTAATGAAGAAAAACTTCCTCCAAATCCGGTTCCGTGATAAGGACATCCTGTAAAGGCAGAGGTGAAAGCTGTTCCAACAGAGGTTCGATATCCCCGGAGTATAAAAAGTTTATAGTATCTCCATCCTTTTGAACGGATGTTCCCTGAATGGTATCCGGCAACGTTGTAATTCCGTGGAGAGATACCTTGCGGGTTCGGGTATTAGTGAGATTGCTGACACTGTCGCAGGCAATCAGTTTTCCTTCTTTGATAATAGCTGCATGACGGCAATTCTTTTGAATCTCTGACAGCACATGGGAAGAGAGGAATATGGTGGCACCCGCCTCGTTCCGTTCCTGTAAAAGCCGGAAAAATTCTTTTTGCATTAAGGGGTCCAGACCACTGGTAGGCTCGTCAAGAATATAGAGCTTCGGACGGTGCTGCAAGGCACAGACGATGGCTACCTTTTTGCGGTTTCCAAGGGAAAGTTCTTCAATTTTTTTGTGAACATCCAAATCCAGACGGTGGCAGAGCTCTTTTGACTCCTGACGGCAGTCCTTTTTGTGGAGCTTTGCAGAAAGGGTAAGGATGTCCTGCACCTGCATACCGTGATAGAACATAGCTTCGGAAGGCATGTAGCCGATATCTGAGAGAATGGAATCTCTGTGGGATTGGATATCCTGTTGAAAAATGGTGGCACTTCCGTCGGTGGGACGGATAAAGCCCAGCAGGGTTCTTATGGTGGTGCTTTTTCCGGCACCGTTAGGTCCGATAAAGCCGAAGAAATCCCCTTCCTCCACGGAGAGATTCAAGTTTGTAATGCCTCTGGCTTTGCCGTAGGTTTTGGTCAAGTTTTTTGCTTCAATAATAGACATAGCATACCTCCTGTCAAATATATTCCGGCTTGTAAAAATGTTGTCTTAGGACTTCTAAATACGCTAAATATTCATCATTCAAAACTTCCAGATGGGAGAGCTGTTCCGGTGTACGGCTTCTCATATAACCGTCGGACATCCACAGAATGATGTCCAATACCTGTTTTGGAGAAACGCCCTCCTGAAATTTTTGGGTGTCAGCCCGTTGTAAAAATCGTTTGGAACTTTCCTCAATGATGGAAGAAAAATTAAGAGCTGCATTATTTTTTACCGATTCGGAATCTTCCAGATAGGCTTTTGTGAGAAAAACCATCAGATGAGGATGAACGGAAAGTACCTTCATTTTGCACATCTGGGCATCCACCAATATCTGAAAAAAGTCGTTCTCTTGATAATCGTGAAAAGCAGACATTTCTTTTATGAGAAAATCCGATGAATACTGTAATAAAAATAGGTACAGGGTCTTCTTGTCGGAAAAATAATGGAACAGCAGTCCCTTTGAGATACCGGCAAGCCGTACAATCTCATCGGTGGATGCTTTTTTATAATCGTATTTGGAAAAAACAGTGAGAGCACTGTTGATAATCCGCTGTTGTTTTTCCTCCGGTAAATCAAAAAATTTCTGATTCATGGAAAGTTGCCTCCTTCTTTGATTTCATTATAAATGATATTGACTGAATTAGTCAATACAAAATTGACCGATTTGGTCAATGTGAGATTGGAAAAGTTATTTTACAATTTCCCAGATAGCAGTTATAATAGTAGCCGGAAAGAAATAAGGAGAATAGGAATGTATCAATTAATCAAAAAAGACGGAAACGCAAAAAGAGGAACCTTTCATACCGTGCACGGAGACATCCAGACGCCGGTATTTATGAATGTGGGAACGGTGGCTGCCATTAAAGGTGCCGTGTCCACGGAAGATTTAGAGCAGATAAAAACTCAGGTGGAGCTGTCAAATACTTATCATCTTCATGTAAGACCGGGGGATAAGCTAATCAAAGAAATGGGCGGTCTTCACAAATTTATGGTATGGGACAAGCCGATACTTACGGATTCCGGTGGGTTTCAGGTATTTTCTTTGGCAACCCTCCGCAAAATTAAAGAAGAAGGAGTCTATTTCCATTCCCATGTAGACGGTAGGAAAATTTTTATGGGACCGGAGGAGAGTATGCAGATTCAGTCCAATCTTGCCTCTACCATAGCCATGGCATTTGACGAGTGTCCCAGCAGCGTGGCGGAACGCAGCTATGTAGAAGCCTCCGTTGCCAGAACTACCCGTTGGCTGGAACGCTGTAAAATAGAAATGAAACGGTTAAATTCTCTGGAGGATACCATCAATAAAAACCAGATGCTCTTTGGAATCAATCAGGGAGCTATCTTTGAGGATATCCGCATCGACCATGCCAAACGGATTGCAGAGATGGATTTGGACGGCTACGCCATCGGAGGTCTGGCGGTGGGAGAGAGCCATGAGGAAATGTATCGTATCATTGAGGCGGTGGTACCTCATCTTCCGACAGAAAAACCAACCTATCTGATGGGGGTGGGAACGCCTGCCAATATTTTAGAGGCGGTAGAACGGGGCGTGGACTTTTTCGACTGTGTGTATCCAACCAGAAACGGACGTCACGGACATCTCTATACCAATCAGGGAAAAATCAATCTGTTTAACCAGAAATATGAAAAAGACCCAAGACCTATCGAGGAAGGCTGTCAGTGTCCGACGTGTAGACGGTATTCCAGAGCCTATATCAGACATTTGTTGAAGGCAAAGGAAATGCTGGGAATGCGGCTGTGTGTCCTTCACAACCTCTATTTTTACAATACGATGATGGAAGAAATCCGGGAAGCCATCGAAGCAGGAAATTACAAATCCTACAAAGAGGAAAAGCTGTACGGCATGAGTCAGATGACTTCGGGAATCAGCAAAGGAGACACAAAATAAATAATTTTTGTGAAATCTTTAGAAAACGATTGATGAAACCATTTTTTTTCGGTATAATGGTACAAGTGAATTTTGATATTTAGGAGGAAAAGAAATGAGCAATGCAGCAGGAACAGTAGGAATGCTTCTTTGGATTATCGTGCTTTTCGCATTTATGTACTTCTTCCTTGCACGTCCGCAGAAAAAGGAACAGAAAAGAAAAGAAGCTATGTTAGCAGAACTTGCTATTGGAGATACCGTTTTAACTACAAGCGGTTTTTACGGAACAGTAATTGATATATCAGATGATATGGTAATTATCGAGTTCGGTAACAACAAGAACTGCCGTATCCCGGCACGAAGAGAAGCAATCTCCGCAGTAGAGAAACCGGAAGATGCAGCAGAATAAGACTAACGGACAAGCCGAAAAGGATATCCTTTCATGGATATCCTTTTTATTTTGAAATAAAACTATCTGCAAGCTCATTTTATTCCTCTATATAATAATATCGGGAAATATCATATCTTCTGGTTATATATCCCATGAAAAAGAATAATGACATTTCATGTTGAAATCTAATTCCAAATATACTATGATATTATCTAATAGGGGTATTTTACCCTAATGCAGTAGAAAAGTACTTTTTCCACGGAAAAAGGAAGAGGAAGGAAGTAAGAAAATGAGTTTCCATGTGGGTGTCATATCCGGGGACGGAATCGGACCGGAGATAGTAAAAGAAGCAAAGAAAGTATTAGATAAAGTAGGAGAAAAGTTTGGACACGAATTTGAATACCAAGAGATTCTGATGGGTGGATGTTCCATCGATGCCACAGGCGTACCTCTGACAGATGAGGCAATTGCGGCAGCAAAAGCATCAGATGCGGTGCTGATGGGGTCCATCGGAGGAAATACCAGTACTTCACCATGGTATCAGCTCCCACCGGAGCTAAGACCGGAGGCGGGATTGTTAAAGCTCCGCAAATCCCTGAATCTGTTTGCCAATTTAAGACCGGCATATCTGTATGAGGAATTAAAAGAAGCATGTCCGCTGCGGGATGATATTATCGGAGACGGCTTTGATATGATGATCATGCGGGAACTGACCGGAGGACTTTATTTCGGAGACCGGATTACCGAAGAACGGGACGGTGTTCTGACAGCGGTAGATACCCTTACATATAATGAGAATGAAATAAGAAGGATTGCGGTCCGTGGCTTTGACATTGCCATGAAGAGAAGAAAAAAAGTAACCAGTGTGGATAAAGCCAATGTGTTGGATTCCTCCAGACTTTGGAGAAAAATCGTGGAGGAAGTGGCAAAGGATTACCCGGAGGTTACCTATGAGCATATGCTGGTGGATAACTGTGCGATGCAGCTGGTAAAAGACCCGGCACAGTTTGATGTAATTTTGACGGAGAATATGTTCGGAGACATTTTGTCCGATGAGGCAAGTATGGTAACCGGTTCTATTGGAATGTTATCCTCTGCCAGCCTGAATGAGACAAAATTCGGTCTCTATGAGCCAAGCGGCGGCTCCGCACCGGATATTGCAGGAAAGGGAATTGCCAATCCGATTGCTACAATTTTAAGTGCGGCAATGATGCTTCGCTATTCCTTTGACTTGGATGCAGAAGCAGATGCCATTGAGCAGGCAGTAAAACAGGTGTTGAAGGATGGATACAGAACCATTGATATCATGCCGCAGGAGGCTGACAAACAGGAGAGTGTGACACAGGTCGGAACAGTCCGGATGGGCGATTTGATTTGTGAGAGAATATAAGTTATGGCAGAGAGCAGTTGATATCTGCTTTTATGAGTAAGTTGAGGAGGAAATCGTATGAAGAGTGATAACGTAAAAAAAGGAATGCAGCAGGCACCCCATCGTTCCTTATTCAATGCCCTTGGTTTTACAAAGGAAGAGATGGAAAAACCGTTAGTAGGTATTGTAAGTTCTTATAATGAGATTGTTCCGGGACATATGAACTTGGATAAAATCGTAAATGCAGTAAAAATGGGTGTGGCGGAAGCCGGAGGAATTCCGGTGGTATTTCCGGCAATCGCAGTTTGCGACGGAATCGCCATGGGACATATCGGTATGAAATATTCTCTGGTTACCAGAGATTTGATTTGTGACTCCACAGAATGTATGGCAACGGCACATCAGTTTGATGCATTGGTTATGGTGCCAAACTGTGATAAAAATGTACCGGGACTTTTGATGGCGGCAGCCAGAGTCAATGTGCCGACAGTATTCGTATCCGGCGGACCGATGCTGGCAGGACGTGTAAAGGGACAGAAGAAGAGTCTTTCTTCCATGTTTGAGGCGGTAGGCTCCTATGCGGCAGGCAGCATGAGCGAAGAGGATGTCTGTGAGTTCGAGGAAAAGGTCTGTCCGACCTGCGGTTCCTGTTCCGGTATGTATACCGCAAACTCTATGAACTGTCTGACAGAGGCATTGGGAATGGGATTACAGGGTAACGGAACCATTCCGGCAGTTTATTCTGAGAGAATCCGTCTTGCAAAGCATGCGGGAATGGCGGTTATGGAGATGTATAAGAAAAACATCCGTCCAAGAGATATTATGACAAAAGAAGCTATCTTAAACGCATTGACCGTGGATATGGCACTGGGATGTTCCACCAACAGTATGCTGCATCTTCCGGCAATTGCCCATGAGGTTGGTTTTGATTTTGATATTGCATTTGCAAACGAAATTAGCGAAAAGACACCGAACCTCTGTCATCTGGCACCGGCAGGTCCGACCTACATGGAGGATTTGAACGAAGCCGGAGGCGTCTATGCCGTTATGAACGAACTGGCAGAGCTGGATTTATTACATTTGGATTGTATGACAGTTACAGGCAAAACTGTGGGAGAAAATATCAAAGGAGCAGTCAATAAGGACCCGGAGGTTATCCGTCCGTTGGATAATCCGTACAGTAAAACCGGAGGATTGGCTGTGTTAAAGGGAAATCTTGCACCGGACGGCGGCGTGGTAAAACGTTCCGCAGTGGTTCCTGAGATGATGGAGCATGAAGGCCCGGCAAGAGTATTTGACTGTGAAGAGGATGCCATTGCAGCCATCAAAGGCGGAAAAA
The DNA here is from genome assembly GCA_958349535.1 of uncultured Lachnospiraceae bacterium. Classification (GTDB taxonomy): domain Bacteria; phylum Bacillota; class Clostridia; order Lachnospirales; family Lachnospiraceae; genus Maccoyibacter. The sequence goes on from CATWDJ010000002.1 coordinate 189,134, forward strand.
TCGTGGCAGGAGATGTGGTAGTTATCCGTTATGAAGGACCAAAGGGAGGTCCGGGTATGAGAGAAATGCTGAATCCTACCTCTGCCATTGCAGGTATGGGATTGGGCTCTTCCGTGGCATTGATTACAGACGGACGTTTCTCCGGTGCCAGCCGTGGAGCTTCCATTGGACACGTATCTCCTGAGGCAGCGGTAGGCGGTCCGATTGCCTTAATCGAAGAGGGAGATATCATCCAGATTAATATTCCTAAGATGGAATTGAATGTAAAGATTTCCGATGAAGAGATGGCAGCCAGAAAGGCAAAATGGCAGCCGAGAGAGCCAAAGGTAACATCCGGTTACTTAGCACGTTATGCCTCTATGGTAACCTCAGGAAACCGAGGAGCCATTCTAGAGCTGAACCAGTAGAAGTATACAGCTAAGGGAAAGGGATAAAACAATGCAGTTAACAGGAGCAGAGATTGTTATAGAGTGTTTAAAGGAGCAGGGCGTGGATACCATTTTCGGCTATCCCGGCGGAGCAATTTTAAATGTCTATGATGAATTATATAAACACAGAGATGAAATCCGTCATGTGCTGACCTCCCACGAACAGGGAGCTTCCCATGCGGCAGACGGATATGCCAGAAGTACGGGAAAGGTGGGCGTGTGCTTTGCCACCAGCGGACCGGGAGCCACCAATCTGGTTACCGGAATTGCTACCGCTTATATGGATTCCGTACCTATGGTAGCCATCACCTGTAATGTAACCGTACCGCTGTTGGGAAAAGACAGCTTTCAGGAGATTGATATTGCAGGCATTACCACACCGATTACAAAGCATAACTTTATTGTAAAAGATATTACGAAACTGGCAGATACCATAAGAAGAGCCTTTCGGATAGCACAGACCGGAAGACCGGGGCCGGTTCTGGTGGATATTCCAAAGGATATTACCGCAGGAAAGACGGAGTATCGTCCGGCAGTAATTGAACCGGTGGGAAGAAAGACAGAACAACTGACAGAAGAGGATATCGAAAAAGCAGTTACCTACATAAAAAAGGCAAAACGCCCATACATATTTGTGGGAGGCGGTGCAGTTATCTCCGAGGCAAGCGAAGAACTGAAAAAATTCGTGGAATTGGTGGATGCACCGGTAACCGATACCTTGATGGGAAAAGGTGCCTATGACGGAACCAGTGAGAACTATACCGGAATGTTGGGAATGCACGGAACCAAAACCTCCAATCTGGGAGTCAGCGAATGTGATTTGCTGATTGCCATCGGAGTTCGTTTTTCCGACCGTGTCATTGGAAACGCCAAAAAGTTTGCCCATCATGCCAAAATTATTCAGTTTGATGTGGATCCGGCGGAAATCAATAAAAATATTGTAGTAGATGCCTGTGTCATGGGGGATATCCGGGAGATTTTAACCAGAATCAATGAACGGTTAACTCCGATGAAACACGAAGATTGGATGAAGCATATTTTGGAATATAAGGAACAGTATCCTTTGACTTATCACAAAGAGGGATTGAGCGGTCCTTATATGATTGAAAAAATATATGAACTGACCCAAGGGGATGCCACCATTGTAACAGAGGTGGGACAGCATCAGATGTGGGCAGCCCAGTATTACCGCTATTCCAAGCCGAGGACGTTGATTACTTCCGGTGGTTTGGGAACCATGGGTTACGGATTGGGAGCTGCCATCGGTGCCCAGATTGCAAATCCGGACAGAACGGTTATCAACATTGCGGGAGACGGATGTTTCCGCATGAACATGAATGAAATTGCCACGGCAGTACGGGAACAGCTTCCGCTGATACAGGTGGTGGTCAATAACCATGTGCTGGGTATGGTAAGGCAGTGGCAGAATTTGTTTTATGAGCAGAGATATTCCGCCACGGTATTAAATGATAACGTTGATTTTGTGAAGCTGGCAGAGGCTATGGGAGCCACGGGAATCCGGGCAACGACCCAGAGTGAGTTTGAAGAGGCAATGAAACAGGCGTTGTCCATGAAGACACCGGTGGTTATTGATGCGGTGATTGATTCCGACGATAAGGTGTGGCCGATGGTGGCACCGGGAGCGGCAATCAGCGAAGTGTTTACTGAGGAAGATTTGGAAAAGGATCATAAATAGAGGAAAATATGAGGAGGAGCCAGAAAATGAGCAGAGTGTATAACTTTTCAGCAGGACCGGCAGTATTGCCGGAGGAGGTATTAAAAGAAGCAGCAGACGAAATGCTGGATTACAAAGGAACAGGTATGTCCGTTATGGAGATGAGCCATCGTTCCAAAGCCTATGATACCATTATCAAAGAGGCAGAGGCAGATTTACGGGATTTGATGAACATCCCGGATAATTACAAGGTACTGTTTTTACAGGGCGGAGCATCTCAGCAGTTTGCCATGATACCGATGAACCTGATGAAAAATAAGGTAGCAGATTATATTGTAACAGGACAGTGGGCAAAGAAGGCATATCAGGAAGCGTCCAAATACGGAAAGGTCAATAAGATTGCATCCTCTGAGGATGAGACATTCTCTTATATCCCGGATTGTTCCGATTTACCAATTTCCGAGGATGCGGACTATGTATATATCTGTGAGAACAACACCATTTACGGAACTAAGTTTAAAACATTGCCGAATACCAAAGGAAAAACTCTGGTGGCAGACGTATCCTCCTGTTTCTTATCCGAACCGGTGGACGTAAGCAAGTACGGTATTATCTACGGCGGTGTTCAGAAGAATATTGGTCCTGCAGGCGTAGTAATCGTGATTATCCGTGAGGATTTGATTACTGATGAACCGTTGCCGGGTACACCGACCATGTTGACCTACAAAACTCATGCAGACGCAGATTCTCTTTACAATACACCGCCTGCATACGGTATCTATATCTGTGGAAAGGTCTTCAAATGGTTAAAGAAGATGGGCGGTTTGGAAGTAATGAAGCAGAGAAATGAAGAGAAGGCAAAGATTCTCTATGATTTCTTAGACCAGAGCAAACTGTTTAAAGGAACTGTTCGTAAGGAAGACCGTTCGCTGATGAACGTGCCGTTTGTCACAGGAAATGAAGAACTGGACGCAAAATTCGTAAAAGAAGCAAAAGAAGCCGGACTGGAGAACCTGAAGGGTCACAGAACCGTAGGAGGTATGAGAGCTTCTATCTATAATGCAATGCCAAAAGAAGGCGTGGAAGCTTTAGTGGCATTTATGAAAAAATTTGAAGAGGAGAACGCGTAATGTATCAGTATCATTGCTTAAACCCAATCGCAAATGTGGGATTAGATTTATTTACCGAAGACTATCAGAAAACAGAGGAATTAGACGGAGCACAGGCAGTTTTGGTACGAAGTGCAGCCATGCATGAGATGGAATTACCGGACAGCTTAGAGGTTATTGCAAGAGCCGGAGCCGGCGTCAACAATATCCCATTGGAAAAATGTGCAGATAAAGGAATCGTTGTATTTAACACACCGGGAGCCAATGCAAACGGTGTAAAGGAGCTGGTATTTGCAGGTATGCTGTTAGCCTCCCGTGATGTGGTAGGCGGTATTAACTGGGTATTGGAAAATAAGGACAGCGAGACCGTTGGAAAAGATGCGGAAAAAGCGAAGAAAGCCTTTGCCGGACAGGAACTGGCAGGCAAGAAATTGGGAGTAATCGGATTGGGAGCCATTGGAGTAAAAGTTGCAAATGCGGCAACCCATCTGGGTATGGAGGTATACGGCTATGATCCGTTTATCTCTGTCAATGCGGCTTGGAGCTTATCCCGTAATGTAAAACATATCAACAGCGTAGATGATATTTACAAAGAGTGTGATTACATTACCATCCATGTACCTCTGTTAGAGGATACCAAAAAGATGCTGAACAAAGCAGCCTTTGATGAGATGAAAGACGGTGTGATTATTCTGAACTTCGCCAGAGATTTACTGGTGGATGAAGAGGCAATCTTAGAAGCCATCAAAGACGGAAAAGTAAAAAAATATGTGACAGATTTTCCGAATACCACAACAGCAGGGGCAGAGGGATGTATTGTCATTCCGCATTTAGGAGCCTCCACACAGGAGTCCGAGGACAACTGTGCGAAGATGGCAGTGAAAGAGATTAAGGATTATCTGGAAAACGGAAATATCAAGAACTCCGTAAACTATCCGAATTGTAACATGGGCGTCTGCACGCAGGCAGGACGTATTGCAATTCTCCATAAAAACAGCAAGGGTATCATCGGTAAGTTCTCTAATATTTTGGGAGATGCAGACATCAACATTACCGACATGACCAACAAGAGCCGTGGAGATTATGCATATTCTCTTCTGGATTTGGAGTCAAATGTAACAGAGGATATTGTAAAAGAATTATCCGCCTTAGATAATGTGTTAAAAGTCAGAGTAATCAAATAGACCGGAGGAAATATGGCGATTATAAAACCATTTGCTGCCATCCGTCCGGAGGCAGGAAAAGCAGATAAAATTGCGGCACTTCCCTATGATGTATATAATCGGGAGGAAGCAAAAGAGGTAGTAAAAAAGAATCCACTGAGTTTTTTAAAGATAGACCGTGCGGAGACACAGTTTGATGACAGCGTGGACACCTATGACGAGAGAGTCTACACCAAAGCCCATGATATGCTGTGGGAAATGGTGGAGGATGGCTCTTTTGTCCGGGAGGAACAGCCCTGCTATTATATCTATGAGCTGACCATGAACGGAAGGACACAGACGGGAATTACCGCCTGTGCCTCTATTGACGATTATGCTCAGGGGATTATCAAAAAACATGAGAATACCAGAGCCGATAAGGAGGCAGACCGTATCCATCATGTGGATAGCTGCAATGCCCAGACCGGACCGATTTTTTTGGCATACCGTTCCAATCGGGAGATTAATGATGTGGTGGAACAGGTAAAAAGGGAAACACCGTTATATGACTTTGTGGCAGAGGATGGAATCCGTCACCGGGTATGGGTTATCCATAAGGCAGAGGATATTCAGACCATAGAAACTGCCTTTGCTTCTATCGGAGAAATCTATATTGCCGACGGACATCACCGGGCAGCCTCTGCGGTACGGGTGGGATTCTTAAGAAGAGAGGAACATCCGAATTATAGCGGAGACGAGGAATTCAACTATTTCTTATCGGTGCTTTTCCCGGATGATCAGTTGATGATTATGGATTATAACCGTGTGCTCAAAGATTTAAACGGTATGAATACAGAGACTTTTTTGGAGAAGGTTCAAAGCTTATTTGAGCTATCAGAGGGAAGTAAGACCCAGATTCGCCCGGAAAAAAAGGGTGAGTTTTCCATGTATCTGGAGGATAAATGGTATCTGTGCAAAATTAAAGCCGCTAATCAGAGCAAGGACCCGGTTGGGGGACTGGATGTATCATTGTTACAGGAGCTGTTGCTGGCACCAGTGCTGGGCATCGGAGACCCAAAGACAGACAAACGGATTGATTTTGTAGGAGGCATCCGTGGCTTACAGGAGTTGGAACGCAGAGTACATACTGACTGTGCAGTGGCATTTGCCATGTATCCAACTTCCATAGGGGAATTGTTTGATGTGGCAGATGCGGGATTGCTGATGCCGCCGAAATCCACTTGGTTCGAGCCTAAGCTGCGGAGTGGATTGTTTATCCATGAGATTTAAGATTTAAGGAGGCAACCTATGCTGGCAAGTATCGGATGGGGCGTAGTGAAGGATTACCTTTATTCCCTGTTACCGGATTTGACTGCCTTTTTGTTTACCATTGTCTTAGCGGTAGTGGTTTACTTTATCGGCAGCCGGATTATTAAGTCTATCCTAAAAATGCATAACCGCTGGGCAGAGCGGAAGGAAATCGATGAGGGCGTAAAGCAGTTTCTGCACGCCTTTATCAAAGCATCCTTGTATATTCTGCTGATATTTATCATTCTGACCCTCTTTGGTGTAACCACTGCATCGGTGGTGGCTGTGTTAGGTTCCGCAGGACTGACCATGGGTCTTGCGTTGCAGGGAAGTTTGTCAAACTTTGCCGGAGGCGTGATTATTTTATTGATGAAGCCTTTTAAAGTGGGAGATTATATCATTGAAGATACCCATAAGAATGAAGGAAGAGTTGAAGAAATATCACTTTTTTATACAAAATTAGTAACTTTTGATAATCAGAGTATTATGATTCCCAACGGAACCCTTGCCAACAGCAGTATGACCAATGTAACCTCCAATGGAAAACGCCGGGTGGATATCGTGGTTGGAGTTTCCTATCGTGCGGACATCAAAAAGACAAAAGAAGTATTGCAGGCAGTAATTGATGGAGAGCCTTGTTGTCTGGCAGAGGAAGAAAAGATGGTGTTTGTTTCGGATTTGGCGGAAAGCTCCGTAAACATGGGAGTGCGTCTGTGGGTAAAATCTGAGGATTACTGGCAGACCCGCTGGAGAATGATGGAAAATATCAAATATGCGTTGGATGAAAATGGAATCGAGATACCGTTCCCACAGTTGGATGTTACTTTGAAACAGTAAGAACTTCGTTGACAAACCATAGAAATTATGCTAGGGTTAAACAGTAAACAGACCCTTGGGGAAGGGATTTTTAGTGTATTATTAGGAGGAAGTTTTTATGCAGCAGGGAACAGTAAAATGGTTTAACGCAAAGAAAGGTTATGGATTTATTTCCGATGCAGAAGGAAATGATGTATTTGTGCATTTTTCCGCTTTGAACATGGACGGATTTAAGGAATTAAAGGACGGAGAATCTGTAGAGTTTGAAGTTGTAGAAGGTGAAAAAGGACCACAGGCAGCAAACGTTGTACGTCTGGGTTAATTCATAAATGAATTTGAATTGGGAATAGTAACCAAAAGAGGGTGTATTATTACACCCTCTTTTAAATGTCAGAAGGAGTAAAAGCATGAAAAAATTGGAAGCATATGAACTTTTAGAGAAGAGAGAATTGAAGGACTTAAATTCCATAGGATATCGGTTACGTCATAAAAAAACAGGGGCAAAGGTTGCACTGATTCAAAATGACGATGAAAATAAAGTGTTTTACATTGGATTCCGCACACCACCGGAGGATAGCACTGGAGTGGCACATATTGTAGAGCATACGGTACTGTGCGGTTCCGAAAAATTCCCGGTAAAGGATCCTTTTGTAGAACTGGCAAAGGGGTCTCTCAATACCTTTTTAAATGCCATGACTTACCCGGACAAAACCGTCTACCCGATAGCAAGCTGTAATGATAAGGATTTTCAGAATCTCATGGATGTCTATCTGGATGCGGTTTTTCATCCGAATATTTATAAATATGAGGAAATCTTTCAGCAGGAGGGCTGGCATTACGAGATGGAGGATGAAAATTCTTCAATTACTTTAAACGGAGTGGTCTATAATGAGATGAAGGGTGCATTTTCTTCCCCGGAAAGCGTGTTGGAGCGAAGCATTTTAAACTCGTTGTTTCCTGATACCACCTACCGCAATGAATCCGGTGGAGACCCATTGTGTATCCCGGATTTGACCTACGAAGATTATCTGGATTTTCACAGAAGATATTATCATCCAAGCAACTCTTACATCTATCTCTACGGCGATATGGATATGGAGGAAAAGCTGGATTGGATAGATAGAGAATATCTGAGTAAATACGAGGCGATTACTCTGGATTCGGCAATAAAAAAACAGGAGCCCTTCCAAAAGCCGGTGGAGATTACCTTCTCCTATCCGGTGGCAAGCAATGAGCCTTTGGAGGACAACACATATCTGTCTTACAATACCGTAGTAGGGGAAGTGCTGGACAAGGAATTGTATCTCGCCTTTGAAATTTTGGACTATGCTCTTTTAAGTGCACCGGGAGCACCGTTAAAACAGGCTCTTTTGGATGCCGGAATCGGAAAGGACATCATGAGTTCCTTTGACAACGGAATCTATCAGCCGATTTTCTCTATCATTGCCAAGAATGCCAATGAAGAGCAGAAGGAAGAGTTCGTTGCCATTATCCATAAAGTATTGGAGGATGCGGTAAAGAAGGGAATCAATAAGAAGTCCCTTCTGGCAGGAATCAACAGTGCGGAATTCCGTTTCCGGGAGGCGGATTTCGGCTCTTATCCGAAGGGACTGATGTATGGACTTCAGTGTCTGGACAGTTGGATTTATGATGAGACTCAGCCTTTTATGCATATCGAAGCCATTGAGACATATGGCTTTTTAAAGAGTCAGGTGGATACCGGCTACTTTGAAAAACTGGTACAAACATATCTGTTGGACAACAACCATGTTTCGCTAGTCATTACAAAACCGGAGCGGGGTTTGAATGCCAAAACAGAAAAAGAATTGGAAGAAAAACTAGAAGCTTACCGGGAAACCCTTTCGGAGGAGGAACGTCGCAATATTGCCGCACAGACCAAGCATCTGAAAGAGTATCAGGATGAGCCTTCTTCCAAGGAAGATTTAGAAAAGCTTCCGTTGTTACGCCGGGAGGATTTAGGGAAAAAGGCTGCGGAGCTTCAGAACGAAGAACTTGAGATAGAGGGAACTCCGGTACTGTATCACAATTTATTTACCAATGGAATCCAGTATGTGGACTATCTTTTTGATTTAAAACATATCCCGCAGGAGGAATTACCGTATGTGGGATTATTGAAAGCAATTCTGGGCTATGTGGATACGGAGCATTACGACTATGGGGATTTGTCTAATGAAATCAATCTGAATACCGGAGGTATTAACTGTGGCATTTTAATTACGGCGGATGTACAGGATGTGGACAGCTATAATTTGAAATTTGAGTTGCGGACCAAATTTTTGGCAGAGAAGGCAGCCACCACCATGTTTCTGGTAAAAGAGATTATCTGCGGTTCCGATTTTTCCGATGGAAAACGTCTCCATGAGATTCTTTCGGAATGCAAATCCAAATTGCAGATGATGTTTGCCGGAGCAGGACACACCGCATCTGCACTGCGGGCAATGTCGTATTTTTCAAAAACGGCACAGATTAATGATTTGACCAGCGGAATTGCTTTTTATCGTGTAGTGGCGGACTATGAGGAACATTTTGAGGAAAAAGAGGAAGAATTGAGGACACATTTGCAGAAGCTTATGGGAGAAATTTTTTGCAAAGAGAATCTCATGGTAAGCGTGACTTTAAAAGAAGAAGGCCTGGAAACGGTAAGACAGGAGTTAGCAGGCTTGAAAGAGGTATTGTATGAGACTCCGGTGGACACCACAGAGCAGGAGATTAGCTGTGAAAAGAAAAATGAAGGATTTCTTGCAGCCTCCAAAGTACAATATGTTTCCAGAGCAGGAAATTTCAGAAAAGAAGGCTACAATTATACAGGGACTCTGCGGATTTTAAAAGTAATTATGGGCTATGACTATCTGTGGATGAACATTCGTGTCAAAGGAGGAGCCTATGGCTGTATGAGTGCCTATGGCAAAAACGGAGATACCTTCTTTACCTCTTATAGGGACCCGAATCTCAGTGCTACCAATGAGGTTTATAATTATATACCCGAATATTTAGAGAACTTCTCCGTAGATGAGCGGGATATGACCAAATATATCATCGGAACCATCAGTGATATGGATACGCCGCTGACTCCTTGTATGAAGGGAAGACGCTCTCTGATTTCCTATCTGGGGCATATTACGGAAGGGGATTTGCAAAAAGAGCGGGAGGAAGTCTTAACTGCAACCTCGCAGGATATCCGTGACCTTGCACCGATGATTAATGCTGTACTGGGAGAGAAGAACCTCTGTGTCATCGGAAATGAAGAAAAGTTAAAAGCAGAGAAAGAGATGTTTGCGGAAGTGAAGAATCTCTACTAAAGAAGAAAGGAACACACATGAGTGAAAATTTTAAATCAGGCTTCGTAACCATTATCGGCCGTCCAAACGTGGGCAAATCCACACTGATGAATCATCTGATTGGGCAGAAGATTGCCATTACCTCCAATAAGCCCCAGACCACCAGAAACCGGATTCAGACGGTGTATACGGATATGGAGAAGGGACAGATTGTGTTTGTGGATACGCCGGGAATCCATAAGGCGAAAAACAAGCTGGGAGAGTATATGGTAAACGTAGCGGAGCGTACCCTGAACGAAGTGGATGCAGTTTTGTGGCTGGTGGAGCCCAGCAATTTTATCGGAGCCGGTGAACAGCACATTATTGAAAAACTGAAGAATGTAACCACCCCGGTTATTTTGATTATCAATAAGATAGATACGGTGGAAAAGGAAAAGGTACTGGAATATATTGATACCTACCGCAAGGTCTATGATTTTGCGGAAATCGTACCTTTATCCGCACTGAGAGGACAGAACACGGATATTCTGGTGGATTTGATTTTTAAATATCTGCCATACGGGCCACAGTTTTATGATGAGGACACCATTACGGATCAGCCGGAGCGGCAGATTGTAGCAGAAATCATCCGTGAGAAAGCCCTTCATGCATTAAACGAGGAGATTCCTCATGGAATTGCCGTATCTGTGGATAAGATGAAATTCCGCAAAGGGAAAAAGCTGGTGGATATTGATGCCACGGTTGTCTGTGAAAGAGAATCCCACAAGGGAATCATTATCGGAAAACAGGGAGCTATGCTGAAAAAAATCGGCAGCAACGCAAGATATGAAATTGAGCATATGCTGGATGCAAAAGTGAATCTGCAGCTTTGGGTAAAGGTAAAAAAAGATTGGCGTGACAGTGACTTTTTAATCAAAAATTTCGGCTATAACAAGGACGAAATATAAGTCAGTCAGAATTCCCAGAATTGGGAATTATTAGCGGGTATAGGAATCCTCTTCATGGAAATTCTATAAGTAGACAATGGATGTAAGGCAAGGGGGAATTTTCATGGAAGAGGAAACCTGGAAACGTTTTATCAGTACAGGAAGAGTCACAGACTATCTGGCATACAAGATGATTGAAAAGATGGCAGACAGTGAACAGAAGGCAAGAGGTGTGGCAAAGCATGGGGCAGAATATCGTGTTGACGGGAATGGTTCTGTCAGTGATACCCATAGGGGACTATGATAAAAGAATTACATTACTTAGTAAAGAAAAAGGAAAGATTACAGCCTTTGCAAAGGGAGCCAGAAGACCCAACTCCCAGTTGCTGGCTGCAACAAATCCTTTTTCTTTTGGTGAGTTTGAAATGTATGAGGGCAGGAGTACATATAACATCGTAAAAGCAAATATCTCCAACTATTTCCGGGAATTGGCAATGGACGTAGAGGCTGCCTATTACGGCTTTTATTTTTTGGAGCTGGCGGATTATTATGCGGTGGAGAACGGAAATGAAAAAGAACTTTTAAAGCTGCTTTATCAATCCCTGCGGGCATTGGAGAGCAGTTCCTATCTGAACCGTCTTGTGCGTTGTATCTATGAATTAAAGGTGTTGACCATCAACGGAGAATATCCCAATGTCTTTACCTGTCTAAAATGTCAAAAAGAGGAAGAACTGACATGGTTTTCTATCCGGCACGGTGGCACATTATGCAAGAATTGCGGAGAACAGGAGGGAGCAGTTGCCTTACACACATCTACCCTTTACGCCATGCAGTATATCATTACCAGTCCTGTGGAAAAATTATATACCTTTCAGCTCAGTGAAGAGGTGCTGCGAGAACTGGAACGGATTATGAAACGGTATATGGAGCAGTATGTGAATCGGGAATTTAAATCACTGCATGTGTTAGAGGAACTTTCCGGGGGTTAGGAGAAAAGCTGCCTTTGCTTACTACAACGGCGTAAAGGTTGAAATTTTTTCGGTAAAAGGGTATAATCCCGTCTTTGACAGTTAGAAAAAGAAAAAATCGCTGTATCCCTGATGT
>CATWDJ010000003.1:0-181705 GCA_958349535.1 uncultured Lachnospiraceae bacterium
GAAAGGTGGCTCTCGCCACACCGGACAGGCGGCTCCGCCGCAACGTAATATTCACGAATAATGATGACCATGTTTTTCTCATCATCAATGATATAGAAAGCAAGGTAATTGTTTAAAATAATGAATCGGATACCCCACGAAGATAGAACCGGGTCGTCCACCAGACAGAACCTTTCGGGAAAATCAGCAAGGCTGTAAATTTTCTCTTCGGTTTCGTCTAAAAGATTATCGGCAGCTTTTGGATTCTTTAGAACAAACTCAATGTGGTCTGTAGCATTAAGTAGGTCCCGTCGTGCTGCGTTTGTGATATGGATATCGTAACTCATCGTTTGCGGCGACTCCTAATTTCAGACATTGCTTCGGAGAATGACTTTGTGTTGCCTGTGGCAACATCATCCAATCCCTCTTTTAACAGACCATATAATTCAAAGCGGCTTGTAAGTTCTTCGTAAGCTTCAATACTCATTACCGCAAGATCGCCCTTGCCATTCTTTGTAATGAATACCGGTTCAGAATAATTATGACAGAAAGTAGATATTTCATTGTAATTGTTTCTGAGATCGGCACTTGATTTTATAGTTGGCATAGATACACCTCCTTGTTGATAACAAAATTATACACAAATTTTGTTATGGAGTCAAATTTAAAAGTTCACATCAGGGTACGGGTTCCATTGGGTTATATTTTGGAAATTCTATCATTACGGAAAAATTTATAAAAACACATGAGAAAGGGAGGGAATGTTTTATGAAAGAAAAAATGATGGATACCAATTATGCTTTTAAAAATTCTGAAAACGTTTTTGTTCCAAAGCAGTATACAGAAGAGAAAAAAAGAACAACTTTATTACTGTGTATATTTGGAGGATGGCTTGGCATCCATAGATTTTACGCTGGGCATTATAAGATGGGAGTTTTATATTTTTTAACAGCCGGGGTATTTTTTGTCGGATGGATACGTGACATAGTGTGCTTGATGAACGGTTCTTTTTTTGAAAAATATGATGTGAAACAGCACAATAAAGCTGAAACTCTTAGAATACAAAAAGAAATGTATGAGAAATATCAATTAAATCCAACACCATTTCACATTCTTGCGAAAGAAATCAGTGCGGAGAACAAAAAGAAATCAATCGGCAAAATAAAGAACAGTTCTGGAGTTCTTTAGAAACTTTATCAAACCTATCTTCGTCCTCGAAGGTAGTAAAATGTCCAAAATGCCATTCTACCAGCATATTTTATCAGGATAAAATATGTATAGGACGTGCCATAGTCGGTGGAACTGTTGCCGGTAAAGAGGGAGCCGTTCTCGGAGGTCTGACAGGAGGAAAAGGCTATGCCGTATGCTTGAATTGTGGCAAACGGTGGAAAATCTGACGGAACAGCTCTTGATATTTACCAAGATGTACAGTATTATATGAAAGATAACCAGAGTTTGAACAGTTGGTTTTTTGTATATTCATTAAGGAGCATAGAAAATTGCATTTGTTTTTTGCTCAGAAAATCAATAAGAAAGCATAGGAGGTAACAACATGTCAAGAAATAGAAGAAAAAACGGAAACAAATGGATGGTAGTACTGGTGTGTGTAGTCATTGTAATTGCAGTACTGGGAATTCTTTTTAAAGTATTGATTTATGATACAGCAAAGGAAAAGGTGGCAGAAAAGATTGTCCAGAAAATGATAGAGACAGAACTGGCAAATGATGAAAGCGGCACCGGACAGGAAGCACAGGAGATTTACGATTCCATGACACAGGAGGAAAAGGATTCCTTAAACCGGATGGTGGAGGATAAGATGGACACCAAAACCATAAAAGAGGTAAAGGAATATGTGGAAGCGGGAGACCGGGAAGGTTTGAAGGCTTATGTCAAAGAAAGCTTCAGCGACAGTGATATTCAGGAAATGCGAGAAATTTACGAGAAGTATAAATAATGAATGGAAAAAATGCAACTTAGATGTGCATAACTTCTATGATTAGAAATTATGCACATCTAAGATTTTTTTACATCATGAAAAATCTTTTCTGGAAAGCAAAGCCTCTTTAAAGCTAGGATGACAGTCCTCTTTTTCGGCAATTTGTTTTCCACGGTCAATATTGCAGGAAAAAGCTGCCAATCTGGAACAGTCAAACTGAATCCGCTCAGAAAATTCCGAATAATAGATATGGAAAATTGGTTCGATGCCTGCAAAAAATTCGGACCAGGAACCGGTAGAGGCAATGCACTTGAAAATGCGGGTAAGGCATTTGTCCATGACTTCTCCTGTATCCATCTCTGTAACTTCCTGTGTAAAGTGGTCAAAAAAAGTAGCTGCCAGTTCAAAGGAAATGGATGACATATTTGCCTCCGAGAGAGAATCCAGCATCTTCAGACGAAGGGCATGCATGGCCTCTGCTTCCGGGGAAGTATTCTTCGCTTTGTGGTTTCGGACACAGTCATTGTCAATCATATTGTAAATATTAATCAAATCGTCTTCACTAAATGTACCCATGCCATAGGCTCTGTTGAAGACGGAGTCGAAATTTCCCTCTGCATTGGCTGTCAGAAGTTCTTCAATAAATTCAGAATACCGCTCAGTATTATCTTCAAAATCATCAAACATCATAATAAAAATCCTCCTTGTATATGCGGCAACAGCCGACTAAAAAATATTATATAAAAAAATTCGTCTTTTTGGAAGAGATTTTAGGCGTTATCTGTAAAGTGTCCAATTTAGCTTGCATTTAACAGGGCGATTTTTTATACTAAAAACAGAAGAAAATTTCCGAAATAAAGAAGGATGAAGATACAGAGGAGAGGGCAATGACAGGATTAAAAGACACATACGAGACAGGTGGATTTCTTTTTGAGACAAAGGAAGAGGCGGAACTGGCAGAACGGGAACTGGAGGGAATCCGTTATATTAAGACAAAAACGGATATGGAGAATCCCGAAATGGTATTTCAGGTGTATGACAATCTGGTAACTCAGGGGCTATTCGAGACACCGGTAGGATACTGCTTTTTAAATGAACTGCGAGAATATCTGCTGAGAATACCAGCAATTCAAAACAGTGACATAAAAGACATTCCAATTATTCGTAAAAAAGAAGAAAAGAAGAGCAAGGCGGGAAATGAAGAGCCCAAAAAGAAAAAAGCGGAGAAGTCAAAGAAAGAGCGGCAGGAACGGAACGTAGATTATAAGTCCCGGTGTAGGCTGTTTATGACCACAACCTTGATTTTGGCAATTTCCGTAATTACCATGATGTTTTTGGCATCCACAGCAGACAATGTCAATATCCTCAATTACGAAAACAAGCTGCTTGACAAGTATTCTGCGTGGGAGCAGGAGTTAGAGGAACGGGAAGCGGCAGTAAAAGAATTGGAACAGCAGTAGTTTCACAGTTTTAACATATTTATTGGCTATAATAAGAACAAGAATGAAGAGAGAATCAGGAGGCTGTTTCATGGAGCGATTAAAGATATTAGTAGTGGATGATGAGAGCCGTATGCGAAAGCTGGTGCGGGATTTTCTGACAAAGCAGAATTTTGAAGTGCTGGAGGCGGCAGACGGCGAGGAAGCATTAGATGTCTTTTACGGAGATAAAGAGATTGCACTTGTGATTTTGGATGTGATGATGCCCAAAATCAACGGATGGGATGTGTGCCGGGAGATTCGGGAAAATTCCAAGGTGCCAATTATTATGTTAACTGCAAAAGGTGACGAAAATGATGAATTGTTAGGCTTTGAACTTGGGGTGGACGAGTATATTTCCAAGCCTTTCAGTCCCAAAATTCTGGTGGCGAGGGTAGAAGCAATTTTACGTCGATCCAATAAGCTGAATGTGGAAGAAATCATAGAATTTGAAGGAATTGTAATAGATAAGGCAGCCCATCAGGTAAAAGTGGACGGACAGCCGGTGGAGCTGAGCTTCAAAGAATTTGAACTGCTGACCTATTTTGTGGAAAATGCAGGAATTGCTCTGTCCAGAGAAAAAATACTGAATCATGTATGGAATTATGATTATTTTGGGGATGCCAGAACCATTGATACCCATGTGAAAAAGCTGCGAAGCAAGCTGGGGAATAAAGGTGAGTACATCAAGACCATTTGGGGAATGGGTTACAAGTTGGAAAAATAGGAAACTGCGATGAAGAAGAAATATTCGATTACAAAGCATATAGCATATACCATGATTGGATTAATTACCGGCACAGTATTATTGTGCTGGTTTTTGAATAGTACCTTTTTAGAGTCTTTTTATACAGCCAATAAGCAGAAGGCTCTGCTGGAGGGATTCCGAATGATTGATCACGCCATTGAAAAAGATATTTTTGAAAGTGATGAGTTTGACATTACCTTTGAAAAAATCTGTTCCAATGGAAATATTTCGATTCTGGTGCTGAGTCCCGATGCACAGGTGCTGCGTTCCTCCACCGGCAGCAGTGACAAATTAAAAATACAGTTTTACAATGCTCTTTACAGCGGTATGGAGGAAGAAAATACAGAGGTAATTAAAACTACAGACAATTACATTATAGAAAAACAGACAGATGAACGGATGGAAGGGGATTATCTGGTGCTTTGGGGAACCCTTACGGATGGAAATCTGATTTTTATGAGGACGGCATTGGAGAGTATCAAAGAGAGTGTTACCATGGCGAATGAATTTCTGGCGTATGTGGGAAGTATTGCAGTAATACTCAGTGCGGTAATAGCAGTTTTTGTCAGTCGCAGGATTACAGGTCCCCTGTTACAGCTTACCAAAATTTCCAAGCGGATGACGGATTTGGATTTTGAAGCCAAATACAGACCGGCGGAACGGCCAAATGAACTGGATGAGCTGGGGGAGCATATGAATACTCTGTCTGAAACACTGGAGCGAACCATTTCTGAGTTAAAAAGTGCCAACAATGAACTGAAAAAAGATATTGAACAAAAAGAAGAGATAGATGCCACCCGGAGGGAATTTCTTTCTAATGTATCCCACGAATTAAAGACACCTCTTGCTTTGATTCAAGGATATGCAGAAGGATTACAGGAATGTATCAATGATGACGAAGAGAGCAGAGAATTTTATTGTGAGGTCATTATGGACGAGGCTGATAAGATGAATAAGCTGGTGAAAAAGTTACTGACTCTGAATCAGCTTGAGTCGGGACAGGATGCAGTCTGCATGGAACGCTTTAATCTCACGGAGCTTTTAAACGGAGTGGTAAATAATGCTGCAATTTTGTTAAAACAAAAGGAAGCAATTGTTACCTATCCTACGGAGCCGATTTATGTGTGGGCAGATGAATTTAAGGTGGAAGAGGTTTTGATGAACTATCTGAGCAATGCTATTCATCATGTGGAGGAAATCGACGGAGAATGTCATATTGATATTAAATATACAGAAAGTGGTAACTGTGTCAGGGTCAGTGTTTTCAATACCGGTAAAAAGATTCCAGAAGAAGATATTGAAAATATCTGGGACAAGTTTTATAAGGTGGACAAAGCCAGAACCCGGGAATACGGCGGAAGCGGAATCGGTTTATCCATTGTAAAGGCAATACAGGAATCCTTCCACAGGGAATGCGGTGTATGCAATCACGAAAACGGGGTGGAATTCTGGTTTGAATTGGACACCAATTCAAATAACAGTTGATATATAAGGGAAAATCTGTTAGCATAAAACGTAGATGAAAGACGATTTAAGGAGACTGGTATGAGACAAAAGAAATGCTTTTTGTGCATGTTAATGTGCAGCATTTTAATGTTGCTGGCAGGCTGTGGAGAGAAGCCATACAATCTGACTGAGGAAGAGCAGAATAAGATTGCCAGCTATGCGGCTCATGTGTTGACAAAGCACAATGGCAGACAGGCGGAAGGGTTAATCTATCTGGAGCCACAGGACTTGGAAATAGAAGAGGATGAGGAAGAAAAGAAACCGGAACAGACGGAGGATACACAGACCCAGAGTTCGGATAATACAGAAAATACCGGAAATGAAGTAACGACTGCTCCCCAGGAACAGGCTGTGACCATGGAACAGGCATTGGGCTTGGAATCCGGTCTGACTGCCGCATATGCAGGATATGATGTGACAGATTCTTATGTGGAAGCGAATTATTTTTCCATGAATGCATCGTCGGGAAAGACCTATGTGGTAATACATATAAATCTGGAATCCGCAGGAGGAGATGTTTTCTGTGATATGATGGCAAAGAAGCTGAACTATCGGCTGAGCATAAACGGGGGAAAAGCAGTAGGAGCCCAGACCAGCATCCTTCTCAATGATTTGGGAACCTATCAGGGTACGGTAAATAGCACAGGAACAGACTGTGTACTGCTTTTTGAAGTGCCGGCAGAAAACGCACAGGGAATCACCACATTGGATTTAAAGGCGGTTACATCGGGGAAAACAAATACAGTAAAACTGCAATAATTGCTAAAAGAGTGAAAAATTCGAAAAAAGATGAGTTTTTTTTGAAAAAATCGTGCAAACAATTTGAATGTTTGTTATAATAACTGTAATAAGCAAGCGACTCAGGAGGAGAATGGATATGGATACGAATATTCTTTTAGAGAACGGAACAAACGAGCTGGAAGTATTGGAATTTAAATTGGGGAATAATCATTATGGAATTAACGTAGCAAAAATTCGTGAACTTTTGACGTATCAGCCGGTAACGCCGATTCCAAATGCAGATGCCAGCGTAGAAGGAATTTTTATGCCTCGCGATACAATGATTACGGTTATCAATCTGAAAAATTGTCTTGGACTGGACAGTACCATTGAGAATAAAGGGCTGTTTATCATTACAAACTTTAACAAACTGAATGTCGCTTTTCATGTGGATGAAGTAATCGGAATCCATAGGGTTTCGTGGGCGGATATTATCAAACCGGATTCCACCATTAATACGGAGAATAACGGAGTATCAACCGGAGTTATCAAGATAGAAGAGAAGTTAGTCATTATCCTTGACTTTGAGAAAATTGTAACGGACATCAGCCCTGAAACAGGATTAAAGGTATCTGCCATTGACAATATGGGCGAACGTGAGAGATGTGACTCACCGATTCTGATTGCAGAGGATTCTCCATTACTGAGTAAGTTGATTACAGAATGTTTGAAGAAGGCAGGATATACCAATCTGATTATTACCATGAACGGACAGGAAGCATGGGATAAGCTGATACAGTATAAAAAAGAGGGAACTGCAAGAGATAAGGTACATTGTATTATTACCGATATCGAGATGCCTTTGATGGATGGTCATCGTCTTACGAAGCTTGTAAAAGAGGATGAGGAATTAAAAGCGATACCGCTTATCATTTTCTCCTCCCTTGTAAATGATGAAATGAGAAGAAAAGGCGAAGCCCTTGGAGCAGATGCTCAGCTTACCAAACCAGAGATTGGTTTGTTGGTAGGAGCGATTGATGACTTGATTGACAAGTCAAGATAGTGGTTCAAAAGAACAAAAAGGAATTTAAGAGGGGTGTGATTGTTTAATCACATCCCTTAATAAGTATTAAGAGAGGTGAGAGCCGGGTGAGTAATACAGAGGATTACTTGGACAGTCTGCTGAATAATATCAATAGCGTAAATATGACGGGAAAAAACCAGCCCTCCAGAGAGGAGGATATTTCCACAGCCAAAAGCGAGGAAATCATCAGACGCTATAAGCAGGAGCAGGAATACAAGAGGGAAAAAGAGCAGAAGAGAGAAGAAGAACGCCGGCGAGAGCAGGAGTTTTTAAATACATTTGAAGAAGAACTGTCAGAAGAAGAAGCAGACGATTTTCTGCATCAGTTTGAGTTAGAGTTGGAAGCTGAAGATGGAAATTCCAGGGAACCTATAGAAGAGCAGGAAAAACAGGCAGGTTTTTTTGAAAATATCGAGGGAATTGTAGAGAGTATATCAGGAAGCAGGGAACCAGCAAAACAGCCGGAAGCCTCCAAAGAGAAACTGGTACAGGGAGCTTTTGAGGAAGAACGTCTTACCCAGAACGAAACCCAATTTCTGTCGGATGTGCTTGGACCGGAAGTGGAATTGGAAGAGGTGGTTTCCAACAATATTCAACAAGATGTGTTGGGAGAACATGAAGAAGAGAAAGAACCGACCGAGAAGGCGGCAGAAGAAGCTGTGTCCGTTTCGGAGGAAATTCCCGTAGAAGAATTGACAGAGGAAGAACTGATAGAGGAACTTTCTCCAGAGGATTTGGAAGAAAAACTGGGTAGTCAGGATGAGGAACAGCCGAAAGAACTGGAATATGCCACAGAAGAAGCAATGGAAGAAGGTGAAACCGGGGACGAGGATTTGCTGGATCTTCTGAGTGATATGCAGGATGATGAAGATATCTCTGAAATAGGAGATTTGTTAAAGGCAGATCAGGAAAATATTGAGCTGGAGGAATCCGGCTTGGAGACTCCGATGGCAGAAGGTCTATCTCAACCGACAGGTGGAAATTCGGGAGAAGAAACAGAAGAAGCAGCCGGGAAAAAGAAAAAGGGTCTGATTGGCAAATTGGCAGATATGCTCTTTGGAGATGACGAGGAAGAGGTAAAAGCAACCGAAGAAGTGGTTGTCCCGGAGATGGGAGATTTAGAGAATATTTCCGAGGAAAACCTTGAAATCCTCAAAGAACTGGAATCAGCAGAAAAAGCAGCGGCACCGGAGGAGCAGGAAGACAAAAAGAAGAAGCGTAAACGGGAGAAAAAAGAAAAGAAGGAAAAGAAGCCAAAGGAGAAAAAAGAACGGAAGAAGCGTGAAAAGAAACCAAAGCCGCCAAAGGAGAAGGATAATACGCCACCGTTGCCGAAAAAACCGGTAATATTAATCTTTTTAATGGTAGCATCTATTTTAGTATTGGTGCTTCTGATGTCAAAACTGATTGGATACACTTCCAGCATCAGTGCGGCGAAAGATGCTATGGACAATGCAGATTACATAGAAGCTTATAGAGAATTGTCCGGTCTGGAATTGAAGAAAGCCGACAAGAAGCTGTATACGAAGGCAGAGGCAATGGCATCGGTACAGGAGCAGCATGATGCTTACTTGACATTGATGTCAGCGGGAGAATACGAGATGGCATTGGATGCGTTGGTAAGAGGTGTGGGACGTTATGATGCGAAGCTGGCAACTGCCAAAAAATATGGTTTGGAAAAACAACTGAATGTGATTGAGGCAGAAATTGAAGATGCTTTGGACACCCAGTTTGATTTGACGGCTGACGATGCCAGAGAGTTGTACAGTATCCGAAAACGAAAAGATTACAGTATACGGATACAGGAAATAATCGAAGAATTGAATTTAGGACAGGTTGAAGAATGATAGCAATTATTGACTATGATGCAGGTAATTTAAAAAGTGTGGAGAAGGCACTTTTGGCTTTAGGACAGGAAAGTGTGATTACTAGGGATTTTGAGACACTGCGGAAGGCAGACAAGGTAATACTTCCCGGGGTGGGAGCTTTTGCACAGGCGATGGAGAATCTCAAAAAATATGAATTGGATAAAGTGATTCATGAGATAACAGAGCAGGGAACTCCTTTTTTGGGAATTTGTCTGGGATTACAGCTTTTGTTTGAAAGTAGTGAGGAAAGTCCGGGAGTAGAGGGACTTCATCTTCTGGAGGGACAGATTCTCCGCATACCGGATAAAGAAGGCTTGAAAATTCCCCATATAGGATGGAATTCACTGGAATTGGAGAATCAGGGCAGTCTTTTTGAGGGAATCAATGGTAATCCTTATGTATATTTTGTGCATTCCTATTATTTGAAGGCGGCAGACCAGTCTATCGTGAAAGCCTCCACAGAGTACAGCACCCACATTCATGCATCAGTGGAAAAGGACAATATTTTTGCCTGTCAGTTCCATCCGGAAAAAAGCAGTACTGTGGGATTGAAGATTTTAGATAATTTTGCAAAATGGCAGGGAGGAAAGAAATAATGTTTACGAAGCGGATTATTCCCTGTCTGGATGTTAATAACGGACGGGTGGTAAAAGGAATTAATTTTGTGAATTTACAGGATGCCGGTGATCCGGTGGAGGTTGCGGCTGCCTATGACAAGGCAGGAGCCGACGAGGTGGTTTTTTTGGACATTACAGCCACTTCCGATGCCCGGGGAACCGTTGTGGATATGGTACGAAAGGTTGCGGAAAAAGTATTTATTCCCTTTACGGTAGGCGGAGGAATCCGTACGGTGGAGGATTTTAAGGTGCTTTTACGGGAGGGAGCAGATAAGATTTCTATTAACTCTTCAGCAATCAATAATCCACGGCTTATCAGTGATGCGGCAGATAAGTTCGGCAGCCAGTGCGTGGTGGTGGCCATTGACGCCAGAAGAAGAGCAGACGGCAGTGGTTGGAACATCTACAAAAACGGCGGACGCATTGATGTGGGGATGGACGCCGTAGAGTGGGCAATGCAGGCTGACAAGCTGGGAGCGGGAGAAATTTTACTGACCAGCATGGACTGCGACGGAACCAAGGCGGGCTACGACATTGAACTGACCCGTATGATTGCAGAGAATGTATCTATTCCGGTCATTGCCTCGGGAGGAGCTGGAACTAAGGAGCATTTTTATGAGGCGTTGACAGAGGGAAAGGCAGATGCGGCATTGGCGGCTTCGCTGTTTCACTATAAGGAATTGGAAATCATGGATTTGAAGAATTACCTTGCAGAACAAGGGGTATCCGTAAGGAGGTAAAACAATGGCTATGATAACGAATGATTGGCTGCCTGCCTTGCAGGAGGAATTTAAAAAGCCATATTACAGAAAGTTATATCAGTTTGTGGGAGAGGAATATGCTAAAACAACCATATATCCTCCGGCAGATGATATTTTTAATGCACTTCATCTCACACCGCTGTCTCAGGTTAAGGTGCTGATTCTGGGACAGGATCCCTACCACAATGCAGGGCAGGCACACGGTCTTTGCTTTTCCGTAAAGCCGGAGGTGGACATTCCTCCATCTTTGGAGAATATTTACAAGGAATTGGAATCGGATTTGGGATGCTATATACCGGATAACGGTTATTTGGTGAAATGGGCTCAGCAGGGAGTACTTATGTTGAATACGGTGCTTACGGTTCGGGCACATCAGGCTAATTCTCATCAGGGTCAGGGATGGGAACAGTTTACCGATGCCATCATTCAGGCGGTTAATGCTCAGGACAGACCCATTGTGTATCTGTTGTGGGGAAAACCGGCACAGAGTAAAATACCGATGTTGACCAATCCGAAGCATCTGATATTAAAAGCACCTCACCCAAGCCCTTTGTCGGCATACCGGGGATTTTTCGGATGCAAACATTTCAGTCAGGCGAATCAGTTTTTAGAAGAGCATGGTGTGGAGCCGATAGATTGGCAGATTGAGAATAAAAGCAAATAGATTACACTTGTGAACATTAAGGGATTATTATATAATGACGATATAAGGAATGAAAACATTAATACACGGATGTATAAGCAGAGTCAAAGGAGTGATGATATGTCTACATTATTTGGAAACAGTGGAATGTTTGGAAGTAGCAGTATATTTAGCGGAAACAGTTCCGTTTTAAGTGATTGGGCAAATATCCGCAGCGGAAACTACAAAAAGCTGATGAAGGCTTATTATGCGAAGACTAAGGAAACTTCTGATACGGATAGCAGTTCCAAGAAGACAGAGGCAGATGAGAAGACTTTAACAGAAGCCGAAAGCAGTGCACAGGGTTTGAAGAAAGCAGCAGATGCCCTGTTGGCAACCGGTAATAAATCCGTATTCAAAAAAGTGGACACCAAGGATGCAGACGGAAATGTAACTCAAGAATATGATACGGATAAGATTTACAATGCAGTAAATAAATTTGTTCAGAATTATAATGATGTACTCAGCAGTACGGAAAAGACCATTAACAGCGGGGTATCCAATAACAAAGCAAGCATGATTTCGGCTACGGAGGCCAAAGAGAGCCTTTTGAATGAGATTGGTATTACCATCAAATCCGATAACAGTCTGGAGATTGACAAAGAGGCATTTCAGAAAGCGGATATGTCCAAGGTAGAGGCATTGTTCAGCGGTAACAGCTCTTACGGATACCAGACATCTCTGCGGGCAGCATTGATTGATTATCATGCAGGCAGAGAAGCGGATACATATAATCGTTTTGGGAATTACAACAGCTATAACAGCGGAACAAATTTTAACAGTTGGTTTTAGGAGAAAAGAAGAGTTATGGATAAGAAGAAAAAGAGAATCATAGCGGTACTGATTCTGGTCATTATCGTTTGTGCAGTGGGAATTGTATCTTACTTTGTAAAGCAGAACAAAGCGAAGGACGAAAATAAGAAGATTCAAAAGATTGCGAAGGAAGAGACAGAAGAGAAGATGGATGATGAGGTTTCCATTGATTTTGAAGCTTTGCAGCAGCAGAATGCTGATATTTATGCATGGATAAGAATACCGGAAACGCAGATTGATTATCCGATTTTACAGCATCCCAGTGATGATGCCTATTATTTGAATCATACCGTGGAGGGAACGGAAGGATTGCCGGGTTCTATCTACACGGAAAAGGTAAATAGTAAGGATTTTACGGATTTCAATACCGTGATTTATGGACATAATATGAAAAACGGCACCATGTTTAAGGATTTGCACAAATATGAAGAGGAAGCCTTTTTTAAAGAAAATCCTTATGTGTATATCTATCTGCCGGACAGGACTTTAAAATATCATATTGTTGCGGCGGTAACCTTTGATGACCGTTATATACCTTATAGCTACGATTTTAGCAAGAAAAAGGAATGTCAAAAGTTTTTGGATGATGTTCAAAGTGGTGTAATAAAGAATACCAAGGCAGTTTACGCCGAGGAACAGGAAATCACAACGGATGATAAGATAATTACCATGTCCACCTGTATTGCAAACCAGAATGAAAGACGCTGGATTGTGGTGGCAAAATTAGAAGAAGACAGTACACAGAAATAAAAGAAAGGCTTGGAAGCTCAAACTTCCAAGCCTTTTTCTTTTTGAAAATTAATTATCTGCCTCATCATCTGCTGACATGGAATAAACCTGACGTTTTCTTGCCATTTCATCACTTTCCAGATACTCGTCATAAGTGGTGATTTTATCAATCATGGTACCGTTTGGAAGAATCTCCATAATACGGTTTGCAGTAGTCTGGACAATCTGATGGTCTCTGGAAGCAAAGAGAATTACTCCCGGGAACTTGATAAGTCCGTTGTTCAATGCGGTGATGGACTCCATATCCAGATGGTCGGTAGGCTCATCCAGAATCAGTACGTTGGAAGCCTCAATCATCATACGAGAGAGAAGTACACGTACCTTTTCACCACCGGAAAGTACCCGCATTTTTTTTGTTCCGTCTTCTCCGGCGAACAACATTCTGCCTAGGAAACCACGGACGTAGGTGGCATCTTTAATTTCAGAGAACTGGGTCAGCCAGTCTACAATAATTAAATCTGTATCAAAAATTTCCGTGTTATCCTTCGGGAAGTAGGATTGGGAAGTGGTAACGCCCCAGTGATAGGTACCCTCATCCGGTTCCATTTCACCGGAAAGAATTTTAAACAGCACGGTTTTGGCAAATTCATTTCCGCCTACAAAAGCAATCTTGTCATCATGTCCTACGATAAACGAAATATTATCCAATACCTTGACACCGTCAATGGTCTTGCTGATTCTTTCCACAGATAAAACCTCATTTCCGATTTCACGCTCCGGACGGAAGTCGATATAAGGATATTTTCTGCTGGATGGCTTGATTTCGTCCAACTGAATTTTTTCCAGAGCCTTCTTACGGGAAGTTGCCTGCTTAGATTTAGAAGCATTGGCGGAGAAACGGGAGATAAACTCCTGCAATTCCTTGATTTTTTCTTCCTTTTTCTTGTTGGCTTCCTTCATCTGTTTCATTAAAAGCTGGCTGGATTCGTACCAGAAATCATAGTTTCCTGCATAAAGCTGAATTTTTCCATAATCAATATCAGCGGTATGGGTGCAGACTTTATTCAGAAAATAACGGTCATGGGAAACTACAATAACTGTATTGTCAAAGTTGATTAAAAATTCTTCCAACCATGCAATAGCATCCAAATCCAAGTGGTTGGTGGGCTCATCCAAAAGCAGGATATCAGGATTTCCAAACAAAGCCTGAGCCAATAAAACCTTAACCTTCATGGCACCCGGCAGGTCAGCCATCATAGAATAGTGATTTTCCGTAGGGATGCCCAGTCCGTTTAACAGCATGGCGGCATCTGCCTCGGCATTCCAACCGTCCATCTCAGCAAATTCTGCCTCCAGCTCACTGGCTTTGATACCGTCTTCGTCGGAAAAGTCCTCTTTTGCGTAAATGGCATCTTTTTCTTTCATAATGTCATAGAGGCGTTTGTTCCCCATGATGACAGTATCTAAAACAGTAAATTCATCATATTTGAAGTGATCCTGCTGTAAGAAGCTCAAACGTTGTCCCGGAGTGATGACGATGTCACCGTTGGTAGGTTCCAACTGACCGGAAAGAATTTTTAAAAATGTGGATTTTCCTGCACCGTTGGCACCGATTAATCCGTAGCAGTTTCCTTCCGTAAATTTGATATTTACATCTTCAAATAAAGCTTTTTTTCCAAGTCTTAATGTAATGTTATTTGCACTAATCATAATTTCTGCCTTTCTGTCTGTGTCGTTGTATGAATCCTTTAACATTGTACCGTAAAATCTACATTTTGCAAGTTTTTTTCTTTGAATACAGTGGGTTTTCTGATATAATTATTAATAACTGTATAAACCATCAGATAAGAGGTTTGTAAAATGAACGGAAAAGAAGTTATGGAATTATTTGAATCACTGCCTTTCGGTATTTGTTTTTATACGTTGGACAGTGAGGAATTTAATCGAGAAAATTTTCAGTTTGAAATGGGAAACGAAGAGTTTTTCCAGTGTATCGGATATGAGAGAGAAAGGCTGAAAAATCGGGAAAACAGATTTGAGCATTTTTTAGATGGACAGGAGTATGAGAAGTTCTTGTCTACCATTGAGCGTGCAGTTGAGAATCCGGGCAGCATACAGGAGATTGATGTAGGAGTACGTCAGTGGAACGGCTCTGTCAGCTATGTAACCGGCAGGATGCGGCTGGTAAAAAATCCGGATCATAAGTATTGTATCTGTTGTGTGATTATTAACGTAGACCACTATGTCAGTGAGAACCAAAGCTTAGCCAGAAGGATACAGAAGAGCTATCAGGAAATGAACAGCCTGAATACGATTATCGAGCGTTTTCCGTCAGGAATGGCTGTGCTAAAGGGTGGCGTAGAATCCCAGATAGTTATGGTAAATCAGGAATTTTTCCGATCCACAGGATATAGTCTGGAGGAGATTCTGAACGGAAGCCGCAATCTTTTTGATTACTGTTATTCTGAGGACGCAGCCGTTTTGGAGGAGATGCAGGAGGAGTGCTTGCGGGAAAAAATAGCGGTGGAGAGGGAACTGCGTCTGAGAGGCAAGGATGGAAACATTCACTGGATGTCCATGAGAGTCTGCTTTTATACTTACCGGGATGCTATTCCTTATTTTTTGATGGCATGCTGGGATATCTCAGACAGGAAGAGAATCGAGGATGAACTCCGTTTGCAAATGGAGAGAAATAAACTGGTGGAAGAACTGACAGCAGAGATTCCTATGGATTATGATGTTGTGAATCAATGTTTTAAGATAGACGATTCCATCAAAGAGCAGTATCAGTTCCCAAGCAATGATATTACTTTGGAGGAGTATACCAATCTTATCCATGAAGATGAACGGGATGCTTTTGTAAGGACGGTAAAAAGAGCGGTTAGTAGGGAGACAGAGGGAACCTTTGAGTACCGAGTAAGGTTGCAGGAGAAGGGAAAGAGAGCTGTATATAAATGGAATCGAACCAAATACCGGAGTATTGCCGGCAATGACGGAAAGATTATGCGGGTAATCGGACGTATCTATAATATTGACAGAGAGAAGCGAATCCATAGCCAGTTGGAGGAAAAAGCTCGAAGAGATTCCATGACCCAGCTTTTAAATAAGCAGGCTCTCAAAGAAGAGATAGAAGATTTCCTGAGTGAGAAACCGCAGGGAATTCATGCTTTTATGGTAATTGATATTGACGATTTTAAGAAAATCAATGATACCTTTGGACATGTATTTGGAGATACCATCATTCAGGAGGTTTCGGAGAGGCTTAAGGAACAGTTTCGAGGAATGGATATCATCGGACGGGTAGGCGGCGATGAGTTTGTGGTATGTATGAAATATACAAGCGTAGAACATGCCAAAGAAAAAGCAAAGACCCTCTGTGAGTCCATTAGGAAGAAATATTCCAGCAGTACCGCGGAACAGACCATTACCTGTAGTGTGGGAATCACCTTTTTTGGAGAAGGGGAAACATCGGATTATGAGGAGATGTTTTCCAAGGCAGACATGGCAATGTATCAGGCAAAGATGAGCGGAAAAAACGGTTATCAGATTGCGGATAAAAAGAACAGCTTCAAAGCCATAGCTGCCATCCGAAGAGAGAGGGAAGAAAAAGAGAAAGCAAAGGGAAATCATTTTGACAAAGAATTCCTGAAAAATTCTTTTGAACTGCTGTCTCATACCAAAGACATTGACGGGACAATTAATCTGTTGTTAGAGAGAGTGGGAAGAAGATATAACCTGAACATGGTAATGCTTCAGGAAAATAAAAATACTGCGGAACAGGCGGTGATGACCAATTATTGGGCAAGCAGTGCCGCATATATGAGAACTGATTTTGCAGAGAAAAAGCTGGAAATGTGGAAGGAGTACAAAAAAACAGATCGGTTATTGGTTGCAAATTGCAACCAGCGAAACATTTCCACAAAAGATAAACAGATATTCCGGGAGCTGCAGGCGAAGGCATATGCGGAGTTTTATTTTGGAAAACCGGAAAATCGGGAGGGAAGCATTATATTCTGCGATTGTGAGGAGCCACGAGAATGGACGGAGTTTGAAGAGCTTACCTTGTATGAATTTACGCGTATGATGGCGGTATTTGTGGCAATACGAAGACATCAGGAGCAGGTAGAATATGAGATTCAGTATTTGCAGGAACAGGACCCGTTGACAGGCTTGTATAATTTGAAAACCTTTAAGAAAAAGGTGGAGCAAAGCCTTCCACTGATGGGAGTGGAGCAGGTCTATGCCATGGTATGTCTGGATATCAATGGATTTTCCTATATCAATGAGAACTTTGGGCACAGTGAAGGAGACCGGGTGCTGGAAAAGATTGCGGACTATATTATGGCAGAACCGAGTGTCCGGTTTGCCTGCCGTAGATATGCGGATTTGTTCTTGATGATTACTCAGACAGAAACTAAGGAGATGTGTGTCAAGAAAATTCTGGAAGGGGAAATGAAATTCCGGGAATACATGAAGAAGAAATATCCCAGCGGAAACATCTGTGAAAATATCGGTGTGTACTTCTGGGAACACAATACCTATGATGTGGAGGAACTGATTGAGAATGCCAATTTGGCAAGGAAGGAAACGAAGAAGGATCAGGCATTTTGTCTTCAGGTGTATTCCGAATCCCTGAAAGAAGAAAAGAACCGGGAGAGAATCATTGCTGCCAGCTTCTATCCGGCGTTGAAAAACGGAGAATTTGAGATATATCTTCAGCCTAAATTTTTACTGGAGGAGAGGAAAATATACGGAGCAGAAGCATTGGCACGGTGGAAGCGTCTGGACGGACGTTACCACAATCCCAATGAATTTATACCGGTGTTGGAGAAATTTGGTTACATCAATGATTTGGATTTCTATATTTTTGAGGAAACGGTAAAATATCTGGAGAAGTGGAACCAGGAGGGAAAAGAACGGATGACGATTTCCTCCAATTTTTCAGGAAAGCATTTTGGAGAACAGCAGGGGGATTTTGTGGAGAAAATCTGTGCCATTGCGGACAAGTATGAGGTGGATTATTCTCAGTTAGAGCTTGAGATTACCGAAAGTGTGGCAGTGCAGGAACTGGAAAGACTGCAGGAAGTGCTTGTAGAATTGAGGAAAAAGGGATTCCGTATTGCTATCGATGATTTTGGAACCGGTTACTCATCCTTGAATATTCTTTTTGACATCAATGTGGATGTGGTGAAGATTGACAAGAGTTTTCTGGATACGGAATTATTTGAAAAGAGAAAGCAGTTGATTATGCACATCGGAGATATGGTGCATCTGGCAGAAGAAGAGATTATTTTCGAGGGAGTGGAGAAAGAAGAACAGATAGAATTTTTGAAAGAATGTGGTTATAAGTATGGACAAGGGTACATTTTTGATGAGCCAATCCGTGTTCTTGATTTTGAACAAAAATATCTGTATTAATTTTGGGGAAAAGTATTGATTTTTTGGCAAAATTTCTTTATATTACTATATTAGAGACATTGTGAAAACATTGTCAAGAAATTGATTCTTTTTTAATATCACAAGATATTAGCCGGTAGCCGCCGGTGTATAAAAAATTAGGAGGAAAAAGTATCATGAAACGATCAATGAAAACTATGGATGGTAACCATGCAGCAGCTCATGCTTCTTACGCATATACAGACGTTGCAGCAATCTATCCTATTACACCGTCATCCGTTATGGCAGAAGCTACAGATGAATGGGCAACACAGGGAAGAAAGAACATCTTCGGACGTCCTGTACAGGTAACAGAGATGCAGTCTGAGGCAGGTGCAGCAGGTACCGTACACGGTTCTTTAACAGCAGGTGCTTTGACAACTACTTACACAGCATCCCAGGGATTATTACTGATGATTCCAAACCTTTACAAAATCGCTGGTGAAGGACTTCCGGGTGTATTCAACGTATCCGCTCGTTGTGTAGCATCTCATGCTTTAAATATTTTTGGTGATCACTCTGATGTTTACGCTTGCCGTCAGACAGGTGTTGCAATGCTTTGTGAATCATCCGTACAGGAAGTAATGGATTTAACTCCGGTTGCTCACTGTGCAGCATTAGAAGGAAAACTTCCTTTCATCAATTTCTTTGATGGATTCCGTACATCTCACGAGATTCAGAAAATCGAGACATGGGATTACGAAGATTTAAAAGATATGGTAGATATGGACGCAATCGACGAGTTCCGTAAGAATGCGTTAAATCCAAATCATCCATGTCAGTTAGGTTCTGCACAGAACCCGGATATTTTCTTCCAGACAAGAGAGTCATGTAACTCTACATACGATGCTATGCCGGCAATCGTTCAGAAATACATGGACAAAGTAAACGAGAAGATTGGTACAGACTATAAATTATTCAACTACTACGGAGCTGCTGATGCAGAAAAAGTTATCATCGCTATGGGTTCCGTATGTGACACCATTGATGAGACTATCGACTACTTAATGGAGAGAGGCGAGAAAGTCGGCGTTGTAAAAGTTCGTCTTTACAGACCATTCTGCAAAGAAGCTTTAATCGAGGCAATTCCTGACACTGTTAAGACTATCGCAGTATTAGACAGAACAAAAGAGCCAGGTTCTCTCGGCGAGCCATTATACTTAGACGTAGTAGCAGCATTAAAGGGAAGCAAATTTGATTCCGTTAAGATTACAAGCGGACGTTACGGCTTAGGTTCTAAGGATACAACTCCTGGACAGATTATTGCTGTATACAACAACACAGAAAAAGAGAAATTCACCATCGGTATTTACGATGATGTTACAAATCTTTCCTTAGAGGTAACAGAGGATCCTGTAACCACACCGGAAGGAACCATCAACTGTAAATTCTGGGGTCTGGGTGCTGACGGTACTGTTGGTGCAAACAAGAACTCCATCAAGATTATCGGCGACAACACAGATATGTATGCACAGGCATACTTCGATTACGACTCCAAGAAGTCCGGCGGTGTTACCATGTCTCACTTACGTTTCGGTAAGAAAGCGATTAAGTCTACTTACTTAATCAAACAGGCAAACTTCGTAGCATGCCACAATCCTTCTTATGTTCGTAAGTACAACATGGTTCAGGAATTAGTACCGGGCGGAACATTCTTACTGAACTGCTCCTGGACACCGGAAGAGTTAGAGACTCACTTACCGGGACAGGTTAAGAGATATATCGCAGAGAACGATATCCAGTTCTACACCATCGACGGTATCAAGATTGGTAAAGAAATCGGACTTGGCGGACGTATCAATACCGTACTTCAGTCAGCATTCTTCAAACTGGCAGCGATTATCCCAGAGGAGACTGCAATCGACTTAATGAAAGCAGCTGCAAAAGCTACTTACGGTAAAAAAGGTGACAAGATTGTACAGATGAACTATGACGCTATCGATGCCGGAGCAACAGGCGTTGTTAAAATTGATGTACCTGCAAGCTGGAAAGATGCAAAAGACGAGAGCTTTGCACAGGTAGCAACAGGTGACAGAAAAGACGTTGTAGATTTCGTTAATAATATTCAGATTCCTGTAAACGCTCAGGAAGGTAACAAGATTCCTGTTTCTGTTGTAAAAGAGTACGAGCATGGTCAGACTCCATCCGGTGCTGCAGCATTCGAGAAACGTGGTATCGCAGTAGACGTTCCTGTATGGCATTCAGAGAACTGTATCCAGTGTAACATCTGTTCTTATGTATGTCCTCACGCAGTTATCCGTCCGGTTGCAATGACCGAGGAAGAAGCTGCAAAGGCTCCGGAAGGAATGCAGATGAAAGACATGAACGGAATGCCTGGATATAAATTTGCAATCACTGTATCAGCACTTGACTGTACAGGATGTGGTTCTTGTGTAAATGTATGTCCTGCAAAGGAAAAAGCAATTACAATGGAGAACTGCGAAGCAAATGTAGAAGAGCAGAAATTCTTCGATTTCGGTTTAACAGTAGCAAAGAAACCGGAAGTTGTAGAGAAATTCAAAGAGACAACCGTAAAAGGTTCTCAGTTCAAACAGCCATTGCTTGAGTTCTCAGGAGCTTGTGGCGGATGTGGTGAGACACCTTACGCTAAATTGATTACACAGTTATTTGGTGACAGAATGTACATCGCTAACGCAACAGGATGTTCTTCTATCTGGGGTAACTCCTCACCATCTACACCATACACAGTAAACGAAAAAGGACAGGGTCCTGCATGGTCTAACTCCTTATTCGAGGATGCTGCTGAGTTTGGTTATGGTATGTTATTAGGACACAAAGCTGTAAGAGCTAAATTACAGGAGAAAATCGAAGCATTAGTAGCAGAAGGAAAGAATGCTGATGTAAAAGCTGCCGGACAGGAATGGTTAGACACCTTCAACAGTGGTGTTACCAACGGAGCTGCTACAGATAAATTAATCGCAGCATTAGAGGCTTGCGGATGTGACGCTTCCAAAGAAATCCTTGCTGAGAAAGATTTCTTAGCTAAGAAATCACAGTGGATCTTTGGTGGTGACGGTTGGGCATACGACATCGGATTCGGTGGTGTTGACCACGTATTAGCAAGTGGACAGGATGTAAACATCATGGTATTCGATACAGAGGTTTACTCCAATACAGGTGGACAGTCTTCTAAAGCTACACCGACAGGTGCTATTGCACAGTTCGCAGCAGGCGGTAAAGAGGTTAAGAAGAAAGACTTAGCTTCCATCGCAATGAGCTACGGTTATGTATATGTTGCACAGATTGCTATGGGTTCTGATTACAATCAGTGCGTAAAAGCAATCGCAGAGGCAGAGGCATATCCGGGACCATCACTTATCATCGCTTACGCTCCATGTATCAACCATGGTATCAAGGTTGGTATGAGCAAAGCTCAGACAGAGGAGAAATTAGCTGTTGAGGCTGGTTACTGGCATACATTCCGTTACAACCCAGCTCTCAAAGAGGAAGGCAAACCTGCATTCTCATTAGACAGCAAAGCTCCGACAGGAGACTACAAAGCATTCTTAAACGGAGAGGTTCGTTACAACGCATTAGCAAGATTTAACCCAGAAAGAGCAGAAGAATTATTTGCAAAATCTGAGGAGACTGCAAAAGAGCGTTATGAGTACCTGAACAAACTCATCACATTATACGGTGGAGAGCAGTAAGATTGTTTCTTAAAAATATAAAAGAAGACCACAGGCATTAGCTTGTGGTCTTTTTTGATTTAAAGGAAAAGTATGGAAGGTCTTAAAATTGCAAGCAGAATCATGTCGCTTCCCTTCCGTATTGTCAAATTGGATAAGAGCCTTGCGGACAGAGTAGATGACCCCAAAATAAAGATAGTGTTAAAAAACACCATTCGTATGTTAAAGGAAATAGGAATGGAAATCGTGGTAGAAGGTGTGGAAACCAAGGAAACTTTAGATAAATTTACGGAGATGGAATGTGATTTTATTCAGGGATATTATTTTTCCAAACCTTTGCCGGAGCAGGAGTTTGTAGAATTTATACAGAAATCGATAAAGGAATAGAATGTATCCCACTGTGGACAAATCTAAAATTAGATGATAGAATAAACGCAGAATGTGTTTCATAGGAGGAGTCGGCTTATGCGGCTGATAATGAAAAGAAAACAAAAACCAATAAGCCGTCAGGTTAAAATACGGAGTGAAAAAGAGGAGAAGGATATGGACGATTATTTATTAAAACAGATTGATGAATTCAGAGAAAAAGCAGAGCAGTTGCAGGAGCTGATTAATACAAAGGAGACAAAGGTCAGAGAATTGCAGCTTTTGGTAGACGAAAGAGAGAGCAAAGCTTCTAAACTGAAATTGGTATTGGATGAGCGTCAAAAAGAAGCAGATTCACTTGTGGGGAATGTAGAAGAGCAGGTAGACGGACTGCTGAAAAAGATTGAAGAACAGCAGAATGCCAATACAGCAGAGATTAAGCAGGTTCTGGGGGATGTAACTACAGGATTAAACACAGTTAAAACTGACGTATCCGAAAAGGTACATACAGAAAATGTAAAATGCTACCGAAATATTCAGGGTCTTTTTGACGAATTTTCAGAGAATCAAAAAGAGGTTGAAATTGCAGATGAAAGTATGCAGAAAATCAAGAATCCTTTGGGAGCAGTGATTGGTTTGCTGATTGTAAATCTGGGTGCAACTATAGCAATTTTGTTGAACTTATTCGGAGTACTCAATTTTTAACGGAACTATTGTAATAAGTGAGGGAAAAAATTGGAGTATCAACAGGAAAATAAAGTATGGGTCATCGGACATAAGAATCCAGACACGGATTCCATATGTGCGGCAATTTGTTATGCGAATCTGAAGAATCAGCTTCAGGACGGATATCAGTATATTCCAAAACGGGCAGGAGCCATCAATGAAGAGACCAGATATGTCTTGGAACATTTTGGAGTGGAGCCACCGGAGTATGCAGAAGATGCCGGAGCACAGGCAAAAGATATCGCTTTTCGCAAAACAGCAGGCGTGAGCAGCCACATTTCCTTAAAACGGGCATGGGAATTAATGAAAACCGAGAATGTGGTAACGCTGCCGGTGGTAAATGCAGCGGATAAATTAGAAGGACTTATCATCACAGGGGATATTGCACAGTCCTATATGGATGTATATGATAATCATATTTTATCCAGAGCCAGAACCCAGTATAAAAATATTGTGGAGACTTTGAACGGCACATTGCTTGCCGGTAATGAGCATGCCTATTTTTTGCGTGGAAAAGTTGTGATTGCCACCGGAAGCAAGGATTTTATGGAAGAGAGCATCGAACCGGACGATCTTGTGATTGTAGGAGACCGGGATGAGTCCCATATTTGTGCCATTGAGGAAAATGCCAGTTGTCTGGTGGTAACCGGAGGAATTCAGGTTTCCATGGAGGTGCTGGAATTGGCAAACAAGCGGGATTGTGTTGTCATAGGAACCCCTTATGATACCTTTACTGCGGCACGTTTGATTAATCAGAGCATACCGATTAAATATTTTATGAGAAAAGAGAATCTGCATACCTTCGATATTGATGATTATGTGGATGAAATGAAAGAGATTATGTCAACCATGCGTCATCGGGATTTTCCGATTTTGGACGAGGAACAGAATTATCTGGGAATGGTTTCAAGACGTAATCTTTTAAATATGCACAAAAAGAAGATAATTTTGGTAGACCATAACGAGAAATCACAGGCAATTAATGGAATTACAGGAGCGGAGATTTTGGAAATCATTGACCACCATCGATTGGGAAGTCTGGAAACCATGTCCCCGGTATTTTTTAGAAATCAGCCTTTGGGATGTACCTCTACCATTGTATATCAGATGTATAAGGAGCAGGGAGTGAAGATTGAATCGAAGATTGCAGGTCTTTTGTTGTCTGCAATTCTTTCGGATACTTTGATGTTCCGTTCCCCTACCTGTACGGTGGTGGATGAGATGGCAGCCGAGGATTTGGCAGCATTGGCAAATGTGAATATCAATGAGCATGCCAATGCCATGTTCCGGGCAGGCTGTGACTTCCGTTCTAAGACTACGGAAGAGATTTTCTATCAGGATTTTAAAACCTTTCATGTGCAGGATATTCATTTTGGAGTGGCACAGATTAGTGCGGTCAGCCGGGATGAATTGTCGAAATTAAAAGAGAGAATGTTGGAGTATATGCAGCAGGTGCTGTTGGATAAGAAATTAGATTCAGTGTATATTATGTTAACTGACATTCTCAGTGAGGAAACAGAACTGCTCTGTAAAGGAGACGGAGCAGAAAAGATGGTGGAAAATGCATATCAACTGAGACCGGAAAATGGTTCCGTGCTCTTAAAGGGCGTGGTATCCCGAAAGAAACAGTTGATTCCAAGCTTTATCACCGCTTTGCAGCAGGAGTAGAATAAATGGCAAAACAGATTTGGAAACCCGGAAACATGCTTTATCCATTGCCGGTGGTAATGGTCAGTGTAAGGGATAAAAAAGGAAATGACAATATTATCACGGTGGCATGGGCAGGAACTGTCTGCACCAATCCTCCGATGGTATCCATTTCCGTCAGACCGGAACGCCATTCCTATCAGATGATAAAGGAGAGCGGAGAGTTTGTCATAAATCTGGTGACAAAGGATTTGGTCTTTGCCACAGATTATTGTGGCGTGAAATCCGGCAGAGATGTAGATAAATTCAAAGAAATGAAGTTAAAGAAGGAAAAAGCAGAGAAGGTAGCAGCAGCTTTGATTGCCCAGAGTCCGGTGAATCTGGAATGCAGAGTGACCGAGTGCAAGGAGCTGGGCTCCCATCATATGTTTGTGGCAGAGATTGTGTCTGTCCACATTGATGAGAAGTATATGGATGAAAAAGGAAAGTTTCATCTGAATGAGACCGGATTAGTGACCTATTCCCACGGAGAGTACTTCGCTTTGGGAAAACGGCTGGGAAGCTTCGGATATTCGGTGAAAAAGAAGTAGCGATTGCAAGAAACTGTTGAAAAAATGGCGGTTCTATTTCACCAACAAATCCATCAGATAAGCGTAGACCTCTTCGGATTGTTTTTTCCAGTTCTCGCAGACCGCTTCCGCCATCTCCGTATTTTTTACCGTGAGGGTAAAGTCGATAACCGGATGATTATGTTGTTTCAGTTGGCAGTGTACCGCATAATCCTGATTGGTGGTTTTGTAATAGTCAGCAAGGATATCAGCATCCTGCTTCAACTCAATCTGATTTGCGGAAAAATAATCGGCAACATCCTTGCGGATAGCTTCGGAAATCTTATCCTCAAAAAAATGCAGGGTTTCTTTTCCAGAGGCGGTAATCCGATACTGGGTATTGCTGTGGGTCGTTTCATAGGTAATTAGCTCCGATTCCAACAAATCATTGACCACCTGTTGTACCGTAAAATAGGTGGTATAATCTTTGTCCAAAAAGAAATTGGATATCTTTGTATTGTTCAATGGAAAATCCACCTGTTCTAACATATATAAAATAATCAGTTTGTAAATTGTATTTGGTTCAGCCATAAAATCCCTTCTTTTTATAGTTCTGACAGACGTCCCTGATAGGTGTCACGCTCCTTGAGACGCCGCTGAATTTGCTTTAATATCTGTTTTTTGTGGATACTCCATTCCGGTGCAAGTAAAAGCTTGCGGGGACCGTCACCGGTTAATCGGTGAATAACCACGTTCTGGGGAAGATATTCCAGACAGTCGATGATGAGTTCCACATATTCCTTCTGTGACAGTACAGAAAATCCCTCTTTTTTATAATAGTCTGCCAAATCCGTGTTTTCCAAAACGTGTAAAAGCTGAAGTTTTACTCCGTCTAAGGGAAGAGTGGAAATCTTCTTTACCGATGACAACATCTGTTCATGGGTCTCCGATGGAAGTCCCAGAATCAAATGGGTGATAACGGAAATGCCCTGTGCTTTTAAAGAAAACACGGCTTTTTCGTAGCAGTCATAGTCAAAGCCCCGTCGGATAAAAGCGGCGGTCTGTGGATGGATGGTCTGCAATCCCAGTTCCACCCAGACAGGTTTTATATGATTTGATTCCGATAAAAGTGTCAATATCTCGCTATCCAGACAATCCGGGCGGGTGGCAATGGAAAGAGCCACAATGTCAGGATGGCAGATTGCCTCTGAAAAAATTTTCCTTAAATAAGAAACGGGAGCATAGGTGTTGGTGTATGCCTGAAAATAGGCAATAAAAAGTCGACAGTCCGTCTTTTTTTGCAACAGTTTTTTCCCTTCTTCTATCTGCTTAGTAACAGAAAGGTCAACAGAAGAAGCAAAGTCTCCGGAGCCGCCTGCGGAGCAGAAAATGCAGCCACGGGTGTCCAGAGTACCGTCTCTGTTGGGACAGGTCATACCGCCGTTTAGAGCAATCCGGTACACCTTTTCTCCAAAGGTTTTTTTTAAATAGTAATCTAATGAATAATAACGTTTTTCGTTCCAATATTTACGCATTGCCTCTTAATCATATCATTATCAATTTGACAAATCAAGGAAAAATAGGACTTCCACTTTCTTCTAAAGTATTGTATAATGGCGGTATCAGAAAAGTCGTTGTGCCATATCGGCATGTATTCCAGGCAGTTAAGGAGAAAAGAATGAGAGAGAAATATGAGAGTTTGTCTGTTTCCGTTTTGCGTGACTTGGCGAAAAGCAGGGGAATCGGCAAAGTGACATCAATGAAGAAAGCAGAGTTAGTAGAGGCAATGCTTGCAAAGGATGAGGAGGAAAAAAAACAGTCATCCGGCACAGCAGGTTCTGCTCCGAAAACCGAAGGAAAAGAAAAAACATTTCCGGGTGAGACGGAGATGAGTTTGGACAGCGGAATTACAACCGAAGGAATTTTGGAGGTTATGCCGGATGGATACGGCTTTATTCGGTGTGAGAACTATCTTCCGGGAGAGAAGGATGTATATGTATCCCCTTCCCAGATTCGGAAGTTTGATTTGAAAACCGGAGATATTATCAAAGGAAATACCAGAGTAAAAACTCAGGGAGAAAAATTCTCCGCTTTGTTATATGTAAAAACCATCAATGGATATCATCCGTCGGAGGCTCAGAAACGAAAGAACTTTGAGGATTTGACGCCGATTTTCCCGGATGAAAGATTGCATTTGGATCACGAACGGGGAACCAACATGGCAATGCGGATTGTGGATTTGGTATCGCCGATTGGAAAGGGACAGCGTGGTATGATTGTATCTCCGCCAAAGGCAGGTAAGACCACCCTGTTAAAAGCCGTTGCAAAATCCATTGTAAAGAGCAACCCGGAAATGCACCTGATTATCCTTCTGATTGATGAACGTCCGGAGGAGGTAACGGATATCAAGGAGGCAATCTGCGGAGACAATGTGGAGGTAATCTATTCCACCTTTGATGAGTTGCCGGAACATCACAGAAGAGTTTCCGAGATGGTTATTGAGCGGGCAAAACGTTTGGTGGAGCATAAGCGTGATGTAATGATTCTGTTGGATTCCATTACGAGACTGGCAAGAGCCTACAATTTAGTGGTGCCGCCTAGCGGAAGAACCCTGTCCGGTGGTTTGGACCCGGCAGCTTTGCATATGCCGAAACGGTTTTTTGGTGCGGCAAGAAATATGAGAGAGGGCGGTAGCCTGACCATTTTGGCAACTGCATTGGTAGATACCGGAAGTAAGATGGATGATGTGGTTTATGAGGAATTTAAAGGAACCGGAAATATGGAGCTGGTTCTGGACAGAAAGCTTTCGGAGAAGAGAGTTTTTCCTGCTTTGGATATTGTGAAATCCGGTACACGCCGGGAGGATTTGCTGTTGGATGAAGAGGAATTGGAAGCAGTCAATATTATGCGTAAAGCAATCAACGGTATGCGAAAGGACGAGGCAGTGGAGAACATTCTCAATATGTTTGCCCGTACCAAAGACAACCGGGAATTTATTCAGGTAGTAAAGAAAAACAGAATTATATAAAAAGAAGTTGTTAAGTAATTGAAAATGAAGAAATGTAAAATAACAGCCTTCTCGTTTTTGCTGGTTTTATGTATGGCAATTACGGGATGCACACAGACGCTGGAAAAAAGCGGGGAGCAGGAGGTTGAGAGGAATGACTCGTCAGAGGCGGCATATGAGGTCATTGATAACAATGAGCCGTCTTTTACCGAGGCAGAAATGACAACGGAATCTTTTGAGATATATAGTGCGATGGACAGTCTGGGCAGATGCGGTGTGGCATACGCCAATATCGGCAGAGAACTGATGCCTACGGAGGAACGGGGCAGTATCGGAATGATAAAGCCATCCGGTTGGAAGACCATCAAATATGAAAATGTAGACGGGAAGTATTTGTATAACCGATGTCATTTAATCGGTTATCAGTTGACCGGAGAAAATGCAAACGAAAAGAATCTGATTACGGGAACCAGATATATGAATGTGCAGGGGATGCTGCCCTTTGAGGATGAGGTGGCAGACTATGTGCGGGAAACAGGAAACCATGTGCTTTATCGTGTAACCCCGGATTTTCAGGGAGATAATCTGGTGGCTTCCGGGGTGGAGATGGAGGCGAAATCTGTAGAAGACCAGGGGGCAGGAGTCAGCTTTCATGTGTACGTCTACAATCGGCAACCGGGGATATGGATCAATTATGCCAACGGAGACAGCCAACAGTTGGAAACAGCAGAGGAATCTGAAGAATGTACTTATATTATCAATAAAAACACGTGGAAATTTCACAAGTCCACCTGTTCCGGCGTAAGTCAGATGAAAGAGTCCAATAAGCTGACTTATACGGGAGACCGTCAGAAGTTGATGACAGCAGGCTACGAACCTTGTAAAAGCTGTAATCCATAAATAAAGTTGAGGAAAGAAAAATCATCTGGAAAAATAAAGAAAATTTAGTCAGAGGACTTGCATAATAGGTAAGTCTATGGTACAATAAGAAAGCTGTTTATCGGGATGTATAGTTAGAATTGACTATAAAACAGAATATATTATAGAAGTAAATTATTAAGATATTGAAGAGGTGAAAATCATGAGAGAAGGAATCCATCCAGACTATTATCAGGCAACTGTTACATGTAACTGTGGAAATACATTTGTAACAGGCTCAACAAAGGAAGATATTCACGTTGAGATTTGTTCTAAATGCCATCCATTCTACACAGGTCAGCAGAAAGCAACTCAGGCTCGTGGACGTATTGATAAATTCAATAAGAAATACGGCATGGACAACAAATAGTAAGAGATTTGTTTGCAAAAGGTTGAGGTTTGATATCTCAACCTTTTTTTAGAAAATGAGGGCTGGTTTTATGAGCTATTCGGGAATAGGCGGTCAGGCAGTCATGGAAGGTGTCATGATGCGGAATCAGGACAAGTATGCCGTGGCAGTGAGAAAGCCGGACCATGAGATTGTTGTGGATGTACAGCAGTGCAAAAGCAGCAAAGGAGAAGAAACAGTTAAAAAGATACCGATTATCAGAGGCGTATACAGCTTTATCAGTTCGCTGGTGCTGGGAATGCGTACGCTTATGTACTCTGCTTCTTTTTATGAAGAAGAGGAAAAAGAACTGAATGAAGAGGAACAGAAGAAAAAAGAACGGAAAGAAAGCATGGAGATGGGGCTTACCGTATGTCTTTCTGTGGTGTTGGCAGTTGCGGTTTTTATGTTACTGCCTTACGGATTATCCCTGTTTTTTGAAAAATGGATTGCCTCTCCTACGGTACTGGCTTTGATAGAAGGAGTAATTCGTGTAATTATTTTTCTGGCATATATTATTTTGATTGCAGCCATGGATGATATTAAACGGGTATATATGTATCATGGTGCAGAACATAAATGTATTAACTGTATTGAACATGGAAAAGAATTAAATACGGAGAATGTGAAGGCAAGCTCCCGTCTGCACAAAAGATGTGGCACCAGCTTTCTGTTTCTGGTGGTGTTTATCAGTATCCTGTTTTTTGCGTGTATCCGTACGGATTCTGTGGCACTCCGCTTTGGTCTGCGTGTATTGCTGATACCGGTGATTGCGGGAGTAGCCTATGAATTTCTGCGTTTGGCGGGACGGAGTGAAAACTGTGTGGTAAATATTTTAAGCAAACCGGGACTTTGGCTGCAAAAAATCACCACAAGGGAGCCGGATGAGGATATGATTGAGGTGGCCATTGCCTCCGTAGAAGCAGTTTTTGACTGGAAATCTTATATTGAGAAAATAAATAAATCAGAGCTCTGATTACATTATCTTGTAAAAAGATAATCAAGGAGTAAAGGATATGACATATAAAGAAGCATTGACAAATGGAGTGCAGGTATTGGAGCAGGCAGAGATTGACACGGCAAGAATCGATGCGTGGTATCTGTTGGAGCATACCTGTAATATCAACCGTCAGCATTACTATTTGAATGAGGACGGAGAACTGACAGAAGAAGAGCAGCACGAGTATCAGCTGGCAATTCATAAGCGGGCAGAACATGTGCCGCTGCAATATATCATCGGAGAACAGGAATTCATGGGAATGACCTTTAAGGTAAATCCCAACGTGCTGATTCCGAGACAGGACACCGAGACCTTGGTGGAAGAAGCATTGAAATTATGCAAACCAAACGGCCGGGTGTTGGATTTGTGCACCGGTTCCGGCTGTATCATCATCAGTTTGGTGCGGCATTTACCGGATTTAGAGGCCTATGCAGGGGATATTTCCAAACAGGCATTGAATACGGCGAAAGAAAATGCCAAGACTTACCAGACCGCAGTTACCTTTGAAAAAAGCGATTTGTTTGAGGCATTCAGCGGTAAATTTGATATGATTGTTTCAAATCCGCCTTATATCCCTACCGCAGAGATTGCGAATCTGATGCCGGAGGTACGAGATTTTGAGCCGATGGAGGCGTTGGACGGTCAGGAAGACGGACTTTATTTTTACCGGAAGATTGTGGCGGGAAGCGTGGAGTATCTGAAGGAGGACGGCTATCTGTGTTTGGAAATCGGATATGATCAGGCATCCGCAGTTACGGAAATGATGAAAAAGTTCGGATTTAAAGAGATTACGGTCTTAAAGGATCTTGCCGGATTGGACCGGGTGGTGCGTGGTCATTTGTAGCGGCTTTGGAAAAAGAAACCGTTGACCGAACCACAGGCAGAATCGTGCCGTTGAAAAAGGAAAGAGGAAGAGAAAATGTTTGATAGATTAGATGATACCGTAATGAGATATGAAGAAATGATGAATCAGTTGAGTGAGCCGGATGTGGCAAATGACGCGGAGCGTTTCCGCAAGCTGATGAAGGAGCAAAGCGATTTGGCTCCTATCGTAGAGACTTATAAGGAATATAAGAAAAGTAAGCAGGATATCGAGGATTCTCTGGCTATGTTAGAGGAAGAAAGCGACGAGGAAATGCGGGAGCTTGCAAAAGAGGAATTGAATGAATCCAAAGCCCGGGTAGAGGAACTGGAACAGAAATTAAAGCTGTTGCTGCTTCCAAAGGACCCGAATGATGATAAGAATGTTATTGTGGAAATCCGTGCCGGAGCCGGCGGAGACGAGGCGGCTCTTTTTGCGGCAGAGATTTACCGTATGTATGTCCATTATGCAGAGAGCCAGAGATGGAAGGTGGAAACCCTTGAGATGGAGGAAATCGGAATCGGCGGAATGAAGTCGGTAAACTTTATGATTTCCGGTCAGGGAGCTTATTCCAGAATGAAATATGAGTCCGGTGTACACCGGGTACAGCGTGTACCGGAAACCGAGTCCGGCGGACGTATCCATACCTCTACCATTACCGTTGCGGTAATGCCAGAGGCAGAGGAAGTGGATGTAAAGATTGATGAAAAGGATATCCGTATCGACGTTATGCGTGCTTCAGGAAACGGTGGACAGTGTGTCAACACCACAGACTCTGCGGTA
Source organism: uncultured Lachnospiraceae bacterium (assembly GCA_958349535.1). Lineage (GTDB taxonomy): Bacteria > Bacillota > Clostridia > Lachnospirales > Lachnospiraceae > Maccoyibacter. The sequence continues at coordinate 32,253 of CATWDJ010000003.1, forward strand.
CGTCTGACCCATTATCCAACGGGAATCGTTATTTACAGCCAGACCGAGAAATCTCAGATTCAAAATAAGGAAAAGGCTTTTGCCCTTCTCCGTGCGAAGTTGTACGATATAGAATGTCAGAAAGCCCATGATGCGGAGGCAGACCTGCGAAGAAGTCAAGTCGGTACAGGAGACCGTTCTGAAAAAATCAGAACCTACAACTTCCCACAGGGTCGTGTGACAGATCACAGAATCAACTTGACTCTGTATAAACTGGATAAGATTATGAACGGTGATATTCAGGAAATCATTGATGCCTGCATTGCAGCAGACCAGGCTGCGAAACTGGCGAAGATGAACGAATAAGCTATGAGTGCAGAATAAAAATGGAGAGTCAGAATCTTGCTTGTAAGAGATTCTGGCTCTTCTTTTTATTCTGTAAGAATGCAAACGACACCGAGATGAAGCGAAGCGGAATTGAGGTGAACGTTTACATGGCACTCATAGCTTAGGAGTGAATGAAAACTAAATAAAAGCTCGGATTTACTGGCTTTCTATAATGATAAATGTTTATAAAAAGAAAACGATTTTTGTATTTTTGACGTGGTCAAGTCATATGGTAATTAAAAATTCACTTTACGGGTAGAAAAGTATAAAACAATTGTAAAATGCATATAATTATGCTAGAATAATGTACAAAAAAAGAGAGGTGTATTTTATGCCACAGATTAGACCAATTACAGATTTGAGAAATACAAATGATATATCAGATGCATGTCATGCAGTCAAAGAGCCTATTTTTATTACAAAAAATGGATACGGTGATTTAGTTATTATGAGTATAGAAACCTATGAACAGATAGTTGAAACTCAGACTATTGATAATGCAATCTCAGAAGCTGAAGAGGAGTATGAAGCAACAGGTATTTTACTTGATGCAGGAGAAACATTAGCCTCACTGAGGAGGAAGCATTTTGGTTAAACATACAATAAAAATGTTGCAGAGGGCATCGGATGACATTGACAATATTTATAATCATATAGCAGATGATTTCAAGGAAATAGGTACTGCTGAGAAATTGGCAGATGCTTTAGAGGATGCTATTTTGAGTTTGGGTGAAATGCCTTATCGTGGTTCAATTAGAAGAACAGGTGCCTTTGCTAATCGGGGATATCGACAAATTTTTGTGAAGAATTTTACAATTGTGTATCGTATTGACGAAGCAAAGAAGATGGTTGTGATTGTGACAGTTAGGTACACATCGAGTAGTTTCTGATAATCAATGATAGTGTCGAGAAACATGAAGCTATTTTTTATAATATGAAGTTCTGCTAGCTAAATTGTACGTAACTGGAAGATTTTATATGGATAGCATTGGTCGGGGGAGTAATGGATACCTTTGTTCCGTGCAGCGGACCAGGCTGCGAAACTGGCAAAGATGAACGAATAAGCATGGCACTCATAGCTTGGGAGTGAAGGAAAACTAGGTCAGATAACAGAACTTTTGATTCGAGTTTGAAAATTAGATAATGAGATGTAAAAATTGAGTGCTCTATATCAGTTTAAGTGGCTGATATAGAGCAGTTTTTATATTGAGTTTAAGGGACGAGCTTTTAGATAAGGGGTATAAGGGCATTGAACTAATATTATTGTGAAGCTGTTTAGGATATAATATAATGAACTATATAAATTCCAATTTGTAGAAATGGATAAATCGTAATTTCCCGATGCTATCAAGAGAATTTAATTGATATTTTCTTACGCTTGGTATATACTATGTATATACTAAGTGTAAGGAGGTTGCCATATGCAAGCACAGGTAAAAGAATGGGGAAATAGTCAAGGAATCAGATTGCCAAAAGAAGTATTAAGAAGTGCAGGAATCGCATTGAATGAGTTTTTGGATGTCACGGTATCAGATGGTGTAATCACTTTAGTGAAACCATTTCGTCATAAAACTTTGGAAGAGAGAGCCGCTGAGTTTGATGGAAAGTTAATGCTTGATGGTGAATATGATTGGGGTGAACCTGTCGGAAGAGAGGTATGGTAATGGAATTTCTACATCAAGGAGATATTCTTAAGATTGAAAAAATAAAACATCCCGTATTGGTGGTTAGTAAGGATTTTTTTAATACGAGTGGGGAAATAATTGGATGTCCAATTATTAGAAATTCTACTCCGGGTCCGCTTCATATATGGATGGCTACAGAAGAAAATGAAGGTTATATACAATGTGAAAAACTTGCATTGTTAGATATGTCGCTTCGGGGTTACAAGAAAATAGATAGATTGCCAATTTCAGAAATGATTAACGTATCTGATGCTATTCAGGGAATTTTTGAATACATTTGATGAGAATTCTAATATGAGAAAGATTTGAATTGATCAAAGGTCGATTGTATGGGAGCAGAAACACAGAAAATCGGAAGTTGTAGAGGAGATAAATATGGATATACATAAATTTTGGAAAGCCGTTCTTGTGCAAGATGAGCAAGAAATCAGAAAATATTTTCATAAAGAAGCCTATGTTAATTGGCATTGTACAAACGAGCATTTTAATGTTGATGAATATATTGTTGCTAACTGTGAATATCCTGGAGATTGGGACGGGACAGTTGAAAGAATTGAAGTGATAAATGATTTAATCATTACAGTTGCTCTTGTCTATCCAAAAGATAAAAGTGCCTCTTTCCATGTAACATCATTCATAAAAATAGCAAATGATAAGATTATATCAATGGATGAATATTGGGCAGATGATAGCGATGCCCCACAATGGAGATTAAATAAACACATTCGAACGGCAATTAAATAAATCCCAATGTTAGGAGAATACTACATATGAAAAGCCTCATTAGATTGACTGATTATAATGTGAATGATATTTATGATATTTTTAAATTGACAGATGAAATTAGAAAAGGAAAACATCAGGATTTTTTAAAAGGGAAAAGTGTTGTTTTATTCTTTCCGAATACCAGCATTAGGACAAGAGTAACGTTTGAGAAAGGCATTTACTTGTTAGGTGGTCAGTCGATTCTTTTTCCAGCAGATACTTTAGACAAAAAGGAAGATTTAAGGGATGTGTGCGGGTATTTGAATAATTGGGCTGATATGGTTATCGTACGGCATAAAGATATTTGTTTGCTTCAGAGCATGGCTGATTGTTTAAAAATACCTGTTATCAATGCTATGACGGATGGAAATCATCCTTGTGAGATGTTAACAGATATGTATGCCCTGTCAAAGATAAGAAAAGATTTCACAAAGGACAGATTTCTATTTGTCGGTGAAAGAGGAAATATCGGATTGGCGTGGAAGGAAGCTTCTGATGTCATGGGTTTCAGCCTGGAACAATGCTGTGGTCAGGGTTACGAAATGGATGGGTTGGTATCTTATAACAATATTTATGATGCAATACGTGGCAAAGATATTGTTTGTACTGACTCTCTGCCTACAAATGCTCTGGCAGATTTTAAGGAGTGCCAAGTTACGAATGCTGCAATGGAGATGGCAAACGAGGGGGCAATTCTAAATCCATGTCCACCTTTTTATCGCGGAGAAGAAGTTTCTGAGGAAGTAATGGAATCAAAGTATTTTGTCGGATATGGTTTCAAAAAATATCTTCTGGATGTTCAACAGGCAATTATGATGTATTGTTTGACTTGACAAACCGGAAATTGTGGAGGCGAAAAATGAGTACATATATATTAACAAGTATGTTTCCAAATGGATTTAATGATAAAAGTCCGTTGCAGAAGCGGATGTGGTTTGGTTAGCGAGAGGAGATACGCCTACACAGTTTGGCTATTTTCAAAAGTATGGTTTAGATGCTATTATTAAGAAACATAAAGGGGTTATTATTGGGATGAGTGCAGGCTCAATCAATTTAGCAGAAACGGCTATTTGTACATTGTCTTGTGAACATCATAGACAAGAGATATATAAAGGGCTTGGGTGTGTCAATATTTCTGTTGAACCGCATTTTGTTAGAAGTGAGGTTTCCGATGAATTGATTGAATTATCTAAGAAATATATAATTTACGGATTATGTGATGATAGTATAATTATATGTACAGATGAGAAGGTGGAGTTTTGGGGAGAAATATATAAACTCAGTAACGGAAATATTGAACAAGTGAAAAAAAGATAAAGATAAAAAGGCAAACAGGTGTCAAGAAAAAATGCTTGACACCTGTTTGCCTTTATGATAATCTATCCTAGGTGAGAATGATGGAAGAAAAGGTAGAACAGGCATATCTCTATGATTTTTATGGAGAATTGCTAAACGAGCATCAGAGAAGAATCTATGAATATTTTGTATTTGAAGATTTATCTTTAGCGGAGATTGCAGCGGAGGAGGGCATCAGCAGACAGGGTGTCCATGATATGGTAAAACGTTGTACCAAGACGCTGGAGGGTTACGAGGAAAAGCTGCATCTGATTGAAAAGTTTCAGAGAGCAAAGCAGAAGGTTGAGAGAATCCATCATCTGACACAAAAGTTTGAAGAGAAACAGGACGAAGCAATTATGAAGGAAATCGAAAAGATTTCCAATGAGATATTAGAGGAGCTGTAAGATGGCATTTGACAGTTTATCAGAAAAACTGCAAAACGTATTTAAAGGACTTCGGAGCAAAGGACGCCTCAGCGAAGAGGATGTCAAGGCAGCTTTGAAGGAAGTAAAGATGGCACTGTTAGAGGCAGATGTCAACTTCAAAGTGGTGAAAGGCTTTGTAAAATCCATTCAGGAACAGACGGTGGGAACGGATGTATTGAATGGACTGAACCCGGCACAGACAGTTATCAAAATCGTAAATGATGAAATGGTGAAACTCATGGGTTCCGAGACCACAGAGATTGAATTGCGTCCGGGACAGGAAATTACCGTGATTATGATGGTTGGTCTACAGGGTGCAGGTAAGACCACTACTACGGCAAAGATTGCAGGAAAGCTGAAACAGAAGGGTAAGAAGCCGTTGCTGGCAGCTTGTGATATCTATCGTCCGGCAGCCATCGAACAGTTACAGATTAATGGACAGAAGCAGGATGTGGAAGTCTTTACCATGGGAGATAAGAACAGTCCGGTGGATATTGCGAAAGCAGCGGTGGAGCATGCGACTAAGAACGGACAGAATGTGGTGATTCTGGATACCGCAGGACGGCTTCATGTGGATGAAGAGATGATGCAGGAGCTGGCATCAATTAAAGAAAATGTTGATGTGGCACAGACGATTCTGGTGGTGGATGCCATGACCGGACAGGATGCGGTAAATGTAGCCGGAATGTTCGATGAAAAGATTGGCATTGACGGCGTGGTGCTGACGAAATTAGACGGCGATACCAGAGGCGGTGCGGCACTTTCCATTAGGGCGGTGACCGGAAAACCGATTTTATATATAGGTATGGGAGAGAAACTCTCCGATTTGGAACAGTTCTATCCGGATCGTATGGCGAGCCGAATCTTGGGTATGGGAGATGTGCTGACCCTGATTGAAAAAGCACAGGCAGAGATTGATGAAGACCAGGCCCGTAAGATGGAGCAGAAGATAAAAAAAGCCGAGTTTGGTTTTGATGATTATCTGGAGTCCATGAATCAGATGAAGAAGATGGGGGGGCTGTCCAGCGTTCTGAGTATGATGCCGGGAATCGGCGGCAGTCAGATTGCAGAGATTGAAAATGCCATGGATGAAAAGAAGATGGCACAGATTGAGGGAATTATTTATTCCATGACTCCAAAGGAGCGGGCGAACCCGAGTATTTTAAATCCAAGCAGAAAACGCAGAATCGCAGACGGAGCCGGGGTAGATATTGCCGAGGTAAACCGTTTGGTAAAACAGTTTGAACAGTCCAGAAAGATGATGAAGCAGATGCCGGGTCTGATGGGCGGCAAAGGTGGTAAAAGAGGAAGATTCAAATTTCCTTTTTAACATATAATCAATGACCTATGAGGAGGTGAAAGTAATGGCAGTAAAGATCAGATTAAGAAGAATGGGACAGAAAAAGGCTCCTTTCTATAGAATCGTAGTTGCAGATTCCAGATCTCCGAGAGACGGAAGATTTATCGAGGAAATCGGAACTTACGATCCAACAAGAGATCCAAGCGAATATCATGTAAATGAGGAATTAGCAAAGAAATGGTTAGCTAACGGTGCAAAACCAACTGACACTGTAAGCAGAATTTTCAAAGCAGCTGGTATTGAGAAATAATTGGTGAGGTGGATGTAATGAAAGAATTAGTAGAAGTAATTGCAAAATCACTCGTTGATTATCCGGATGAAGTTCAGGTAACAGAAACCGAGAATGACAAGTCCATTGTCTTAGAATTAAAGGTTGCCCAGTCTGATATGGGCAAAGTAATCGGCAAACAGGGACGAATTGCAAAAGCAATCCGTTCAGTTGTCAAAGCAGCTGCATCCAAAGAAGATAAAAAAGTTATTGTAGAGATTATGCAGTAGAAATAAGCAGCTCCCAAAGGGCTGCTTGTTTTGATATTAGGAGTAAATATTTTATATGGAAGAATTATATCAGGTAGGTGCCATTACCCAGACTCACGGAATTCGGGGCGAGGTCAAGGTATTTCCAATGACGGATGATATTTCCCGCTTTGAAAATATGAAGGAACTGATTCTGGATACGGGAAAAGAGCGATTGAAGCTGGAGGTCACCGGTGCCAGACCACAAAAAAATCTGGTGATATTAAAATTTAAGGGTATTGATAATATCAATGATGTTGAAAAATATAAAGGCTGCGGTCTTTTTGTCTCAAAGGAGAACCGAGTCAAACTGAAAAAAGATGAATATTTTATCGCTGATTTAATAGGAACAAAAGCCATAGATGAACAGGAAGAAGAAATCGGCACCATAGTTGATGTATTGCAGACCGATGCCAATGATGTTTATGTGGTGAAAACACCGCAGAAAAAGGAGGTACTGATTCCGGCAATTAAAGATTGTATTTTAGAGGTGGATGTAGAAGCCGGATATGTGAAGCTGCATCTGTTGCCGGGGCTTTTGGACTTGAATGAGAAAAAGTAGAGGGAACAGGATGAATTTTCATATATTGACATTATTTCCGGATATGGTGGAGCAAGGGTTGAATACCAGTATCATCGGAAGAGCGGTGGAAAAGGGAACTCTGTCCATTGAAACTGTTAACATTCGGGACTATACCATAGAAAAACACAAAAAAGTAGATGATTATCCTTACGGAGGCGGAGCCGGTATGGTTATGCAGGCACAACCGATTTATGATGCTTACCTTGCAGTAGTAGAGAAAATCGGTTACCGTCCCAGATGTATTTATCTGACACCTCAGGGTTCTCTGTTTTGCCAGCAGACAGCAAAGGAACTGGCGAAGGAAGAAGACGTCATTTTGCTGTGCGGACATTATGAGGGAATTGATGAACGGGTGTTAGAAGAGATTGTCACCGATTATATTTCCATCGGCGACTATGTGCTGACGGGAGGCGAGCTGCCTGCCATGGTAATGGTGGATGCTATTTCCCGTATGGTGCCGGGGGTACTCAGCAATCAGGAATCCGGGGAGACGGAATCCTTAGAGGGCAACCTGTTGGAATATCCTCAATATTCCAGACCGGAGACATGGAATGGAAAAAGTGTACCGTCGATTCTCTTATCCGGCAATCACCAGAAGGTGGATGAATGGCGAAGAGAGCAGTCCATCTTGAGAACCAAAGAGCGGAGACCGGATTTGTTCGAGAAGGCGGAGCTGACAGAAGCAGAGAGAGCGAAATACCAATAGAGAGACTGTTATAACAGTTTCTCTTTCTTTTTTGTATAAAATGTTAAGAAAATATAAAATCTAAAAAATAGCAGTTGACAAAGAAAAACATCAGTGCTATCTTAAATACATGGATATTAGCACTCCAAACAAATGAGTGCTAACAAATGCGATTCAGATAAGGAGCAGTAATATGCCAGAGCTTGACGAGAGAAAAACCAAAATCTTAAAAGCGATTATCCGTAATTATTTAGAAACCGGAGAGCCGGTAGGATCCAGAACCATATCCAAATATACAGATTTAAATCTGAGTTCTGCAACCATCCGAAATGAGATGGCGGATTTGGAAGAGTTGGGTTACATCTTACAGCCGCATACCTCGGCGGGAAGGATTCCTTCCGACAAAGGATACCGTTTCTATGTGGACCATCTGATTGAGGAAAAAGATCAGGAAGTCACTCAGATGAAAGAATTTATGATTGAACACACGGAAAAGGTAGAGCAGGTATTGAAACAGGTGGCAAAGATGTTGGCTGCCAATACCAACTACGCAGCAATGATTACCACACCGCGATATCAGCAGAGCAAGGTAAAATTTATTCAGCTTTCGCATGTGGACGAGGACCAGATTCTGGCAGTCATTGTAAGAGAAGGAAATATTGTAAAAAACAAGATTATTTCCGTCAGCGAGCCATTGGATAACGAGCGGTTGTTGAAACTTAATATTCTGCTGAATACAAATCTGAACGGGTTGTCCATTGACCAGATTAATCTGGGAATGATTTCTCTGCTGAAGGAACAGGCAGGAATCGACAGCGGAATTGTCAGCGATGTGCTGGATGCCGTTGCAGAAGCCATCGGAGAGGATGAAGATTTACAGATTTATACCAGTGGAGCAACCAATATTTTTAAATATCCAGAGTTGAGCGATTCCAAGAGTGCCAGTGAATTGATTGCAGCTTTTGAAGAAAAACAGGAGCTTGCGAATCTCGTGAATGAGCAATTTAATTCTGATGAAAATACAGGCATTCAGGTTTATATAGGAAGTGAAACCCCAATCCAGACCATGAAAGATTGCAGCGTAGTAACCGCAACCTACGAGTTAGGGGAAGGAGTAAAGGGAACCGTTGGAATTATAGGTCCAAAACGTATGGATTATGAAAACGTTATGGACAATTTAAAAACCTTAAAGGCACAGTTGGATGATATTTTCCACAAGCCGAAGGGATAAGATAGAGAAAGGTGGAAAGACATGGCAGAGAACAAAAAAGATGAAGAAATCCTGGAAGAAATTTTAGAAGATTTAGAGGAGGAAGCATCTGCCAAGGAAACGGAGCAGGAAGAAACCAAAGAAGAGGTTGAAGAAAAAGAAACTTCAGAGGAACAGCCAAAGGAAGAGAAGAAGTCTAAATCCAAAAAGAAAAAGGATAAAAAAGATGAGCAGATTGAGGAACTTCAAGATCAGGTAAAACGACAGATGGCGGAATTTGATAATTTCCGTAAACGTACGGAAAAAGAAAAAAACCAGATGTTTGAAGTGGGAGCCAAAAGTATCATCGAGAAGATTCTTCCGGTGGTAGATAATTTTGAGAGAGGCTTAGCATCCATTCCGGAGGAAGAGCAGGGAAGTGCTTTTGCAGATGGAATGAATATGATATACAAGCAGCTTCTGAATGAACTGGAGCAGGCAGGTGTGGCAGTCATTGAAGCAGTGGGAAAGGAATTTGATCCGGAGTATCACAATGCTGTAATGCAAGTAGAGAACGACGAGTTAGAGCCGGGAACCATTGCACAGGAATTACAAAAGGGTTACACATACCGAGATAGTGTGGTACGCCACAGTATGGTAGCAGTAGTTCAGGAATAAAAACGCAAACAAAAAACAATTCATATATTTTAGGAGGAATGAATCATGGGTAAGATTATAGGTATTGACTTAGGTACAACAAATAGTTGCGTAGCAGTTATGGAAGGTGGAAAACCGGTTGTTATCGCAAATACAGAAGGAGCAAGAACCACACCGTCTGTTGTAGCTTTTACAAAGACAGGTGAGAGATTAGTAGGTGAGCCTGCAAAACGTCAGGCGGTTACAAACGCAGAGAAAACCATTTCATCCATCAAAAGAGAGATGGGTACAGATTACAAAAAACAGATTGATGACAAGAAATACTCTCCACAGGAGATTTCCGCAATGATTCTTCAGAAATTAAAAGCAGATGCAGAAGGATATCTGGGAGAAAAAGTTTCAGAAGCGGTTATTACAGTTCCGGCTTACTTCAATGACGCACAGCGTCAGGCAACCAAAGATGCCGGTAAGATTGCAGGTCTGGATGTAAAACGTATCATCAACGAGCCGACAGCAGCAGCATTGGCTTATGGTCTTGACAATGAAAAAGAGCAGAAAATCATGGTATACGACTTAGGTGGCGGTACATTTGATGTTTCCATCATCGAAATCGGTGAAGGCGTTATCGAAGTATTATCCACATCCGGTAACAACAGATTAGGTGGAGATGACTTTGACCAGAAGATTACTGACTGGATGCTGGCTGAATTTAAGAAAGCAGAAGGCGTAGATTTATCCACAGATAAGATGGCACTTCAGAGATTAAAAGAAGCAGCAGAGAAAGCAAAGAAAGAATTGTCTTCCGCTACAACTACAAATATCAACCTGCCGTTTATCACAGCAACTGCTGAGGGACCAAAACACTTTGATATGAACTTAACACGTGCGAAATTCGATGAATTAACACATGATTTAGTAGAGAAAACAGCAGAGCCGGTACAGAACGCATTGAGAGATGCTGGAATCACAACCGCAGACTTAGGTCAGGTATTGTTAGTTGGTGGTTCTACCCGTATCCCGGCAGTACAGGATAAAGTAAAACAGTTGACAGGCAAAGAGCCAAGCAAATCCTTGAACCCGGATGAGTGTGTAGCATTGGGTGCGTCCATTCAGGGTGGTAAATTAGCAGGAGATGCAGGTGCAGGCGAAATCCTGTTGTTGGATGTAACACCATTATCTCTGTCTATTGAGACCATGGGTGGTGTGGCAACCAGATTAATCGAGAGAAATACAACAATCCCGACTAAGAAGAGTCAGATTTTCTCAACAGCAGCAGATAATCAGACAGCTGTAGACATCAATGTTGTACAGGGTGAGAGACAGTTCGCAAGAGATAACAAATCTCTGGGTCAGTTCCGTCTGGATGGTATCCCACCAGCACGTCGTGGAGTACCACAGATTGAAGTTACCTTTGATATTGATGCAAACGGTATCGTAAACGTATCCGCAAAGGATTTGGGAACCGGAAAAGAGCAGCACATCACAATTACAGCAGGCTCAAATATGTCTGATGAGGATATTGAGAAGGCAGTAAAAGAGGCAGCTGAGTTTGAGGCACAGGATAAGAAGAGAAAAGAAGCTATCGATGTAAGAAACGATGCAGATGCATTCGTATTCCAAACCGAAAAAGCATTAGAGGAAGTAGGCGACGGAATTGATGCTGCAGATAAATCAGCCGTAGAGGCAGACCTGAATGCTTTGAAAGCAATGGTGGAAGCACATCAGAATGCAGAAGAGATGACAGAGGATCAGGTAGCTGAGATGAAAGCTGCAAAAGAGAAGCTGACAGAGAGTGCACAGAAAGTATTTGCCAAGATGTATGAGCAGGCACAGGCAGCACAGGGTGCCGGAGCAGGTCCTGACATGGGAGCGGGCCCTGATATGGGCAACATGGGCGGAAATGCCGATGATGATGTGGTAGATGCAGATTATAAAGAAGTGTAGACCGAGAACATTGATTAAGGAAAATAAAAACAAAGGGTTGGCGGGATAATCTGTCAACCCTTACAAACGGTAAGAGGGAAATTGATATGGCAGAACAAAAAAGAGATTATTATGAAGTGTTAGGCGTCGAAAAAAACGCTGATGATGCTGCTATCAAAAAAGCGTATCGTGCACTTGCCAAAAAGTATCATCCTGATATGAATCCGGGGGATGCTGAAGCAGAGAAAAAGTTCAAAGAAGCATCGGAAGCATATGCGGTGTTAAGTGATGCAGATAAAAGGAGACAGTATGACCAGTTCGGTCACGCCGCATTTGAAGGCGGTGCCGGCGGAGCAGGGGGCTTTGATTTTTCCGGTATGGATTTCGGCGATATTTTCGGTGATATTTTTGGGGATTTCTTTGGCGGAGGTTCCAGAGGAAGTGTCAACAATGGTCCGAGAAAGGGAGCCAATCTAAGAGCCAGCGTAAGGGTATCCTTTGAGGAAGCGGTTTTCGGATGCGAGAAACAGATAGAAATTGTCTTAAAAGATGAATGTAAAACTTGTGGTGGCTCCGGTGCGAAACCAGGTACCACAAAAGAGAAATGTCCGAAATGTGGCGGCAAGGGAAAAGTCATGTATACCCAACAGTCCTTTTTTGGAATGGTGCAGAATGTCCAGACATGTCCGGAATGTCAGGGTACCGGACAGATTATTAAGGAAAAATGTGGTGACTGTCATGGAAGCGGCTATATAGCCAGCAAAAAGAAAATCAGCGTGACCATTCCGGCAGGTATTGACAACAGACAGAGTGTGCGTATCCGGGATAAAGGAGAGCCGGGAATCAATGGCGGACCAAGAGGAGACTTGCTGGTAGAGGTAATTGTAAGCAGTCATCCGATATTCCAGAGACAGGATATGAATATCTACTCAACAGCACCGATTTCCTTTGCACAGGCGGCATTGGGTGGTGAAGTGCGTATCAGCACCATCGACGGTGACATCTTGTATGATGTGAAACCGGGAACTCAGACGGATACAAAGATTCGTCTGAAAGGAAAAGGTGTACCGTCCCTCAGAAATAAAAATGTCCGTGGTGACCACTATGTAACATTGGTGGTACAAGTACCTACGAACTTGAACAATGAGGCAAAAGAGGCACTTCGCAAATTTGATGAAGCCAGCGGAGATTCTCTGGGAAAACAAAACGGTGCGGCAGGCAATGCTGAGAAGCCAAAAAAGAAAGGCTTTATGGATAAATTAAAAGAATCCTTTGATGACATATAATAAAAGAAGAAATTTGTAGAAAAATAGGGCAAATGGACCATGGATTTCTACTTCTACATGTTGTATACTGATTTCATTGGAATAGTTAAACTGTGCCATATGTTGTGGGAGACATAGGTTGGGCATATCCCCGTGATAAAAGGAGAGTAAACTATGAGTCAGCAGACGAAGGCTGCCAACGATGCCAAAGAGCAGTTTCAGCAGTGGTGTTTTCAAGAAACAGTAGAATTAGAGAGGAAAAAACAAGATTTCGGAGACGAAAAACAGGCATTCGAAGAGGAGAAGCGTTCTTTTGAATTGGAGCGAAAAGAATTCAAGCGTAAAAAAGAAATGGAAAGTCAACGTTTGAAGCAGCAGGAGCATCTTCTGAATATGAAAAGGCATATTTTGGAAGAAGAGCTTCGGAAATTGGCCGGTGACAAAGAACAAATCGAAAGAGAAAAGCAATTTTATGAGAGGAAAGCCGAAAATGAGAGAAGAAATCATACCTCGTCTTCCACGGAGGGAAATGTTGTAAAAGGAGAACTGTTTTTTAAAGGTGTGAGAAATGAACTTGCACTTAAGAAACGCTACAAGGATTTGATTAAGATATATCATCCCGATAATCTTGACGGTGATACGGGTACCATTCAGGAAATTAATCGGGAATATGAGAGATTGAAAAAAGTATTTTAAAGAGAGCACAGATAATGCTTTGATTATCTGTGCCTTTTTGTCTGAAAACATAGGGACAAAGTGTTGAAAAAAACAGAAAAAAACACAATTTTTTAAAAATGTTGAGAATATATGCAAAAGGGAGTATAATAATAAAAAAATAACGAAAAAATTGGAAAAACGGAGGAGGCATATGAAAGAATACTTAAGAAAAGCAGAGATGAAAAAGAAACTGACAACGGTCATTAAAGTGATTGTTGTACTTTTTGTGGTTGCGATTATTATTTCTTATATTGGTGCAACCTTTGTGAAAAACAGTTTTCAGAAATTTTATGAAGGAACTTACAGAGACGCAGAGAAAGTATTGGAACTGCAGAGTAGTCTGGAAGAATTGACGAAGAATATGTTGTGGACAGCAACAGCTATGGACCCGGCTGTTATGCAGGAGCGTATGGAGCATGGACAGGAACTTTATGAAGACTTTGACAAGGATGCCGAATATCTGGAAAAGAACTTTGAGGATGAAAAATTGAGAAAAGAACTGAAGAGTTCTACGGATGATTTCGGAGTAGCGATCCATGAGGTAATGGTAACGGCTGGACAGTCAGGAAACCGCGAAGCAATTCAGGTGTTTGATGAAAAATATGTACCTTGCATGGAAGAGGTGGATAAAGTAATCGAAGACATGAACAAATCTGTGGATGACCGGGCAGAAGATGAATTTATGACGGCACAGTATGCATCTTTGTATATTCTCATTCTGGTAGTTGTTGTGGTGATTAGTTGTATCATAATCAGTGTTTCCATGGCTCGTAATCTCACGAGGATGATTACGGAACCAATCGGAGAACTGGAGGAGGCAGCAGGCAAGCTGCAACGGGGAGATTTGGATATTCAAATCAACTATGTTGGAGAAGATGAATTGGGAAAACTGGCGGATGCTTATCGGAATACCTGTGAGACACTTCGTTTAGTCATCGGAGATTTGAAATATATTATGACAGAGTTGAAACAGGGTAATTTCCGGGTAGAATCTCAATGCGAAGAAAGTTATGTGGGAGATTTCAGAGCAATCATTGACGATTTAAAAGATATGGTAAATAAGCAAAGTGATACACTGAAACAGATTAATGAAGCATCAGAACAGGTGGCTTTGGGAGCAGATCAGATGGCGGAAACTGCACAGGGGCTGGCAGAAGGTGCCACAGAACAGGCAGGAGCCGTACAACAGCTTACCGCAACCATCGACAGTGTGACCGGCTCCGTGGAGGAAAGTGCAGAGGCAAACCGCAAGGCTTACGAAGAAGCAGGTCTTTATCAGCGGCAGGCACAGATGAGCCATCAGGAGATGACTCAGTTGACGCAGGCGATGGAGCGTATTAGCAGTGCTTCTCAGGAAATTGAGAATATAATCAGTGAAATTGAGGATATTGCCTCTCAGACCAATCTGTTGTCCTTAAATGCCTCCATCGAAGCGGCAAGAGCCGGTGAGGCAGGAAGAGGGTTCGCAGTAGTGGCAGAACAGATTGGAAAACTGGCAAATGATAGTGCGGAGTCGGCAGTAAGAACCAGACAGTTGATTCAGAATGCCTTATCTGAAATAGAGAGCGGTAATGAGATTACCAACCGTACGCAAAAGGCGTTGGAACAGGTAATTGTAGGTATTGAATATCTTTCGGAGGCAGTAAAGACATCCAGCGATATTTCCGTAACCCATGTCAGCAGTATGAAAGAGGTGGAGATGGGCTCGGGTCAGATTTCCGATGTAGTACAAACCAATTCGGCGGTGGCACAGGAAACTTCGGCTACCAGTGAAGAGTTATCTGCACAGGCGGCAACCTTGAGTGATTTGACCGGGCAGTTCCGACTGAGATAAAATTTTTAGACAGAAAAAGGAGAGTTTGCGAAACTTCTCAATCTGTGCTAAAATGTTTTATAATTGCGATGTTTGAAAAGGTCCCATGGGCCTTTTCTGAATTTTACCGGAAACGGAATAAGGAATGGATGAATTATGAGATGGAATAAATTTACAATTAAAACCACAACAGAAGCGGAAGATTATTTAAGTGCAATGCTGGATGAGATTGGAGTGGAGGGAATTGAGATAGAGGATAACATTCCTCTTTCCAAAGAGGATCAGTCCACCATGTTTATTGATTTTCCACCGGAATTGCCGGAGGATGACGGGACAAGCAAAGTTAGCTTTTATATTGATGAAAAAGAAGATTATGAGGAAATATTAGAGCAGGTAAAAGCCGGTATTGAAGAGTGGCGGCAGTTTGTGGACATTGGAGAGGGAACCATTACCCAAAGCACCACAGAGGATATTGATTGGCAGAACAATTGGAAACAGTTCTTTTCTTCTTTTTATATTGATGACATTTTAATCAAACCAACATGGGAAGAATTAAAGGAAGAGGACAAGGATAAGTTCTTGATTGAGATTGATCCGGGCGTTTCCTTTGGAACCGGAAAGCATGAGACGACGCAGCTCTGTATCCGTCAGCTTCGCAAATATATGAAGGACGGAGAAAAAATACTGGATGTGGGATGTGGAAGCGGAATCCTCTCCATTGTGGCATTGAAGCTGGGAGCCGGTGAAGTTGTGGGAACGGATATTGACGAAAACTGTATGACTTCCACCTATGAGAACATGGAAGTCAACGGACTGGATAAGGCTCAGGGAACTTTCTATGTGGGAAATCTGATTGATGATGAGGAACTGCAAAGAAAAGTGGGCACGGAATGTTATGACATTGTAGTGGCAAATATTTTGGCGGATGTGATTATTCCTTTGGCTCCGGTAATTCCGGCACGCTTGAAAAAGGATGGAATTTTCATTACCTCAGGAATCATTGATTTCAAGGAGGAAGAGGTAAAACAGGCAATACAGCAGGCAGGCTTTGAGATATTGGAAACCAATTATCAGGGTGAATGGGTAAATATCACAGCCAGAAAGAAATAGGAAGTATATGCATCAGTTTTTTGTAGAAGATGAAAATATCGGAACAGAATATATTACCATTACCGGCAGTGATGTGAATCATATTCGGAATGTGCTTAGAATGAAGCCGGGAGAGAAAGTGCGAATCAGCAATGGCAGCGGCCGGGATTTCTTCGGAATCATTGAAGGGTTAGGAGAAGAGGCAGTAGAAGTAAAGATTACGGAAGAGGAAGCAGAGGGAACGGAACTTCCCAATCAGATTTATCTGTTTCAGGCATTGCCCAAAGGAGAACGGATGGAGTATGTTATCCAGAAGGCTGTGGAGCTGGGAGTACATGAAATTATTCCGGTAACAATGAAATACTGCGTTGTGAAACTGGATGAGAAGAAAGCGAAGAAAAAGCAGGAGCGGTGGCAGGCAATTGCAGAGAGTGCGGCAAAGCAGGCGAAGCGGAGCCGGATACCGGAAATAAAGCCGGTAATGAGCTATAAAGAAGCAGTCGCCTACGCAAAGCAATGTAAGATACAGTTTGTGCCTTATGAGAATGAGCGGGGAATGCAAGGAACAAAAGAAGCCCTTGCGGGTATTCAGCCGGGATATTCCATCAGTGTGATGATTGGACCGGAGGGAGGATTTTCAGAGGAAGAGATTGCGTATGTGCGGGATGAGATGCAGGTGATTTCTCTGGGAAAAAGGATTCTGCGTACCGATACGGCAGCCATTACCATGATGAGTATGCTGATGCTGGAAATTGAGATGAAAGCGGATTTGGAAGAAGAAAAGAAAAAATAGAGATAGAAAGAAGAATGAAGATGGAAGCATATCTGGATAATTCTGCCACCACGAAATGTTCGGAGGCGGTAAAGGAAATTATGCTGGAAGTAATGATGAAGGATTTTGGAAACCCGTCATCACTTCACAAAAAGGGCTACGAGGCAGAAGCGTATATCAAGCATGCAAAGGAGCAGATAGCCAAGACTTTAAAGGTTTCCGAGAAAGAAATTATTTTGACATCCGGTGGAACAGAGTCCAATAATATGGCAATATTTGGAGCAGCGGAGGCGAATAAGCGGGCGGGAATGCATGTGATTACCACTGCCATAGAGCATGCCTCGGTGTCTGCACCTATGAAACGTTTGGAAGAACTGGGATATGAGGTAACTTATCTGGGAGTAGATGAGAACGGTGTTATTTCATTAGAAGAGCTGGAGGCCGCTTTGCGGGACGATACCATATTGGTGTCTATGGTGCAGGTCAATAATGAGATAGGAGCCATAGAGCCTATTGAGGAAGCGGCGGCATTGATTAAGCGGAAAAATCCCAACACCCTGATTCATGTGGATGCAATTCAGTCCTATGGAAAAATGAAGATTTTTCCGAAAAGAATGGGAATTGATATGCTGTCGGTCAGTGGACATAAGCTGCACGGACCAAAGGGCGTAGGATTTTTGTATGTAAAAGAGCGAACCAAATTAAAACCGCTGATTTACGGCGGAGGTCAGCAAAAGGGAATGCGTTCCGGTACGGAAAATGTTCCGGCCATTGCGGGGCTGGGAGTTGCCTGTGAAGAAGCTTACGGAAAATTAGAAGAACATAGAAAACATTTGTATGAATTAAAGCAGATATTTACAGAGAAAATACAGGAAATAGAGGATGTGCATATCAACGGTCCTCTGTTGGAGGAAGGAGCACCTCATATTGTCAGTGTAAGCTTTGGAGGAATTGATAAGAGCGAGGCTTTGTTACACGCTTTGGAAGAGAGGGGAATCTATGTTTCTTCCGGTTCTGCCTGTTCTTCCAACGGCAAGAAAAAGAATGCCAGTGACACCATGCTGGCAATCCATCAGCCGGAAAAATATCAGGGAGCTACGCTGCGGTTTAGCTTTTGCCCGGAGACAACGGTGGAAGAAATTACCTATACATTACAGGTTTTAGAAGAGGAATTGCCGATTCGGAGAAAATTCACCCATTATTAACAGAGAGAGGAAAGAACATGTATCAATCGTTTTTAATCAAATATGCAGAAATTGCAATTAAAGGAAAGAACCGTCATCTTTTTGAGGATGCTTTGGTGAGCCGGATGGTTCATGCATTGGAACCAGTGGACGGAGAATTTAAAGTACGAAAAGAGCAGGGTAGAATCTATGTGGAGGCTCTTGGCGACTATGATTATGAGGAAGTCATTACGGCACTGAGCCATGTGTTTGGAATTGTGGGAATCTGTCCGGTGGTGATTGTGGAGGACGAAGGCTTTGATGCCCTTGCCGAGGAAGTGGTAAGCTATATCGATAAAGTTTATCCGGATAAAAACTTGACTTTTAAAGTGGATGCAAGACGTGCCAGAAAGAACTATCCTATGGATTCCATGGAAATCAATGCGGAACTGGGAGGAAGGATTTTAGATGCCTATCCTCAGATGAAGGTAGATGTACACAATCCAGACATCAAAATCCATGTGGAAATCCGAAATCAGATTAATATTTATTCCCAGGAGATTCCGGGACCGGGAGGAATGCCGGTGGGAACCAACGGAAAAGCCATGCTGTTGTTATCCGGCGGAATTGACAGTCCGGTGGCAGGTTACATGATTGCAAAGCGTGGCGTAAAAATCGATGCCACTTATTTCCATGCACCGCCTTATACCAGTGAGCGTGCAAAACAGAAGGTAGTGGATTTGGCAAAATTAGTGGTGAAATATGCAGGTCCTATTGATTTGCATGTGGTGAATTTTACAGACATTCAGTTATATATCTATGAGAAATGTCCACATGACGAGCTGACCATCATCATGCGGCGTTATATGATGAAAATTGCAGAGCATTTCGCAAAGGAAAATAAGTGTCTGGGACTGATTACCGGAGAAAGTATCGGACAGGTGGCAAGTCAGACCATGCAGTCCTTAGCGGCAACCAATGAGGTGTGTACCCTTCCGGTTTACCGTCCTTTGATTGGAATGGACAAGCAGGAGATTGTAACCATCTCAGAAAAGATTGATACCTATGAGACTTCTATTCAGCCATTTGAGGATTGCTGCACCATCTTTGTGGCAAAGCATCCGGTGACAAAGCCGAATATCAATGTAATCAAATGTTCGGAGAAACGCTTAGAGGAAAAGATAGATGAACTGGTACAGACAGCCATAGAGACCACAGAGGTTTTACACATTCAATAAGGTGGAAATCCAATTATTCCCACAAAAAAAGAGGATGGTAACATCCTCTTTCAAAATCATTTGTATTATACAAGATAAGGTTTTAAGATTTCCATGATAGAATCGACTTCGTCTTCGGAAGTGGTGTGAATTGCCAAATCAATCGGTTTGGATAAATCCAAAGAGAAGATACCCATAATAGATTTTGCGTCAATCACATATCTTCCGGAAATCAAATCAAAATCAAATTCAAACTGTGTGATTGCATTTACGAATGATTTTACCTTATCAATGGAGTTTAAAGAAATTTGTACTGTTTTCATAGATAGACCTCCCTTGGTACTATTAGTGTTTGTTTAAGTGTAATCTTTTTAGGGAAAAAAGTCAACAGAGCGAAGGAAAAAGTATGAGAAAAGCAGCATTACACAATTTAGGATGCAAAGTAAATTCTTATGAGACAGAAGCCATGCAGCAGATGTTGGAGCAGGCAGGATACGAGATTGTACCTTTTCAGGAGCAGGCAGATGTCTATATTATCAATACCTGTTCCGTAACCAATATGGCAGACCGCAAGTCCCGCCAGATGATTCACCGGGCAAAAAAACAGAATCCCCAAGCGGTAATTGTGGCGGCGGGCTGTTATGTGCAGACTGCCGCAGAGCGGGGAGCGGTGGATGAAACCATTGATATTATTATCGGAAATAACAAAAAACATGAGCTGGTACAGCAGCTGGAAGAATATTTTTCAAAGCAGCAAAAAGTAAAAGCCATGATAGATATCAATGATGCAGGGGAAGCGTACGAAGAGCTTTCCTTAAATCGGACCGCAGAGCACACACGGGCATTTATCAAGGTGCAAGACGGATGTAATCAGTTTTGCAGCTACTGTATTATTCCTTATGCAAGGGGAAGGGTGCGAAGCCGGAAACGGGAAGATGTGTTAAAAGAGATAAGACAGCTTGCAGAGAACGGCTATCAGGAAGTAGTGCTTACAGGAATCCATCTCAGCTCCTACGGAGTGGATATTGGGGATTCTCTGTTGCATTTAATTGAGGAAGTCCATAAGATTGAGGGCATAGCCAGAATCCGTCTGGGGTCTTTGGAACCGAAGATTGTAACTGAAGAGTTTGCAAAACGGTTGGCAGAGTTGCCCAAAATCTGCCCTCATTTCCATCTGTCTTTGCAAAGCGGCTGCGATGCCACCTTGCGGCGGATGAACCGGAAATATAATACAGCGGAATATCAAAAGGGTTGTGAACTTTTAAGAAAATATTTTGACCATCCGGCAATTACCACGGATGTGATTGTGGGATTCCCACAGGAAAGTGAAGAAGAATTTTTGCAGACGAAAAAATATCTGGAAGAGATTCATTTTTATGAGATGCATATCTTTAAATATTCCAAAAGAGAAGGTACAAAGGCCGCAAAAATGCCGGGGCAGATACCGGAAACGGTGAAAACCGAAAGAAGTAATGAGCTTTTAGAACTGGAGAAAAAGATGTCCCGGGAGTTCAGAGAGTACTATCTGGGAAAAGAGACAGAGGTGCTTTTAGAGGAAGAGACTGTCATTGACGGAGTCACCTATTATGTGGGATTTACCAAGGAATATGTGAAGGTAGCGGTAAAATCAGAGAAGAATTTATCCAATCAGTTGGTAAAGGGAAAAATAGAAAGAGCATTGACAGAGCAAGTATATCTTATGGTTGAATTTTAACAGGGGATATATTAAAATAATGAGTGACAGACATGGGAACGAAAGAGCAATAAGGACGTGAAAAAATGCAGGATTTAAACAATACTCAATACTTCAAAGTACAGAAAGAACCACAGATGAAGGTCAAGGATGTCATCAAACTGGTGTATCATGCACTATCCGAGAAAGGATACAATCCGGTAAACCAGATGGTAGGTTATATTATGTCGGGAGATCCTACTTATATTACCAGTCATCGGAATGCCAGAAGCCTGATTATGAAAGTGGAACGTGACGAGCTGGTGGAAGAGCTTCTCAAGGAATATATCAACAACCATTCGTGGGAATAGGGACGGAGGAACTATGAGAAGTATCGGACTGGATTACGGTTCGAAGACCGTAGGGGTGGCGGTAAGCGACCCACTTGGAATTACGGCACAGGGAATCGAGATTATCCGAAGAGAGTCTCCCAAGAAACTGCGGAGGACTCTGGCGAGAATTGAAGAACTGATTGCAGAATATGAAGTGACAGAGATTGTTTTGGGATATCCAAGGAATATGAATCACACGGAGGGCGAGAGGTGTCAGAAGACCTTGGAATTTAAGGAAATGTTGGAGAGAAGAACCGGACTGCCGGTAACTCTATGGGATGAACGGCTGACAACAGTGTCCGCAGACCATGCAATGATGGAAGGCGGTATCCGCAGAGAAGACAGGAAGAATCATGTGGATAAGCTGGCAGCAGTTTTTATTTTGCAGGGATATCTGGATGCACAGCTTTTTCAGAAAGAAGAGAATAAGAAAGAATAGAATAGGGAAAAATAATGGAGACAGTACAATTTTTTGACGAAGAGTCAAACACTTACATAGATTTCTATGTATTGGAACAGACGAGAATCAGTAATGTAGATTATCTGTTAGTTACAGTGGATGAGACAGGGGACACAGACGCATTGATTTTAAAGGATATATCACAGAGTCAGGATGCAGACGCCCTGTATGAGATTGTAGAAGAGGAAGCAGAGCTGAACGCAGTGGCAAAGGTGTTTTCAGAGCTGATTGGCGATGAAGCCAGCTTAGAATTTTAATTGGACTTTAACAGGCAGGTGAAAATATGAACCGGAACGATTGGAAGAGCCTTTTGCGTGAAAAGGGTCTCAAGGCAACAAACCAGAGAATTTTGATTCTGGAAGCTTTGGCAGATAGTGAGGACAGGCATCTGACTGTGGAAGAAATATATGATAGCATCAAGGCGGAATTTCCGGGTATCGGATTGGCTACGGTCTATCGGAACATACAATTGCTATTGAGCCTTAATTTGATTGAGAGTATCAGTTTTGGTGACGGATGCACACGTTATGAGATTGGAAAACTGGAAGCAGATGTGGAGCAGCACCGTCATCATCATTTAGTGTGTAAAGAATGCAAAAAAGTCATTTCTTTTCGGGATGATTTATTGGAAGAATTAGAACAAAAGATTTATGATACGGTATCTTTTCAAGTGATAGATCATGAAGTTAAGCTCTATGGCTATTGTAAAGACTGTTTGAAGAAACGGAATAAAAAATAGCATGGAGGAATTATGTTGAAAAAAAAGAAAAACTCAAAATTGAAAATCATTCCATTGGGAGGATTGGAACAGATTGGAATGAACATTACTGCCTTTGAATATGAAGACAGTATTATTGTGGTGGACTGCGGTTTGTCATTTCCTGAAGATGATATGCTGGGAATTGATTTGGTTATCCCGGATATCACATATTTAAAGGAAAATATTGATAAAGTAAAAGGCTTTTTTATTACTCATGGACATGAGGATCACATTGGAGCAATCCCATATGTTTTAAAGGAAATCAATGTGCCAATCTATGCCACAAAGCTGACTTTAGGTATTATCGAGCATAAGCTGCGTGAGCACAATATGCTGACCAAGGTAAAACGCAAGGTGGTAAAATACGGACAGCACATTAATCTGGGCTGTTTCCGTGTGGAATTCATCAAGACAAATCACAGTATTCAGGATGCGGCAGCTCTTGCTATCTATTCTCCGGCAGGTATTGTGGTGCACACCGGAGACTTTAAGGTGGATTATACGCCGGTATTCGGTGATGCCATCGACTTACAGAGATTTGGTGAGATTGGAAAAAAAGGTGTGCTGGCTTTGATGTGTGACAGTACCAATGCAGAGCGACCGGGCTTTACCATGTCAGAGAAGACCGTGGGTACTACCTTTGACAATATCTTTTCCGAGCATAAGAATACACGTATTATCATTGCCACCTTTGCATCCAACGTGGATCGTGTGCAGCAGATTATCAATTCTGCAGAAAAATTTGGCAGAAAAGTAGCGGTGGAAGGAAGAAGTATGGTAAATATCATTTCTACCGCATCTGAATTGGGATATTTGAAAATACCGGAGAACACATTGGTGGAGACAGAGCAGCTTCGCAATTACCCGGATGAAAAGACAGTTCTGATTACCACGGGAAGTCAGGGAGAATCCATGGCGGCATTGTCCCGTATGGCAAATGGAACCCATAAGAAGATTACCATTAAACCAAAGGATACCATTATTTTCAGTTCTAACCCGATACCGGGAAATGAGAAAGCGGTTTCCCATGTTATCAATGAACTGTTCCAGAAGGGAGCAGATGTTATCTTCCAGGATGCCCATGTATCCGGCCATGCCTGTCAGGAGGAAATTAAGCTGATTTACTCTCTGGTAAAACCAAAATATGCCATTCCGGTACACGGGGAATATAAACATCTGATGGCACAGGCGAAAGTGGCAGAGGAACTGGGAATCTCTAAGGATGACATTTTTATCCTTTCTTCCGGTGATGTACTGGAATTAGACGAAGAGAGTGCTGAGGTAACCGGAAGAGTCCATGTGGGCAATGTAATGGTAGATGGATTGGGCGTAGGTGATGTAGGAAATATCGTACTGCGTGACAGACAGCATTTAGCGGAGGATGGAATTATTATTGTAGTATTGACCTTGGAAAACGGTTCCGGTCAGGTCTTGGCAGGTCCGGATATTGTATCCAGAGGTTTTGTGTATGTGAGAGGGGCAGAGGATCTGATGGAGGATGCCAAAGCCGTTCTGAACGAGACTATGGAATACTGCATGGATCGAAATATTACCGATTGGGGCAAGATAAAGACGGAAATCAAAGATGCTCTGGGAGAATTTGTATGGAGAGAGACAAAACGCCGTCCGATGATTATGCCGATTATAATGGAAGTGTAGGAAATGAGTACAGTAGAGGAAAGTTTGGAAAGCTTAGTGGAAGCAGTCAAGAATAGTCAGGAGTACAGAGATTTTCTCTCGGCGAAGCAAAAGATTGATGAAGATGTTCAACTGAAACAAAATCTGAACAAGTTTCGGGGAGAGAATTTTAAAATACAGAACAATACCGGAAATGAAGCTCTTTATCATGGCGTGGATAACATGGAAAGAGACTTGGCAAAGTTTCGGGAAAATCCTATCGTAGATGAATTTTTGACAGCGGAGCTGGCTCTGTGCCGGATGGTGCAGAATATCAACTGGAAGCTGATTGGAGCTTTAGATTTTGATGTGGACTTTATAGAAGACTAAGGGGAAGTTGTCAAATGATAGTAGAGGAAAGGCTGGTAACCTATATCAATTCTCTGGATAGGGGAAATACAGAGCTTCTGGATGCGATAGAGGCGGAGGCTGTCAGAGATTACGTTCCCATTATCCGCAAGGAAATGCAGAGTTTTCTGAAAATGATGTTACAGCTTCAGCAGCCCCGGCGGATTCTGGAGGTGGGAACCGCAGTGGGGTTTTCTGCAATTCTGATGGCTGAATACAATCCAAAGCCCTGTGAAATTACCACCATTGAGAATTATGAAAAACGGATTCCCATTGCAAGGGAGAACTTTAAAAGAGCAGGCAAACAGGATATGATTGAGTTGTTGGAGGGTGATGCAACCCAGGTTTTAAAGACGCTGCAGGAGCCGTTTGATTTTATTTTTATGGATGCGGCAAAGGGACAGTATCTGAATTTTCTGCCGGATATTTTAAGGCTTTTGTCCCCGGGAGGGATTCTGATTTCCGATAATGTATTGCAGGATGGAGATATTGTGGAATCCAGATTTGCGGTAACCAGAAGGAATCGTACCATCCACAAAAGGATGCGGGAATATCTGTACGAATTGACGCATCACGAGGAATTAGTGACAACGGTGCTGCCTGTGGGGGATGGAATCACAGTCAGCGTAAAGAAGGGAAGAACGATATGAGACATCCAGAATTATTAGTACCTGCCAGCAGTTTGGAGGTATTAAAGATAGCAGTTATATTTGGTGCCGACGCAGTTTATATCGGCGGAGAGGCATTCGGGCTTCGAGCAAAGGCAAAAAATTTCAGTAATGAGGAAATTCGGGAAGGAATTGCTTTTGCACATGAGCATGGAGTGAAAGTTTACATAACTGCAAACATTCTGGCTCATAATTATGATTTGGAAGGTGTACGGAATTATTTTTCAGAGCTGAAGGAAATTAAACCGGATGCGTTGATTATTTCTGACCCGGGTGTGTTTACCATAGCAAAGGAAATCTGCCCGGAGATAGAGATTCATATTTCCACACAGGCCAATAATACCAATTACGGAACCTATCGTTTCTGGTATCAGCAGGGAGCAAAGCGGGTGGTTTCCGCCAGAGAGCTTTCTCTCAGAGAAATTCGAGAGATACGGGAGCATATCCCGGAGGACATGGAGATAGAAACCTTTATCCATGGTGCTATGTGTATTTCCTATTCCGGCAGATGTCTGTTGAGTAATTTTTTTACCGGAAGAGATGCAAACCACGGTGCCTGTACCCATCCTTGCCGATGGAAATATTCTATCGTAGAGGAAACCAGACCGGGAGAATATATGCCGGTCTATGAGAATGAGCGGGGAACCTATATTTTTAATTCTAAGGATTTGTGTATGATTGAACACATACCTGAACTGCTGGAGGCTGGAATCGACAGCTTCAAGATAGAAGGTCGTATGAAGACTGCTCTTTACGTGGCAACGGTGGCAAGGACTTACCGGAAAGCCATTGACGACTATCAAAAGGATCCGAAGTTCTATGAACAGAATATGGACTGGTATCGGGAACAGATTTCTAACTGCACCTATCGTCAGTTTACCACCGGATTCTTTTTCGGAAAGCCGGATGAGACGGCACAGATTTATGATAGCAATACCTATCTCAAGGAATACACCTATCTGGGAATTGTGGGAGAACCGGATGAAAACGGACGTTACCGTATTGAACAGAGGAATAAATTTTCCGTAGGAGAGGTCATTGAGGTAATGAAGCCTAACGGAGAAAATCATGTAGTGACGGTACAGAAAATTTTTAATGAAGAGGGAGAGGAGATGGAATCAGCTCCTCATCCGAAGCAGGTCTTATATATTGATTTGGGCGAAAAGTTAGAACTCTATGATATTCTTAGAAGGAAAGAGGAGGAGTAGACATGGAACAGGGAAAATATGTTGCATATGTAGGTACTTATACCCATGAACACAGCGTGGGAATTCATATCTATGATTTGGATGTGGAAACAGGTACCATGACAGAAAAAAAAGTAGTACCTATCAACAATCCTTCCGATTTAATTGTTTCCAACAGTGGAAAATTCCTTTATTCTATTGCAGATGAGGGAGTGGAAGCCTTTGCCATACAGCCGGACGGAGATTTAGAGCCAATCAATGAGAAATGGATTGGAGGCATGAGAGGCTGTTATGTGGAATTGGATGACAAGGATCAATATCTTTTTGTAGGAGGATATCACGATGGCAGAGTCAGTATGATGAAGCTGGCGGAGGACGGAAGCATTGTGGATATTGCAGACGGTATTTTCCACAAAGGTTTGGGAAGAGGTGTGGCAGAGCGAAGCTCCAGACCCCATGTAAGCTGTGTAAAGGTCACTCCGGATCAGAAATTTCTCTGTGCCGTGGACAGTGGACTGGACCATATAAAGGTGTATCGCATTGATTATAACCGGGGAAGAATTAAGTTAGCAGATATTTTGCGTTGTGATTTGGATTCCGGTCCAAGGATGATTCGTTTCAGTACCGATGGCAGGTTTGCCTATGTTCTCTGTGAATTGAAGAATGAGATTCAGGTCTATAAATATAGAGTAGAGGATGAACAGCCGGTATTTGAAAAGATTCAGACGGTATCAACGGCAGTTGAGACAGAGGGAATCAGTTGTAATGCTTCCGGTATTGAACATTCCGCAGACGGAGAGTATCTCTTCGCCTCCAATGTAGGTATCAATGATGTGGTTATCTACAAGATTGATAAAGAAACCGGGATGTTGGAACTTAAGATGGAAACCAGAATCAGCGGAGACTATCCGAAGGCATTGGCAGTATTGCCGGACCGGAACCATTTTGTCAGTCTCAACCATGATTCCAATGAGATTCGTACCTTTAAGATTTTATATGAGAGAAATTGCTGCTTGATGGATAATCCTCCGATTTCCATTGAGACACCGAACTGCATCTATATCCATAAATTGAGATAGAAAAGACAACTACAAAAAGGGAGTTTCCGAATGACCGGGAACTCCCTTTTGTATATCTATATTATTTATTTCTCATATTGGCACGTTTCCGCATGGTAGGATCTAAAATCCGTTTGCGGATACGGAGACTTTCCGGCGTAACCTCTAACAATTCGTCGGTATCAATAAAATCCAATGCCTGCTCCAGACTGAGAATCTTAGGCGGTGTCAATGTCAATGCTTCATCTGCGGAGGAAGAACGGGTATTGGTCAAGTGTTTTTTCTTGCACACATTCAGTTCGATATCCTCTGCTTTTGCACATTGTCCCACCACCATACCGGAGTAAACCTTTTCGCCCGGTCCGATGAAAAGGGTTCCACGCTCTTGAGCGGAGAAAAGACCATAGGTAACGGATTCACCGGATTCGAAAGCAATCAGGGAACCCTGTTTGCGGTATTGGATATCTCCTTTATATGGTTCATAGCCGTTGAAAATCGTATTGATGATACCGTTTCCCTTGGTATCAGTTAAAAATTCTCCACGGTAGCCGATTAATCCACGGGAAGGGATGTTAAATTCCAGACGGGTGTAGCCGCCGGTAATCGGTGTCATGTTGCGAAGCTCGCCTTTTCTCTGACTTAATTTATCAATGACGGAACCGGTAAATTCATCCGGTACATCAATATAAGCCAATTCCATTGGCTCCAGACGTTTTCCGTTTTCGTCTGTATGGTATAAAACTTCGGCTTTGCTGACAGCAAACTCGTAGCCCTCCCGACGCATATTTTCAATCAGAACCGATAAATGAAGTTCGCCTCTGCCGGAAACCTTGTAGCTGTCGGCACTGTCGGTTTCCTCTACTCGTAGAGAAACGTCGGTGTTTAACTCACGGAACAGTCTGTCACGGATATGACGGGAGGTTACAAACTTACCTTCCTGACCTGCTAACGGACTGTCATTTACCACAAAGTTCATGGAGATGGTTGGTTCCGAAATTTTCTGGAACGGAATTGCCACAGGGTTTTCCGGGGAACAGATGGTATCTCCGATGTGGATATCCGCAATACCGGAAATAGCAACGATGGAACCGATGCCGGCTTCTGTTACATCCACTTTATTCAGCCCGTCAAACTCATATAATTTGCTGATACGAACCTTCTGCTGTTTGTCCGGTTCGTGGTGGTTCACAACCACAGCCTCCTGATTGATTTTTAAACAGCCGTTATCCACCTTTCCTACACCGATACGTCCCACATACTCATTGTAGTCAATGGTACTGATTAAAACCTGAGTGTTGGCATCCGGGTCCCCGGTAGGAGCAGGAATATAGTCGATGATGGTTTCAAATAAAGGAGTCATATCCTTCCGCTCATCAGACAAATCCTTTACGGCATAACCATCTCTTGCGGAAGCATAGATAAACGGACATTCCAACTGTTCGTCGGAAGCATCCAAATCCATAAATAACTCTAAAACCTCGTCAATGACATCATCCGGCCGAGCCTCCGGGCGGTCGATTTTGTTGATACATACCACCACCGGAAGGTCTAAAGCCAAAGCCTTCATCAATACAAATTTTGTCTGAGGCATGGCACCTTCAAAAGCATCCACCACCAGAACTACGCCGTCTACCATTTTCAGTACACGTTCCACTTCGCCACCGAAGTCTGCATGTCCCGGAGTGTCAATGATATTAATTTTGATATCCTTATAAAATACGGCTGTATTTTTAGAGAGAATCGTGATGCCACGTTCTCTTTCTATATCGTTGGAATCCATCACACGTTCCTGTACCTCCTGATTGGCACGGAATACGCCGCTCTGTTTTAACAGCTCGTCCACCAAAGTGGTTTTGCCGTGGTCAACGTGAGCGATAATGGCAATGTTACGGATGTCCTCTCTTTGCATTTTCATATTAAATATCCTTCTTTCTTTTTCACTACTTTCAGTCTAACCCTTACATTTTACCATAAAAATATGAAATGACAATACCTGTATGTTTCTCCAATTTCCAATAATTCCCTATAAAAATCAAAGACATGAGACTTTTGTCAACTTGATTCTGTGAGACATTTGTATATACTATACTGTAGAGATAGGATTTGGAGATGGAGCTAATAAACAGATGAGAAAAGAACTTACAGATTACAAGACGATAATGGTTATTCTTGCATTGGCACTTTTTAGCTTTACCTTTCTTGGAACGGAGTATATGTTCGACAATATGATGGCATATGTAACGGATTCACCGGGAGTGGTAATGGCACAAAGCTATATTTTGGGAATCAGCGTTATAGGTTTCTTGCTTTTCCCGCTTATACAACGGCACATTCAGAAAACCATGAAATATCTGGTAGCTTTTGTAGGTGTTATCTTAGAAATTATAGGTGTTTTTGTGATTCAGCAGCACATGTCTTATACAGCTATTCTGATATCCGGATGTATGGTATTCCTTTTATTGGGGATTGTGGGAAGTGCGGTTCACTATATGGCGGCCTGTGTGTTGAATAAGAGCAGAAATCTGGCAAAAATTGTTGGAATATCCTATACCGTGGGAATTTTGTTTCAGTTTATCAATAATAATTGCATTAAAAATGGCATGATGGAATCCATTGTGTTGTCGGTATCTATGACCATATTGGTTATTTTGATGGCAGTATTAGAAAAAGATTCCTTTGACAAGACAGAGAACATAGAAATGGAGAAAGAAAAAAATACATATGTTTTGAAAAATCCTATGGTGGCAGGTATCATGCTGATTATCATTGTGGCACTCATGACTTGTGTATTTGCGGCATTGGATAATGCGGTAACCTTAGTGCATGCCACCGGAAGCGTGGATATCGGACAGTGGCCAAGACTGCTTTTGGCACTCAGCGGATTGATGGCAGGGTTTTTATTTGATATCAGAGAACGGCGGTATATGAATATGATGATGTATTGCGTTACTCTTTTATCGACTGCCTGTGTGGTAATTATTGAATTTGGAGGAGCATTTCTCTTGGGGCTTACAGTGTTTTATCTGTCTGCCGGATTCTTTGTGGTGTTTTTTACCACAGGATTTATAGATTTATCCTATCATATGAATGTTCCGGAGCTATGGGCCGGACTGGGACGGGCAGTAAACAATGCCAGTGCGGTCATAACAGGAGCATTGTCGGTGTCTCTTTTGACCACCCAAAATGATATGATGATAATAATTATTGCTTTGGCGTTGTTTGCATTGATAAGTGTAATGATTTATATATATACAAATCAGTTTGAGGTACATATTGCGGAGTCGGAAGAAGATATAAAAACCAAAAACCAGGAGGATGCAGAAAAATTTGCAAATTTTTCTGCGGCATATTCCCTTACCAAGCGAGAGCAGGAGGTTATGGAAATGCTGTTATCCTCAGATGACAGTGTACAGGAGATAGCAGATGCCCTTTTTATATCAAGGGCAGCATTGTATCGGCATATCGGAAGCCTCAACGAGAAAACAGAAACAAAATCCAGAATTGGACTGATTCAATTTTATTACGGGTGGAATGAAAAATAGAGACAAATGTAAACTCCAGAAATTTCTGAAAATATGATAAATTTTTTATAAAAAATAAAGGAGGACTACAATATGAAAGAAAGACTGCGTAAGATTTTTATGGGCGTTTTGGTAATGTGCCTGACTCTGACTCTGGTCTATGTGCCAATGCAGGTTAAGGCAGATGGCGATATTGCTACCGTGGAGTTAAACGGTGCCACCACCATTGAAGGGGGAGTATTTCAAGCTACCGGCGGAAAAGCAGAGATTAGCATTGCCGGAATTAAGCAAACGGGAACAGAGAAGGAATTTTCAAATATCGGACTAAATGATACCATTGAAATTGTTTTGACTGCCGAGGATGGAAAGAAAGGCGTTTTGAGAACCGGAGGTGGTAGTGGATTGATATTGCCTGACCCAACTACTTCTGGTCAGATTACTACTTATACATTTACCCTTGCAGGTATCGGTTTAACCGGTGAACAAGGAAGCAACTTTGCGGCATTAAATTTTGAATTTGAAGACAATAATCCGGGTGCAGGAGATCCACCACCGCCGGGAGAAGGAGACCCATTGCCGGGTGAGGAGGAGAAAAGCGATTGGAGTTTGGATCTTCGGATAGGCAGTACAGAATATCATGATATAAAGGGTGATTCTTCTTATGAAATTTCCAGTATGGAAGATATTAAGAACATTACGGTATTGAAGCAGACCAAAAACGACGAGGCAAGTGTAGATGTAGTAAATGAAATCCGGACACAGACCGGAGATTCCAGCAAATCTATGTCTACCACCTGTTTGGATGAACAGGGAAGAGGTGTTTTGGAAGTATATACGATTTCTGAAGAAACAAATTATGTGACATTGAATTTAACGTCTCACTACAGAGATTTGGGCGTGAATTTAGAGGATTTCTATGTTACCAATATTACATTTTATGTAGAGGGTTTCAAAGGAATGGAAGTAACCTCTGATATTCCGGAGCCGGATATGTTTGACAGTGTATCTTCTTCTGATATCGTGGATTTGAAAAATACAACAGCAGCAAATCCGGCTGAGATTAACAAATATTATGGCAGTGATACCATTAGAATTAATGGGTATGCAGGAACGGCTGTAACCACCGTTGCACTGGGCGAGGGAATCAACCCGAAGGCGGTTACCATTAGCGGTACACAGGTTACTTTTAAATCCGCATATTATGCATCCGTACCGCTGGTAATTACATTGGCAGACGGAACCACCGGTTATGTTACCATTAACAGATTGGGAGTCCAAATCAGTGATTATAATGCCAATGCAACCAATACAAATCACGGAAATCAGCCGGGCTATACACTGACAGGTACTCCGTATGCAGGAAAATATAATATCGTAGCAAATTTCTATTATGATTCAGCAAAGAGCTATCGGGATTATAATGTGGTTGCAACTTTGACCTATGGGGACGGACGTACGGAAGTCAAAACAGTTGAAGGTGTTTATGAGAGCCCATGTGTAAATGTCGGAACAAAAGGTGGAGACTACATTGTTTATTCCGGTGATGAAGACTCTGCCCCTGTAAAGGTATCCGTTACTGTTGTGAAGGCAGGAACCTCAGATACTACCTTTGCTGGAGCATCCTTTGGTGCAGGTAAAGGTGTTGAATTTTCACGTGACACAGCCAGATAGCAGGAGGTAGACTTATGAGAAGCTTAAAGAAAAGTATAGTGACGATTATGGCAGGAATTATGATATTTTTAGCTGCCTCAAGTACCATAGAAGCAAAGAATATTACATCGGTGAATGCCACAGCGGCAAATGGCAAAATTACCGTATCCGGTACAGCGGAGGAAGGGACACTTGCCTGTGCAGTGCTGGTATATGACGAGACAGAGACAAATCTGCTAAGTATGGAAACCTGTGGGGTTGCCGCCGATAGTACCTATTCCTACACCTTGGGAATGAAATTTGCCAACGGAACCTATGTGGTAAAGGTAGCCGATTATGACGGTGGCAGTTATACAACCACAAAGGTAACGGTTTCCGGCAGCACAAGTGCAGGAACAGAGACCCAAGCATCATCGGAGACAAAAGTATCACCGAAGACCGGAGATGTAAATCCGATAGCAGGGGTATTTACCTTGATTCTGATTGCAGGTGCCGGTGTGGTGCTTACATCCAAAAAGAAAGCAAATTAAGAGATAGTGAAAACAGGGGCTGTTTGTGACAGTCCCTGTTTTCATGTGTCTTTTCCCGACAGAAAGAATAAATATAGTTATCGACAAAAGATGTGAAGTTTTTTGGCTGGGGACAACTATGATAGAGTGGCAAAAGATGTTCTAGTATGGAAGGGAGAAGAAACATGGCAGATAAATTATTTGAAAATAACCAGGTTACGATTATGGGAGAGGTGGTTTCGGAATTTTCATTCAGTCACGAGGTGTACGGGGAAGGATTTTATCTGGTGGATGTTGCAGTTAGCAGATTAAGTGATTCCGTGGACTACATACCGTTGATGGTTTCCGAGAGACTGGTGGATGTCACACAGAACTATATCGGAGAGACAATTTTGGTCAACGGACAATTCCGCTCTTATAATCGGCATGAGGAGAAGAAAAACCGACTGGTACTTTCTGTTTTTGTCAGAGAATGGGAATTTGTGGACTATATTGAAGATGAGGTAAAAAGCAACCAGATTTATCTGGACGGATATATTTGCAAGGAGCCGATTTATCGTAAAACACCTCTGGGAAGAGAGATTGCGGATTTGTTGGTGGCAGTAAACCGTTCCTATGGAAAATCAGACTATATTCCGTGTATCTGTTGGGGCAGAAACGCCCGCTATGCCTCCGGTTTTGAGGTGGGAAGCCACGTGGAGGTGTTTGGAAGGATTCAGAGCAGAGAGTACCTGAAAAAGATTGGAGAGGATGAGACGGAACGCCGGATTGCTTATGAGGTTTCTGTCAGCAAAATAGAGTTTTTTGAGTAAAATTTGCTTTTTTATGTAATATGTGGTATTTTAATCAAATCTGGAAGCATAAGAAAAGGTCACGAAAGCGGAGGCATTATGGAAAAGGGTATGATTCAGATTTATTATGGAGAGGGCAGAGGAAAATCTACTGCTGCTCTGGGTAATGCATTGAGAAAAGCAGATTCAGGAAAAAATGTGATTATCATACAGTTTTTCAAGGGAAAGCTGGAGGAACCACAGGAGTTTTTACAGAGGCTGGAGCCGGAGATTAAATTTTTCCGTTTTGAGAAGCTGGCAGAGTGCTTTGCGGATCTGACGGAGGAAGAAAAGCAGGAGGAATCCGTGAACATGAAAAACGGATTGAATTTTGCGAGAAAGGTGTTGGCCACCAGTGAATGCAATCTGTTGGTATTGGACGAGGTTTTGGGACTGGTGGATGCCAATATCATTTCCATCGAGGAACTGAAATCTGTGATTGAGGCGAAGACCGAGGATACGGAAGTGATTCTCACCGGAAGAGTATTGCCAAAAGAGCTTTATGACATGGCAGACGAGGTCTACAATATCGAAGCAGAAAAATAAATTGACAAAGACTGTCATATGGTGTTATAGTTAGCACAAGCTATGACAATAGAACATAATATAAAAGGTAGAGGTTGCGTGATTCATCAGTAGCATTTTGGATGCGGCAGAGGCAGAAGAAAGAATGTGAAAGGGGAGAACGCCGAAAGAGTATAAGTTCTGCAATTATATTTTTGGGCATAGAGTGAAGAATTCTATGACTCTCATCTAATCTCAGATGGAGGCGCTATCCTTACAGCACAGACTCATTGTTTGGTTTGTGAATGACAGAAATAGAAGCCGACTGCTGAGTCGGCTTTTTATTCGTATATAGGAAGTTCCGTAGGAATTCCCTATACATTGATTATTTATGAAAAATGGAGGAAAAAGGATGTCTATTTTTAAGGGAGCAGGAGTTGCCATTGTGACTCCGATGAAGGACAATTTAGAGGTAAATTACGACAAACTGGAAGAATTAATCGAGTACCAGATTGATCAGGGAACCGACAGTATTATCATTGCAGGAACCACGGGGGAAAGTTCTACACTGAGTGTAGAAGAGCATTTGCAGGTGATCAAAGCTGCGATAGAATTTACCAAGGGAAGAATCCCGGTAGTGGCAGGAACCGGTTCTAACTGCACACAGACAGCCATACAGCTGAGTAAGGAAGCGGAGGAAGCAGGAGCAGACGGACTTCTGATTGTGACTCCGTATTACAATAAAGCAACACAGGGCGGTTTAATCAAACATTATACAATGATTGCAAATGAGACAAAGGCACCGATTATCATGTACAACGTGCCTAGCAGAACCGGCTGCAATATTTTACCGGAAACAGCCGCACATCTTTACAAGAATGTAGAAAATATAGTAGGATTAAAAGAGGCAACAGGTAATCTGGCTCAGGCCTCAAAGACCATGTATCTCACAGACGGAAAACTGGATATGTATTCCGGCGAGGATGGTCTGGTAGTACCGTTGATGTCCATTGGAGCCATCGGTGTGATTTCCGTATGGTCCAACATTGCACCGAAGGATGTACATGATATGTGCATGAGCTATTTAGAGGGAGATATCCAAAAAGCACTGGAGATACAGAGAAAGGGACTGCCACTGGTAGATGCCCTGTTTTCAGAGGTCAATCCGATTCCGGTAAAGAAAGCAATGAACTTATTGGGAATGGAAGTGGGACCACTTAGATTACCATTGACTGAGATGGAAGAGAAAAATACAGAGATACTGAAAGGAGTTATGGAAGCATACGGCTTTCAACTTGCATAGGAGAAAAAAATGACGAGAGTAATTATGCACGGCTGTAACGGCAAAATGGGTCAGGTAATTACCGGACTCTGCAAAGAAGACAGCGAGGTAGAAATTGTAGCAGGAATTGATGTTTCAGACCATATCCAGAATGAATATCCGGTATACGGAAGTCTCTGGGAATGTAAGGAGGAGGCAGATGTCATCGTGGATTTTGCATCGGCAAAAGCGGCAGACGCTCTTTTGGATTACAGTGTAGAGAAAAAAATTCCTGTAGTTGTCTGTACCACCGGCTTATCGGAGGAACAGCTTCAGAAAGTGGAGGAAGCTTCCAAAGAGGTCGCAGTTTTAAAATCAGCCAATATGTCCTTGGGCATTAACACTTTGATGGAGCTTTTGAGAAAAGCAGCAGCTGTTCTGGCACCTGCGGGCTTTGATATGGAGATTGTAGAAAAGCATCACAATCAGAAAGTGGATGCACCAAGCGGCACCGCACTTGCTCTGGCAGATACGTTACAGGAAGCTTTGGAGGAGACATATGAGTATAAGTATGACCGAAGCAAAGAACGTAAGAAGAGAGAAAAAAATGAAATAGGAATTTCAGCGGTCAGAGGCGGAAATATTGTAGGAGAACATGAGGTCATATTTGCAGGCGTTGATGAAGTAATTGAATTCAAACACACGGCATATTCCAAAGCTATTTTTGGAAAGGGGGCAGTAGAAGCAGCGAAATTCTTAAAGGGAAAAGGAGCCGGCTTCTATGATATGAGTGATGTCATCAAAGCAGCAAACAGCTAAGGGCGAAGGAGGATGTATGGAGGACAGAGATCTGAAGTATCTAAAAACGTTGTCAAAGCAGTATCCGACAATCGCAGCGGCAGCCACAGAGATTATTAACTTACAGGCAATCTTAAGTCTGCCGAAGGGAACAGAGCATTTTATTACCGATATTCACGGGGAATATGAACAATTCCAGCATATTTTGAAAAACGGTTCGGGGGCAATCCGCAAAAAGATTGAGGAAGAGTTCGGCAATGCCTTCAGTGCAGTGGAAAAAAAGAACCTTGCGACCCTGATCTATTATCCGGAATTAAAGTTAGAGCAGGTAGAAAAGGAAGAGGAAAATATGGAAGACTGGTATAGCGTCATGCTGTACCGGTTAATCTGCGTTTGTAAGAGTGCTTCTTCCAAATATACACGTTCTAAGGTGCGTAAGGCACTTCCAAAGGAATTTGCATATGTTATTGAGGAACTGTTGACCGGAAGACCGGACGTTTCGGATCAGGAGGCATATTACAATGAGATTATCCATTCCGTTATCCGTACGGGAAGGGCACAGGAACTGATTATCGCCCTGTGTAATCTGATACGCCGTCTGGTGGTAGACCATCTCCATGTGGTGGGAGATATTTTTGACAGAGGGCCATATCCGTATATGATTATGGATGATTTGATGGAGCATCACTCCGTGGACATTCAATGGGGCAATCACGATATCCTGTGGATGGGTGCCGCAGCGGGAAATACGGCATGTATTGCGAATGTACTGCGAATTTCCGCAAAATACGGAAATCTGAATATTCTGGAGGACGGTTATGGTATCAATCTGGTTCCGCTGGCCCGTCTTGCCATGACCCAGTATGCGGACGATAAGTGTGAATGCTTCAAATTGGATTTCAGAGAAGATGAGTATGATGTAAAGGATGCACAGCTGGATGAGAAGATACACAAAGCTATCAGCATTATTCAGTTCAAACTGGAAGGTCAGCTTATCAAGGAACATCCGGAATTTGATATGGAAAAACGTCTGCTGTTAGATAAGATGGATTTAGAACGGGGAGTAGTAAATGTGGAAGGCGTGGAATATCCTCTCAAAGACACCTATTTCCCGACGGTGGATCCAAAAGACCCTTATCAGCTAACCCAGGAGGAAGCTGACGTTGTAGACCGGCTGAAGATGGCATTTGTAAATTGTGAGCGGTTACAAAAGCATGTGAGATTTCTTCTTACCAAAGGAAGCTTTTATAAAGTACATAACGGAAATCTTCTCTATCACGGTTGCGTGCCGATGAATGAGGACGGTTCCTTTACCAAAGTAAATATTTACGGAAAGAAATATGCCGGAAAAGAGCTTTACGATGTGCTGGAGAATTATGTGAGAAAGGGTTACTATTCTCTGGACAAGGAAGAAAAGAAAAAGGGTGTGGATATTTTCTGGTTTGGCTGGGAAAACCAAAATTCACCGGTATTCGGAAAACAGAAGATGACCACCTTTGAGCGTTACTTTATCGCAGATAAAGAAACCCATAAAGAGCCGAAGAATCCATATTACCACCTGTTGGAGCAGGAGGAGATTGTCAATAAGATTCTGGCGGAATTCGGACTTGATAATGAGGATGCTCACATTATCAACGGTCATATTCCGGTGGAGTCCAAGCGTGGAGAATCACCGATAAAATGCAACGGAAAGCTGTTAATCATTGACGGTGGATTTTCCAAGGCATATCAGGGTAAGACCGGAATTGCGGGATACACTTTAATCTATAATTCCTATGGATTGATACTGGCTGCCCATGATCCCTTTGAGTCCATGGAAAAGGCGGTCAAAGAGGGAAGCGATATTCATTCCCATCAGATGCTGGTGGAGCGTGTAGTTAAGCGAAGAAGAGTGGCAGATACAGATGCAGGACGCACCATCAAGGAAAATATCAAGGAATTGGAAAAACTTTTACAGGCATATCGGGAAGGTACCATTGTAGAAAATGCATAAAATTCATCCCTGTTGTAAAAAATGAAGAGGAAAAAATTGCGAAAATACTTGCATATTGGGAGAATTTATGGTATTGTTAACGAGTTGTGATAAAAGAGATGGTCCTCTGTTACATTAGGTATTAAGAACATCCAAAGGATTAGGAGGAAACAACATGAACGCAAGTGAAATTATTAAAAGCATTGAGGCAGAGCAGTTAAAAGCAGAAGTACCTGAGTTTTCCGTTGGTGATACTGTAAGAGTACATGCGAAAATCAAAGAGGGAAACCGTGAAAGAATCCAGGTTTTTGAAGGTATCGTATTGAAACGTCAGGGCGGAAGCAACAGAGAGACATTTACAGTTCGTAAATTTTCAAATGGCGTAGGAGTTGAGAAAACTTGGCCATTACATTCTCCAAACGTTGACAAAATCGAAGTAGTAAGAAAAGGTAAAGTAAGAAGAGCGAAATTATACTACTTGAGAGATCGCGTTGGTAAGAAAGCGAAAGTAAAAGAATTAGTAAAATAAGCCATGCGAAAGGAACAGGTACTTCGGTAGTTGTTCCTTTTTTGCTATGTATGCGTAAAGAGGTCCCAAAAGACTCTTTCGTGGTGGAGGAACGAAGATGCACTTACGCAGAAGAAGCGGATTAAATTTTTCCAGACGCAGAAGAAAAGTAAACAAGACGGTAGCCAGAGAAGCTATGACATGGGTGGGGGAGATTGTTCTTGCCATAGTAGTAACCTTGGTTTTTATGTATTTTTTCGGATTTCACACTGCTGTAGCGGGACAATCCATGTTGGAAACCTTAAAAGACGGAGATGAAATACTGGTAAACAGGTTTATCTATAAAATCAAACAGCCCAAGGCAAACGATGTCATTGTTTTTTTGCCCAATGGAAATGAAAAGTCCCATTACTATGTAAAGCGGGTCATCGGTGTGCCGGGCGATACGGTTCAGATTAAAAATGGAGCGGTCTATGTAAACGGGGAACTGTTTGAAGAAAAGGTGGAGGTTTCCGCCATCGAGAATCCTGAACTGGCAGAAGAAGAAATTAAAGTAGGAGAAGATGAGTACTTCGTTTTGGGAGATAACCGGAATAACAGCGAAGACAGCCGTTATGCCAATATAGGAAATATCAAAAAAGAGTATATTGAAGGCAAGGCATGGTTTGTGGTGTCGCTTGATGATTTTGGATTTGTAAAGTAGAGGTAGAGTATGCAATTTCAATGGTATCCTGGACATATGACAAAAGCAAAACGTCAGATGCAGGAAGATATGAAACTGATAGATTTGGTAATTGAACTGGTGGATGCCAGAATTCCCATGAGCAGCCGGAATCCGGATATTGATGAACTGGGAAAAAATAAGGCCCGCCTGATTCTGTTAAATAAAGCGGATTTGGCAGATGACAAGGCAAGCAGTGCATGGATGAGCTTTTTCAAAGAAAAGGGCTATTATGTGGTAAAGGTGGATGCCAGAAACAAGGGTTGTATGAAAGCCATTTCCTCGGTGATTGCCGAGGCATGTAAGGAAAAGACGGAAAGAGACCGGAAAAGAGGAATCAAAAACCGTCCGGTGCGGGCAATGGTAGTGGGGATTCCCAATGTGGGAAAATCCACATTTATCAATACCTTTGCAGGAAAAGCCTGTGCTAAAACCGGAAATAAGCCGGGAGTGACCAAGGGAAAACAATGGATTCGTCTGAACAAAAGTGTGGAGCTGTTGGACACACCGGGAATCCTCTGGCCAAAATTTGAAGACCAGAGTGTGGGATTACGGCTGGCACTGATTGGTTCTATCAAAGATGAGATTTTAAATATTGATGAATTGGCATTGGCTTTGATTGAATTATTAAAAGAGTATTACAGTGGTGTTCTGACAGAACGCTATGGCGTGGATGAAAAACAAGCCACGGCAGATATTCTGATGGAGATAGCCAAAAACCGGAATTGTATCAAAGCGGGAAATGAGTTGGATTACAGCAAAGCCGCTGTTCTTTTGTTGGATGAGTTCCGAAGTGGAAAATTGGGAGAGATTACCCTTGAATTTCCTGCATGAGTAGAATAGAATAGAGGTTAGAGAAAAGAGAAAGGTCACAGATATGGCAGAGAACGATAAGGAAGAAAAGATAACGGCAAAGGAAGTTCTGAGTCTGGTCATCTATTTTGCGATTGTAATTATTGCAATGTTTTTGATTATTCATTTTGTAGGACAGAGAACAGAGGTTAGCGGAACTTCTATGGAGAATACCCTGAATGATGGGGATAATTTGATTGTAGACAAGATTAGCTATCGTTTTCGGGAACCGGAGAGATTCGATATTATCATCTTTCCGTACCAATATGAGGAGGATACTTATTATATTAAGCGTATCATCGGTCTGCCGGGAGAGACGGTGCAGATTGATGAGGAAGGTAATATTTACATTGACGGAGAAGTGCTGTATGAGTCTTACGGAAGGGAAGTCATCCAGAATCCGGGCTTGGCAAAGGATGCCATTAAGCTGGAAGAAGATGAGTATTTTGTGCTGGGAGATAACCGGAATAACAGTTCGGACAGCCGGGATCCCAGTGTAGGTATTATCTACCGGACGGATATTATCGGAAGAGCATGGCTTCGTATTTATCCTTTCAAGGATTTCGGATTCATCAAGCACCAGTAGGAGGAAACTTTGGAGAAAGAAAAGACAATCGGAGCAATCAAAAAAGAATTTCAGGCAGCAGAGGACACGATGCTGCCTGTTTTTGTGGAAACATACGCATCGGATGGAAGAAGCGGCGTACAGGCGTTGGTAAATCAGGCGAAGAAGCGTTTGCAGAAGTTAGAGGCAGAGCGGGAGAGAATCCATCGGTTGGGTAAGTATGAGAGAGAGTATGCCCAATATGGTTATATCTGCGGTATTGACGAGGTGGGAAGAGGCCCTTTGGCGGGACCGGTGGTGGCAGGAGCCGTCATTTTGCCAGAGGACTGTGAAATTCTCTATATCAATGATTCCAAGAAGCTTTCCGCAAAAAAAAGAGAAGAACTTTATGACATCATCATGGAGCAGGCGGTGGCAACGGGAATCGGAATGGTCAGTCCACAGAGAATAGATGAAATCAATATCCTGCAGGCGACTTATGAGGCAATGCGGGAAGCTATAAGCAAATTATCTGTTACACCCGATATATTATTAAACGATGCAGTAACCATTCCTCAGGTGGATATTCCACAGGTGCCAATCATCAAGGGAGATGCCAAGAGCATTTCCATTGGGGCAGCCAGCATCATTGCGAAGGTTACCAGAGACCGTCTGATGGAAGAGTATGAGAAGATTATGCCGGAGTACGGTTTTGCCTCCAATAAAGGTTACGGTTCCGGGGCACATATTGAGGCAATTAAGACATACGGACCCAGTCCGATACATCGGATGACCTTTATTAAGAATTTTTTGTAGAGGACAGGAAAGGGATAATAGTTAGAACAAGGAGGTACGGATATGCAGATTTCAGATATGCTGGGAAAATACAATCAGAATACTGCTTCCGTGACTGCCCAGGAACAGACAGCGAAAGCCGGAACACAGGAACTGACCGGAACGCTGGCAGGACTAAAGGAAGGGAATATTTTTGAGGGAACCGTAAAATCCGCAAGAAACGGACAGGTAGTATTGGTACTTGCCAACGGAGAAAGCATTACGGCGAGAATAGAGGGAAAGATTGATTTGCAGTTGAATCAATCTATGTTTTTTGAGGTGAAATCCAATACCCAGACACAGATTGCCATCAAACCCTATCTCAACGGAAACGGGGGAAATCCTACCTTATTCCGTGCATTGACGGAGGCTGGTCTGGCTACCACAGAGGAAAATCTGGAAATGGTAAAAACTATGATGGAGGAGCAGCTCCCCATTGATCGTCAGAGTCTTGGGAACATGGCAAAACAGATTGCCTCTTTTCCGGGAACGGATGTGTCCGCATTGGTACAGATGAACCGACTGGGAATTCCGGTAACTGAGGGGAATATCCAACAGTTTTTGAACTATCGGGAGGATGCCGCTTCTATCATGGGGGAATTGGAAGGGATTATAGAGGAGCTGCCGCAGAGTTTTAAGGCAGAGAATTTAACGGCAGAGCAGATGCGAAATCAAAACGGGGAATTGATAAAGATTTTTTTCCCGGAACAGCAGAGTGCAGAGACTGTACCGCAGATAAAGGAAATAAATACCACTGGGGTACAGGCAGGTGAAAGACCGTGGATTCCACAGAATATCGAAGAGGTGGAAGTGCCGCTGGAAAAACTGTTGACGGAGGAACAGACCGGAGCTGAAAGAGGAGCGGCACAGTTGTTGACAGAAGA
Organism: uncultured Lachnospiraceae bacterium; assembly: GCA_958349535.1. GTDB lineage: Bacteria > Bacillota > Clostridia > Lachnospirales > Lachnospiraceae > Maccoyibacter. The sequence goes on from CATWDJ010000003.1 coordinate 75,391, forward strand.
AGAAAACGTCAATCTCAGGCAGCAGTTAGAACAGTTGGGCATGGGAGAAAATAAAGCCCTATTTGGCGAAACGGGACAGCTCAGGGGAACGCCGGAGGAGTTTTTACAGAAGCTACAAACCCAGTTGGAGCAGATGAAAAATCTGCCGAAACAGGAATTGGAACAGCTTTTCTCGGGAAAGGAATATCAAAAGCTTTTAAAAGAAGCAATCGGAAAGCAATGGTTTATACAGCCGGAGCAGGTGGGAAAAGAGAATACCGTAAAGGAACTGTATGAGAAGCTGCAAGACCAGATGGGACGTCTGGAGGAATTTGCCAAGCAGAATCACTTAGAGCATACGGGATTCAAACAGGCGGTTTCCACGGTAAGGAATAATATTGAATTTATGAACCAGATTAATCATATTTACAATTTTGTTCAGATACCTTTAAAGATGCAGATGCAGAATGTCAACAGCCAGTTGTATGTATATAGCAATAAAAAGAACTTAAGGGACCCGGAGGGGGAACTGAGTGCATTTTTACATCTGGATATGGATCATCTGGGCAGTACGGATGTTTCGGTAAAAATGAAAGGGACCCAGGTAAACACCCAGTTTTATATGGAGGATGATGAGTCCTATGATTTGATTCTAAGCCATGCGGAAGAACTGGCAAAAAAGCTGGAGCAGAAAGGGTATCAATGTGAGATTCAGGTACAGAATGACAAAAAGAAGGTGGATTTTGTGGAAGATTTTCTGAAACAGGATTTGCCAAGTACCGGAAGACTTCGCAGATATTCCTTTGATATGAGGGCGTAGAGATGGAGAAAGAAAAAATAAAGACAGCGGTTGCCATTGCCTATGAGCCGGGGGATGAGGCACCGAAGATACTGGCAACGGGAAAAGGTGAAATTGCAGAGAAAATTATAGAAAAGGCAAAGGAAGAGGATGTCCCGTTTTACAAGGACAGCAAATTGGTAAATACCCTTTCCAAGCTGGAAATCGGAGATATGATACCGCCGGAGCTGTATGAGGTAGTGGCGGAGATTCTGGTTTTTGTGGATAAGATGGACCGCATGAAAAGTAAAATGGGGATTGAGACATAGATGAATCAGAGAATGTTGGGCGGAGTATATGAGGAACAGGCAGCGGCTTTTTTGGAACAACAGAGATACAGTGTGTTGGAGAAGAATTATCGCTGCCGTATGGGAGAGATTGATTTAATCGCCATGGACGGTGAGTATCTGGTATTTGTGGAGGTAAAATACCGTAGTAACGGGCAGAAGGGAAATCCCGTGGAGGCGGTGGACTATCGGAAACAGAGAACCATATCCAAGGTGGCAGCATATTATCTGATGAGCCATGGAATGAGTATGGAGCAACCCTGCCGTTTTGATGTAGTAGGAATATTAGGGGAAGAAATAACGCTGATCAAAGATGCTTTTCCTTACAGGGAAAGATAAAAGGATTTGTTATTTCTGAAAGGATAAGAGATGAAACTGGAAGATTTCAAGAAAAAGAATGAAAAGGATATATTTGAATTACAGCAGAGGGAGGAAGTACCCCTGCTTTTTTACAAAAGATTACAGGAGATTCCGTGGATAAAGCATTGCTTTACCACCCGTGGAGGCGGTGTGAGCCAAGGGATTTTCTCCAGCATGAATCTAAGCTTTACCAGAGGGGATGAGAGAGAAGCCGTAGAGGAGAATTTTCATCGGATTGCAAAGGCAATGGGTACGGAGTACGGAAAATTCGTGTTTACGGACCAAACCCATACCACAAATGTGCGGAAGGTGGAGGCAAAGGATGCGGGAGCAGGTATTTTGCGGGAAAGAGGTTACCATGATGTGGACGGTCTGATTACCGATGTGCCGGGAATGGTGCTGTCTACCTTTTATGCGGATTGTGTTCCACTTTATTTTGTGGATACGGAGCATCATGCCATAGGGTTAAGTCACTCAGGATGGCGGGGGACCGTAGGACGCATGGGTCGTGTGACCATAGAAGCAATGAACCGGGAATATGGAACAAAACCGGAACAGCTGCTCTGTGCCATAGGACCGTCTATCTGTCAGGATTGTTATGAGGTCAGTCAGGATGTGGCAGAGGAATTTCAGCGGGAATTTGGTTTGCGGGGAGAGGAACTTTTGATTTCCAAGGACGGAGGAAAATATTTGCTGGATTTGTGGCGGGCAAATGAAATCGTTTTGGAGGAAGCGGGAGTAAGCAGAGAGCAGATTGTAACCACCAATCTCTGTACCTATTGTAATCCGAAGCTGTTGTTTTCTCATCGGGCCAGTCAGGGAAAACGTGGGAATCTGGGAGCGTTTCTCAGTATTTCGGAGTAAAGAATAAAAGAGTAAATGAGAGCCTTAAGAAAATCTTTCGATTTTCCTAAGGTTCTTTTTCTTGTGGGAAGAAAAGTACCATGCTACACTAGTGTATGACAAACAATAGTACACATAATACGCACAGGAAGGAGGAATCATGTGCTGAATTTAAATTTTCGTGACACAAAGCCGATTTATATCCAGATTAAAGACGGCATTAAAAAACTGATTATAACGGGGGCAATCTGTGCAGATGAAAAGGTTCCGTCAGTAAGAGAGCTGGCGGAAAGTCTGGCAATTAATCCCAATACCATACAGAAGGCATATAAGGAATTGGAGACAGAAGGATATCTGTACAGTATTTCCGGCAGAGGAACCTTTGCATCCTCGGATGTGATTGCAGAGCCGGGGAGAAAGCAGGAACTGATGAGGGATTTTGAGGAGGTAACGGAGGAATTGTTGTATCTCACCGTTACGTCGCAGGAATTGAAGAACTGCATTGACGAGATAGCCAAGAGGAGGATGGAAGAATGATACAAGTAGAAAATCTGGTAAAGGAATTTGATGGATTCCGTGCGTTGGATGGAACGAATCTCCATGTGGGAAAAGGAACGATTTATGGATTGGTAGGTCCTAATGGAGCAGGAAAATCTACGTTGATTCGCCATCTGACCGGTATTTATAAACAGGATGAGGGTGAAGTAAAGATTGCAGGAGAGCCGGTATTTGAGAATCCGGTAGCAAAAAGTAAATTTGCTTATATTCCTGATGATTTATTTTATTTCATGCAGGCAGATACCTTGGAGATGAAACGCTTTTATCAGGGAATTTATCCTGAGTTCGATGGAGAACTTTTTGACCGGATTGGGAAAGCCTTTCCGGGAATAGACTCAAAGCAAAGTATCCGCAGACTTTCCAAAGGAATGCAAAAGCAGGTGGCATTCTGGCTCGCCATTAGCTGCAGACCGGAAATACTGATTTTAGATGAACCGGTGGATGGTCTGGACCCGGTCATGCGGCGTCAGATATGGAGATTGATTTTGCAGGATGTGACCGAACACGGAACTACGGTTTTGGTGTCCTCTCATAATTTAAGGGAGCTGGAGGATGTCTGTGACCATGTGGGGATTATGAATCATGGGAAAGTGATAATTGAACGCTCCTTGAGTGATCTACAGGGAAGCGTGTGTAAGATACAGGTGGCATTCCAAAATGAGATGCCAAAGCTGCCGCCGGAGTTCGATGTATTGCATATGGTCAACACCGGAAGAGTATATACTCTGATTGTACGGGGAGATGCTGCGGCGGTACAGGAGGTGCTGGGAGCCATGAATCCGATGCTGATGGATGTACTCCCGCTTAGTTTGGAGGAAATATTTATCTATGAATTAGGAGGTGCAGACTATGCCGTACAAGACATCCTGTTTTAATAAGACGATTTTCAAGAAAAACATTACGCATTTTTGGCCAATCTGGGCAATCTGGCTGGTGGTTCAGATTTTGGTACTTCCGGTAAACATTTTCCTGCTGACCGGGGATGATTATCTGCGAAGAATCGGTGACGGAGAAAATATAGCACAGATTAAAATGCAGAATTATATCAATGCACTGGATATTGCCACAGAACCCATTCTTGTTTTTATAGCTGCACTCATCTGTGCCATGGCAGTATTTTATTATCTTTATCAGAGCAAAAGCTGCAATATGATGCATGCACTTCCGGTAAGCAGAAAAGAACTGTTTGTGACGAATTATCTGTCCGGCTTGCTCTTTTTAATGATTCCTCAGGCAATTTCCTTTTTAATAAGTATCTTTGTTTGTCTGGGAAGAAACATTACAGATTTAAAATATCTGTTGTGGAGCTTTTTGATGATTTTAGGCATGGCATTTTTTGCATATAATTTTGCGATTTTTGTAGGAATGTTAACCGGACAATTTGTAATTATGCCAATCTTTTTCTTCCTTTTGAACTTTCTGGTCTTAGGAATACGGATGATTTTAGAAGGAATCATTATGCAGTCTGTCTATGGAATGCGGATGGTTTATGAGATGGGAAAAGAGGAAGTCTTGTCACCGCTTTATTATTTGACCAGGAAAGTATCTCTGGTGTTGAACTATTCAGAGGGAGGAGATGCCTATCAGATTGTTGTGACAGGAGGAAAAGAGATTGCATGGTATGCTGTGGCAGCGGTTGTTTTTCTGGTGCTGAGCTATATTTGCTATAAGAAAAAACAAATAGAAACCGTGGGAGATTTTATCGTGATTTCGTGGATAAAACCGATTTTCCGATGGGGAGCAGTCCTATGCGGTTCCGGTGTGGCGGTGATACTGGGAAATGAAATTGTGGAGAACATGGTGGGAGGAAACAGCATTCTTCCGGGAGTGGTATGTGCAGTCATAGTGGGAGCCATTGTGTTCTTTTTGGCAGAGATGCTTTTAGAGAAAAAATTTAAAGTGTTCAGTAAAAAAAGATTATTGGAATGCTGTGGAGTTTTGGGAATATCATTGATGATTCTCTGTGCTGTTCAGATGGATGTTATGGGATTTGAGAAGAAGATACCGGAGGTTTCACAGATAAAACAGGCTTATATCCTAATGGATATTTGTGTAGAAGGAGATGAGAAAGAAGAAATCAATGAAATTCGGGAGATTCATCAGATGCTGTTACAGGAAAAAGAGGTAATTCAGGAAGCCGTAAAGGATGAAACGGATACCATGTATGTTACCCTTTGTTATATAATGAAAGACGGAAGCAAACAGGAACGTATCTACGAGATTCCGTGCACAGAAAAATATTATAATCAAAACGATTCCGTTTTACGGAAGATTGTGGAAAAAGAAAATCAATATGAGAATTATATGAAAGGAACTTTCGGGAAAAACTATAAAGAGAGTGTTCCGGTGGCAGCATCTATCGATATGTTCCATCCGGAGAACGATACACAGGAGAATATCAATCTTGGAAGTGAAACGGCGGCAAAGCTTTATGAGGCAATCCAGGCAGATGTAAAAGAAGGAAATCTCAAAGTGCTGCCATATGAATTGGGACAAAAAGAAAATTACTATAATACCATATATATAGAATTTTACAATCCAAAGGGATATCAGAGTGTTTTCCCGGAAGAGGCATATGAGGATATTTATACCTATGATTCAGAAGGCAGCAGGGGGGCTTATATTGAATTTTCAAAAGATTGCAGTCATATATTGGAGGTATTGCAGCAGGCGGATATTTTCAATGAGAATTATAAGCTGATAACCTATGAGGAATTCAACAGAGAAATAGACAAACAATAGAAAAGACGCACTTCCTTTGGGACTCCTGTTTAAAAATGCTTTACAAGAAACGGCAGATATTGTAAAATCAAGCGGACGGGGATTAAGAAAGGAAGAGTGCATATGAGTAAACCGGTTGTAGCAATCGTAGGACGCCCAAATGTGGGAAAGTCTACACTTTTTAACGTGCTGGCAGGAGAGAGGATATCCATTGTTCAGGATACACCGGGAGTAACCAGAGACCGGATTTATGCGGAAGTGACTTGGTTAGATAAAGCATTTACATTAATAGATACCGGAGGAATTGAACCGGACAGTAAAGATATTATATTGTCACAAATGAGAGAGCAGGCGGAAATTGCCATTGATACGGCAGATGTGATTATTTTTATTACAGATGTCCGTCAGGGTTTGCAGGATTCGGATGCCAAGGTGGCAGATATGCTGCGGCGTTCACAAAAGCCGGTGGTATTGGTGGTAAATAAAGTGGATAACTTTGATAAGTTTATGCCGGATGTGTATGAATTTTATAATCTGGGAATCGGAGATCCGGTTCCGGTTTCGGCGGCATCCCGTTTAGGAATCGGAGATATGCTGGATGTAGTGGTGGAACATTTTCCGAAGGACAGTGCACAAGAAATAGAGGATGAAAGACCGCGAATCGCAATCGTGGGAAAACCAAATGTGGGAAAATCTTCTATGATTAACCGTATGTTGGGAGAACAGCGTGTCATTGTTTCAGATATAGCGGGAACCACCAGAGACGCCATCGACACCAATGTGAAATATGATGGAAAGGATTATGTTTTCATCGATACGGCGGGACTGAGAAGAAAGAATAAGATTAAAGAAGAGATAGAGCGTTACAGTATTATCCGTGCAGTAACTGCCGTGGAACGGGCAGATGTGGTCATTGTAGTCATAGATGCCACGGAGGGAGTTACGGAACAGGATGCGAAGATTGCAGGCATAGCCCATGAGCGGGGAAAAGGAATTATCATAGCCGTTAATAAGTGGGACGCCATTGAGAAGAATGATAAAACCGTAAAAGAACATACAGATAGAATTCGTCAGATACTCAGCTTTATGCCTTATGCGGAAATATTGTTTGTTTCTGCAAAAACAGGGCAGCGGATGCATAAAATATTTGATATGATAGATATGGTCATTGAAAATAACAGTATGCGGGTTGCCACAGGTGTATTAAATGAGATTATGACAGAGGCAGTTGCTATGCAGCAGCCACCTTCCGATAAAGGAAAGAGACTCAAGCTTTACTATATTACACAGGTTGCGGTAAAGCCGCCTACATTTGTAATTTTTGTAAATGATAAACAACTGATGCATTTTTCTTATACCAGATATATTGAGAACCGGATTCGGGATGCTTTTGGATTCCGGGGCACATCACTGAAGTTTATCATACGCGAGAGAAAGGAAGGGTAGGGATGGTAGTCAGCAGAATCCTATGTATCTTAATCGGTTATATCGCAGGACTGTTTCAGACCGGATATATATATGGAAAGACCCAGAACATTGACATCCGACAGCATGGCAGCGGAAATGCAGGAACCACCAATACGCTGCGAACCTTGGGACTGAAAGCGGGAGCAATTACTTTTGCAGGAGACTGCGGAAAGGCAATCGTAGCAATTTTGGTTACGTGGCTGATTTTCCATAACAGGTATCCGGATGTTGTAAAGCTTTTGGAACTTTACGCCGGGCTGGGAGCAATTTTAGGACATAATTTTCCTTTTTATATGAAATTTAAAGGAGGAAAGGGCATCGCCTGTACCACAGGTGTGATTATAGCCTTTCATTGGCAGATGGCACCGCTTTGTATTCTGGTGTTCATTGCCACAGTACTTATTACAAAATATGTGTCTTTTGGATCTATTTTATTAGTTTCGGTATTTTTGGTGGAATTAATTGTCTTTGGACAGACAGGACATCTGCCGATTGCCAACAGTTATCTTCCTGAAATATATATTTTAGGAGCAATCTTTACAGGAATGGCAATCTGGAGGCACCGGGCAAATATCAAGAGGCTTTTAAGTGGAACAGAAAATAAATTTATAATAAAAGAGATGTTAAAGAAAAAATAAGGAGGATGGAAACATCCTTCTTTTTTGATGGTTAAATTTGAATATAAAGCGGACAGATCCGCAGTAAAAAAAGAACGGCTGGGCAGCCGTTCTTTTTTGGGTAATGAGAAAATGAAAAACTATTTTGTTAACTTGTTTGATGATGAATTTATTGTAATAAGAAATTATGACAAATCTTTGACTACAATCTAAAAAAATTATGAAAAAATCTAAAAAAATAGGAAAGTTTTATTTTGGAAAAGCATTGGAATAAATAAAAGAATGAAAGAAAAAAAGAGAATAAACCAATCGACACTTCTCGAACCAAAAGAATATAGGTATTAAGAGAAAAAGATAAGAATAATCGACCGAATCGACGAAATGGCAAAACCGCATCGACGGAAAAAGCTGATTTTGAACAGTATAGTTACCTCCAAAATCAGCGAAGGAGGTGCGGGAGATGAGATTTTGGATGTGGATTACAAAATTTCTTTAGGATAGTGTGAAGTGTCGAAATTCAGAAGAAACAAAAGAATTACTATTGAAAAGAAACACATCAAAAGATATAATGACTCTAGTAAACATGGAGTGTGATTATGTTGGAATATGTGGAATACATAGAGGCAATAGGGATTGTTGTAAAATGCATAATTTGTATAATCCTTATGGATAAATTCGTAGATTTGGAATCAAATCAAAAAACGTATATGTCCAAGGGAATATTAGTAGGTGTTAATTTTTTTGTATGGATTTTGGCGAAAAGAATGGGAGTGTTATGGTTTATATTAGCCGAGCTATTAGATATTTTAGAATACTATATTTATCTTATGGTGTCAAAAAAGACGAAAGTGATAAAAGCATTGGCAATCATTATGGCATCAAAAATAGTAGCTCAAGTAATGGGATTGGCAGTATCCTTTATTATTTCATTGCTGGATATGGTGAGTCATAATAAATTTTATAGTTCTCTTTTACTTCTGGGGTATCTGTTAAATTTTATTTTAGTATATTTGTTTTGTGTTCTCAATAAACGATATAAATTTCAGCAATTGTTAAAAAAGAAAAGAATACAATATGCATTTGTGATGAATGGAATGATTTTTGTACTTGCCAAACTTATGTTACAGATTTTTTATGATAGTACAGAGAATGGAGGAAATGTTTTTCTATATGTGGCACTTACCATTCTTGTTATGGGAATCATTCTCGGAACCCTTTGGCTCATTGATTGGTACTATGATGAAAAAGAGAAAAAGCTATTGTGGGAAGACAATCGACAGATGTCCCAGCGAATTCATCGGTCGAAGGAAATTCTTCCGGCATTGAGCAGTGCATTGGATAATTTGAAAACAGACCATGATACGGAAGAGGTTTATCATATATTAGGGGAGATACATCAATTGTGTGAGGAGCAGATGGAGGATTATAAAGCATTGGATAGTCAGAGTAAGATATTTCCGGCAACGGGAATCTATTTATTGGATGAGCAGATACAGGTATATAATACAGAGGCAGGAAAGAAGGGAATTCATTTTGATGTCTTTGTGGGCGAACCTTTGTCAGATGTGTTAAAACAAAGAAAGATAAAAGAATTGGATTTCCTAAGATTAATCGGAGATTTGATGAGAAATGCTTTCCGTGCTATAGAAAAGAAGGAAGATGGAACAGGAAATATCTTGTTGGTTATGGGCGTCATCGGAGATGTTTTGCAGATAGATATCTATGATGACGGTGTAGCCTTTCCGCTTTTTATTTTAGATGAATTTGGAAAAAGAGGTAATACAGAAGGCGGAACCGGAAACGGTGTTACTGATATGCTGGAATTGTTGGAAAAGCATAAAGCCACATATCAATTGACGGAATATGAAAAGGAAGATACTTTTACAAAGGGAATTAGTATCATCTGGGACGGGAAGAACGGAAGATGGATAGACTCTTACCGAAACTCAGAGATTTCCAACAAAAGTATTCTACTTCCCAAAGAATTTTAATTTCATTTTTGAAATAAATTCTCCGTTGCTGGGACGACCATTTTTGTTGTTGATTTCATAAGGATAGTATTTGGAAAGTGTTACGATGCTTGTATTAGTCCAAACTCGTTCTATGGCGAGACGTATGGCACGTTCAATATTAGAAGGCGTACTGTGATATTGTCTTGCAAGCATAGGATATATAACCTTAGAAACCTGCAGTGAATCATCCGGGTGGTCAGCAATGAACATAAAAGCAGCAATCAGATAATCGGTTCCGGAATATTGGGACAGGAAGCCCATGTTTTCCAATTCCCGTTGGATATGATTTCGCAATATGATTTTTTCGTCTTCATAAGGAGACGGAGCAGTATCATGGTATTTATATATTTTTTCAATAATGTCCAAAACCTGATTGGCGGTATAGCTGGCATTGGTTTTTTGAAATATAAAATCAATTTTTAAATCATAACGCAGGTATTGAGATATGGAGGAAGAACAATTATTGGTTGTTACCACAACAAAAGGCTGAGAAATAGGCATGGCTCTCATTTTTTCAGCAAAAGTAATGCCGTTTCCCTCTTCTAATTCCAAGTCTAAAATTACTACGTCAGGAGTCTTTATTTTTAATAAATTTAGACCTTCCTCTTCTTTTCCTGTTTCAGCACACAGTTCCAGACGTTCGTGGGAATGAATACTATGTCTGAATTCAGCACGTTTGTCAAGGTTGTCTTCTACCAATAAAATTCTTATTTTATGATTCATATTTCGTACCTCACCATTACCTTTATAAGAAGTATGGTATTATTATACCACAAACAAAAATAATTTCGACACTTCTCGACGCAAAAAATCCCATAAATAAGCCTTTTTTGGAGAAAAAATAAAAAAATCGACATAAAGGGCAAAAATTTTCGACGGACAAAGCTGAACAAGAATTGTATAATCGGCTCATATGGAGTGAAAATCTATATGTTTAGAAGGAGTTGTATTTATACAGATAGGAGTACTAGAGAGAAATTGCTACTGACGGAATAAGAGTAACAAAAATAAGAGAAAAGCAATCAGTATTATACTAGAAAATGTGAAATATCAAACTTGCCTTAGAAACAATGCCGGATAAAATTATGGGATTGGGAAGTGAAAAACTATATAAAAGGTGTAGCAAAGAACTTTAAGTAAATCTGTGAAGGCAAGGGGATAGGGAGTGGTACACATAGTATAATTGGCTGATTGCTTTTTTCCGCGAAATAGAGTTTTTGAATTGGTAGCCCCCGGTAATATTTTAATACCAGAAATATTACCGGGGTTCTTTTCCGGCTCTTGAAATTATCTTGACTTTACATATCAGAAATGATAGGATATTACTTACACAAGATATGGTGTTGAGAAGGCTAAATAATAAAAGATTCATACAAAATGTAGATGACATAAAATCTATAAAGTTCGACAAAGGACAAAAGAATATTCTATCGTCAGAAAATATGGGAAAGGATGAATGAGATGGATAAAAATGTCAAGGTAATTAAGAAAGACGGAACAAAAGAAGATTTTAACGTACAAAAGGTAGTTGTGGCAGTCAACAAGTCTGCATACAGAGCATTGATTACATTTACGGAAGAGGAATTGAAGTTTATCTGCCAGTTTGTGGAAGAAAAAGTAGAAGAGATGCAGATTACGGAGATTCCGATTGCTACCATGCACAATATTGTGGAGGGAGCATTGGAGCGTGTGAATCCCATTGTGGCAAAGAGCTACCGTGATTATAGAAATTACAAGCAGGATTTCGTACAGATGTTGGACGAGGTATATAAGAAAAGCCAGTCCATCATGTATATAGGTGACAAGGAGAATTCCAATACGGACAGTGCCTTGGTATCCACAAAACGAAGCCTGATATTCAATGAATTGAACAAGGAATTATATAAGAAATTTTTCATGACCACAGAGGAAATTCAGGCATGCCGGGATGGTTATATCTATGTTCACGATATGTCTGCCAGAAGAGATACCATGAACTGCTGTCTCTTTGATGTGGAGAACGTTCTCCGTGGTGGTTTTGAGATGGGAAACCTCTGGTACAATGAGCCGAAGACTTTGGATGTTGCATTCGACGTTATTGGAGATATTGTGCTCAGTGCAGCCAGCCAGCAGTACGGCGGATTTACCGTACCGAATGTGGAAAAGATTTTGGAGCCATATGCACAGAAATCTTATAAGAAGTACAAAGAAAAATATATGAGTCTCGGATTAAGCGAGGAGCGTGCCGAGGAAGAAACTCTTAAAAACATAGAGAGAGACTTTGAACAGGGTGTTCAGGGATGGGAGTACAAATTTAATTCGGTTTCCTCTAGTCGTGGAGATTATCCATTCATTACCATGACCTTCGGAAACGGTACAAAACCATTTGAAAAAATGGCATCTATTGCCATGTTGAAGGTGCGTCAGAAGGGACAGGGAAGAGATGGTCACAGAAAACCGGTACTGTTCCCGAAACTGGTATTTTTATATGATGAAAATCTGCATGGTCCGGGCAAGGAGTTAGAAGATGTTTTTGAGGCAGGTATCGAATGTTCCAGACATACCATGTATCCGGATTGGCTCAGCCTTACCGGAAAAGGCTATATTGCATCTATGTACAAACAGTACGGAGAGGTTATCAGTCCTATGGGATGCCGTGCATTCCTGTCTCCGTGGTACATTGAGGGCGGTATGTATCCGAAGGATGAAAATGACAGACCACGTTTCGTGGGAAGATTCAATATCGGTGTGGTCAGTCTTCATTTGCCGATGATTCTGGCAAAGTCAAGACAGGAAGGTAAAGATTTTTATGAGGTGCTGGACTACTATCTGGAGCTGATTCGTCAGATTCATATTCGTACCTATGCATATTTAGGCGAGATGCGGGCATCTACCAATCCGCTGGCTTACTGTGAAGGCGGTTTTTATGGTGGAAATCTCCACTATAACGACAGAATCAAACCGTTGTTAAAAACAGCTACTGCATCCTTTGGAATTACGGCATTTAATGAATTGCAGCAGTTGTACAACGGCAAATCCTTGGTGGAGGACGGACAGTTTGCCATTGAGGTATTAGAGCATATCAATAAAAAGGTAACGGAATTTAAAGAGGCAGACGGCAATCTTTATGCTATTTATGCTACTCCGGCAGAGAATCTCTGTGGTTTGCAGGTAAAGCAGTTCCGTGCAAAATACGGCATTATTGAGAATGTTTCCGACCGTGAATATGTCAGCAACGGATTCCATTGCCATGTGACAGAGGATATTACTCCGATTCAGAAACAGGATTTGGAGTACCGTTTCTGGGAGCTTTCTAACGGTGGTAAGATTCAGTATGTAAAATATCCGATTAACTATAATCGGGAGGCGGTAAAAACTTTAGTCAGAAGAGCCATGGATATGGGATTTTATGAAGGCGTAAACCTGTCTCTGGCGTATTGCGACGACTGCGGTCATCAGGAATTGGAGATGGATGTATGTCCGAAATGCGGAAGCCGCAATCTTACAAAAATAGACCGTATGAATGGATATCTTTCCTATTCCAGAGTAAAGGGAGATACCAGACTGAATGATGCCAAGATGGCGGAGATAGCAGAGAGAAAGAGCATGTAGGAGGCAGAATGCGTTATCATAATATTACAAAGGACGATATGTTGAATGGAGACGGGCTTCGGACCGTTCTCTGGGTATCCGGCTGTGACCATTGTTGCAAGGATTGCCAAAATCCCATCACATGGGATCCTAACGGTGGGTTAGTGTTTGATGCAGAGGCAAAAGAGGAGTTATACGAGGTGTTGGGAAGGGATTATATTTCCGGCCTGACTCTCAGCGGAGGTGACCCGCTTTACGCCACCAATCGGGATGAAATACTGAAACTGGTAAAGGAAGTCAAAGAGAAGTTCCCTACCAAAACCATCTGGATGTACACCGGATTTTTGTGGGAGAGTATCAAAGATTTGGAAATCATGAATTATATAGATGTTCTGGTGGATGGTGAATTTGAAGTGGACAAAAAGGATGTCCAGCTTTTCTGGAGAGGAAGTGCCAACCAGAGAGTCATTGATGTGCCAAAGACAAAAGAAAGCGGAGAAGTGGTACTTCATTGTGAATAGGAGAGCATATGGAAACTATTAGAATTAAATATTTTACAGACAAAATTGACAAACTGGAATATATCGACGGAAAATCCGACTGGATTGATTTGCGGGCAAGTGAGACCATATCCTTAAAAGCCGGAGAATTTAAACTGATTCCATTAGGAGTGGCAATGGAGCTGCCGAAGGGGTATGAGGCACATATTGTGCCAAGAAGTTCGACTTTTAAAAATTACGGAATTATCCAGACCAATAGCTGTGGCATTGTAGACTGTACCTATTGCGGAGACGAGGATATGTGGAGAATGCCGGTTTATGCCACCAGAGATACGGTTATCGGAGAAAACGAAAGAATCTGTCAGTTCCGTATTTTTGAAAATATGCCCCAAATTAACTTTGATGAGGTGGAAAGCTTGGGAAATGCCAATCGTGGCGGCTTTGGAACCACCGGAAAAAAATAATCCGTCAAACTGCACAAGAAAAGAGAGAAACTTTGTGGAATCCCTGTATAGTAAAAATACAGGGATTTTTTTATAGTAATACTAACGAAAATCAGATTTGCAGGAGGAGATAAAATGGCAAGTTTATCATTGAAAAATATAGGAAAACGTTATCCCAACGGATTCGAGGCAGTGAAAGATTTTAATTTGGAAATCGAGGACAAAGAATTTATTATTTTTGTAGGTCCTTCCGGCTGTGGAAAATCCACCACTCTGAGAATGATAGCAGGATTGGAGGATATTACAGATGGAGAACTCTATATCGATGGAAAGAAAATGAATGATGTGGAGCCGAAAGACAGAGATATTGCGATGGTATTCCAGAACTACGCACTTTATCCTCATATGACGGTATTTGACAATATGGCATTTGGATTAAAGCTGCGGAAAGTATCTAAGGAAGAGATTAAGGAAAAGGTTATAGAGGCAGCTAAAATTTTGGATTTGGAGAAGCTTTTGGACCGTAAACCGAAGGCACTTTCCGGCGGACAGAGACAGAGGGTTGCCATGGGTCGTGCCATTGTAAGAAATCCAAAGGTATTTTTGATGGATGAACCTTTATCAAACTTGGATGCAAAACTGCGTGTACAGATGCGTTCTGAGATTGCAAGTCTTCATCAGCGTCTGGGAGCCACCATCATTTACGTTACCCATGACCAGACAGAGGCCATGACTCTGGGAACCAGAATTGTAGTATTAAAAGATGGAGTAATTCAGCAGGTGGATTCTCCGAAAAAATTATACAATGAACCGGATAATCTTTTTGTGGCAGGCTTTATCGGCTCCCCACAGATGAACTTTATTGATGCTACCTGCGTGGTGGAGGGAGAGAAGGTAAGTCTGAAATTTGGAGAGTTTTCTGCTACCTTACCGCCGGTAAAGGCTAAGAAGCTCATTGACGGAGGTTACAACGGAAAAACCGTGGTAATGGGAATTCGTCCGGATGACATCGACGATTCTGAAATCAGCATTGAAACCCATAAGGAATCTCTGATTGAAGCAGATGTTACCGGATATGAACTTTTAGGTTCCGAGGTTTTACTTTATTATCAAGTGGCAGATGTGGCAATGACAGCACGGATTCCGGCAAGAACTACAGCACAGATGGGAGATCATATCAAGTTGGCACTGGATGCAGAAAAAATTCATGTATTTGACAAGGAGACAGAGCTGACTATTACAAATTAACTCTAAATTCTGTGGAAATGATTGGAATTTAAAGAAAATTGTTTTATAATGGAAAAAGAATTTAGAACGAAAGATGGAGAAGCTATGCTACACGTTTTTATCATTAATTCTTTTTCCGGAAATGAGAAAAAAACCATAGGTATCCGTGAGAAACTGGAGCATATAAAAAATATGGAATATCTGGTATTCAATTCGGAGTATCCGGGACATGAAGGAGTGCTGGCAAAACAGATTTGTGACCTTTTCCCGGAGGAAAAGATACGTTTTTATGCCTGTGGGGGTTCAGGAACCTTTCGGAACATCTTAAAAATGATACCTGCTGACCGGGTCATTGAACTGGCAGAACTGCCATGCGGATTGAGCAATGACTTTCTGAATCTATATGGTTCGGAACGGGAAAAGTTTGAGGATTTAGAAAATCTGGTTTATGGACAGGCTGAGGATTTGGATTATCTGAAAACTACGGTAGGAGCAGGACACAATACAGTATCGGTAGGATTCGACGGAACTATTGTAAAGGGAGCCCTTATTTTAAAGAAGCTTCCTTTTTTCCGTGGAATGCTGCCGTATTTTCTTGTTTCCATTGCGGCTGTATTGCATACGGATATTCCGGAACTTCAGATTATTGCAGACGGAGAAGTTTTTGAGGGACGTTTTTACGAGATTGCCGTAGGAAATGGCAACAGATTGGGTGGAATTTTTCACTTTGGAAAGAAAGCTCATGCAAAGAATGGAAAAATGCAGCTGATTATGGTGCCCACCAAGGGCTTTTGGTATAAAATCCATATGATGTATGCAGCAATGTTGAATCATCAGGAACTGCTGGAGCGAAGAGCTATCTGTCGAATGGTAAAATCTTTGGAAATCCACAGTTTGGACGGAAGGGAAATGATTGTCAATGTGGATGGGGAACTGGAGAAAGCGAAAAAAGTCCGCATTGATATTTGCGAGAATGGGATGCATTTTGTGGAGCCAAAGAATTTGGATAGGAGTAAATTGTTATGGAAGTAAGAAGTCCTCTTGTACAAAAAATCATGCTTTGGGATTATGTGGTGGTGGGAACATTGCTGTTTATCATCATGGGAACGGAACAAACAGAGTTCCGGCTGTTGGAAATCGGAATGATGGTCTTGTTGCTGATCGGTGGTGCTGTACTTTTTTTCCAGACCTGTCTCAGAAAAACCGCAGATATTTATCAGGGTTTCGTTTTTATGACCGTGTTTGAACTGTTAAGTATTGGAGCGGCAATCTATTATGAAGACCCCATTATCATACACTTACTGTTTATACTGATTATTATTACCATTGCTGTGTATCGTAATTTTCAGCTTTGTGAATTGTCTTTGGTAGTGACATTTCTCCAATATCTCTTCTATTTTGGTTTGGTGAGAGAAGAAGTGATAACCATAGGCATTGAGGTATATCGGATGGTATGGGCAGCAGTGGGTGTAATGGGCTCCGGGGTGGTGTTGGCAACCATTATCGGAAATGAAGAGAAAAACAGACGGGTCATTCGGGAGAACCGAAGGACTTCTTTGGATATGCTAAAATTGGTAGAAATGAAAAAAGAAGAAGCTGAGCATATGGCAAATGTAAAAAGTGCTTTTCTGGCAAATATGTCTCATGAGATAAGGACGCCGATCAATGCCGTATTGGGAATGAATGAATTGATTCTGAGGGAAGCTAATCAGAAAGATGTTTTGGATTATGCCTACAATATTGAACTGGCAGGGAAAGCTCTGTTATCCATCGTCAATGATATTTTGGATATTTCCAAGATAGAGTCCGGCAAGACAGAACTGGTATCGGGAGAATACAATGTGGCTGCCTCCATTTACAATTTTATTGAAATGTCACGGGCAAGAGCGGAGAAAAAAGGAATTCTTCTAAAAGTAGATATTGCGGAAAATCTTCCCAGTAAGATGTACGGAGATGAGATGCGGTTGAAGCAGATTTATACCAATATCCTGAATAATGCCATTAAATATACGGAAAAGGGAGAGATTACCCTTACGCTGACAGGAGAGGAAATCGGCGATGATAAAATTTTTACTAAAGCAACCATCTCCGATACCGGTATCGGAATCCGGGAAGAGGATTTGGATAAGATTTTTGATGCTTTTCAGCGGGTAGATGAGGAGAAGAACCAGAAAATTGAAGGTACGGGACTGGGCATGTCCATTACCAAACAGCTGGTGGAACTCATGGGCGGAAAAATATATGTGGAAAGTGAATACGGAAAAGGAAGTACATTTCATGTAGAACTGGTACAGGGAATTGTGGACCGGACCCCCATCGGAAGAATTGACCAGGCGGTGGAGCAGAACCGGGAGATAGAAAAGCACAAAAGAGCGGTACTTTTGGCACCGGAGGCAAAATTGCTGGTGGTAGATGACAATCAGATGAATCTGAATGTCATGAAAGGATTGTTGAAAAGAACGGAAATGCAGGTGGATTTGGTTTTAAGCGGAAAGGAAGCCTTAGAAGCCGTTACAAAGACATCATATGATGTGATTCTGATGGATCATATGATGCCGGAAATGGATGGCGTAGAGGCACTGCATAGGTTACGGAAATTGAAAGAAAATCAAAATCCACAGGCAAAGGTGATTGTACTGACTGCAAATGCGGCAATCGGTTCCAGAGAAGAATATCTGAAAATGGGATTTGACGATTATCTTTCCAAACCTATTGAAGCCATGAACTTGGAAAATATGATAAAGAAGTATCTTCCGAAAGAATTGGTGCATGAGATAGAGGAGGTTGTAGAGGAGACACAAAATCTGGAAGAAATTGAATTTTTGGAAGAAAAACTGCGTCCTTTTGGAATCCATTTAAAGCAGGGGCTGATTTATGTAGAAGGAGAATTGGAACAATATGTGGATATGGTAAAATTATTCCTGCGGCAGTCAGAGGCAAGAAAAGAAAAAATGAGAGGTTTTTTAAAAGAGGGGAATACTGAGGAATATACCATTGAAGTACATGCGTTAAAGAGTAACGGAAAAATGATTGGCAGCAGAAAAATGTCTGAACTGGCCTATGAGATGGAAATACAGGGAAGAAATGGGAAATTGGAATATCTGCGACAGAATCAGGCGAAACTGGAAGAAGGATGGGAAGAATTGGAGCAGGGGCTTCGCATACTGATGGAAGAACAGCAAAAAACAGTAATGGAAGAAACGGTAGAAACCATGACGCCGGAAGAAGTTCAGGTAAGAGTAGAAAGGCTGCGGAACGCCATAGAAGAGATGGATGTGGAAGCGGCACAGGAGGAATTGGAGACTTTGCTCTGCGGGGAGATGGAGCAATCTCAGAAAGAGAGATTCATGCAGGTACGGAATTGTCTGGAAGAATTTTCTTATCAGGAAGCATTGGAAATTCTGAAATAGCATATGGAAGGTGATAAGGATGGCAGATGGAAACCAGTGGCTGGAAATCTTAGAAGAAATCAAAGAAATCTCCGGATTGAACAGTGTTTTATACACAATAGAAGGGGAGGTGGCGGCCACCACGTTCCCGGAGGAAACCATAGAGGAATCCTGTTACGATTATCAGGTAGGAGAAGAACCTTATCTGTTTCGAATCCAAGCCAAGGGAGAAGAAGCAAAGCTGGTGGGCAGACTGGCTGCGGCACAACTGTCACGGGCCATGGAATGGGAGAGCAAAAAACTGGACCGAAAAGTATTTATCCGAAATGTACTGTTTCAAAGATGTTCCCAGGAAGAACTTAACCGACAGGCGAAAAAGCTTTGGATTGAAGAATCGAAATGGCTGGTGTATCTCATTGAAACAGAGGAAAAAGAGCGACCGGCATGTATGGAAATCATTCGTCAGCTTTCTTTGGAACCTCAAAAGGATTTTCTGGTGGAAGAGAACAAAGGGAAAATTCTTCTGGTAAAGGATATAAAAAATAAAGCTACTGAAGAATTGGAGCAGATTCCACGGCTTCTGGCAGACACCCTGCGTTCTGAATTAATAATTCCGGTAAGGATTGGATGCGGAAGACAAACCGAAGGTCTGGCAGAACTTCCGCAGGGATATGAACAGGCACGGCTGGCATTGGAAATCGGAAAAATTTTTTATGCACAAAAGGATATTGTATCCTATGAGCATCTGGGACTTGGAAATATGATTTATGATATGTCACCTGCAAAATGCCGGCAGTTTGTGGAAGAGGTATTCGGCGGCAGAGAGAATGGATTAGACGAAGAGACACTGCATATGGTGCAGAAATTTTTTGAGAACAATTTAAATATTTCCGAAACAGCAAGACAGATGTATGTACATCGGAACACATTGGTATACCGTTTGGAGCGTCTGGAGAAAATGCTGGGAGTAGACATCCGTAAATTTGAAGATGCTGTGAAGGTGCAGACAGCTTTTATGGTGTTGGATTATCTCTGGTATTTAGACAGAAAAAAAGAGTAAAAAAGAGGAATGATTTCTTTACAAGGGAAGAGTTGGCATGTTACAATAATACAAAATATAGTGCAAAATAGCATAATAGACCCAATACTGTGGGATGAAGATAAGAAGTATATAAAGATGTCTGAGGAGGAAGATATATGCGGGACAAAAGAATAAAACAGGAAATAGAGGAAGGAAAGGCACATTTATATAAGCAGCTGGCAGACAGTGAAGCACGACTGAACAAAGCCAACCGCTATTTCTTTTATGGCGGATTGATTGTCTGCCTGTTTTTTGTAGTAATGTCTTTCTTAGATCCGGGAGTATTTGCAAAAAACAGTAAGATATTTATTTACATACAAATAGGTCTTGTGGCAGTATTTACAGTCTTTGGATTTTATCGTAATTATAAAGACCAGTCTAAGGCTTTTCAAACCAGAGAAGTGTTGGTAATTCTGATGGCATTGGTGTTTTTCTTTGCAAACCTTTCTTCCGCTAATGTGGGAGTGTTATTTGCAGTCTACACTGTGGCTATCAGTGCAATGATGTATGACGATACGAAGATGATAGACCGCTGCATGGTCTGTATTCTGGCAGTATCCGTTTGGAAGCTTTGTTATCTCTGGGTAAAAGAAAGCCCGGATACTATGGTGGGCAGGATGACATATATCGGACAGTTCCTGTTGGTGTTCCTGTTGGTATTTGCCATGATGCAGATTGCAAGGTTAAATCATCTCTTTAATGAAGCCAGCAGAATTGCAATTATGGAAAAACAAAAAGAACAGGAGCATATTCTGGAAGAGGTTTTGAATATAGTTGAGGTAGTACAGAAGGGTTCCATGGATGTCAGTGAAATTATCGCAAATCTTAGGGAGTCCTCTGAGACAGTTTCTACCTCCATCGAGGAGATTAGCTATGGTAACCAGAACACCTGTGAGAGTGTGGAGCAGCAGACACAGATGACTCAGGCAATTTCAGAGAATATTTCTGTGGCAGCAGAGAGAACCAATGAGATGGCAGACGCCTTTGAAATTGTAGAAAAAGAAGTAAAACATGGAATGGAATTGATGGATGTTTTAAACAAACAGTCCGATTTGATTGCGGATAAGAGTGCCATGGCGGTAGAGGCAATGGAGAAGCTCAGTAAGCGGACATTGGATATGAGAAGCTTTGCGGAAGAGATTTTCGGTATTTCCAGTCAGACCAATCTTTTGGCATTGAATGCTTCTATTGAAGCGGCAAGGGCCGGAGAGGCAGGAAAAGGATTTGCAGTTGTGGCAGACGAGATTCGTGAGTTGTCCGAGCAAACCCGTCAGACTACAGAAAAGATTACAGCTTTGATTGAGGAACTGAATACTGAGGCGGAGAATGTATCCAATGCGGTAGGAATGGCAAAAGAGGCTGTGTCTACCCAGAATCAGGCAATTTCAGAGACAGGAAGTGCTTTCTCCAATGTAGGTGATAAGGTCAGCAACTTGACGGGACTGGTGCAGGATATCAGACAGAGTGCATCTTCCCTGATCGATTCTAACAATGCCATTGTGGACAGTATTTCACAGCTTTCCGCGGTAACCGAAGAGGTAACGGCAAGCTCCGATGCAGTCAGCGAGATTGCGGAAGATAACAAGGAAAGTGCAGTGAATGCTAACAGCTTGTTGGATGAGGTAATTAAGACCTCTCATAAACTGGATCAGTTTATTCAGAAAAATTAGGAAAAATAAAAGAACGATTATAATAAAAGGGTATATGATTTTTGAAAATCATATACCCTCTTTTTATCCCAAATGTTCCCGGTATTTTCGGATACATTCCTGAAACAGCTCCACAGCTTTTGTGCCGCAGCCATCCTCCATGCACTGGGTAGTTTCTTTTAAAATATTACAAACATTCTCCTTTCCGATAAATTCTGAGTAATCGGTCCATGCAGAAATGGAAGCAGTATAAAAGGCGTTCATAACCAGTGGGGAAATACAATTCCCACTTAATACCACAATAGTCCTTCGATAGATAAAAAGTGCAGTGGCAAAGGTTTGGATATCAGCGGTAAGAACTTCTTCCAAATCCTCCTGCAATTTCTTTAATTGTGCAATATCCTCCGGGGTATGATTCTTTGCAAGAATTTCAAGGGCAGGACATTCCAGATAAAGTCTGCAATCCAACAGACTGTTAATCATTTTTTTGTCCGGCATACCTCCCCGGTAGCGGATGATTGCGAATAGAGTATCCAGATTTCCGGTGCTGGTATAATCTGCCACATAGACGCCTTTTCTGGAAACCACATCTAAAAACCCGATTCGTGACAATTCTCGGATTCCATCGTGAACAATGGTTTTGCTGATATTCATTTCATCGGCCAGCTCACGTTCCGAAGGAAGACGGTCTCCCGGCTTTAATTCGCCGGATAAAATCATTTCTTCCAATTGTGATATAAATAATTCTTTGATTGAAAGTGCCTTAATCTCTTTAAAATTCAAAACATATTCCTCGTTTCTTTTTCAAATATAAACAATATCATAGTAAACAGTAACAGAGAAAATGAGAAATGTCAATAAAAGGACATGGTCAGACCACAACCAGTCAAAAATGAAAAAGCAAGTTTGGCGATTGTGCGAATTTACAAAGAAGCGACTTTGTTAGAAAATAAACAAAGAAGACAGATATCGAAATTTGCAAAAAAATTTCGGGAATTTTAGATGGAAAGGAGGAGGAAAATTGGAACCAAAAATCATTGCGATGGCGGGAAAAGGCGGCGTAGGAAAGACTTCTCTGGCGGCAGCCATGGTAAAGGTATTAGTGCAAGCATATCCGGGCAAGAAAATCTTGGCAATTGATGCGGACCCGGCGGTGGGACTTTCTACCGCACTGGGTATTGAAGTGGGAATGACGGTGGATGATATTCGCAAAGAAGTTGTTGCAAGTGCCGAGGATGGTGATACCAAAACGGCGGTGGAGCTTTTGGGTGAAGCCAGATATCGGATTTTTGATGCATTAGTAGAACAGAATGGATTTTCCTTTATTGCAATAGGGAGACCGGAAGCAGCAGGATGTTATTGCAAAATCAACAGCTATCTAAAGGAAGTCATTCGGATTCTGTCAGAGAATTTTGATTACATCGTCATTGACGGCGAAGCGGGGATTGAGCAGATTAACCGTCGTGTTATGGAAAAAGTAACCCATTTAATGTTGATTACAGATTCCAGCAGAAAGGGAACGCAGGTGGTGCAGACCATAAAGAAAGTAGCGGATGAGTTGGTAATGTATGAAAAAGCAGGCGTTATTATCAACCGTTTGCCGGATATGGAAGTAATTCAATACATGGATTTAGCGGATTTACCTGTCTTAGCAGCCATACCCGCAGATGCTTCCTTAGCAGAATTTGATTTAAAGGGCGAGAATGTATTTTATCTGTCAGAGGAAGCGGCTATTGTGCAGGGAGCAAGGGAAGCACTGAAAAAGATAAAAATTTTGGATGAAGAGGGAAGTGCATGAAGGACTTAAAACATTTATATTATTTTGAAAAACTATTAGAAGACGCCAATAACGAATTGGTGCGGCAGGCACAGGAGGAAGGACGTATCTGCGTGGGCAGTGTCTGCTATCAGGTACCGGAAGTGTTATTGGATTTGCCGGGAACTTTTACCGTGCGTTTAAGGGCACCCCGGACCGGTTCTATGGAGATGGGAACCTATTATCTTACCAGCTTTTTATGTGAATATTCCAGAGCATTGCTGGAACGGGCAATCGAGGGCGGATATCAGTTTTTAGATTGTCTGATGGCACCGGATGCCTGTACCATGATTAACCGTTGTGTGGAAAATATGGAACTTTTACATACCATGACCAAAGAGAAATTTTTCTACAAATATTTAGAAGTACCTATGAAAGCCGATGACAACGGATTAAATCTTTATGTATCGGAATGCCGTCATAAAATTCTGGATGGATTAACGGAAGTGTACGGTATTGATACCAGTGATGCAGCACTGCGAAAAGCTGTGGAGAACCACAATAAGATATGTAAGCTGATTACGGAAATCGGAGATTTCCGCAAGGAGATGAATCCTCGTATTACGGGATATGAGTTTCATATCATCTGTATGGCAACCTATGTCTGTCCAAAGGATATGCTTTTAGAAAAATTGGAGGAGACCTTAGAGGAAATTAAAAACAGAGAACCGGATGCGAAGCCACAGTACCGTGCAAGAGTAGTGGTTGCAGGTTCTGAAATTGATGATGTGGATATGATTAAGCTGGTGGAAGAATCTGGGGCATTGGTTGTAGCAGACCGTTTCTGTTATGGTTCCTTGCCGGGACGGGAAGTGATTGAGTTAAACGATACAGAAGATGTGTTGACTCAGATTTGCCGTCATTATATGATGCATTGTATGTGTCCACGCCACATGGATACACCGAAGATGAATCGCAGAAAAGAGTATATCAATGAGCTTGCAAAAGAATATCATGCAGACGGTATTATTTTTGAGCAGATGAAATTCTGTGATCCGTGGGCTTATGAGCGGATGGTAGGGACTTATGATTTGAGAGAAAAATATGGATATCCGGTATTGTCCATCGATCGTCCGTATGCAGTAGGTTCCTCGGGACAGGTGCGTACCCGTGTGCAGGCCTTCGTGGAAAGTATTGAAATCAAGAAAATTCAGGGAGGTGTGAAATAATGGGAAAAGCAGTGGGAAGTGAGAGATTAGGGGATCTTTACAACGGAACCAAAGTAAGAAAACGCCGTGAATGGAGAGGTTTCAAGGATACTTGGTATGATTATACCCGTTGGTTAAAAATTATGGGAGTGCTGCTGAAATTCATGGCAAAACCCCGGAATGTCAAAGCATTTTTCCGTTATCGCTGGATGCTGAATTACTTGGCGGTGCCGATGATGATTGATAAGCATACCGTGGGCCTTCGTGGAAACCATTTGCGGATTGCCCATGAAGAATACGATTTAGTTGCGGAAGATATCGCAAAAATGTTAGATAACATTTTCCGTGCTGACAAAAATATCGGAAATGATGTGGAGTTTTCCAAAAAGATTGTCTTATTAGATGAGAATGAAATGAGCCAGATTATGTGCGGCTTTCCGAACCTGATTGGATTAAGCTGGGAGATTCCTTCCGTATATGTATCCGTATTATTGCAGGGAGATGCGGTGACCCATTATCTGGATGTGGTTCAGGAATTTGGAATGCCGGGAGATGTCTGTCCGATGCCGGCAGCAGAGGCAGGTGTATGTATTGATGACGACATTCCGATTTTTGGAGCCTGTGCCGTACAGTGTAATACCACCTGTGACGGCTCCTTAATGGGAAATGGAATTATTTCCAGAAGACTGGAATCAGAAGGAATTCCGTGTTTTCAGCTTGCTACTCCTCTTCGTCATACAGAGGAAGGAGTGCAGGAATACGCAGCACAGGAAATTCGGAATGCCATCAAATTCATTGAAGAGCATACCGGTGAGAAATGGGATTGGGATGCTTATTTTACCTGTGCAAAACGTTTTAATGCGGAGACCAGAGAACGAATTGAATGGATGGAAATGTCCCGTACCGATTATCCACAGGTATTTGGTGCAAACTTAGCACTTTATGCAGAAACGACCTATATGGCAATCGGAGGAAAGGTACCGGCTTTTGTGGAGGCAGACCGGAAAATCACAAAGCTGGCACAAGAGTCCTATAACAAAAAAGAAATGCTTGTCCCGGAATATCGCCATCGTGCCATTATCTGGGGTGTGCAGGCACAGTACTATACAGACTTTTTACCTTGGTTACAGAACTGCTGGGGAATCCTGCCACTAGTAGATATGCTGAGTCTGGTATCTATGGAAATGATATCAGAGGATGACTCGGAACAGGCAATTTACGATATGGCCCATTTATATGAAAACATGATTATGCGAAACCGTACTCATGGAGGCTATGAAGTACTGTTGGATGATTTGTGGAGATTTTGCGAGTACTTCCGTGCAGATATGGTTATTCTCTGGGAGCATATGAGCTGTAAAGCATTGGACGGTATGCATGGTATGTTTGAGCAGCAGGCAAGGGAACATGGCATCAAATTAATATGGGTAGGTCATGATTTGATGGATCCCCGTGTGGTACCAAGGGCAAACACCCGTGATGACGTAAACCGCTATATGAGGTCTGTGCTGCGGGAAGAACCGTTAGACCCAAGCTTAGAGGAAGTAGACGATGCCATTTCATGGTAGCGGCAAGGTAAATAGTTGAAAGGAGTAAGAAAAAGATGAAATATTATGGTGGATGTGATTCGGGCAGTACCTATACGAAATGTGTCATCATTGATGAAAACGGTAAATTGGTGTCCGATGTAACCCTTCGTAGCCGTATCAATGCAGTTTTAAGTGCCGAGGATGCGTTAAAGCAGGCGATAGAAAAAATTCCGGAATTGAATTCAGCGGAGGACTTAGATTATCTGGTGGGAACCGGGTACGGACGAAACAAGGTTCCTTTTGCAGACGAAAATATTTCCGAAATCAGTTGTCATGCAATGGGGGTACATGTGGCGGACCCAAAGGTAAAAGCAATTATAGATATCGGTGGACAGGACGTTAAGGGCATTGCCATTGATGATGACGGAACGGTTTTGAATTTTGCCATGAATGATAAGTGTGCCGCAGGTACAGGCAGATTTTTTGAGGCAATGGCAAAAGCCTTTGAGATGGATTTGTCAGAGTTCTCCAAATTATCCTTAAAAGCAAAAAACGTGATTCCTATTACTGCACAGTGTACCGTGTTTGCGGAATCGGAGGTAATTTCCCTTGTAGGGGAAGGAAAACCTATGGATGAAATTGCAGCAGGGATTGAACTGTCGGTTGCCAAAAGATGTTTTGTTATGAGCAAAAAGGCAGGAGCAGTAGATAAGATTACCCTGACCGGTGGATGTGCTAAAAATGACGGATTAAAGGAAGCCATCGAAAAGGTATTAAATCTGAAAGTCATAGAGCTTCCAATCGATCCGCAGTTGATGGGAGCCTTGGGTGCGGCAGAGTTTGCCCGTCAAAAGGGAATGGCACGTTAGAAAGGAGAGCATATGGCAACATTGTTAAAAATATTATTGATTATAGCGATTGTGCTGGTTTGTCTGTTTATTCTTTCTTTTGTAGTTTATTTCTTTAATCTGGATATGAAACTGACCTCTGCGTTGGAACCATTATTAGAAAAGCATTATGACAAGATTAAGAGAAACAGAAAGATATAGCTATGAAGTTGTATGATGAAACCATTAAAGAATGGCTGAAGATATTGGACTCCCTGCAAGGTAGAGAATTGGATGTTAAAAAGGGAGAGGACTGGAAGGATATCGGAAATGCCAACATGATTTTACGGAGCGATATGGCGTATGAACTGGGCGGAAATCATCTTCCGGCTTTGAGTGGAATGACCCTTACAGCCGATACAGCCCTTGTTCCTAGAGATGAAGTGCTGCTTTATGGAAAGGATTTGGGAGAAATTCATGAGGATACCCCCTATGCAAGACTGGCAGTTCTTCGTGTAAAAGAAGACAGTATGGGTGAGGGAAATGCCTTGTATCAAGCCATTCGTAAGATAGAATACACCAAATACCATTTGAATCCCGAGGGGTTTATGATGCGTATTTCGGCGGCAAACGAGCGGGAAATGGTGCGGATTGGGAAAACAGCATTGGAAAAAGGTCTGGGATTTGAACAGGTTGGAAAGCTTTTTTTGCAGTCCTATCACAAAAATCCACAGGTGAAGGCTGTAAAATTAGTATTTATCACCCTTTCGGATTTTCCCTATGAGAAACTGGAAGTACAGATAAAAAAAGCAGAAGAAATTACCAAGGCAATTGATCATATCTTAAAAAATCTATCTATGGAATGTAACGTCTGCAGCTTGAAAGAAATATGTGACGAAGTAGAGGGTATGAAAGAATTGCATTTTGGAACCACACAACAATAAAAGAGAGGAAGGAAAAGACTATGCCTGAAATGAGTAAAGCAGTCATCCCACCACATATGGGAGACAAAAATCCAAGTGAGAAAATTTTAAAGCTGGGAAAAAAGATTACCGATGTTATGGCACACAAGATGAAAGGAGTTACGGTAGACGATGCAGAGTACTGGGGACTGGCAGAAATCGTAACGGAGGAAATGGCAGACATTGCACTGACCATGGAATTGCGTCATCACTATAAAATAGAAGAACTCTGGAAGATGAATCACGTGACAGAAGAAGGAAAAGAGCATTTCCAGAAGGTCTTAGATGAGATGGCTTACATCGGATTGATTGAGTATGATTATGGTAATAACTATGATCATAACGGAGCAATTCCAGGACCGACAGACCGAAGATACTGTCTGCCGATGTTTGTGCCGGGTTCCGCAGAATTATTCAATATGGAAGAGGGACCGGAAGGAAATAAACGTCTGAGAGAGCATCCGGCGTTGGCAAGCTTCTTTGAGCGTATGACCTTTGTTCCGTTGGATGGACTTACCCATATGGTGCCACCGGGAGGTGCGGGAATTGGTATGCATGTCATTCCAGTGGAAAAAGCCATCAAAATGGAACCGGGAACCATGGATTTAGAACAGATTTCCTATTGGTTAAAAAAATACGAAGGACATATCGGTGTGGGACAGTGTTCCTGTCGTGCCAGCAGAAAAGCTCTTAACGAAGGCTGTGCCGATGATGAGATGAACTGGTGCGTTGGCGTAGGTGATTTTGCAGATTATTGCCGTGAGACCGGAAAGGGTCATGATATTACCTATGAAGAGGCAATGGAGATTTTCAAAAAAGCAGAGGACAATGGATTTGTTCACCAGATTACAAACATCGATGGTGAGAACAAAATTTTTGGTATCTGTAACTGTAATGTCAATATCTGTAATGCCCTTAGAACATCACAGTTGTTCAACACCCCGAATATGAGCCGCAGTGCTTACACAGCAAAAGTAGAAAAAGACAAATGTGTTGCCTGTGGTAAATGTGTAGAATACTGTCCGGCAGGAGCAGTAAAACTGGGACAGAAGCTCTGCAAAAAGGACGGTACAGAGGTAGAATATCCAAAACATGTGCTTCCGGATAAGGTAAACTGGGGACCGGATAAATATGATGAGGATTATAGAGATAACAACCGTATCAACTGTTATGAAACAGGTACTGCACCGTGTAAAGCAGCCTGTCCTGCCCACATTGCGGTACAGGGATATATCCAGAAAGCAAAAGAGGGCAAATATCGGGAAGCATTAGCACTAATCAAAAAAGATAATCCATTCCCTGCAATCTGTGGACGTGTATGTAACAGAAGATGTGAAATGGCTTGTACTCGTGGAACCATAGATCAGGCAGTAGCCATCGATGACATCAAAAAGTTCATTGCAGAGCAGGATTTAAGAGAGGAAACCAGATACATACCGGAGGTTGTGATAGCTTCCAGCCGTCTAACGCAATGGGAGCAGAAAATAGCAATTATTGGAGCTGGTCCGGCAGGTCTTTCCTGTGCATACTATCTGGCAACCAAAGGATATAAACCAACCGTATTTGAAAAACAAAGCCGACCGGGCGGAATGATGACCTATGGTATTCCATCCTATAAATTGGAAAAAGATGTTATTGAGGCGGAAATCGATGTGCTTCGTGAATTGGGCGTAGAAATCCGTTGCGGTGTGGAAGTGGGAAAAGATATAACCTTAGAGGAACTTCGCAGTCAGGGATATCAAGCCTTTTATGTGGCAATCGGATGTCAGGGGGGCAAGATTCCGCCGATTCCGGGCAATGATGCAGAGGGCATTGATATTGCAGTAAGCTTCCTTCATAGAGCAACGGAAAATCAGGAGCAGAAGATGGAAGGAAGAATCGTGGTTGTTGGTGGAGGTAACGTGGCTATCGACTGTGCAAGAACCGCACACCGCTTTGGCTCCAAGGAAGTGTCCATGTACTGTCTGGAATCCAGAGATACTATGCCAGCATCTTTAGATGAGATTAAAGAGACCTTAGAAGAGGATATTGCTATCAATAATAGCTGGGGACCAAAGGAAATTCTAAAAGATGAATTTGGAAAAGTAAAAGCAATCGTCTTCAAAAAATGTACTTCTGTTAAAGACGAAACCGGAAAATTCAATCCACAGTATGATGAGAATAATACGGTTACCGTAGAATGTGAGAATATTATTTTTGCTATCGGACAGGGAATCGAATGGGGAAATCTGTTAGAAGGCTCCAAGGTAGAATTCTGGCATGGCAATTATCCGGTGGCAGATGCGTTGACCTATCAGACCGCAGAGCCGGATATCTTTGTAGGAGGAGATGTTTACAGCGGACCGAAGTTCGTAATAGATGCTATTGAGGCAGGAAAGAATGCAGCAGAATCCTTACACCGCTATGTACATCCGGGTGCAAGCATGACCATTGGACGGAACCGTCGCGACTTCCATGAACTCAACAAAGAGGATATTGCTGTGGAGAATTACGATACAGCAGGAAGACAGGAAGCAGGACTGGACAACAGCATTGACCATAAGATGTCCTTCCGGGATGTGCATAAGACTTTGACGGCAGAACAGGTGCATGCAGAAGCAAGCCGTTGCTTAAGCTGTGGAGCCTCTGTGGTGGATGAGAATAAGTGTATCGGATGTGGTGTCTGCACAACCAAATGTGAATTTGATGCCATCAAGCTGCACAGAGACCATCCGGAAATGACAAATATGCGTAAATCGGAGGATAAGTTTAAAGCAATTGGACCATATGCGGTAAAACGTGCCATCAAGATTGCCTTTGCACCAAAAACGGAGGCAGAAAAACAGGCACAGAGAGAGCATAAAGAATATAAGCGAAACCATAAATAATCATTCCTAAAAGAAGAGGGTGTCCCCATTACTGGGGCACCCTTTTTATGTTCAACCATCTTCTTCTGTATTGAAAATCCTAAATAGCATATGTTATACTAAACAAGTATGGCAAATTTTGCTATGAATCAGAGAAAGAGGGACGAAAATGGCAGGAAAACAGACATATGATGCCGAAAATATAGCAGTATTAGAAGGATTGGAAGCGGTCAGAAAAAGACCGGGTATGTATATTGGAAGTGTTACCAGAAAAGGATTGAATCATCTGATTTATGAGATTGTAGATAATGCGGTGGACGAGCATCTGGCAGGAGTCTGCGATACCATATGGGTTACTTTGGAAGCAGATGGCTCCTGTACCGTAGAGGATAACGGACGGGGAGTTCCGGTGGGAATGCATCAAAAGGGTGTCTCAGCGGCGAGATTAGTGTTTACCACCCTTCATGCCGGAGGCAAGTTCGACGATTCGGCCTATAAGACCAGCGGTGGTCTCCACGGGGTAGGTTCCTCGGTGGTCAATGCACTGTCCACTTATATGGACGTAGAAATCAGCAGAGAGGGTGCGATACATCACGACCGCTATGAGCGGGGAATTCCGGTGATTGAATTGGAGAATGGATTGCTTCCTGTGATTGGAAAGACCAAAAAGACAGGAACAAAAATCAATTTTTTGCCGGATCCGGAGATTTTTGAAAAGACAAGATTTAAAGAAGATGAGGTCAAAAGTCGTCTCCATGAGACTGCCTACCTGAATCCCCAGTTGACCATTATCTATGAGGACAAGCGAGGCGAGGAAACCGAACATATTGAATACCATGAGGAGGAGGGAATTATCGGTTTCGTCAAGGATTTGAATAAGAAATGTGAAAGACTTCATGATGTGATTTATTTTCAAGGGGTCAGCGAAGGTATTACGGTGGAGGCGGCAATCCAGTATACCACGGAATTTCATGAGAATATTTTTGGATTCTGTAACAATATTTACAATGCCGAGGGCGGAGCTCATATCACCGGATTTAAGACGGTGTTTACCAATATTATCAACCAGTATGCCAGAGAGTTGGGAATTCTCAAGGAGAAGGATGCCAATTTTACCGGAGCAGATGTGAGAAATGGTATGACAGCGGTGGTTTCCATCAAGCATCCTGATCCGAGATTTGAGGGACAGACCAAGACGAAGTTGGATAATCAGGATGCGACAAGGGCTACTGCAAAGATTACCGGAGATGAGATTCAGTTGTACTTTGACCGGAATCTGGAAGTGTTAAAGGCGGTAATTTCCTGTGCGGAAAAGGCGGCGAAAATCCGCAAGACAGAGGAACGTGCCAAAACAAATCTTTTAACCAAGCAGAAGTTTTCCTTTGATTCCAACGGAAAGCTGGCAAACTGTGAGAGCAGAGATGCCTCTAAATGCGAAATCTTTATCGTAGAGGGAGATTCTGCGGGAGGCTCGGCAAAGACGGCAAGAGACCGGAATTATCAGGCTATTTTGCCGATTCGGGGTAAGATATTGAACGTGGAAAAAGCCACCATTGACAAAGTCCTTGCCAATGCGGAGATTAAAACCATGATTAATGCCTTTGGCTGTGGATTTTCCGAGGGCTACGGCAATGACTTTGATATTACCAAGTTAAGATATGATAAGATTATTATTATGGCAGATGCGGATGTGGACGGAGCTCATATTTCCACCCTGCTGCTGACGCTGTTTTACCGGTTCATGCCGGAACTGATACAGGAGGGACATGTGTATATCGCCATGCCCCCTCTATACAAAGCCATCCCAAGCAAGGGCGAGGAAGAGTATCTTTATGATGATGCGGCATTAGAGCGGTACCGTAAGACTCATAAAGGTTCCTTTACTCTGCAAAGATACAAAGGTTTAGGAGAGATGGATGCTTCCCAGTTGTGGGAAACCACCTTAGACCCGGAAACTCGTGTGTTGAAGCAGGTAGTCATTGAGGATGGAAGAATGGCATCGGATGTAACGGAAATGCTGATGGGAAATGATGTCCCGCCGAGACGGGCATTTATTTATGAGCATGCCAATGATGCGGAATTGGATGTATAGGAGGTTAGGACATGGAAGTAAAAGAGCATTTGATAAAAACAGAATATTCTGAGGTTATGCAAAAATCTTACATCGACTATGCAATGAGTGTCATTGTGGCACGTGCCCTGCCGGATATCCGGGACGGTTTAAAGCCGGTACAGCGACGTACCCTTTATGATATGTATGAACTGGGCATCCGGTACGATAAACCATACCGGAAAAGTGCCAGAATCGTAGGAGATACCATGGGTAAGTATCATCCTCACGGTGACAGTTCCATCTATGAAGCTTTGGTAGTCATGTCTCAGGAATTCAAAAAAGGACTGCCGCTGGTGGACGGGCACGGTAATTTCGGTTCCATCGAGGGAGACGGAGCCGCAGCCATGCGTTATACCGAAGCAAGACTGCAAAAGATTACCCAGGAGGCATATCTGGCAGATTTGGACAAGGATGTAGTGGATTTTGTACCGAACTTCGATGAAACAGAGAAGGAGCCGGAGGTACTTCCGGTGAAGGTGCCTAACATTCTAATCAACGGAGCAGAGGGAATCGCCGTAGGTATGGCAACCAGTATTCCGCCGCACAATTTCGGAGAAGTTATTGAAGGTGTCAAGGCGTACATGAAAAATCCAGACATCAACACTGAGCAGATGATGGAATATATCAAGGGACCGGATTTTCCAACGGGAGGAATTGTCACCAACAAGGACGATTTGCTGGCGATTTATTCCACCGGAGCCGGAAAAATCAAAATCCGGGGAAAAGTCGAGATAGAGAAGGTAAAAGGCGGTAAAGAACGTCTGGTGATTACCGAGATTCCATATACTATGATTGGAGCCAATATTGGCAAGTTTTTAAATGATGTCTACGGATTGGTGGAATCCAAAGCCACCAATGATATTGTGGATATCTCCAATCAGTCCTCCAAAGAGGGAATCCGTATTGTATTGGAACTGAAAAAGGGAGCAGATGCAGAAAATCTCTGTAACCTGCTTTACAAAAAAACAAAGTTAGAGGATACCTTTGGTGTCAATATGCTGGCAGTGGCAGACGGAAAGCCGGAGACCATGGGTGTGGTGCCGATGATTCGTCATCATGTAAATTTCCAGTATGAGATTGCCACCAGAAAATATAAGACATTATTGGCAAAAGAGATGGATAAGCGGGAGGTACAGGAAGGATTGATCAAGGCATGTGATGTCATTGACTTGATTATTGAGATTCTCCGTGGCTCCAAAAATATCAAAGAAGCCAAGGCGTGTCTGGTAGAAGGAAAAACTGAAGGCATTAAGTTCAAATCCAAACAATCTGAGAAGGACGCGGCAAATCTGCATTTTACCGAGAAACAAGCAAGTGCTATTCTAGAAATGCGTCTGTACAAATTAATCGGATTGGAAATCGAGGCCTTATTAAAAGACCACGAGGAAACCGTAAAAAATATTGCAAAATATGAGGATATTTTAAGTAACCGTTCTGTGATGGCAAAGGTTATCATCAAGGAATTGGATGCTTTTAAAAAGGAATATGCCACAGAGCGGAAAACCGTTATTGACAACGTGGCGGCAGCAGTGGTGGAGGAAAAGAAAATCGAAGAGCAGGATGTGGTCTTTTTGATGGACCGCTTCGGCTATGGCAGATGTGTGGATGAAGCAGCCTATGAGCGAAATAAAGAAGCGGCAGATGCGGAAAACAAATATGTGATTCCGTGTAAAAATACAGACCGTTTGTGTGTCTTTACAAACCACGGGCAGCTTCATATGGTAAAAATTATGGATGTGCCATTTGGTAAATTCCGTGATAAGGGGCAGCCGATTGATAATCTGAGCAATTATGACAGCAGTCAGGAAGAACTGGTTTATCTTATGAATCTGGAAAGCCTGAAAGAGAAAAAGGTGCTTTTCGGAACCAAGCAGGGCATGTTAAAGGTGGTGGACGGCAGTGAATTTGATGTGTCAAAACGGACCACGGCAGCCACCAAGCTGGGCGAAGGAGATGAGGTACTGGCAGTACATGCTCTGGAGGACGGTGACACTATGGTCATGCAGTCGGAAAAGGATTATTTCTTAAGAATTGACCCGGCAGAAATTCCACAAAAGAAAAAAGGAGCCATTGGTGTGCGGGGAATCCGTTTAGGAGCAGCGGATGTGCTGACAGCCATTCATGTGCTGAATCAGGGAGAAAATAGCAGTGTTATGGTGGGAGAAAAAGAAATTGTACTGAACCGGCTTCATATCGGAAAGAGAGATACCAAGGGCGTAAAGAAATGACATATGAACAGGCGAGAGCATTTATAGAGACAACCAAACAATATGGAAGTATTCTGGGACTGGACAGTATCCGAAATCTGATGAGAGAACTGGGAAATATACAGGAGCAGTTACCTTGTATTCACATTGCGGGAACCAACGGAAAAGGGTCTGTGGGAGCCTTCCTATCAGCTATATTGACGGAAAACGGCTACAGGGTAGGTCGTTATCAGTCCCCGGCGGTTTTTTGCCAACGGGAAATCTATCGTATCGGAGAGGAAATTATCAGCAAAGAGGATTACGGAAATATTATAGAACCGGTACAAAAAGCCTGTGAGAGATTGGTGGAGGCAGGAAAGCCTCATCCCACTTCTTTTGAGGTGGAAACCGCCGCAGCATTCCTTTATTTTTATCAAAAGCAATGCGATATGGTGCTGTTAGAGGTGGGCATGGGCGGAATCGAGGATGCCACCAACATCATTGAGAAACCGCTGTGCTCCGTGATTACCGCTGTTGGAATGGACCATATGCAGTTTTTAGGAAATACTTTGACGGAGATTGCAAAAGCCAAGGCGGGAATCATCAAAAAGGGATGTTCCGTGGTGGCATTGGCACAGGAAAAAGAAGTGGAAAAGGTCATAGAAAACACAGTCCAAAGAAAAGGTGCGAATCTGACGTTTGCCCAATGGAAAGAGATAAAAGCGGAATTTACGGAAGAAGGGATGGGATTATATCATCCCCGATATGGAAATCTGATGACGCAGTTAAGAGGAAGCTATCAGAAGCAGAATCTGGTACTGGCATTGGAAACCTTGGAAGTTTTGGACCGGAAAGGATATGTGATAAAGCCGGAAAAAGTAAAGACAGGTGTGGAAAAAGCCTGCTGGGAAGGCAGATTTGAAAAGATTTTAAAGGAACCGGAGGTTATCATAGACGGTGCTCATAATCCGGCTGCCGCAGAGCAGTTATATTCCTCCATACAAAATTATTTTACAAATCGAAAAATAATTTATATAATAGGGGTGCTTGCAGATAAAGAGCATGGTAAAATGTTAGAAAGACTTTTGCCTTTGGCACAGACATCATATCTGGTGACGCCAAATAATCCCAGGGCATTGTGTGCCGAAAAATTAGCGGAGGAAGCGGAAATGTACAGGGAACAGATTCATGTGGAAGAATCCGTAGGAGACGCTTTAAAAAAGGCTGTGGAGGAAGCCAAACGTGAGGATGGAGTAGTGATTGCATGGGGCTCCCTCTCTTATCTGGGAGAAATCAGAGAAAGTATAGGAAAGTACAGGTGAAATACCATGGATGAGAATAAAATTAAACAGGGAGTACGGTTGATTCTGGAGGGAATCGGCGAGGATTACAGCCGAGAGGGATTAGTTGAGACTCCGGATCGTATTGCCAGAATGTATCAGGAGATTTTCGTCGGTTTAGAGGCAGATGTTGCAGAACCGCTGTCGAAAACTTTTTCGGTACAGGACAATGAGATGGTGTTGGAGAAAGACATTGTCTTTTATTCCACTTGTGAGCATCATCTGCTGCCTTTTTACGGGAAGGCACATGTGGCGTATATCCCGGACGGAAAGGTTGTGGGATTGAGTAAGCTGGCGAGAACCGTAGAGGTCTATGCAAAAAGACCCCAGCTTCAGGAGCAGTTAAGTGCCCAGATAGCAGATGCTTTGATGGAGCATTTAAAGCCAAAGGGAGCCATGGTAATGATTGAAGCAGAGCATATGTGTATGACAATGCGTGGAATCAAAAAGCCGGGGAGCAAGACCGTAACTTATGTAACACGTGGAGTTTTTGAAGAAGACA
This sequence comes from uncultured Lachnospiraceae bacterium, assembly GCA_958349535.1. GTDB lineage: Bacteria > Bacillota > Clostridia > Lachnospirales > Lachnospiraceae > Maccoyibacter. Next base: position 112,201 of record CATWDJ010000003.1, read on the forward strand.
TGGAATTGCAGAACAAATTTTTTATGATGGTAAAATAAATGGAAAATGTAAATAAACTCTTGGAAGACCGGGAATATCAGCAGCAGATAAAACAACTGGAGGAATTAGAGAAAGAGCGTGTATATTGTGGGCATGGACTAGAACATCTGCTGGCAGTTGCCAGAATCGCCCAGTTGAAAAATCTGGAATCCGGTTGGAATATGAAAAAAGAGAGTATTTATCTTGCAGCATTGCTGCACGATTTAGGGAGAACAGAGGAATATTTGCAGGGGATATCCCATGATAAGGCAGGTGAGAAAAAAGCAGAATATTTTTTGAATAAGTTAAATCTTACCACAGAAGAGAAACAAGAGATTACAGAAGCGGTCTCGGGACATAGGAACAAGGGAAAAAGACAGGAGCAGTCTTTGGCAGAGCTGATAAGAAGAGCAGATAAAAGCTCTCGTAATTGTAGGTTTTGTAAAGCATATGATACCTGTAAATGGAGTGAAGAAGCGAAGAATCAAAAGTTATGGTATTAGAACAGACGAGGTGCAGTATGAAAGAGAAAATTGAAAAAATTACAATAGGAAATAGGAAATTCGACGTTAAAAATCATACCTATGTCATGGGTATTTTAAATGTAACGCCGGATTCCTTTTCTGATGGCGGAAAATACAACACATTGGATCAGGCATTGTTCCACGCACAGGAAATGGTGGAGCAGGGTGTGGACATCATCGACGTGGGAGGAGAATCTACCCGCCCAGGTTATACCATAATTTCCGATGAGGAGGAAATTCAACGGACGGTTCCGGTGGTGGAGGCGTTGAAGGAACGTTTTGAAGTGCCAATCTCCATAGATACATATAAAAGCAAGGTGGCAAAGGCAAATATCAAGGCAGGTGTGGATTTAATCAATGACATCTGGGGATTAAAATATGATGAAAAAATGGCAAAGGTAATTGCTGATGCGAAGCTTCCATGCTGCCTGATGCATAACCGCAAGGAAGCCGATTACAAGAAATTTTTAAAAGAGATGAAAGCAGATTTGAAAGAAAGTATCTGGCTTGCCAAGGAAGCAGGTATTAAAAATAAACGGATTATTCTGGACCCGGGAGTGGGCTTTGGAAAGACCTATGAGAATAATCTGGAGGCGATTCGTTGTCTGGATGTTCTGGAAGAAATGGGATATCCGGTGTTGTTGGGAACCAGCCGGAAGTCAGTCATCGGACTATCCTTAGATTTGCCAAGCGAAGAAAGAGTGGAGGGAACACTGGTAACCACGGTATTCGGGGTTATGCAGGGAGCAGCCTTTGTGAGAGTCCATGATGTAAAGGAAAACAAGCGGGCAATTACCATGGCAGAGGCAATTTTAGGAAGGAAAGACCTGTAAGACATGGATAAGATTAAGATAAAGAATCTGGAGGTATTTGCAAATCACGGGGTATTTCCGGAGGAGACAAAACTGGGACAAAAATTCCTGATAAATGCAACTTTATATACAGACACCCGTAAAGCAGGAAGAAGAGATACCTTGGAGGAATCCATTCATTACGGAGAAGTCAGTCAGTATATGGAAGAGTTTATGAAAAAGAACACCTATCAACTGATAGAGGCGGCTGCGGAACATTTGGCGGAGGCATTGTTGAGAGAGATCCCAAGACTGCGTCAGGTAAAGCTGGAGATTCAGAAACCTTGGGCACCTATCGGACTTCCGTTAGAGGCAGTATCTGTGGAGATTATCCGTGGATGGAATAAGGTGTATCTTTCCTTTGGGTCTAATTTGGGAAACCGGGAGGAATATATCCGTCAGGGAATTGAAAAATTAAGGCATCATGAAGATTGCAGGGTTTTACAGGTATCGAAACTGATTCAGACAAAGCCTTACGGCGGTGTAAAGCAGGAGGATTTTTTAAATGGCTGTCTGGAAATGGAGACACTTTTGACACCGGAGGAGCTGTTGGAGCTGCTTCATAAAATTGAGGCAGAGGCGGGACGAGAACGGAAAATCCATTGGGGTCCCCGTACATTAGATATGGATATTTTATTTTATGACAGAGAGTGCATTGAAACGGAAGAACTAACCATCCCCCATGTGGATTTGCAAAACCGCAGATTTGTATTGGAACCTTTGGCGGAGATTGCACCCGGCTTCCGGCATCCGATAATCGGAAAGACTGTGAAGGAGATGTTAGAAGAACTGGATTAGACGAAAGAGAAAGGAAGCAGAAGATTGCTAGAATATCGAAAAACGATGAGAGCATGCCTGGCTGTATTTGGCGGTTTTTTAGCCATGCATATGATTTACGGAGCTTTTTGTTATGAGAGAGCAACTTTCTTTCATATTATGATTTATTCAGCTCTTTTTCTACTGCCTCCGCTACTTGCTTTTTTGATTTCAAAAAACCAGAGAATGGTAGAGTTGCTTACTTTGTTCTGCATTTTGATGGCGACTTACATGATTTCTGTAGAAGTGGAAAATTTGGTTCATCCGATTCTTGTGTTTTGTTGTGCAGCAATCATGATTGCAATGTTTGCGGATAAGCCTCTGTTCTATATCTATGCAATAGGAACGATAATGATTTTAATCGTCATGCCATTGATATATCCGGAATTTTTGCATGGAGAGATGACAGCTATAAAATATACCATGTATGTGATAATCTATAGTGTTCTGATTATCAGTCTTTTGAGTGTAGTACATTTTTATGAGGTTTATAAAAAAGAACTTATTGCAAAAGCGGAAGAAGCAAATATGGAAAATCGCAGTAAGAGTACCTTCCTTGCCAATATGAGTCATGAAATTCGAACACCGATGAATGCCATTGTGGGAATGAGCGAGCTTTTAATGAAGGGAGAACTGTCGGCGACTCAGCGGGAATATGTGGATACGATAAGAAATGCTTCGGATAATCTATTGGCAATTATCAATGATATTTTAGATTTTTCTAAGATGGATGCAGAGAAGCTGGAATTGGCAGAGGTGCCTTATGATTTGGGAAAGGTAGTAACCGATTTGCAGAATCTGATTGCGACCCGACTGATAGGAAAAGATGTTATTCTATTGATTCGGATGGAAGAGAATATACCAAGTCTCTTAGAAGGGGATGACGGAAGAATCCGTCAGATGCTGCTAAATATTCTTTCCAATGCGGTAAAGTTTACAGAAAAGGGAAAGATTCTGTTACAGGTGGAGTGGGAAAAGAAGTCCGAAAATAAATGTGAATTAATTTTCCGGGTGTCGGATACGGGAATTGGTATCCGAAAAGAGGAGATGGGAAGTCTGTTTACGGCATTTTCCCAAGCGGATTATAAAAAAAATCGGCAGCAGGAGGGAACCGGACTGGGGCTTGCTATTACAAAAAAATTGCAGAACAGATGCATGGGAATATTGAAATTGAGAGTACTTATGGAGAAGGCACGATAGTTACTATTCGGGTAGAGCAGAAGATGTTAGAAGAACAGTCCTTTGTGAAAATGGAACACCCGGAACAGTACCGAGTTTACGTGTATGAGCCAAACCGTTCCTATATGGAAAGCATTCTGGAAAGCGGAAACAAAATGCAGTTGCAAGTAGTGCCGGTTCGGAGTCTTGGAAAGTTGGAAGAAATAATTGTTGATGAACCGGGAACAATTTTGTTTTATGATTATGTCAGCGGACAAAAACGGATTGGAGAGTATGCAAAGACCGTAAAAAATGTCCGGTTTGTTGCCATGGCGAGAATTCAGGAAGAAATCGGAATCTCAGGAAAGATGAATAAGGTAATTGTGAGAAAACCGGTTTATATTTACAATATGGCAGTTGCAATCAGAGAAGATGCGGAAAACAGGAGACAGGAGCAGGAAGAAAATGTTCGATTTATAGCACTGGGAGCAGAGGTGCTGGTGGTAGATGATAATTACATGAATTTAAAGGTGGTAGAAAGCCTGCTTCAGATTTTTGAGTTAAATGTGACCACAGTGTCAAGTGGTTATGACTGTATCCGGTTGTTAGAAATGGGACATTTTTATGATATTATTTTTATGGATCACATGATGCCGTATCTGGATGGTGTGGAAACTACCCGAATTATCCGTGACAAAGAACGGGTCAGAGGAGAACATCAAGTGGTAATTGCACTGTCGGCAAATGCCGTTAACGGTGCGGGAAAGTATTTCCGGGAACAGGGCATGGACGATTTTATCTCTAAGCCGGTAAACCTAAAACAGCTGGAAGTCTTCTTACGGGAATGGATACCGGAAGAAAAGCAGAGAGAAACGGAAAAGAAAAAAGCGGAGAGTAACGAAATTGAAACAGCATCTGAGATGTTGAATATGAAAAAAGGTATGGAGAGTGTCGGAAATCAGAAAGAAAAGGATTACCAGAATTATGTCATAGAGGTACATGCATTAAAGAGTAGTATGGCAGGAATCGGAGCCTATGGATTATCTACCATGGCAAAGGAACATGAGTATGCAGGAAAATCCCAGAACTATGATTTTATAGAAAGTCATATACAGGAGTTGATAAAGGCATACCGGGATGTAATAGAAGAAATACAGGAAATTCTAAGAAAAGAATCTCTGGAAGAAATAGAAGAGAAGAAAGAGGATGAAGACGTATCCTTGGATAAAATTAAAGAGGCTCTGTTGGATTATGATGCACAGGAAGCCTGTATCAGAATCAAAGCAGCAATGAAGAATGAAAAATGGAGAGAAAAATTGCAGACCATACTGGTACATGCAGGAATGTTGGAGTATGAGAGAGCCTTAGAAGAACTAAAGGAGTTAGAGGATGAAGAAGATATTGTTTGATTTAGATGGGACGATTACGGATTCCTTTGAAGGGATTACAAAGTGTGTACAATATGCTTTGAAACATAAAGGGATAGAAGTGGAAAATCTCGATGATTTGAGAAGTTATATCGGACCGCCTTTGAAATATTCGTTTCAGAAAAACTATGATTTCGATGATGAAACCACAAGTTATCTGATTGAAAAATACCGGGAGCGTTTTGACAAGGTAGGGATTTTTGAAAATCGTTTGTATGGCGGGGTGGAAGAGTGCCTAAAAGCCTTAAAAGATAAGGGATACCCTTTAGCTTTGGCATCCTCGAAGCCGGAAGAGGCGTGTAAAAAAATCCTAAAAAAACACGGATTGGACGGGTATTTTGATGAGATTGTGGGTGCAACGCTGGATGAGCGGATTTCTACAAAACAGGAAGTATTACAGGAAGTATTTCGAAGAATGAAAGTGGAGAATCCCAGAGAATGTCTGTTGATTGGAGATACGATTTTTGATGTGGAAGGGGCAAAAGAAGCTGGAATGGAATGCATCGGTGTGTCCTACGGATTTGGGAATAAAAAAGAGATGGAGCAGGCAGGAGCGTTGGTGGTCTGCGATAATTTGAAGGAAGTGGAGAAATATATTGAACAATACGAAGCTTAACCGGGCATGGGCAATCGTGTATCCGGTGGGAATTTATTATGTGATTACAAATGTGGCAACTTTTATGATTACTCTGTTTGTGCCACTGACCAATCAAAGCTATGGCTTTATCAAGGTATTGTCTACTTTGCTGACCCTCCCGTTTATTTATAGAATTTATCGGGCAGATGAAGTGCGGAGAGGTTATTTGGAACCGGAGTGGAAGAACGTGGTGAAAAGCTTTCGGCAGGAATTACCGGTGATTGCAGGGATTGCTCTTATGGCGGCCTGCCTGTCTGTTGTTTTAAATAACATTCTGGCGTGGACGCCGCTGATAGAAACTTCTAAGAGCTATCAGCAGGTGGCAAAAGCCTTTTTTGGCGGAGGAATCATTTTTGAAATTTTAGGACCCTGTATTTTGGTTCCCATATTGGAGGAATATGTGTTTCGGGGGCTGGTTTACCGCAGGCTGCGGGAATGGCTCTCCCTTCCATGGGCGGTGGGAATTTCCGCAGTAATTTTCGGAGTAATGCATATGAATCTGGTACAGTTCATCTATGCGGGGTTGTTGGGAATTTTCCTTGCACTTTGTGCGGAACGGACAGAATATCTGTATGGTGCCATTGCCGGACATATGGCGGCTAATACCATATCGGTAATTCGAACAGAGACAGAATGGCTGAAATGGATGGAGCATCCCTTTGGGGTAAAGCTGTGTATGACCATCGGTCTGGGACTGGTTTTCGTGGGATTAGCAGTCATTATTTTCCGAAAAAAGAGAGATACAATTTAGACACAATTTAATAAAAAAGAGAAAACAAAGAGGTTTTTAGAAAAAAAGTTTTTGTGAGATTTGAGAAAAATCCAATAAAATTGTTTCTAAAAACCTTTTTTAATGAAAAAATAAAAATAAATAATCTGACAATATAAAAATGTAAACAGTAAAGACAAATAATCAGTTTATTTAAGTAAAAAAAGTGTTTACACGAAAAAAAAACAGGTGTATCATAAATGTTAGAAAAAACGTAGAAGGTGCAACAGACAGAAGGCACAGAAAGGAAGAGGTATGAAGACACAGATGAACGAGAGTACTGCAACAGCAAAAGGATTGTATGATCCGAGTTTTGAGCATGATAACTGCGGTATCGGTTCCGTTGTAAATATCAAAGGAATCAAGACCCATGAAACCGTAGAAAATGCATTGAAGATTGTAGAAAATTTGAAACACAGAGCAGGAAAAGATGCCGAGGGTAAAACCGGTGACGGTGTTGGTATTCTGTTACAGATTTCACATAAATTTTTTAAAAAGGCATGTGAACCTTTGGGAATCCAGTTGGGAGAAGAGCGGGATTACGGAATCGGAATGTTTTTCTTTCCACAGGAAGAACTGAAGCGGAATCAGGCAAAGAAAATGTTCGAGGTTATCATTGAAAAAGAGGGGATGGAATTTTTAGGTTGGAGAGAGGTTCCTACAGACCCGAAGACTTTGGGACAGAAAGCCATCGATTGTATGCCTTATATCATGCAGGGCTTTGTAAAACGTCCGGCAGACTGTCCGAAGGGACTGGATTTTGACCGGAAGCTGTATGTTGCCAGAAGAGTGTTCGAGCAGAGTAATGACGATACCTATGTGGTTTCCTTCTCCAGCAGAACCATCGTATACAAGGGAATGTTCTTAGTGGAGCAGCTTCGATTGTTTTTCAAGGATTTGCAGGATAAGGATTATGAATCTGCCATTGCAACGGTACACTCCCGTTTCTCTACCAATACCAATCCAAGCTGGGAGAGAGCCCATCCGAACCGTTTTATCGTACATAACGGTGAGATTAATACCATTCGGGGTAATGCAGATAAGATGCTTGCCCGCGAGGAGACGATGGAATCCGAGCATTTAAAGGGCGAATTGCAGAAGGTGCTTCCGGTGGTCAATACCGCAGGTTCCGACTCCGCCATGCTGGATAACACGCTGGAATTTTTGGTAATGAGCGGTATGGAGCTTCCACTGGCGGTTATGATTACCATTCCTGAGCCTTGGGCAAATAACAGTATTATGAGCCAGAAGAAAAAAGATTTTTATCAGTATTATGCAACCATGATGGAGCCATGGGACGGCCCGGCTTCGATTCTCTTTTCTGACGGAGATATTATGGGAGCGGTTCTGGACCGTAACGGATTGAGACCTTCCAGATATTACATTACAAACGATGATTATCTGATTCTTTCCTCAGAAGTGGGAGTTTTGGAAATTGAGCCGGAGCGTATCAAAGTAAAAGAAAGACTTCGCCCGGGAAAAATGCTTTTAGTGGATACCGTAAAGGGAGAGGTCATTGACGATGAGGAGTTAAAAGATCGTTATGCGGACAAACAGCCGTATGGTGAGTGGTTAGACCGCAATCTGGTAGAGTTGAAGGATTTGAAGATTCCTAATGAGCGTGTAATGGAATACAAAAAAGAAGAATTGAGAAGAATGCAGAAGGCATTTGGATATACCTATGAATCCACCAGAGATACCATTCTTCCGATGGCACAGAACGGAGCAGAATCCATTGCAGCCATGGGTATTGATTCTCCGATTCCGGTGTTATCCAATGACCAGCAGCCGTTGTTTAACTATTTTAAACAGCTCTTTGCACAGGTTACCAACCCGCCAATCGACTGTATCCGTGAGGAAGTAGTAACATCTACCACCGTATACATCGGAGAGGACGGAAACCTTCTGGAAGAGCAGGCAATCAACTGTCAGGTGTTAAAGATTCACAACCCGATTCTGACCAATACGGATTTGATGAAGATTCGTACCATGAAACGGGATGGATTTAAGGTTGTGACTTTGCCGATTACTTATTATAAGAATACCAGCCTGCAGAAAGCCTTGGATCATCTCTTTGTGGAGGCGGACAGAGCTCATAGGGACGGAGCCAATATCCTGATTCTTTCCGATCGTGGTGTGGATGAGAACCATGTGGCAATTCCTTCTCTGTTGGCAGTAGCAGCATTGAACCAGCATTTGGTCGAGACAAAGAAACGCACCAGCCTTGCCATGATTCTGGAATCCGGCGAGCCAAGAGAGGTACATCATTTTGCCACTCTGTTGGGATACGGTGCCTGTGCCATCAATCCTTATCTGGTACAGGATACGATCAAAAATCTCATTGATGAGCATATGTTAGACAAGGATTATTATGCAGCTATTGATGATTACAATAATGCAGTTATTCACGGAATTGTAAAGATTGCTTCCAAAATGGGTATTTCCACCATTCAGTCCTATCAGGGCTCCAAGATTTTCGAGGCAATCGGTATAGATTCCGAGGTCATTGATAAATACTTTACCAATACCGTCAGCAGAATCGGCGGTATCAATTTAGCAGATATTGAAAAAGCAGTAGATACGCTTCATTCCGAGGCTTACGATCCGTTGGGACTGGAAACAGATTTGACCTTGGACTCCAAAGGACGCCATAAGATGAGAAGCGGAGCAGAGGAACATCTCTATAATCCTCAGACCATCCATCTGTTACAGGAGGCAACCAGAAGAGGAGATTATGGATTGTTCAAAGAATATTCCAAGCTCTTAGACGGAGAAGAGAGAGCCTTGAATATCCGTGGCTTGATGGATTTCAATTATCCGAAGAAAGGAATTCCGATTGAGGAAGTGGAGAGCGTGGATTCCATTGTAACCCGTTTTAAAACAGGAGCTATGTCCTACGGTTCTATTTCTCAGGAGGCACATGAGACACTGGCTATCGCCATGAATAAACTTCACGGAAAATCCAATTCCGGTGAAGGTGGAGAGAGCTTAGAGAGACTGACCGTCGGAAAAGACGGATTAAATAAATGCTCTGCCATTAAGCAGGTGGCAAGCGGACGTTTCGGTGTTACCAGCCGTTATCTGGTAAGTGCCAAGGAGATTCAGATTAAGATGGCACAGGGAGCAAAACCGGGCGAAGGCGGACATCTTCCGGCAGGAAAGGTTTATCCTTGGATTGCAAAAACCAGACACTCCACACCGGGCGTAAGTCTGATTTCTCCGCCACCTCACCATGATATCTACTCCATTGAGGATTTGGAACAGTTGATTTTTGATTTGAAGAATTCCAATAGAGATGCCAGAATTTCCGTAAAACTGGTATCTGAAGCAGGAGTGGGAACCGTTGCGGCAGGTGTTGCCAAGGCAGGAGCACAGGTTATCCTGATTTCCGGCTATGACGGAGGAACCGGTGCTGCACCGAGCAGCTCCATTCATAACGCAGGACTTCCGTGGGAGCTGGGACTGGCAGAGACCCATCAGACCCTGATTATGAATGGGCTTAGAAATAAAGTCAGAATCGAGACAGACGGAAAGCTGATGACCGGAAGGGATGTTGCCATTGCAGCACTTTTAGGAGCAGAGGAATTTGGTTTTGCTACGGCTCCGTTGGTAAGTATGGGCTGTGTCATGATGCGTGTCTGCAACTTAGATACCTGTCCGGTGGGAATTGCAACCCAGAACCCGGAGCTTCGCAAGCGTTTCAAAGGAAAACCGGAATATGTTATGAACTTTATGCGGTTTGTGGCAGAAGAGCTTCGTGAATATATGGCAAAATTGGGCGTACGTACTGTGGATGAACTGGTAGGACGTTCCGATTTACTGAAGGTAAGGGATGAACTGACAGAGCGTCAGAAGAAAGTAGATTTATCACGGATTCTGAACAATCCGTTTGCAGGACCGAAGGAGAAGGTAACCTTTGATCCGAAACAGGTATATGATTTTGAATTGGAGAAAACTGCTGATGAGAAGGTGCTGTTAAAGCAGTTAAAAGCAGCCTTAGATTCCGGTCAGAAACGATGCATTGAAATTGAACTGACCAATACGGACCGTTCTTTTGGTACGATTTTCGGTTCGGAAATCACAAAGAAATATCATGATACTCTGGAAGAAGATACTTATGTGGTAAAATGCAGCGGTGCCGGTGGACAGAGCTTTGGAGCATTTATACCGAAAGGTCTGACTCTGGAACTGGTGGGAGACAGTAACGATTATTTCGGAAAAGGTCTTTCCGGCGGAAAGTTGGTGGTTTATCCGCCGACAGGTTCGAATTTCAAAGCGGACGAAAATATCATTATCGGAAACGTGGCACTTTACGGAGCCACCAGCGGAAAAGCATTTATCAATGGTGTGGCAGGAGAGCGTTTCTGTGTTCGTAACTCAGGAGCCATTGCGGTAGTAGAAGGTGTGGGAGACCACGGCTGTGAGTACATGACCGGAGGACGTGTGGTTGTCTTAGGAAAGACGGGCAAAAACTTTGCGGCAGGTATGAGCGGCGGTATTGCCTATGTACTGGATGAAGACAGCGATTTATATATGAGAACCAACAAAGAGATGGTTTCTATGGAAGAGATTACTTCCAAATATGATGTTTTGGAATTAAAGGAAATGATAAAAGAGCATGTGGCACTTACCAATTCCGAAAAAGGAAAGATGATTCTGGATAATTTCAGCGAATATCTGCCGAAATTCAAGAAGGTAATACCATTTGACTATAACCGTATGCTGATGACCATTGTTCAGATGGAAGAAAAAGGTCTGAACGCAGAGCAGGCACAGATTGAAGCATTTTATGCCAACACAAAGAGATAGGAGGGAGATGGAACCATGGGAAAATCAACAGGTTTTATGGAATATAACAGAGAGAATACGACAGCGATTGAACCGAAGGAACGTATCAAGAATTTCAACGAGTTCCATATTCCTCTGTCAAAGGAAAAAAGAAGGGAACAGGGAGCCAGATGTATGGACTGCGGGGTACCGTTCTGCCAGTCCGGTATGACCATTATGGGAATGACCAGCGGATGTCCGCTACACAATCTGGTACCGGAGTGGAATGACTTGGTATACCGGGACAATTTGGAACGGGCATATGCCAGACTGACCAAGACGAACAATTTTCCGGAGTTTACCTCCAGAGTATGTCCGGCACTTTGTGAAAAAGCTTGTACCTGCAGTCTTTATGGAGATGCCGTTACTGTGCGGGAAAATGAAAACAGTATCATAGAGAATGCCTATGAAAAGGGCTATGCCAAGGCAAAACCGCCAAAGGTACGCAGCGGTAAGAAGGTGGCAGTTATCGGCTCCGGTCCGGCGGGACTGGCAGCGGCTGACCAGTTGAACAAGCGTGGTCATTCCGTAACCGTATATGAGAGGGATGACCGTGTGGGCGGACTCCTGATGTATGGTATTCCGAATATGAAGCTGGAAAAACAGTATATTGACCGGAAAGTAGAGGTTATGAAGGAAGAGGGCGTAGAGTTTATTACCGGCGTCAATGTGGGAAAAGACATAAAGTCGGCAAAACTCTTAAAAGAATACGACCGGGTTATCTTAGCCTGCGGAGCCAAGAATCCACGGGATATCAAAGCACCGGGAAGAGACGCAGAGGGAATTTATTTTGCAGTGGACTTTTTGAGCTCCACTACCAAGAGCCTTTTGGATTCTGAATTAAAGGATAATAAATATATTTCCGCAAAAGGAAAAAATGTCATTATTATCGGTGGCGGTGATACCGGAAACGACTGTGTAGGAACCTGTATCCGCCACGGAGCAAAGAGTGTGACTCAGTTGGAAATGATGCCGAAGGCACCGGATGAGAGAGCAGAAAACAACCCGTGGCCGGAATGGCCTAAGGTTTCCAAGACCGATTACGGTCAGGAGGAGGCAATCGCAGTTTTCGGTCATGACCCTCGTATCTATCAGACTACGGTAAAAGAGTTCTTAAAGGATAAAAAGGGTGCAGTCTGCGGCGTAAAAACCGTCAAGCTGGAAAGTAAGAAGGATGAAAAAACAGGACGCATGGTTATGGCAGAGGTAGAAGGAAGCGAAGCAGTACTGGATGCCGAGCTGGTTCTCATTGCAGCAGGATTTTTGGGAACAGAAAAATATGTTGCAGATGCTTTTGGCGTGAAGATGAATGAGCGAACCAATGTGGCAACGGAGCCGGAGCATCATGCTACCAGCGTAGAGCGTGTCTATGTGGCAGGAGATATGCACAGAGGACAGTCTTTGGTTGTATGGGCAATCCGCGAAGGACGTGAGGCGGCAAGAGAAGTGGATGAGAGCCTGATGGGCTATACTTATCTGGCACGTTAAATTAAATAGAAGAAAAAAGTTGTTATACGGTGATGGTGTAACAACTTTTTTATTTCATGTGTTCACAAACCCCTATGATTTGTGCTACAATAAGTCTGGTTATAATTATGTAAATGTTAGGTGAGATTATGGGAAGAAAAGCAATCTTTTTTGACATAGACGGAACGCTATGGGATGAAAAATTTCAAATACCGGACAGCACCAGAGAGGCTTTTTGTCGTTTAAAAGAGAATGGGCATTTAACCTTTATCTGTACGGGGAGAACTATGTCCTATATTCAGGATGAGAGGTTACTTTCCTTAGGCTTTGACGGAATAGTTGCGGGCTGCGGTACCTATGTAGAAAAGGGAAAAGAAGTGCTTTTCTATAAAAAGATAGAACCTGAAGTTTTAAAGCATACACTGGGAGTATTACAACCCTTTCACTATCCCGTTGTTTTGGAGGGGCGGGAGCATCTCTATGTGGATGAGGAAACCTTTGGAGATGATCCATTTTTACAGGTGTTGAAAAAATCTGTGCCGGATAAATTAATTCCAATTTCCGGTAATGAGGGCTGTTGGGAAGCCAGCAAGCTTAGTATTGATGTCCGAGGGCGGGAATGCCGTGAGATTTTAGAAGGTCTGTCGGAGTATTATGATGTAATTTATCATGGGACAGACTTTGTAGAACTTGTGCCCAAGAACTTCTCAAAGGCAACAGGAATTGCATGTGCATGTGAGAAATTAGGGATTGCACATGAGGATACCTATGCTTTTGGGGACAGTATGAATGACTATGATATGATTCACTATGTGAAGACCGGAATTGTTATGGGAAATGGATTGGATGAAATTAAGGCAATTGCGGATTATGTCACGAGTGAGCTCCATGAGGACGGTATCTATAACGGACTGCGTCATTTTGCGTTGATTTAGCGGGAAGTCTGTGCCGTTCTATGAAAAAAAGAGCAGGAGGAACGGCATGATTAAAATATATAAGACAGAAGAGAGCATTGTACATGAGATTGAGAAGAGCGAAGAGGGAGCATGGATAAATATGGTTTCTCCGAATATGGAGGAATGTATGAAGATTGCGGAGCAGTTTGACATTGATATCGGAGATGTGAGAGCAGCACTGGATGATGAGGAGAGTTCCCGTATTGATTTAGAGGACGGCTATACCTTGATTCTGGTGGATATTCCCTCTGTGGAAATTCGTCATAAAAGAGAAGCCTACACTACAATCCCGTTGGGTATTATTTTAGTGGATGGAGTGATTATTACCGTTTGCGGTGAAGAGACCCCGGTGTTAGAGGCCTTTGAAAAGAGAAGAGTGAGGGATTTTTCCACGAAGAAAAAGATGCGGTTCGTGTATCAGATTCTGTATCGCTCCACCAGCATATATCAAAATTATCTGAGGGTCATTGATAAAAGAAGAAGAGAGATTGAAGAACATATCAGTGATGATGACACCGAAGATACCGATTTGATTGACCTTCATGAGTTGGAATCCAACTTGGTATATTTTGCCACATCACTTCGGGCAAACGGTGTAGTTTTGGATCGCCTTACCAGATATGAGAGGTTGAAACAGTTTCCGGAAGACAGAGAGATTCTGGAGGATGTAATTGTAGAAAATAAGCAGGCAATCGAAATGACCGCTATTTATCGTGATATTATCAATGGTACCAGAGAATTGCTCTCTACGATAATCGATAACCGATTGAATAATGTGATGAAATATCTGACATCCATTACCCTTGTTATGGCTATTCCAACGGTTATATCGGGAATCTATGGTATGAATGTCAGCGGAAAATGGATGCCATTTTCCAATGTACCTTATGGATTTTATATCGTATGCGGAATTATGATTGTGATATCAGCCATAGTATTGCTGATTTTAAAGAAACGAAAGATGATGTAAAAAATAAAGCTTATAATAGCGGCCATACAGGAAAGAAACATAGTCCTATATGGCCGTTATTTTTGTGCATTTAAGTAGGTTCTCTTTCGGAAGCAGGTACATTCATAGAGGCAATAAATAACTTTAAAAGCCTTAATGCATAATCTCTTTGAACCTCAGAACAACTTGTTAAAATATGTGTAATTGCTAAAACGTCTTGCTGTTGACGTTCTAACTCTTCCGGCGATGCATTGCCAAACATCATATAGTCTAAACTCATATCTAAATGCTGAGATATTGCCAACATGGTTTCGACAGACATACCGCAGATACCTCTTTCAATATCAGAGCAATACTTAGTTGCCCGATCAATTTTTTCTGCTAACTCATCCTGAGACATCCCAATCTGTAATCGTTTATTACGAATACGTTCTCCTACAACCAGTCGATTGTAAGAAGTTCTTTTACGATTCATAAGAATCCCTCCTTTTATGTAATTAGTATCTACAAAAAAAGAAATAATTAGAACACGATACAAAAGAGTATCAGAGTCGTGTTTTAAAGACGAGAACAAAGTCTGTTTTAAAAGCGAAAAGGTGTTGCATAAATTTGTAGAATATTGTATGATGGTAATGTTTAAAACATGAATATATAATATGTTTTAAACAGGAGATAAATATGATTGATATACATAATCATGCGTTGTTTGGAGTGGATGACGGTGCAAAGACGCTGCCAGAATCCATGGCAATGTTAAAAGAGGCAAAAGAACAGGGAATACAGGCATTGATTCTGACACCGCACTATCGTCATGGGATGTTTTCTTATACTTTGGAGGTCATTGAGGAGAATTTTAAGTTTCTGCTAAAAGAGGCAGACAAACTTGGTATAGACCTATATCTGGGGTGTGAGTTTCATGTAAACAGCGAGATGACAACTTATTTTGAGAAGGGAAGGTGTCATACTCTTGCAGATACGGAGTATATCTTGGCGGAGTATGGCTTTTTAACAGAATACACCTACATTTATAAGGAGACGCAGAAACAGTTGGCGGCAGGATACATACCGGTAATCGCACATGTAGAGCGTTATGTGTGTTTTCAAAAGAAGCCACAATTATGTCAGGAATTATCTAATCTGGGAGCTTTGATTCAAGTAAATGCGGGAAATGTTCTCGGAATAGAAGACAGAAAATTGAAAAAAGTCTGTAAAAAGATATTGAAAAATTATTGGGCGGATATCATAGCAAGTGATAGCCATGATGTAAAGAAGCGTTCTAATCATATGGGAGAGTGCTATCGATATGTGGAAAAGAGGTATGGTGTTGCGTATGCCCATGAGCTTTTTTATACTACACCAGCCAATATATTAGGAAGAAAAGTTTAAGGTACAAAATGAGGAGAAGAAAATGCAGTTTGAGAAAAAGGAAGAAGAAATTGAAATAGATCTGCGGGAATTGCTTTTTGAATTTCTGGGACATTGGAAAGTAATCGTGTTATCGGTGGTCATTGTGGGAATGATTGCACTTGTCATTAGCAAATTCCTGCTGACGCCGCAGTATGAAGCAACGGCACGTTTATATGTACTGTCGAAAAGTACTTCCATTACCAGCCTTGCAGACATCCAGATGGGTAGCAGTCTGACAAATGATTATATGGTGGTTGTTACCGGAAGACCGGTGGCGGAGCAGGTCATTGAGAATCTTGATTTAGAGGAAGAGTATAGTGAGTTGTTGGAAAAAATAACCGTAAATAATCCGACAGATTCCAGAATTCTTGAAATCAGCGTACAGGATGAAGACCCTAAGCGGGCAAAAGAAATTGCAGATGAAATGGCAAAAGTGTCATCAGCGTTTATAGCAGACAAAATGGATCAGGACGCACCGACTCTAATCCAGAAAGGTTATGCGGACGGCTTACCGGTTCGTCCCAATGTAATGAAGAATACAGCGATAGGAGCATTCATTGGTCTACTATTAGCATTGGCGACAGTCACAATTTCCTACTTATTAAATGACACGATTATGTTAGTAGAGGATGTGGAAGAAAGATTGGGACTTCATATACTGGGCACACTTCCGTTAGAAGAAGATGAAGTGGTAGTACATAAAAATAAAGCTAGAAAGAGACTCTCAAGAAAGAGTGCGTAGGGGGATGAAATGGATACGGTAAAATTTGGAAACATAAAAAAGCAAAGCTATACCATGAAAGAATCTCTACGTGCTTTGAAAACCAATATACAATTTTGTGGTGATGATTTGAGGACAATTTTGTTAACTAGTTCTATACCAAATGAAGGAAAAAGCACCGTGACATTTGAATTGGCACGTTCTCTGACGGAATCGGGAAAGAGTGTGCTGTTAATTGATAGTGACATGAGAAAATCTGTGCTGATGGGAAGGTTGCGGGCAAAGACAGAATCAGGAAAAGAGATACAAGGACTCTCCCATTATCTGTCTGGGCAACGAGGCTTGAATGATGTGCTGTATGCAACCAATATTCCGGGGTTATTCATTATTTTTTCCGGACCGTCTGTTCCGAATCCAACAGAGATTTTGGAAAAAGAATACTTTGATATGTTGATTGAATTTGGAAGAGAACGTTTTGATTATGTCCTCATTGACTGTGCACCAATTGGTGCAGCCATAGATGCGGCGGTTATATCAAAATCCTGTGATGGAGCAATACTGGTCATTGCACAGGGAAAGGTAAGCAAGAGAATGGTTACAAGCGTAAAAAAACAGTTGGAAGCATCAGGGGTACGTATTATTGGTGCGGTACTCAATAAAGTGTCCATGAAAAAGAACGGATACTATGGAAAATACTACGGTGGCTACTACGGGAATTATTATGGGAGCTATTACGGAAATGAAAAGGTGAAGTAAGAGGATTTATTTATGAAAAAAAGACCAAGCGGAGCAGGCTGTCTTGTCCTTTTTGAATTTGCGGTACTAGCTGTCCTTTTAGTTCTTGTATTGGCAAAAGGGATCGGAACCAAAAGCGGTATAAAGACGCCGGCTGCAGAAAAAGAGAATAAAAAAGAAGAAAGTGGAAATCAACACACAACGGAAGAAAATGATGTTTCTGCAGAAGTGGAGGAGAAGTTAGAGGAGATGTCCGTAGAGGAACTGGTAGCCCAAGTATTTCTGATAACGCCGGAGATGCTTACAGGGATGAATCAGGTTACGGCAGCGGGCAAGACCACACAGGATGCAATCAATGCCTACCCTGTAGGAGGATTTGTATATAACAATAGTAATTTTCAAAGTCAGGATCAGATGCAAAAGATGTTGAGCAATGTACAGACATATAGCATGGAACGCATGGGGGTACCAATGCTGTTGGCAGTAGCAGAAGGAGGAGAGGAAAATTCTCCTCTGTTAGAAAACAATCAGATTGAAGTAATTCCTGTTTTGCAGGATCAGACAGAGGATTATCAGGAACTGACGGTAAAAGCGGATTGTTTTATGCATACAGACTTTTTATCAGAGGAAAAGAATGAAGAGCTGCGTAAGAAAATAGGAGACGAGGGAATCCTTATCACAGGTTCCATGTCAGAACCGGGGATTACGGGAGCCTATGCACCGGGGGAAGTGGCTGTTGCAGCCATTAAAGCAGGAAACGATATGCTCTATTTACCGGCGGATTTTCAGGCAGCATATCAGGCAGTGATAGATGCAATCAATTCAGGAGAGATTCCTATGGAACGGATGAGGGAATCAGTCGGCAGGATTTTGACAAAGAAGATGAGTAGTATATGAAAAACAAGAAACATTCAATCATAATTTTCATCATTATTTTAATATTGGTATTTACGGGTACATTGGTTTTAGCTCAGAGGATTTACTCAAAAAAAACAGTACAAGAAGCAGATAGCAGCAATACAGAGGAAGAAAAGGAAAAATGGCAGGAGGGAATCGTTTATTTCAACGGAAAGCCCTATCAATATAATTATGCAATTAAGACCTATCTGTTTTTAGGTATTGATAAGGAAGAGAAGGTAACAAAAGCGGAGGATGGCATTAGCGGAGGACAATCGGATGCATTGTTTCTTATCGTAGAGGACACTGAACAAAAGAAAATTGATCTGATAGCCATAAACCGAAATGCCATGACAACCTTAGATATCTATGATAAAGAAGGAAACTATCTGGGTCAGGAGGAAGGTCAGATTTGTCTGCAGCATGGGTATGGTGACGGAGAAAAGCAAAGCTGCCGCAGAAGCGTGGATGCAGTTTCGAGACTCTTTTACCAGCTTCCAATCCAAGGATATATTTCTCTGAACATGGGAGCATTACCCAAATTGAATGATTTGGCAGGGGGTATAGAAGTAGAAGTGTTGCAATCTCTAAAAGATGACACCAGAAATGTGGATTTAAAGGAAGGGGAGCAGGTTACACTAAATGGACAGGAAGCCTATGTATATCTGAGGAGCAGGAATATTGATGAATTTGATAGTGCCACTATGCGATTGGAAAGACAAAAACAATATATCGCACAGTACAGCAAAAAAGCAAAGCAAAAATTTGCAGAGGATGCATCTTTTGGAAATGTGTTTTATGAAGCAATAGAGGATTATGCAGTTACCAATGTAGAATTAGCAGAATTGATAGATGAGGTTTCAGAATATACCTTTGAGGACGGAGCCATTTATACGATTCCGGGAGAAACCGTTATGGGGGAAAAATTTGAAGAATTTGAAGTGGATGATGAAGCCTTGTATCAAATGATTATAGATATTTTTTACAAAGCAGTAGAGGAATAGGTATTAGGCCGCAGGGCTTGATATAAACCACATGGAGAATATAGGGAAGGAGGAAAAGCCGTTATGAAAAAGAAACTGGCAGTATTGTTGGCAACTGTTATGGTTCTGGCTATGGGAACAACTGCAATGGCAGCCCCAAGTGCAACCACAGCAACTGCAGACAAAACAGGTGCAACTGAGACAGCTGCAGCTCTGTCTGACGGAATCAGTGTTAGCAAAGGTTCCATAAAAATCAATGGAGCAGACAGCGATGTTGTACCTACCTTAAAAGCAGTATCAGAGACAACTGTTACCTCTGCAAAAGAGGCAGCAAAAGAACTGGTATCTGCAAATGCAAACGTATTAAAGCTTGTTGATGTATCTCTACCGATTGACTTCACAGAAGCAACGATTACTTTCGACATTCCAGGAGTAACCGCAGGTCAGAAGGTAACTGTATTACATCAGAAAGCAGATGGAACATGGGAGATTATCTCCGGTTCCAAAGTGGAGGATGGCAAGGTAACAGCTACCTTTACATCACTTTCTCCAGTAGCCTTCGTTGTGGAGGGAACATCTGATAAAACCGGAACAACCTTACCGGGATTATCCTTATTGGCAATTCTTTGTTTAGCAGGAGTAGTATTCTGCACACGTAAAGTGAAATTTAATAAGTAGAAAAATGACATGTGGTTAAAGTAATCCGGGAGAGGTAAGCAAATGTTTACCTCTTCTCGGATAGCTTGAAAGGGAATGGTATGAAAAAGACAGAAAAAAACACAAAGGGCTATGCAATAGCAGCCATAGTTTTTTTTATTGCATTTTTGGTTTTTACAGGAATGCTTATATATCAGAAGACAAGAGAAAAGCAGGCAGCCAAGGACTATGAAAAACTGGCAGAAGATACAAAAAAAACATCGGAAGAATCCGAAAAGGAACAAGATATTTTGTCAGAACGTGGAATTGTCATTCCGGAAAAAAATATAGAATGGTCTGCACTTAAAAAGAAAAACAAAGATATCTATGCATGGATTTATATTCCAAATACGAAGATAGATTATCCGATTTTACAGCATTCCACAGAGCTTTCCTATTATTTGAATCACAATCTGGATGGAAGTGAGGGATATCCGGGATGTATTTATACACAAAATTTGAATCAAAAAGATTTTACCGATCCTAATACGGTTATTTATGGACATAACATGAAGGATGGAAGTATGTTTGCCAACCTTCATTTGTATGAAGATAACAAATTTTTTGAAGAAAACAGATATGTATTTATTTACACGGAAGAGCAGGTTTATGTTTATGAGATATTCGCCGTTTATGAGGGTAGTGATATACATTTGCTATACAATTTTGATTTTGGCACGCCTTCCAATTTCCAGATGTATCTGGATTCCGTGTTGAAAATACGGGATATGAATGCACACATTGCAGAGGATGTGGAGGTCAGTTCCCATAATCATATTATTACGATGTCTACCTGCATTAAAAATAAACCAAAGAACAGGTATCTGGTGCAGGCAGTATTAGTTAATGAACCGAAAGAGTAAGGGAGAAAGGAAGATGAAACATAAGAGAAAATATAGTGTGCTAAAGCATTTGGATTTTCTGTTCTTGGATTTTATCTGTATAGAGTTGTCATTTTTTCTTGCCTGTTTATTTCGAAAAAATGCATTTTTAAATGGTATCAGACAGTATTTGTTTATATTGATTATAGCTGGAGTTACATTCTTTGGAATTGTTATGTTCTGGAATATTTATTCCGGTATTCTGCGAAGAAATTTTTTTGACGAGTTAAAAAGTAGCTTTGCATTGATATCAGAAATTTTTGTTTCGTTGACCATGTATTGTTTTTTGACAAAAAGTACAGAAGAGTATTCGCGAGTGGTGCTGGTTGCCTTTTTTAGTATTGCATTTCCGTTGGATTTTCTTTTTAGAGTACTATTAAAAGAACTTGTAAGAAAAAAAATAAAAAACAGAAATGGTGAAACGCTTTTATTTATCAGAGAAGAAGATGTTATAAAATGCAGCAATATTTTTACGAATCAGGCAGAGTCCGGTGTGATTGCAACGGGAATAGTTACCTATGAAAAAACTGACAAAAAGGAAATCGGAGGAATTCCAATTGTCTGCTCAAAGGAAGGATTGCGGTCGTACATAGAATCTCACAGGGTGGATTGTGTTTTTATCCATTTGCAGGAAGTATCCGTACATTCCTACATAGATTTTCTGGTAAAAAAGGATGTGGTGGTTTACCGTTCTTTGCGGAATCTGGAGAAAAGTTCTCTTCGCTATCGGGTAGAGGAGATGAACGGATATAAGGCACTATGTATTCGTGAGAGGAAACAGTCTCTGGGACAGGCAGTTTTAAAAAGAGCAGGAGATATCATCGGTGCCTGTATAGGTCTGATGTTAACGCTTCCAATTACTTTGATTACAGCTATTCTGATTAAGCTGGAGGATGGAGGACCGGTGTTGTATGTGTCCAAACGGGTAGGACAGCATGGGAAAGAATTTTCCATCTATAAGTTTCGAAGTATGAAATTAAATGCAGATAAATTAGAGGATATGCTCACACCCGAGGAACTGGAGCAATATTATAGGGAATATAAATTGGAGAATGATCCACGGGTCACACGAATCGGAGCGGTCATTCGAAAGTTCAGTATAGATGAGCTGCCGCAGCTTATCAATATTATCAAGGGAGATATGTCCTTTGTGGGTCCAAGACCGTTAGTGGAAAAGGAGACACAGCTGTATGGAGCCAAACGGGAACTTTTGCTCAGTTTAAAGCCGGGATTGACCGGTTATTGGCAAGCATATGGAAGAAACAATGTCACCTATGAGAGTGGAAAAAGGCAGGAGATGGAGTTGTATTATATCGAACAATTTTCATGGTGGTTTGATATCAAGATTATGATTAGGACCGTAAAAGCAGTATTGACAGCAGATGGGGCAGGTTAGGAGGAGAAGTTATGGATAGCTTGGGTTTTGTGATTCTTACATGGAATTCTGAAAATGTAATTAAGGATTGTCTTTCTTCCATTCAAAATCTGGGTAATTATAAAATAACAGTTTTTATTATAGATAATGGTTCAGAAGATAAGACCATGGAAATTATAGAGGAAATGCAGCCATTGTTTTCCGAAGACAAAAGACTGGAATGTATTGCCTTAGAGGAAAATAAAGGAACGACAAAAAGCAGAAATATAGGATTAAAAAAGCTGTCAGATGTAGACTGGGTGTGTATTCTGGATTCCGATACACAGATTAATCAGGATGCCATTGATGGTATGATTGGTGTTTTAAAAGAGAATGCTCAAAATGGAATTGTAGGTCCAAGAATGCTTACCTCAGAAGGTAAGATACAGAATTCCGGACGGAGAATCCCAACACTTACAGAAAAAATATGCAAGGTATTGCCTGTCAGTTGCATACAACAATATGCAGAAAAACTGGAACGATATGAAGGAATAGAGGAGGATAGGCTTATACCGGTGGGATATCTGATGTCAGCCTGCTGGGTTATGCGAAGTGAGATGATAGAAGAAATAGGATTCTTAGATGAGAATATATTCTATGCACCGGAGGATGTGGAATATTGTATTCGGGCATGGAAGAGCGGCTATCGGGTTTTGTTTGACGGTCGGGTAAGGATTATCCACGAATGGCAGAGATTATCCAGAAAGAAGCTGATTAGTAAGCATAATGTGGAACATGTGAAAGGCTTGTTATATCTATATAAAAAATATAGATTCCTTTTTCGTTCCAAAAAAATAGAGAAGCTCGTTACATAAAAGGAGAAGTTACATGAAAATATTTTTTATCAATCCACCATTTAAATCAGAATATGGAAAATTTTCCAGAGAAAACAGGAGTCCGACCGTAACAAGAAGCGGAACTCTGTATTATCCGTTGTGGTTAATTTATGCAGCAGCAGTTTGCAAAAAGGATGGATTCGAGGTGGAATTTCTGGATGCTCCTGCGGCACCGTTAAATCACAGACAGTCTTATGATTTTATACAACGACATGGAGAAGGAACCAAGCTGTTTGTGATAGATACAAGTACCCCATCTATTTATAACGATATCGCCTTTGGGGATTATCTGAAAGAACAATATCCACAGGCGAAGGTTATGCTGGTAGGAACACATCCTTCTGCTCTTCCAATCGAAACATTTAGAAATGCAAAGAAGATAGACGCGATTGCCCGTCATGAATTTGATTATATCGTTCGGGATTATGCAAGGGCAATCCGGGATGGCTTATCCACAGAAAAGGTACAGGGAATTACATACCGAAAGGGAGATGAAATCATCAGTAATCCGGATATGGAGTACATTACAGAGTTGGATGAAATTCCATTTGCAGCACAGTTCATCAAGGAATACTTAAACTATAAAGATTATTTTTTTGCGGCAGCAGAATATCCTGAAATTCAGATTTTTACAGGAAGAGGATGCATGGCACACTGTAATTATTGTGTTTATCCGCAGACGTTACATGGACATCAGTATCGGCTTAGAACGCCTGAAAATGTAGTGGCAGAGTTTGAATATATCTCAAAAAATTTTCCGGATGTCAAACAAATTGTCATTGAAGATGATACCTTTACTGCAAAAAAGCAACGGGTAGTGGAGATATGCAATCTGCTAATTGAAAAAGGGCTGCACAAAAAACTTAGATGGCTTTGCAATGCCAGAGTAAATCTGGATTATGAAACCATGAAGCTGATGAAAAAGGCAGGATGTCATTTGATAATTCCGGGCATTGAAAGCGGTTCACAGGAAATATTGGATAATATCAAAAAGGGAACTACATTGGAATTGATTCATGCCTATATTAGAAATGCGAAAAAGGCAGGTTTAAATGTACATGCCTGTTACATGGTTGGGAATAAAGGCGAAACAAAAGAGACTATGGAGGAAACCTTACGACTGGCATTGGAACTTAATACGGACACGGCACAATTCTATCCACTATTGCCTTTTCCTGGTACAGAGGCTTATGAATGGGCAAAAAGTAATGGTTATATCAAAGGAGATTATTCGGATTATTGCAAAGAGGATGGAACCATTAACTGTGTTTTGGAGCTTCCAAACATCTCTTCAGAAGAGATGGTGGAATTCTGTGATAATGCGAGAAAAAAATATTATTGGAGAGTGAGCTATATCCTACACAGACTATGGGCTGGCTTACGAAATCCGGATGATTTGAAGAGGTCTTTTAAGGCCTTCGGGAAATTTAAGAAGTATTTGTTCAAATAAAAAATCACGCACCTTGACAATTACATATCTTACATGAGGATGATAAAATATGAAGTTGTACAACTTCAGAATGTCATCAGCCATCCGTATGGGACGTTCCGAGGGTATGGAATATGGTAGAGAGGAAGGCATATGAACCTTAATTGGAATCTGCCAAGAATTAAATGTGGAAAAGGAATTTGTGCAGAACAAGCTTCAGTTAGAATACGGATTTACCCTGCAAGAGTCAGAAGAGAAAATCAAACGATATTGGAAATAGAAAATATAACGGATAAGCGAACACTCCTGATGTAAGATATGTAATTGTCTTATGTTGGGAGTGCTTTTTGTGTGGGAAGATAAGAAGTAAAGAGGCGAAAAAAGAATGATTTTGAAAACTTTCGAATTATTAAAGAAAGAAGCAAATAGTATGGATTCTGTAGTTTTAGATGATGTGCAGTTAAAGAGATTACAACAGTTTCTTACGAATATGCTTGGAGAAATTATAGAAAAATTTGAAGAAAAAAATATTCAATACTTTCTTTGCGGTGGAACAGCTTTAGGAGCAGTTCGTCATAAAGGATTTATTCCTTGGGATGATGATATAGATATTTTTATGTCGCGTGAAAATTACAATAGATTAGAGAAAGAATTCACCACAATGTTTGGAGAAAAATATATTTTGTGTTCTCCAAACCAAAATTCAGAAGGGTTACCAATGCCTCGGATTAGAGATTGTAATTCGGTGGTAAAAACAGTTATGGAGGTAGATAAAGAGCACCAAGGAGCGTTTTGCGATATTTTTATCTTAGAAAACACTTATAACAATCCGGTATTAAGAGTTTTGCATGGAATTTTTTGTGATTTTTGTGGATTAATAGCATCTAGCAGGAGAATTTATGAGGAACGCAATATATATAAGAAATATTACAGAGGAAGTAAAAAAGTAATGCGGGCTATTCGAATTAAATCAGCAATCGGATATTGTGTAAGTTTTTTGTCTGTAGAAAAGTGGGTTCAGCTTACCGATAAATGTTATTCCATGTGTAAAGATAACCATTCTAAAAAAGTGTCCTGCCCTACAGGACGAAAGCATTATTTTGGTGAGATGTATTTGAGGAAAGATATCTGTGTGCCAAGAAAAGCAGAATTTGAGGGAAATCTATGGGATATTCCGGATAATGTAGAAATGTATTTAAAGAGACTTTATGGAAACTATATGCAGATACCAGATGAAGGTAAGCGAGAAAGGCATTCTGTTTTAGAATTAAAATTAGGAGACTATAATTTCGCATGCAGTAAACATTAATTGGAGGGATAAAGATGAATATTGCGTTATTAACAGCAGCCGGTTCGGGCACACGGATGCATCAGGATATTCCGAAACAGTTTATTCATGTAAAGGATAAGCCGGTAATCATATATACGATGTTGGCATTTCAAAAGCATCCAAGTATTGATGCTATTATGGTAGTTACCTTGGATTCATGGAAAGAGGTGGTCTGGGCTTATGCAAAACAGTTTAATATATCAAAATTAAAATGGGTTATTAGTGGAGGGAAAACAGGTCAAGATTCTATTTTTTTGGGCTTGCAGACATTAATGACTGAAGTAGGAGGTAATAATGTTGTAATGGTACATGACGGAAATCGTCCGTTGGTATCTTCAGAGATTATATCAGACAATCTCGCTATTTATAAAAAATATGGTTCGGCAGTTACGGCGATACCCTGTACAGAAGTGGTGTTTGAAAGTGAAGATGGGATATCCTCCTGTATTTCCACACCACGAGAGAAATTAGTTAGAACACAGACACCACATACATATCAATTAGAAGAATTGTATCATGCACATTTAATAGCACAAGAGAAAGGAATAGAAAAAACGGCAGCATCTTGTATGCTTATGAAAGAATTAGGGAGAGAGACTTATTTTTCAAAGGGTTCAGAGGAGAATCTAAAAATAACCACATTGGATGATCTGAATATGTTTAAGGCATTGTTAAATATGCAGCAAGAGTCATGGATAAAGAGTCAGTAAAAAACAGGAGAGACAGAGTATGAGACTTTTGGAAAATGAACAATATCAAAATGATGTGCGAAGAATTGCAGAAACAGCAATACCATGGGAAAAGTTGAAAAATACATCTATTCTAATTTCTGGAGCAACAGGGATGATAGGAAAATTTTTGATTGATGTAATCATGTTTCGTAATATGAGATATCAACAGCAGTGTAAAATTTATGCATTAGGGAGAAATACGGAAAAAGCCATAGAACGTTTTGAGGAATATGAAGAAGATAGTAAATTTGCTTTTATTCCATCAGATATTAACAAAGAAATAGAAGTAGATTGTATTGAAAAAATTGACTATGTAATACATGCAGCAAGTAATACGCATCCAATTGCTTATGCAAAAGATCCGATAGGAACCATTACAACGAATGTACTGGGGCTAAAAAATATGTTGGATATCGCAAAGGACAAACATATAAAAAGATTTTTATTTTTGTCATCAGTAGAAATATATGGAGAAAATAAAGGAAATGTGGAATTATTTGATGAGGAATACTGTGGTTATATTGACTGCAACACACTAAGGGCAGGCTATCCGGAGAGTAAACGTGTGGGAGAAGCACTTTGTCAAGCATACCGAAAACAATATGAGATGGATATAGTGATACCGAGACTGGCAAGAAGTTTTGGACCTACAATGTTGTTGTCGGATTCTAAAGCAAGTTCCCAATTTATAAAAAAAGGAGTTGCAGGAGAAAATATCATATTAAAAAGCAAGGGAAATCAGCTTTATTCTTATATTTATGTTGCTGATGCGGTATCAGGAATATTGACCTGTATGCTTTTAGGAGAAGATGGACAGGCATATAATATAGCAGACGAAAAATGTAATGTAAGATTATTGGATATGGCGAGAATAACTGCTGATTGTGTGGGGACTAATGTGTTATTTGAAATGCCCAACCAGACAGAGCAAGAAGGATACTCGAAAGCCACAAAAGCGTTAATGAATAGTAAAAAAATAAGAAACTTGGGCTGGGAAGCTAAGTATGATTTGAGTACAGGGCTAAAGCAGACCATAGATATTTTAAAGAATACACAGAGGATAGAACAATGAAACTAAGTATTATAGTACCTGTTTATAATGCTGAGGATACAATAAGAAGATGTGTGGACAGCATATTGGGACAGGGGTTCAAGGACTTTGAATTGATATTAGTAGATGACGGTTCCACAGATAGAAGCGGAAGTATTTTGGAGGAGTATAAA
Source organism: uncultured Lachnospiraceae bacterium (assembly GCA_958349535.1). Taxonomy (GTDB): domain Bacteria; phylum Bacillota; class Clostridia; order Lachnospirales; family Lachnospiraceae; genus Maccoyibacter. The sequence continues at coordinate 139,884 of CATWDJ010000003.1, forward strand.
GAAAAAGATAATCGGATATCTGTGATACACCAAATCAATCAGGGGGTATCAGCAGCAAGAAATGTGGGTATTTCAAATTCGGTGGGAGAGTGGATATCTTTTGTGGATGCGGACGATTATTTGGCACTAAATTGTTTTGAAACAGTTTTTGATAAAGAGGAGATAGAAAACTATGATTTGGTTTGCTGGAATCGAATCAATGTGAAAGCAGGAGTGGAACAAAAAACGTATATATCAAAAGAAGTAAATGAGAAAGATAAGATATATTCTTCAAAAGAATTAAAACCATATGTGATATGGAGTACAAATGGGAACATACCTTTGGGTAGTGTATGTTGTCGATTATTTAGAAAAAGAGTAATGGATACATATCATATACGGTTTAAAGAAGAATTGGTATATGCAGAAGACCGTATGTTTTTGTGGGATTATCTTGAAGTAGTACAAAAAATATTTCATTATTCGGATTTTTTATATTATAGAATTTTATCGGCGGATTCTGCAATGCACAGATGGAGACCGGATACGAAAGATATACTATTGTTACTGATGCAAACGATAGAAGAAAAAATAGATTTTACAGAAGAAAAGAATTTAACCGAGGTATATCATCAGTTTGTATTGGTCGAGTTAATGTCTTTTTATTTGGAATCTTACCTTTGCAATGCTAAAAATTCTATGAGTAGAAAACAGAGGAAAAGAGAATTGCAGGAGTTGCTGCAGGATGAAAGGATGCGAAATGTTTTCAAAGACACACAATCCTATTTCAAGATGTCTTGGAAGTCCAGAGTAAAGGTATATTGTGTGAAGTATCAAAGGATTTGGATTTTGGATAAGTGGTATAGAAATAAAAGATATTAGTAAGGATTTCAGGATATGACAGTCAGAATAAAAAAGAGAGAAATATTGACCGTAGCCTTAATGTTGGCATTTGTGGAGCCGACTTTTTTTTATACAATTCCTATTTTAGATACATTTTTTACAATGGCGAGGCTTTTGGCAATCTGCATTGTTGCAATTCTTGTGTTTGGTAAAAAAATAAGAATTAATAAAATAGATGTTCTTTTGATTATTTACTATGGAATCTTGATGGTATCCCAAATGCTTTCGGAAAATACGATGTGCCAGGTGTTAATCTATATGGGAAATGCGATGGGATTTGTTTTGCTTTTGGAGATAGAATTAAAAAGAGACAGCAGCTTTTTTATAAAAAGTCTTGGAATTTGGTTAAGGCTATTGGTTTGTATAAATTTTGCACTTATGATGATTTATCCGGAAGGAATGTATACCATATATAATGCCGATAATGTATGGCATTCAAGTTCGAATTGGTTGTTGGGATATCGAAATGCTCATATTTACACAATTATACCCGCAACCTTGATTACAATTATTGAAGATTATATAAAAACAGGAAAATTAATAGGGAGTATACGGACAGTGCTATTTTTGATGGTAGCTGTTGCTTCTATTGTAACGGGAAAGTCAGCAACATCCTTAATGTTTGTATTTGCATTAGGCTTTTTCTTTTTGTTTTTTATTGGATTTCGACAGTATAAAAATAGAATATTTACGAATTACAGAGTATTTGTTGTCTTTCCGGTAATCTTATTTTTTGCGATTATTATCTTTCGTGTGCAGGAAAAGTTTGCATGGTTTATTACAGATGTATTGGGAAGAAACCTAACTTTTTCCAGTAGGATATATATATGGGATAAGGCTATTTATTATATTAAACAACGATGGTGGATTGGATATGGAATAGAACCCCAGATTGTAAGAATTCAGAAATTCGGAATGTCCGATGCAGTACATGCACATAATCAGATATTGGAACTTTTGTATACAGGAGGTATTGGATTATTAATTGTATTTTTTTTTATGATTATTATAATCGGAAAAAAGTGTATGCTTTATAAGAAAGATAAATTGTCAATATGGTTTTTATTTATTTTGGGAACATTGTTAGTTATGTATCTGACAGAAGCATATTTTACAGGACAGCCATTGATTGTTGGAATGTTTGTGATTCTGTATCATGTTGATGGATTTGTACGCATCAGAGAGGAAAGAGCAGATGTCGGGAAGTGAGAAAAAATTCAAAAGAGATTTACTCCTTGTTGTAGGAAGTAATGTTATTGTTCTGATAAGCAGTATAGTAACGGGATTTATTATTCCTAAAATATTAGGAGTGCATGGGTATGGAATTTATAAAATGTTTACTTTGTATCTCGGATATGGAGCATTATTACATTTTGGTTATGTAGATGGTATTTTGTTGAACTATGCAGGGAATGATTACGAAACATTAGATTTAAATAAATTTCGGACATATACATATTTTTTTGTTTGGATGCAGATTTGGGTTTCCGGAGTTTTTTGTGTATGTTCATTTTTTCTAAAAAATATATATAGATGGCTCATGATTTTATTGGGAATAGATATTGCAATCGTTAATGTCACAACATATTATCAATTTATATCGCAAGGTACCATGCGATTCAAGGAACTTTCCATTAGAAATACATTGAAATCTATATTTAAAATAGTATTGGCTTTCACATTATTTTTTATATCTAATATTCCAAAAGAACGACTGACGTTTGAATATATTATAGGAACTATTACAGTGGATGCATTGTTGTTACTTTGGTATGTGTATACATATCGGGAAATTACGTTTGGAAGTAAGCAGAGCATTAGAGAAAACAGACAGGATATAAAAAAATTATTTAGGACAGGAATTATTCTTACAATTTCTTATCAAGTTGCACAACTGATTTTTTTGTTGGATCAGCAATATGTGGCACTCTTATTTGATACGAATACATATGGAATTTATTCATTTGCATATAATTTAATTCACGTAGTAATTACAGTAATCGGTGCGGTATCACTTGTGCTATTTCCGACATTAAAAAGAAAAAACGCAGAAAATATTGTACAGCATTTCTCAGAAGGAATTGCAATCATTACAGTTTTTGCTTTTTTTGTATTAATTGGTTATTATCCATTATGCGGTATTATTACAAAATTTTTGCCTAATTATCAGAGTGCACTGATATACTTACAGATTATGTTTCCAGGATTAGTGTTAACCTGTTGTATTAATATGATTATGTTTACGTATTATAAAGCTTTGAATATACAGAAAGTATTTTTGAAAAAAAGTGTAATTGTATTAGTAGCATCCATAATATTAAATATGATTGCTTATATCATATTTAAATCACCGGTAGCCATTTCTGTTATGTCAATCATAGTGTTGTTTATTTGGTATATCATCTGTGAAATGGAATTTGTGAACAGATATGCTGTAAAATGGAAAAGGAATTTTTGGTATACAATTTGTATGGCAGGAATTTTTTACATGGTTGTTATGGGAATGGATAACAAAAAGATTGGCTGTATGTTTTATGCAGGAGCTTTTATGCTTTTGACGAAAGTATGTTATGGAAAAAATATGCGGAAGAAATAGAAGCATGATATATTACGAGCGAATATATAAGGAGAGTTTACAATGGAAAAAATGATAGAGAGAACACGAATTTCATGGCTAGACAGTAGTAAAGGCTTCGCGATATTATTGGTAGTGTTGGGACATATCGCAGATGGGTATCTTAGAGCAGAATTATTTCCCGAAAATGCATATGAATTTGAAGTACTCCATAATCTGATATATTCTTTCCATATGCCTTTGTTTTTTATATTAAGTGGATACATATTTTACAGGGCGTATTGTAGTGAGATAGAGAAACAGTTATTGCACTTCAAACGTCAGTTATTTAATATTGTCTGGGTGTATGTAGGATTTAGTATTCTCCAATGGATATTTAAAATGTTCTTTTCATCCAACGTGAATATGGCATATACCGTAAAAGATTTGCTGTTACTGCCAATAAAGCCGATGGCACCGTATTGGTATTTGTATATTATGCTTTTTTTCTACATGATATGCTACTTAGTTTGTAAAAAGGAAATAAAATCAATTTATGTTTGGTGTGTGGCAGTAGCTATGAACCTTACAGCACAATGTGTGAAATGGGATGTGATATTCCCTATGGAGCAGTTATTGTATTTTTTTGTTTTTTTCTATCTGGGAGTCCAAATTTCCAGGGGGGGACTGCAAAAGAAAATGTTGTTACCATTTGCAACGGCGGCACTTCTTGCAATTGCATATATCATTTATGCAGGAGTTAACCTTGAGGATGAAAAACTTTTTGGTTTTGGAGCTCTTGAAATTTCAATGACCTGTATTCTGATGTTTATGAATGCTCCGATATTGTCGAAAAGCCGATTGCTGAATCTGTGTGGAAGATACTCTCTGGAAATCTATGTGATGCATTGCTTTATTACTGCCGCAAATCGCAGTATTTTATGGAAGTTTGGATTGACACATGTTGTGGCAAATGTTTTGGTGAATTTTGTTATGGCTGTGTTTATTCCAATATTGGTAGCATGGATTTTGAAGAAACTGGGTTTGCATAAGATTATTTTTAAATTTGGGAATTATGCCATTAAATGAGCCACTATAAATAATCGGGTGGATTGCTTTGGTTCATTAATATTTGTGTAGATTGTGACGAAAATATTATTGCAACTGCCCATGTGTTTATTATAATGATAGTGCAATTATGAGACAGGAGTATCGTCATGGCAAGACCATTAAAGAAACCGGAATACAGTAAACAGAAAATTACACAGGAACTGCTTGTTCAAATTACAGATGCATTTGGTGAAGCTTATGATGACCGGGTTAGCGTGGAAGAGCATAGACCAAATCTCCGGGAAATAGCAGAAGAATTTGGCATGGCTCCCATCCGTATGAGAAAGATGCTGATTACTGCAGGAGTATATTCCACCGAAACCAGCAGGAAGATTGCAAAGTATATGAAGATGGATTGTCTATGGATGAAATACAATGCAGAATACAATTCAGATTGCTAATATTTTGCCTATTGCATTATGTATATTTTTCTGATATTCTTTTTTTTACATATCTGGGACAGACGTAACGATTCACGTCTGCTACAATTCTGGTACAGGAAATATATTTCAGCGGCATTCCGCCGTAGCCTGTCACATTTCCCATATGAAAACAATAGAAAATAGCAAATGAAGGAGGATTTGTCTATGTATCAAGACAAAAAGACAATTCAGGAGTTAAATTTGATGGATGATTTCCTTATGACGGAAAGCATGCTCCACGAGGAGACCGCCCAGCGGGTGGCAAGGCTGATAATAGAGCGTGCCACACGGATGAAAGTGGGAAATCTTGTCATTGACTGTCAAAAAACCATGAACGGAATGAACACTTATCTCCACGGCATCCGGCTGGACGTTGCCGTCAATGAGTTCCATGTAACAGAGGAGGAAAAAGCCGACACGATTCGCCTGTTTGACATTGAACCTAATAACAGGCAGGAATCCGCACTACCCAAACGCAACCGTTACTATCAGGCATTAACGGATGTAAAGCTTCTGGAAACCGGGATAGAATACGATAAGCTTCCAGAACTTTGGACTATTTGGATACTGCCCTATGATCCCTTTGCACAGAATTATATGCTTTATTCTGTAAAAAATGTGGTAGAAGGTTTTGATGAAATAGATTATAATGATGGTGTAAGAACCTTGTTCTTATATACAGATGGAGAATATGGAGGCAGCCCGGAATTAAAACGCCTGCTGACCTATATCAAGCACAGTACAGCGGAAAATGCCACTGATACAGAGCTTGAAACACTCCATGCAATGATAGAACAAATCAAGGGTAATTCAGAGATAGGGGTGAAATATATGCATGTGCGTGAAATGATGGCGGATACTATAAAGGATGCAATTGATAAGGGTATGAAACAAGGGATAGAACAAGGCATGGAACTTGGTATACAGGCTTTGATAGAAACCTGCAAGGATATGGGGTTGTCCGAACAAGACACACAACAGTACGTGGAAACAAAATTCTCAATGTCCCAAAATACAGCAGGGGATTTTATGACAAAGTATTGGAAATAGATGTGAATGGAATATGTGAATCATTGATTTCCTATGCCCCACGGTGGATGCCGGGAGAATACGTGAGAGCGTGTTTTAGGTATACACTATGGGGTGTTTTCGGCTAATTGAAAAATAAGCAACCTTAAGAGATTTATTTTATGATGATAGAGATAAGAAAGAAAAGAATAATATGGGTACTCTGTACCATCCTGTGGATGCTGTTGATTTTTAGTTTTTCGGCACAGCCTGCAAAAGAATCCTCAGGAACAAGCGGTTATGTGGCAACGCTGTTTGCAAAAACCTTTGTGCCTCAATATGAGAAGTGGAGTAAAAGCAAGCAAGAGAAGTTTATAGAAAAAATCAATTTTCCAATCAGAAAAGGCGGACATTTTATGGAGTATGCGGTGTTGGGAGGATTGTTATATATGAGTTTTTACACCTGCGGACATATAAAAAGAAGGGGGATCGTGAGTATTCTGGTTGGTGTGTTATACGCCGGAAGTGACGAGTTCCATCAGTTGTTCGTGCCGGGACGAAGTGGGCAGATAACGGATGTGCTTTTGGATAGTTGCGGCTGTGTAGTGGGAGTCCTTTTGGTGATGAGTATCGTAAAGAAAATGGAAACAAAGAATAAAGGAGTATAGGAAAATGAAAACAGAGAGTGAATTGCGAAGAATGTTACGGGAGATAGACCACAAAGGATATCCGGCGTACAAAGGAACCAAAGGGAATTATCGTTTTCCGAAATATGTGCTGTCCATAGACCATGTGCAGGGGGATCTGTTTGCGGCACCTTCTAAGATCAGTATTCATATAGAAGGAAAGGATACGGGATTTGATACTTATTTTTATGATTCAACCTGTAAAAGAATCGCATTTCAGGATTATCTGCTACGAGGGTTAGCAAGACAGATTCGGGAATATTCTTTTAAAGCAAAGGGTTCAGGAAAAAGCGGATTGTTGGGCATCAGCCAGCCGGGACAGGAGATATTAGAGCGGAGTGCCTGTGTCATAAATCCGAAGGACGGAAAAATAACGGTGCAGATAGAAGTGGGATTTCCGGCAAACGGAAGAACCATTAATGCCGGAGAATTGGAAAAGATTCTTTTTGACTTTTTACCGAAATGCATCGAAAAGACATTATATGCATCTGTTCACAGGAGAGAACAGATGGAGCAGGTGGTACATTTGGCGGAGGATCAGCAATATATCCGGAAAGAATTAAAGAAGAAAAAGCTGGTGGCATTTGTGGCAAACGGTGCCATTCTTCCGAGAAAATCAGGAGTATCCATGCAGCCAATGAAGGATGCGGTGCCATTCCAATCGTCGGAATCCATGGAGGTTATCATGGAGCTGCCGCATTACGGAAGTTTAAAAGGGATGGGAGTCCCACGGGGAATCACTTTGATTGTGGGAGGCGGATACCACGGAAAATCCACCCTCTTAAAGGCGTTAGAGCTAGGAGTTTATAACCATATCAAGGGAGATGGAAGGGAATATGTGATTACCGATGAAACAGCCATGAAGCTGCGGGCAGAGGATGGAAGAAGTATTCAGAAGGTGGATATTTCCATGTTTATCAATCATCTTCCAAATAAAAAGGACACCGTATCCTTTTATACGGAGGATGCCAGCGGAAGCACCTCTCAGGCAGCAAACACCGTGGAAGCGATGGAAGCAGGAGCAGAAGTTTTTCTGATAGACGAAGACACCAGTGCCACCAATTTTATGATAAGAGATGAATTGATGCAAAGAGTGGTGGTTCGGGAAATGGAACCGATTATCCCTTTTATTGACCGGGTACGGGAATTGTATGAGAACAGGGGCATCTCTACAATTTTAGTGGCAGGCAGCTCAGGAGCGTATTTCAAAGAAGCGGATACCGTCATTCAGATGAAAGAGTATATGCCAATGGAAATCACAGAGCTTGCCAAAAAAGAGGCGGCACATTTTCCAGCGGCTGTATCCCAAATTGATCCGGCAGAAAGACCGAAAATAGAGAGAATCATAAAAAGAGATAGTGCTTTTCGAAAAGAAACCAGAATCAAAACCAAGACTATGGGCAGAGAAAGTTTTTCTATTAATAAGGAAAATGTAGACCTTCGTCTGGTGGAACAGTTGGTGGATAGTGAGCAGTTAAATTCTCTTGCCCAGATTGTAAAATATATGAAACTGCATATTTTTGACGGTAAAAAAACCTTAGGTCAGGGGGTAGAGGAGTTGTGGGAGAAAATAGAGCAGCAGGGAATAGCTGTCTTTTGTGAGGGAACACCCGCAGGAAATCTGACCTTGCCGAGAAAGCAGGAAATTTATGCGGCATTGAACCGTTGTAGGAATCTGATAAAAGTGGAGTAAAAATTTTGGATAGATAAATTTTAATTATAAATTATTTATTAAATCATAAAATGATTATTGACAAAGAAATAACATAGTGTTATTTTATGTACATAAGGTTAGCACTCAAATCTAGTGAGTGCTAATAAAACAGAAAAGCAAGAAGAGATATAAGGAGGAATCAGAATGAAGTTAGTACCATTAAGTGACAGAGTTGTGTTAAAACAGGTAGAAGCTGAGGAGACAACCAAGTCCGGAATTATCTTAACAAGTGCAGCACAGGAGAAACCACAGGAAGCTGAAGTAATTGCAGTAGGACCGGGTGGAATGATAGACGGAAAAGAAGTAACCATGCAGGTAAAAGAAGGTCAGAAGGTTATTTATTCCAAATATGCAGGAACAGAAGTAAAATTAGACGGCGAAGAATATATCATCGTAAGACAGAATGATATTTTAGCAGTAGTAGAGTAAATAAAATAAAAATTGGAGGCAGATTAAAATGGCAAAGGAATTAAAATATGGAACAGAAGCCAGAGCAGCATTAGAGGCAGGCGTTAATAAATTAGCAGATACCGTAAGAGTAACACTGGGACCGAAAGGAAGAAACGTCGTATTAGACAAATCCTTTGGTGTACCACTTATTACCAATGACGGTGTAACCATCGCAAAAGAGATTGAGTTAGAGGATACCTTTGAGAATATGGGAGCACAGCTGGTAAAAGAAGTGGCAACTAAGACCAATGATGTTGCCGGAGATGGAACCACAACAGCTACCGTATTAGCACAGGCTATGATTAAAGAAGGTATGAAGAACTTAGAGGCAGGAGCAAATCCGATTATCTTGAGAAGAGGTATGAAGAAAGCTACAGATACAGCCGTAGAGGCAATCGCATCCATGAGCCAGAAGGTAAACGGCAAAGACCAGATTGCAAAGGTTGCAGCTATTTCCGCAGGGGACGAAGAGGTTGGTAACTTGGTTGCAGATGCGATGGAAAAGGTTTCCAACGATGGTGTTATTACCATTGAGGAATCCAAGACCATGCAGACAGAACTGGATTTAGTAGAGGGTATGCAGTTTGACCGTGGATACATTTCCGCATATATGGCAACAGATATGGATAAGATGGAAGCTATTTTAGACGATCCATATATTTTGATTACCGATAAGAAGATTAGCAACATTCAGGAAATCCTTCCGATTTTAGAGCAGATTGTACAGTCCGGTTCCAGATTGTTAATCATTGCAGAGGACATTGAAGGGGAAGCACTTACCACTTTGATTGTCAATAAACTTCGCGGAACCTTCAATGTAGTAGCTGTAAAAGCACCGGGATATGGTGACAGAAGAAAAGCTATGTTAGAGGATATTGCCATCTTAACAGGCGGTCAGGTTATTTCTGAGGAATTAGGTTTAGAGTTAAAAGATACCACATTGGATATGTTAGGTCGTGCAAAATCCGTAAAGGTTCAGAAAGAGAATACCGTTATCGTAGACGGCGAAGGCGACAAAGAAGCTATTCAGGGTAGAATCGCACAGATTCGTTCTCAGATTGAGGATACTACATCTGAATTTGACAAAGAGAAATTACAGGAGCGTCTGGCAAAATTAGCAGGCGGTGTTGCAGTTATCCGTGTAGGTGCCGCAACAGAGACAGAGATGAAAGAGAGCAAGCTGCGTATGGAGGATGCTTTAAATGCAACCAGAGCAGCAGTAGAAGAAGGAATCATCGCAGGCGGTGGTTCTGCTTACATCCACGCTTCCAAAGAGGTGGCAAAACTGGCTGAAACCTTAGAAGGTGATGAGAAGACCGGAGCAAAAGTGATTCTGAAAGCTTTAGAAGCACCGTTGTACTTCATTTCTGCAAATGCAGGCTTAGAGGGTGCGGTTATCATCAACAAAGTAAAAGAATCCACACCGGGTGTGGGCTTTGATGCAGCAAAAGAGGAATATGTAAATATGGTAGAGGCAGGAATCTTAGACCCTGTAAAAGTAACCAGAAGTGCATTACAGAATGCAACCAGTGTGGCATCTACCTTACTGACAACAGAATCCGTAGTAGCAAATATTAAAGAGGAAACCCCACAGATGCCGGCAGGCGGCGGAATGGGTATGATGTAAGCCTATGAAAATTGTCATTTTGACAGAGAATACCGTGTATCGGCGAGGTCTGCTCGCCGAGCACGGTCTTTCTCTATATATAGAAGAAAACGGAAAAAAATATTTATTTGATACAGGTCAAAGCGGTGTTTTTCTGAAAAATGCCAAAGAGCTGGGTGTGAATCTGGAGAATCTGGATGGCATCATACTAAGCCATGGTCATTACGATCATTGCGGAGGATTGGAAGAGTTTGTAAAGCAGTATGAGCCGCCTAAGATTTATGTGAGACGGGAAGCCTTTGAGGAAAAGCTTCATCAGGGGAAACCGGAGGCAGAGGCAAAAGATATCGGAATACCATGGAAAAAAGAACTGATTGAGGACAAGCTGGTCTATACAGAGGATTTTCAGGAAATTGATGAAAACATCTATGTGCTGGGAAATATTTCCATGGAAAATGATTTTGAAGCTGTGGCAAAGGGAATGCTGGTAAGAAGAAATAAGCTGTGTGTGCCGGATTGCATGAGTGATGAACAGATGTTGGTCATCCGAAGCAAAGAAGGGCTTCATGTTTTTGTAGGATGTGCTCATGTAGGGATTATCAATGCCCTTTCCTATGTGGAGAAAACTTTTCCGGGAGAAAAGATTGTTTCGTTATTGGCAGGAATGCATCTGTCCACAGCACCAAAAGAGCAGGTGGAACGAACCATACAGGAACTGGAAAAAAGAGAAATTCCGTTATTAATGCCGCTCCATTGTACCGGACCGGCAGTCATCGGAAAATTAAAGCAGAGCTTTCCGAATACCTGTAAAATGGTATATACAGGGAAAACAATCATAGAAGCATAATGGACTTTTTTATGACCTCACATGGTATACATTACTACATTTACACAGAAAAAAAAGTGTGTTAGAATTGCCTTGTTTAGGAAAAACGAAACGAGGAATGAGGTAATGTAATATGGGAAAAGTTGCAATTCTTACAGACAGTAACAGCGGAATTCTCCAAGCTGAGGCAGAGGAATTGGGAATTCAGGTAGTACCTATGCCGTTTATGATTGAAGGTAAGACTTTTTATGAGGGAATTGACCTGACACAGGAAGATTTTTATAAAAAATTAGCGGAAAATGTGGAGATTTCCACATCTATGCCGGAACCGGGAAGCGTTATGGATTTGTGGGACAAATTATTAGAGACCCATGATGAAGTGGTATATATTCCCATGTCCAGCGGTCTGAGCAGTTCTTGTGAGACGGCTATGATGCTGGCACAGGACTATGATGGAAAAGTACAGGTTGTCAATAACCAGCGGATTTCCGTTACCATGCGTCAGTCGGTGTTGGATGCCTTAGAATTGGCAGAAGAAGGCAGAAGTGCCGCAGAAATCAAAAAGATTCTGGAAGATGCCAAATTTGATTCCAGTATCTATATTATGGTAGACACTCTTTATTATCTGAAGAAAGGCGGACGTATTACTCCGGCGGCGGCAGCATTCGGAGAATTGTTAAAGATTAAACCGGTTTTGCAGATTCAGGGAGAGAAGCTGGATGCTTTTGCAAAAGCCAGAACCGTGAAGAAAGCAAAACAGATTATGATTAAGGCAATACAGGATGATCTTGCCAATCGTTTTCAGGATCCGGCGGCTGAGAAAGCCTATATATCCATGGCATATACCCATGATTTAGAAGCGGCAGAAGAATTTAAAGCAGAGGTGCAGGAGATATTCCCAAACCATGAGATTTATATGCAGGCATTGCCTTTGAGTATTTCCTGTCACATTGGACCGGGAGCTTTGGCGGTAACCTGTACACAGACCATTGACCATCGGAAATAAAATAAAAAACGCCTATGCAGGCGTTTTTTTTGTGCGGTTTTTCCAGATGAGATAGGCTGCCATATTTGGAATCCCTGCCAGAACCCATGCGGCAGGACTGGCGAGACATACGGCTCGGTATCCCCAGGAGTCCAGGAAGAAGTAGATGACAATCACCCGTCCTACCAATTCCAAAAAGCCTCCAATCATCGGAACGATACCTTTTCCCAATCCCTGTAATGCTGTCCGGTACAAAAAGAGTATGGACAAAAAGAAGAAGAAAACCGAAATGGTTTTTAAGTATCGGGTGGCATAGGAAGTAACCTCCGCAGTAGGATTGGAAAGGAACAGTTTCATCATACTGCCTCCGCCAAAAACGCAGATGAGAGCCGCAAGTATGGTCAGCAGGATGGAGATAAAAAATGCTTTTCGCATACCGTCATAAATCCGTTCATATTCTCCGGCTCCCAGATTCTGTCCGCAATAGGTAGACATGGTGGTTCCCAGAGTCGGCATCGGCTGTGTGGAAAGCTGTTCTACCTTCATAGCGGCGGTAAAAGAAGCTACGACGCTGGAGCCGAAAATATTTACCGCAGATTGCAAAATCATGGTTCCGATGGCGGTAATGGAATAATTTAGAGCCATCGGAATACCGATTTTCATTAAATCCCACACCCCTTGTCGGTCAAAATAGTAATCCCCTCTGGTAGTTCTCAGAATTTCAAATTTCCAAAACATATAAATTAAAGATAAAACGGCAGAAATGCCCTGTGCCAGAACAGTGGCATAGGCGGCACCGTCAGCTCCCATATGAAAGAAACGGATAAAGGTATAATCCAGAAAAATATTCAACAGGGAAGAAAAAATCAAAAAATAGAGAGGGGTTTTGCTGTCACCGATACCTCTTAATATAGAGGAAACGGAGTTGTAAAACATGGTAACCATAATGCCCCAGAAAATAATTTTAACATAGGAATCTGCCATATCCAGAATATTGGCAGGGGTTTTCATAAAAATCAACATGCTCCGGGAGGTGGTAACCGTCAGAGCCGTTACCACTACAGAAATCAAAAAAGTCAGCATCAGGGACAAGGCTACATAGTGTTTTAAAAGTTTATAATTCTTAGAACCGTAGGCCTGTGCCACCATAACACCGAATCCCTGAGAGATTCCGATGGCAAAATAAAGAACCAGAAACATAATAGAGCCGGTGGAGCCCACCGCTGCCAGTGCATCTTCTCCCAGATATTGCCCCACGATGATGGCATCCACCATATTGTAAAATTGCTGAAATATATTACCTAATAAAACCGGAAGCGAAAACCATAGAATCAGTTTCAAGGGACTTCCGGAAGTCATATTCTTTTCCATGAGAACTCCTTTGTATCTAAAAAAATTGGAATTTAACTTATCACATGCCGTTCATTATAGCACAAAAACAAACTATTGCCAAAACCAAAAAAAGAAGCTATGCTTTTACTATGGACATTAATTTAGAATACTATAAAATTTTTTATTATGTAGGAAAAAAGAAGAGCATTACACTGGCGGCAGAGGAACTGGCTATTTCTCAGCCGGCGGTCAGTCAGGCAATAAAACATCTGGAAAGTAGTCTTGGTACGCCACTATTTGTGCGAACCTCCAAGGGAGTGCGTCTTACCACGGAGGGTGAGGTTTTGTATTCCTATGTAAAGAGAGGATACGAGTCCATCAAACTGGGAGAAAAGAAATTCCTAGAGCTGTTGGATTTGGAGGAAGGAGAACTTTGTATCGGTGCCAGTGACATGACTCTTCAATTCTATCTTTTGGAATATTTGGAAAAATTCCATGAAAAATATCCCAAAATCCGTGTGACGGTAAAAAATGCACCGACGCCGGAGACTTTGAAAATGCTGCAGGAGGGCTTGATTGATTTTGGAGTGGTCAGTACCCCTATCCGAAAACGGCTGGATTTAAATTTCCGCAAGGTACGTGATATTCAGGATGTTTTTGTAGTGGGAAAGAAATTCCGCTATCTGGCAGAAAAGAAGCTGGAGTATAAGGAACTGGAATCCCTGCCAGTGATGTGTCTGGAGGGAACTACCTCCACCAGAGCCTATGTGGAGGACTTTTTGCAGGAAAATGGAGTACAGCTGGTGCCGGAATTTGAGCTGGCAACCAGTGCCATGCTGTTGCAGTTTGCCATCAAAGGCTTTGGAGTAGCAAGCGTGGTGGAAGATTTTGCCAAGGATGCAATGGAAAGGGAGGAGGTATTCCGCCTGCATTTCGAACAGGAAATCCCCAAAAGACATTTTTGTATCGTAACGGATGAAAAAATGCCTACATCTGCGGCTGCCAGACGTTTTTTACAGTTCTTGGAGGAAAACAGTACGCAGACAAAAGACAAGATATAAGAAAAAATTATGACAAATATAAAAAAAATTGATTTTACTTATGGCAAACTTTCGTGTATAATCATAAAGTAAAAACGGAAAATTTGGCAGAGCGTTTTTACGCCCTGCCCTTTTTATGCAATCAGATATTACATTTTATTACTTATGGGAGGAACATAAAATGGTAAAAGCAGTAGTAGGAGCAAACTGGGGAGATGAAGGAAAGGGAAAGATTACGGATATGCTGGCCAAAGAGGCAGATATTATCGTACGCTTTCAGGGTGGAGCAAATGCAGGTCATACCATCGTAAATGACTATGGAAAATTTGCGTTACATACCCTGCCGTCCGGTGTGTTCTACGATCATACCACCAGCATTATCGGAAACGGAGTGGCGTTGAATATTCCGGTACTCTTTAATGAGATTAAATCCATCACAGACAGAGATGTGCCAATGCCGAAGATTCTGGTTTCAGACCGGGCTCAGATTGTTATGTCCTATCATATTCTGTTTGACCAGTATGAGGAGGAGCGTCTGGGAGGAAAATCCTTTGGCTCCACTAAGTCGGGAATTGCACCATTTTATTCTGATAAATATGCGAAAATTGGTTTTCAGGTCAGCGAAATCTTTGATGATGAACTGATTGAGGAAAAAGCGGAACGTGTCTGTGAGCAGAAAAATGTACTGTTAGAGCATTTGTATCACAAACCGCTGTTGAAACCGGAAGAGATTGTGAAAGAGTTAAAGGAATACAGAGAGATGGTGGCACCGTATGTGTGTGACGTATCCTCTTATTTATACAAGGCAATCCAAGAGGGAAAAAATATTCTGTTGGAGGGACAGTTGGGAACCTTAAAAGACCCGGATCACGGAATTTATCCGATGGTAACCTCTTCTTCCACATTGGCTGCCTATGGAGCCATCGGTGCAGGAATTCCGCCATACGAAATCAAGAAAGTGATTACCGTATGTAAGGCATATTCTTCTGCCGTAGGAGCCGGAGAATTTGTCAGCGAGATTTTTGGCGAGGAAGCAGATGAGCTTCGTAAACGAGGCGGTGACGGAGGTGAGTTCGGAGCAACCACCGGACGTCCGAGAAGAATGGGATGGTTTGATGCGGTGGCATCTAAATATGGATGTCGTCTTCAGGGAACCACAGACGTTGCTTTTACCGTATTGGATGTGCTGGGATATCTGGAAGAGATTCCGGTATGTATCGGATATGAAATTGACGGAAAAGTGACCACAGAATTCCCAACCACAGCAATGCTGAAAAAAGCAAAACCGGTCTATGAGATATTACCGGGATGGAATTGTGATATCCGGGGAATTAAGAAATACGAAGACCTTCCTGAAAATTGTAGAAACTATATTGAATTTGTAGAACGTCATATCGGATTCCCGATTACCATGGTATCCAACGGTCCGGGCAGAGATGATATTATCTATCGTTCTTAATAAAAAAATCTGATGGATTATTCTCCGTCAGATTTTTTTGTGTCGTTTTTTTCCTCTTCATCGGAACCCTTTAACATCCGGTAAATAAAAGTATAAATCCAAATCAGGACAGGAAGGACAATCGTACAATAAATAGAAACCTTCAACCAAGCCATAGCCTGAGGACTTCCGATGATGGCAAGTACCAGACTGGAAATATACAGTCCCGCCAGTAGGATTACCGTTAGAATTGCTAAAATCTGTTTTGCTTTTTTCATGGGGACTCCTTTCTCCATTCGATATTATATCATAAAAACTCCCTACGGAAAATGGGAGGTTTTTATTGCATGGGAAAATGAAACATAGTAAAATAGTCCTAGTGAGGTTGGAAAAGAATGGAGAATTTTCGTAAGATTCTGGATGGAATGAATACGGCAGCAATCTGTATCATTGAAAAAGAGAGTCATACAATTATATATTATAATCAGACGTTCAAAAAATTTGTACCGACGGCAGAAATCAGTCTGGGATGTTATGAAATCGGATTGGATTTTTGTGAGCAATGTCCGGTTAAAAGCTACGAGAAACAGACAAAAGAGGGCGGAGTGTTTTTACGGAACAGCAGATATTTTGGCGGTCCGGTGGAGATTATGGTAGATGAGATTATGTGGGAAGAGATGTTTCCGTCTTATATTATTACCATAATTCCCCAGATGGCATCCGAAGAAATCCGAGATTATTATATCCATGACCGGGCAATGGACATGGTAGTGGATAAAATATGTAAAGAAGCTATCTGCTGTAATCTTACGCAGAACACTTACAAGAATTTCAAATGGGATGAGAATAACCGGTTTCAGTGTACCGGTGAAGGAAAAGTAGATGAGATTTTAGAAGAGCTGGTGAAAAGGATGCTTCCGGCAGACCAGCGTCGTTGCAGAAAAGTAAATACGGCAAAGAAGATGGAGAGCTATTTTAGAAACGGTGGAAAATGTCTCTATGATGAATTGCAGTTGCAAACATCGGGAGATGACTACAAATGGATTTCCAATCGGGTACTTCCTCTGGCAAATATCGATAATGAAGACCAGATGGCAGTTATCATATTGAGGGATATCCACACCAGACGGAGTCTTCAGGAGCAGATGCGGCACAATCTGTCTGCTACTTACAAGGCAATCCCCGGCGGCGTATGCAGTATTATGTTGGACGACAAGCTGACCATGATCAGTGCAAATCAGGAATTTTATAAAATGCTGGGCAAGCAGGAGGAGGACTATGCTGACGGCTATCTGGGACAGATTCATCCGAAGGACAGAAACCAGGTGGCTGAGCATGTTCATAAAATCAGAGAAAGCGGAGGAACCATTGATATTACTTATCGTCTTACCGATATACAGGGAGAAGTCCATTGGGTACAGGCAAGGGGCATTCCTTACGGAGAAGCAAACGGATATCCGGTCTATTTGATGCTTCGGACAGATATTACTCTGATTATGGCGGCACAGAAGCAGATTGAGGAGGAACAGGCAAAGTTCAAGCAGTATGCGGACAAGGTCATTGATACTCTGAGCAATTTGGTGGAATTCCGGGATGTGGATTCGGGGGAGCATATCAAACGAACCAAAAATCTCACCAGAATTATGCTGGAATGTTATAATCGGAAGTTTCCGGAGCAGGCCATTGAAAAAGAGAGTATGGAAAAAATTGTTCTGGCATCAGCCCTGCATGATGTAGGAAAGATTACCATTTCGGACACCGTTTTAAATAAGCCGGACAAGCTGACAGAAGAGGAAATGGAGATTATGAAAACCCACACCGTCAAGGGTTATGAAATTATCGAGACTCTGGATTTAAATGAGGACGCACAGCAGAAGCAATACAGTATGGACATTGCCAAGTATCACCATGAGCGGTGGGATGGGAATGGCTATCCGGAACAGTTAAAAGGAGATAAAATTCCTTTTTGGAGTCAAGTGGTCAGTATTGTGGATGTCTATGATGCTCTGGTCAGTACCAGAGTTTACAAGGAGGCTTACACCCATGAACAGGCAATGGAGATGATTCTGAATGGGGAATGCGGAGTATTCAATCCGATCCTTTTAGAATGTCTGCAGGATACGGCGGAGCTCTTGAAAAATGAATACAAATAAGATATAATGTCCTACGTGGCATTCGCCGAAGCATTCCGAGGCAGAATACATAGCATCAAAATAGAGAATAAGGATGGAAAGATATATGGCACTTTTAAAAGAATGGCAGAAAATTGCTTATGACGAAAATATGGACAAGGGAAAGCTGCAGCAGTTCTGGCAGAATTATTTCCTGTTGGAAAAGGGAATCTATGAGAAATTACTGGAAAATCCGGAAGAAGCAGTAACAGGAACTGTGAAGGAATTAGCGGACAAATACGAAATCAGCGTTTTGGAGATGACAGGATTCTTAGATGGTATCAATGACAGCTTAAAGGAGCCGAATCCAATCGAGACCATGGAAGAGGATACACAGGTAAATCTGGATTTTGACAATGAGCTGCTTTACAAAAATATGGTAGATGCTAAAGCGGACTGGTTATATGAGCTACCGCAATGGGATGAGATTTTCACACCGGAGAGAAAGCACGAGCTGTATTTGGAACAGAAAAAGTCAGGAACCATCGTGAAGGAAGAGAAGATTTATCCAAACGATCCGTGTCCATGCGGAAGCGGCAAAAAATACAAAAAATGCTGCGGAAGAAAATAAATAAAAAACTTCTTTACAGATAAAGAAAAAAAGGCTACAATACAGGCAGAATAAAATAACACGTTGAAGAGAAGAGTAGATATCGAAAGTATGACAGAGAGAACCGCCGAAGCAAAGCTTCGAGCTGCAAGCGGTTTGATACGGAAGATATGGAAGACCACCTCGGAGTGACCCTTAATCGGGTACGGTGATTCCGTTATCATCAAAAGAGAGGCTTTGCATCTGTGAATATATGAAGATGGATTTCCCAGGATATATTTTATGGAGAGGCAGGGCAAGCAGGGTGGAACCGCGTGAGATACGTCCATGCATTACAATTTGTAGTGCATGGACTTTTTGTTATGGCGACCGCTAATCAGAGCGAGATTCGCAAAGCGTATCTCGTCTCTGTTTTTAAAAATTTGTATGGATAGATGTATGAAAAAGGAGGACGAAGTATGTGTAAGGTGAAGAAATTTGTGGAAACACTCACTGAAGAGACAACAATGAGTAAAAAGGAATATGTTTTGACAATGACTACCTGCCTTTTGGGCGGGTTGGTAATCGGAATGTTATGCTCACCGAGAAAGTATACGAAAATCGGATGCGAAAACGGAAGCAATAACAGTAATAACAGAGTCAGCAATGACGAAGTAAAGCGACAGAAAGATTGTAAAAAAGAAAAGAGAAAAAACAAAGATAGAATAGGAGACAGATAAAATGAAAATCACATTAAAAGACGGAAGTATCAAAGACTACAGTGAAGCAATGAGTGCCTATGATATTGCCAGAGATATCAGCGAGGGACTGGCGAGAGCAGCTTGTGCCGTGGAAATCAATGGAGAGGTAAAGGATTTGAGAACCGTAATCGACGGAGATTGTGAATTGAACGTGCTGACTGCTAAGGATGCAGACGGTATTCGTACCGTGCGTCATACCTGTTCCCATGTGCTGGCAGAAGCGGTAAAGAGACTTTATCCAAATGCCAAGCTGGCAATCGGACCGTCCATAGATGAGGGATTTTATTATGATTTTGAAGCAGAGCCGTTTTCCAGAGAAGATTTGGACAATCTGGAAAAAGAAATGAAAAAAATCATCAAAGAGGGAAATTGCTTGGAAAAATTTACACTTCCGAGAGAAGAAGCCATTGCATACATGAAAGAAAAAGAGGAACCATATAAGGTAGAACTGATTGAGGATTTGCCGGAGGATGCAGAGATTTCCTTTTATAAACAAGGTGAAGGCTTTACCGACCTTTGTGCTGGTCCTCATTTAATGAATACCAAGGGAATCAAGGTATTTAAGCTGATTTCTTCTTCCATGGCATACTGGAGAGGTGATTCTGACAAGGCACAGTTACAGCGTATTTATGGAACAGCCTTTGCTACAAAGGATGAATTGAATGCATATTTGGAACATTTAGAGGATATCAAAAAACGTGACCACAATAAGTTAGGACGTGAAATGGAATTATTTACCACGGTAGACGTCATTGGTCAGGGATTACCGCTGTTAATGCCAAAGGGTGCTAAGATTATCCAGACCTTACAGAGATGGATTGAGGACTTGGAGGACAATGAGTGGGGATATATCCGTACCAAAACACCATTGATGGCGAAATCTGATTTATATAAGATTTCCGGACACTGGGATCATTATACAGACGGAATGTTTGTGCTGGGAGATGAGGAAAAGGATAAAGAGGTATTTGCCCTTCGTCCGATGACCTGTCCGTTTCAGTATTATGTATACAAAAATTCCCAGCATTCCTACCGGGAGTTGCCGCTCCGTTATGGTGAAACTTCCACCTTATTCCGTAATGAGGATTCGGGAGAAATGCACGGGCTTACCAGAGTTCGTCAGTTTACTATTTCAGAGGGACATTTGATTGTAAGACCGGACCAGATGGTAGAGGAATTTAAAGGATGTCTGGCATTGGCAAAGTATTGTCTGGAGACACTTGGAGTGGAAGAGGATGTAACCTATCATCTTTCAAAATGGAACCCGAATAACCGTGAAAAATATATCGGAGAGCCGGAGGTTTGGGAAGAGACCGAACAGCATATGCGGGAAATCATGCAGGAGCTTGAGATTCCGTTTGTAGAGGATGTGGGAGAGGCTGCATTCTACGGACCGAAGATTGATATCAATGCAAAAAATGTATACGGCAAAGAGGATACCATGATTACCATTCAGTGGGATGCACTTTTAGCAGAGCAGTTCGATATGTACTATATAGACCAGAACGGTGACAAGGTACGTCCATATATTATCCATCGTACCTCTTTGGGCTGTTACGAGAGAACCCTTGCATGGCTGATTGAAAAATATGCCGGAAAATTCCCGACTTGGCTTTGTCCGGAACAGGTGCGTATCCTGCCAATTTCCGACAAATATGAAGCATATGCCAGAAAGGTAGAGGCAGAGTTGAAGAAAAACGGTGTGCTGGCAACCGTGGATACCCGTTCCGAGAAAATCGGATATAAGATTCGTGAAAGCCGTCTGGCTCGGATACCATATATGCTGGTAGTCGGAGAAAAAGAAGAAGCAGAGGGAACTGTTTCTGTCAGAAGTCGTTTTGCCGGAGATGAAGGAAGTAAGAGCATAGAGATATTTATAGAGCAGATTTGTAAGGAAATCCGCACCAAAGAAATCCGCAAAGAAGAGACGGCGGAAGAAAAATAAGGAATGAATAAATCTCCTTTTCTTTACACACCCTAAAAAGGCAATAATAAAGAAAGGAGATTTTTTCTATGACAAAATTAGAATGTTCTGTGGACAACTGTATGTACAATGAAGACCAGTGCTGCTGTAAGGGAGATATTCTTGTTACAGGAAAAGATGCGAAAAACACAAGCGAAACCTGTTGCGGAAGCTTCCATCAGCGTAAGGACGGCGGTGCCAAAAATGCCGTGGGTCATAAAAGTGAGACCATTGATGTGGATTGTGAAGCAGTAAAATGCAAGTTCAATGAGGCATGCAAATGCAGTGCGGATCGCATTGGTATCGTAGGAGGACGTGCAAAGAAGAGCTGTGACACACAATGTGCCAGCTTTTGTTGTCAATAAATAGGGAATAAAGGAGAAACTTCACGAAAAAATTCTATATGCACTTGTAAAAAGTGTTCATAAGAAGTACAATGATAATATAATTGCAGTTGTACGAAAGAATTTTTTCGTGGAGGCATTATATGAGAAAGAAGTCGCATATTTCATTAGCCAGAGATATTGTCCGTCATACGGATGATGAGGAGTTAAAAGAGCATAAGTGGGCTTTCTATTTAGGAAGTATCCTGCCGGATATTAAGCCGTCATTTTTCTATCGCAAACACGAGATATCAGAAACATTTGACAAAGTCAAAGAAGAGATTAAGATTCTGTCGGAACATCGGCAGAAGAAAAAGGGACAGAAGAGAAAATATTACCGAAATCTCGGACAGGTTACCCATTATATCGCGGATTATTTCACGTTTCCACATAACAAGATTTATCCGGGTGGATTTAAGGACCATTGTTCCTATGAGGAGAAGCTGAAGCTGAGGCTGCGGGAATATCTGAAGAACGGACAAGCGTATAGAGAAAAGATAAAACAGCATGAATTTATAGATTCGGATGCGATTTGTGACTTTATTGAAAAAAGCCACGAGGAATATTTAAAACGAAAGATTGATATCGATGAGGATATCAAACATATTGTATCATTAAATCACCAGGTGGTAGAGGGGATTAAACAACTGGCTCAGAAGAGCAGGACGAAGCATGAACTTAGAAGAAGAGATGCTTGAGCGGTTGTTACAGGAAGATGTCAATGAATATGAATATTAATTTTCCACATTTGAATATTTATCTGGAACATGTGGGAAATAGCTTTACAATTTTCGGAATATCCATCGCATATTACGGCGTTATTATTGCTATTGGTATGTTGGCGGGTATTCTGATGGCTACATATGAAGCCAAGAGAACCGGACAGAATCCTGAAGATTATTTTGATTTAGCAATCGTTGCCATTATTTTTTCTATTATTGGAGCGAGAGCTTATTATGTAATCTTTTCGTGGGACAAATACAAAGATAATCTGCTGAACATATTTCAATTACGGCAAGGCGGATTGGCAATCTACGGAGGTGTAATTGCTGCAATTATTACAACTTTAGTTTTTGCGAAGATTAAGAACCTTTCTTTTCCAAGGCTGGCAGATACTGCTGGACTAGGATTGATTCTGGGGCAGATAATAGGAAGGTGGGGAAACTTTTTCAATCGCGAGGCCTTCGGTGGATATACAGACGGACTTTTGGCAATGCAGATTCCGATGGATGCTGTAAGAGACAGCAGTGATATCACAGCGGAAATGCTAGAACACATTGTGAAAGTGGGAGGAATTTCATATATTCAGGTACATCCGACATTTTTGTATGAATCACTATGGAACCTGGCTATTTTAGGAATCTTACTGATAGTAAGACGCCGTAAAAAATTCGAGGGAGAAGTTTTTCTGTTGTATTTAATCGGATACGGTATAGGACGTTTTTGGATAGAGGCATTGCGGACAGATCAATTGCTGATTCCATCAACGACCATAGCGGTGTCACAGGTGTTGGCAGCAGTGCTTGTGGTTGTATCTACAGTGATACTGTTGGTATCCAGAAGAAAACATTAGTGGTATGGTTTTTTGGAAACTAAGGAGCGGTACAAATGCAAGAAAGAGACATATTGCGGGAAGAGATTGAGAGAGCAAGAAGAAGATTAGATGCTGCCCTGGAAAACGGGACAGATGTGGATGAATACTATCGAATCAGTGTGGAGTTAGATAAAAAGATAGAAGTTTACATTGATTTTTGCGAAAAAGAACAGGTAAATGTTTAAAATAGACGAAAGAAAACAGAAAAAAAGCAGAGAATGGTAAATTCGCCATTCTCTATTTTTTTGCCTAAAAACCCTTGATTTTTGGGTGGCTGTGGGGTAAAATGGTTATAAAAGTGGAGGAAAGTGGTAAAAGGTGGCATAAAGTGGTGGATAAGTTGATAACTTTGTGGATAATCACAGAAGTGCCAGACAGGTGAGTTCTTATGTTCATGGGAGAATACAATCACACAATTGATGCAAAGGGCAGAATGATTGTTCCGTCCAAATTCAGAGAACTTTTGGGCAACGAATTTGTTGTGACAAAGGGCTTGGACGGCTGTTTGTTTGTGTATCCCAATGAAGAATGGAAGAACATTGAAGAAAAGTTTCGCACTGTACCGCTTACCACAAAAGATGCCAGAAAATTCTCCAGATTCTTCTTTGCAGGAGCAGCAACCTGTGAGGTGGACAAGCAGGGTAGAATCTTGATTCCACCGGTGCTGAGAGAATTTGCGGACATACAGAAGGATGTTGTATCTGTGGGCGTGTTGAACCGAATTGAAATCTGGAGCAAAGACAGATGGGTGGACAACAATACCTATGATGATATGGATGAGATAGCAGAACATATGGCAGAGTTGGGCTTGAGTATTTAACAGGAGGCATGCATGGAATTCCGGCACAAATCAGTACTTTTAGAGGAAACCATTGAAAATCTGAATATTAAACCGGATGGAATCTATGTGGATGGAACATTAGGAGGAGCAGGACATGCCTATGAGGTTGCTAAAAGACTGACAGAGGGCGGACGGCTGATTGGGATTGACCAGGATGCAGATGCCATTGCAGCAGCCAGCCAGAAATTGGAACCGCTGAAGAACAGGGTAACCATTGTAAGAAACAATTACTGTAATATGAAAGAAGAGCTGCAAAAGCTGGGGATTTCCGGTGTAGATGGAATCCTTTTGGATTTGGGAGTATCCTCTTTTCAACTGGACACACCGGAGAGAGGATTTACTTACCGGGAAGAGGATGCACCGCTGGATATGCGGATGGATCAGAGAAACAGCCGGACGGCAAAGGATATTGTAAATCAGTACAGCGAAAAAGAACTTTATCGTATTATCCGGGATTTCGGAGAAGACCGGTTTGCCAAAAACATTGCAAAGCATATTGTGGCGGCAAGACAGGAAAAAGAGATTGAAACAACCGGAGAACTGACAGAGATTATCCGGGCGTCCATTCCCAAAAAGGTACAGGCAGCAGGAGGACATCCGGCGAAGAGAACCTTTCAGGCAATTCGGATTGAGTTAAACCGGGAACTGGAAGTTTTACAGGATACGTTAGATGAAATGATAGAACTTTTAAATGAGGATGGAAGAATTTGCATTATTACCTTCCACTCATTAGAGGATAGAATCGTAAAAACTATTTTTAAGAAAAATGAAAATCCATGTACCTGTCCAAGTGACTTTCCGGTCTGTGTATGTGGAAAAAAATCCAAAGGGAAAGTCATAAGCAGAAAACCGATTTTGCCAAAGGAAGAGGAGTTAGAGGAAAATTCCAGAGCGAAGAGTGCAAAATTACGTGTTTTTGAAAAGCACTGTGAGTAACAGGAAGGTGCGGAAGGGAAAAGGTGTTGTAGATGGCGAGTAAAAGGATGTACACGTTTGTAGACGGCAACACGGTACGCAAGGCAGAGGAGGTACCGGATTACCGAAGAGAACAGAGAGAACGGGAAAGAGAAGAAGTCCGAAGAAGAAACCGCAAAGCAGCAAGAAGAAATCAGGAGCGGGAACTGCGGATGAACCGTGGTTATCTGGTGTTTTTATCTATCGCTGTGGGAATTACCTGTCTGGTTTCAGCGGCATACATACAGCTCCAGTCGGATATTACCACACATATGAAGAATATCTCAGCATTGGAGAGTGAGATTGCAGATTTAAAGACAGACAATGATACCACCTTAAAGAGAATCAATACCTCTGTGGATTTGAACCAGATTAAGGAAAAGGCAATTGGAGAACTGGGCATGGTATATGCTTCACAGGATCAGGTTGCTTATTATAGTATAGAAGATACGGACTATATGACACAGTATAGCGATATTCCGGCAAAATAAAGTGAAGCAGGTGGCGTTTTGACAGCAAAGAGAAAAAAAGAGCTGGCAAAATTTCCGATTCGGATGCGGAAAAAGCTGGTAGTTACATTTGGGATGATTACAGTTCTTCTGGTGGCATTGATAGGAAGACTGATGTATATTGAAGCGAGCAGCGGCGAAAAGTATGAGAAAATCGTACTTTCCCAGCAGGAGTATGACAGTACGATTCTGCCTTACCAGAGAGGAGATATCGTGGATGCCAAAGGTACGGTGCTGGCGACCAGTACAGATGTTTATAATGTGATTTTGGATTGTAATGTTCTTACCAGTAAAGAGGATTATATAGAACCAACTATTGATGCATTGACGGAGTGTTTTGAGGAACTTTCCTCTGAGGAATTACATCAGTTGGTAGAGGAAAAGCCGGGCAGTCAGTATAATAAATTATTAAAAAAACTTCCATATGACCGGATTCAGAAATTTGTAGAAATGCAGAACGATACGGAAGGACATCCTTATATCAAAGGTGTCTGGTTTGAAAAAGAGTATCTTCGCAGCTACCCATACGGTTCTCTGGCAGCATCAGCCATTGGATTTACCACTTCGGGAAATGTGGGAATCGGAGGTCTTGAAGATTCCTATAATGACGTACTGAACGGTGTAGACGGAAGAGAATACGGATATTTAAATAGTGATAATAATTTTGAAAAAACAGTAAAAGAACCCGTCAACGGACAGAATATCATGACCACCATAGATGTGAATATACAGTCGGTTGTGGAGGAAAAGATAGAAGAATTTAACGAGGCGTACAGGGATGCGGCTTATGAAGGTGCCGGAAGCAAGAATACTGGAGTTATTGTAATGAATCCACAAAATGGAGAGATTCTTGCCATGGCAAATTATCCTACCTTTGATTTGAACAATCCAAGGGATTTAAGTGCTTCTTATAGCCAGGAAGAAATAGATGCAATGAGCGAAGAGGAGCAGTTGGATGCCCTCAATGACATTTGGGAAAATTTCTGTATTACCTACACATACGAACCGGGTTCTACCGTAAAACCTCTTACGGTAGCCACCGGTTTGGAAACCGGAACCTTATCGGGAGAAGAGAGTTATTACTGTGACGGTTATGAGTGGGTAGGCGGACATCAGATACACTGTGTAAACAGAAACGGTCACGGACAGTTGACCATAGAACAGGCAATTATGGCATCCTGCAACGATGCATTAATGCAGATGTCTTATTCCATTCAGAAAGAAAATCTGATTGATTATCAGAAGATATTCGGTTTTGGACAAAAAACAAATATTGATTTACCGGGGGAGGCCAGAACCGACACCCTGGTATATACTTTAGATACCATGGATGATGCTTCTTTAGCCACTAACTCCTTTGGTCAGAACTTCAATGTCACCATGGTACAGATGGCA
The DNA here is from genome assembly GCA_958349535.1 of uncultured Lachnospiraceae bacterium. Lineage (GTDB taxonomy): Bacteria > Bacillota > Clostridia > Lachnospirales > Lachnospiraceae > Maccoyibacter. The sequence continues at coordinate 167,037 of CATWDJ010000003.1, forward strand.
AGTGCCTTCTCCTCCTTAATCAATGGGGGTGATTATTATCAGCCCCATATGGTAAAAAAAATCATGGACGAAAATGGAAACGTCATGGAAGATATACAGGGAACGGTATTAAAGCAGACCGTTTCAAAGGAAACCAGTGACCAGGTAAAGGAATATCTTTATAAGACGGTTTCCGACCCTGCAGGAACCGGAAAAACAGCCAAGGTTGCCGGTTATTCCATGGGTGGAAAGACAGGTACGGCACAGAAGCAGCCCCGAGAGGAACGAAAATATCTCGTATCCTTTATCGGCTATGCACCGCAGGATAACCCACAGGTTTTAATTTATGTGGTTGTGGATGAGCCGAATGCTTTGGATCAGGCACACAGCTCTTTTGCACAGAATATTGCAAGAGAGATTATGGAAGAGATACTTCCGTATCTGGGAATTTACCCGGATGAAGAATACGATCCGGCAGGCGTGGTGGATTTGGACATTATGGGAAATCCAACCTAAGGCTTGTGATATTTAGGAATCGTCACATAACCTCGTAAAAGTTGTAATAGATTATACTAACTTCTTTTATGAGGTTTTCTTATGCATCGGAATAAAACAGCTTATCGAAAGAAAATCATGGTGTTTATGATTGTAGTTGTGGCAATCGTGTTGTTTTTGATTGGAAGACTGGTCTATCTTATGATTTTCTGCTCCGAATATTATGGGAGAAAAGCGGAAGACCTTCACGAAAGAGAAAGAGATATCAAAGCTGCAAGGGGAGAAATCATAGACAGAAACGGCGTGGTACTGGCGGAGAACAAAACGGTCTGTACCATTTCGGTAATACATAGTCAGGTAAAGGAGCCGGAACTGGTAATTCTCATGCTGGCGAAGGAATTGGAGATGGACGAGGCAGAGGTTCGGAAACGGGTGGAAAAGGTTTCCTCCATAGAACGAATCAAGACAAACGTGGATAAAAAGACGGGAGACGCCATCAGAGCCTACGGTTATGCAGGAGTAAAAATAGATGAAGATTATAAACGTTACTATCCCTATGATACCCTTGCCTCCAAAGTGTTGGGATTTACCGGAGGGGACAATCAGGGAATCGTCGGTTTGGAAGTAAAATATGACAAGTATTTACAAGGGGAAAACGGAAAGATTCTGACACTGACGGATGCCAGAGGTGTGGAGATTGAAAATGCAGGGGAGCGGCGGCAGGAACCGGTGGACGGCAATGATTTGCACATCAGTCTGGATTACAATATCCAGATGTATGCGGAGCAGGCGGCGAAAAAAGCCATGGAAGAGCATGGGGCAGAACGGGTTTCCGTGTTGATGATGAATCCACAGAACGGAGAAATCCTTGCCATGGTCAATGTGCCGGAATTTAATCTGAATGAACCTTTTACCATTAACGGGGAGGTACAGACCAATCAGGATAAATTGAACACCATGTGGCGAAACGCCTGTATCAATGATACCTATGAGCCGGGTTCTACCTTTAAGATTATTACAGCCTCCGCAGCATTAGAAGAAGGAGTGGTAACCCTTGAAGATAAATTCAACTGTCCGGGATATAAGATTGTGGAGGACAGGAAAATCCGGTGTGCCAAGGTGGGCGGACACGGACAGGAAGATTTTACCCAAGGTATCATGAATTCCTGCAATCCGGTGTTCATTGAATTGGGACTGCGGCTGGGAAGTGAGAAATATTACTCTTATTTCAAAAAATTTGGTCTGCTGCAAAAAACAAATGTAGATTTGCCCGGAGAAGCGGCTACAATTATGCATAATCCTAAGAACATCGGGCAGGTGGAGCTGGCAACCATTTCCTTTGGTCAGTCCTTTCAGATTACGCCAATTCAGCTGGCAACCACGGTTTCTTCCATCATCAACGGCGGAAATCGTATTACACCTCATCTGGGGTTATATGTAACTGACGAAGAGGGAAAGACGGCAAAAACCTTTCAATATGAGACTCAGGAAGGAATTGTTAGCGAGAAAACCAGTGAAACCATGAAAATGCTGTTGGAAAAGGTGGTCAGTGAGGGCGGAGGAAAAAATGCAGCCATAGAAGGCTTTTCTATCGGTGGGAAGACAGCAACCTCCCAGACACTGCCCCGAAGTGCCAACAAATATATCTCTTCTTTCTTGGGATTTGCACCGGCAGATGACCCACAGGTACTGGCGTTGGTTATTATCCATGATCCGAAGGGTGTCTACTATGGCGGAACCATTGCGGCACCGGTGGTAAAAGATATTTTTGAAAATGTTCTGCCATATCTTGGAATCGAGGGAAAATAAGGGCTGGAAAGCCCATAAAAAAACGTGGATATCTTGCACATTGCAGGAAAATAACGTATACTAGATAAGTTAGAGAAAACAAAAATAATCAGCAGGGCTGAGAAAATACATGAGGTGGAAAATATGTCGTATCAAGTAGTTATTCCGGTAATTATAGCGTTTGTTATCAGTGCGGTGTTAGGACCCATTGTCATTCCGTTTTTGCGGAGACTGAAAGTAGGACAGACGGAGAGAGAGGAATTGAAATCCCATCTGAAAAAAGCGGGAACACCCACTATGGGAGGAATTATCATATTGGCAAGTGTGATTGTCACATCGTTGCTGTATATGAAAGATTATCCTAAAATTATTCCGATTTTATTTGTAACGGTGGGCTTTGGCATTGTAGGATTTCTGGATGATTACCTGAAGGTGGTGCTGAAACGCTCCGACGGACTTTTGGCATGGCAGAAAATGCTTTGTCAGATTGTGATTACGGCAATTTTTGTGTTTTACATTATCAATTATACAGATGTTTCCTTGACGATGCTGATTCCGTTTTCAGGAGGAAAATACCTGAATCTGGGATGGCTGGCAATACCGGTAATGTTCCTTGCGGTAATCGGAACGGTAAACGGGGTAAACTTTACCGATGGACTGGACGGTCTTGCCTCCAGTGTTACGGTTTTGGTGGCTACCTTCTTTTCCGTGGTGGCAGTGGGAACCGGAAGCGGAATTGAACCGATTACCTGTGCGGTGGTAGGAGCATTGTTGGGATTTTTATTGTTCAATGTGTATCCGGCAAGGGTGTTTATGGGAGATACCGGTTCTCTGGCACTGGGAGGATTTGTTGCGGCAAGTGCTTATATGATGCAGATGCCGATTTTTATACTGATTGTAGGATTGATTTACTGGATTGAAATTTTATCGGTTATGATACAGGTTACCTATTTCAAAAAGACGGGCGGAAAGAGAATCTTCAAGATGGCTCCGATACATCATCACTTTGAACTTTGTGGATGGTCAGAGACCAGGGTGGTGGCAGTATTTTCTATTGCCACGGCAATCCTCTGTCTGATAGGTTTGCTTGCACTTTAGGAGGATGAATGAGATGGAGTTAAAGGGGAAAAGAGCTTTGGTCATCGGTGCCGGAAAAAGCGGAATCGCCGGAGGAAAGCTGTTAAAAGATAAGGGAGCCGTCGTGACACTATACGACGGCAATGAGAAGCTCTCAGCGGAAAAGTTAAAAGAGCAGGTACCGTATCTGGTGGACTGTGAGATTGTTATAGGAGAATGGAAAGAGGAACTTTTGAAAGGTACGGATGTGGCGGTTATCAGTCCCGGCGTACCTACGGATTTGCCTTTTGTAAAGCAGATAGAAGAAGCGGGGATTCCGCTGTGGGGTGAGATTGAGTTGGCATATAGAGTGGCAAAGGGACATTTGCTTGCCATTACGGGAACCAACGGCAAAACCACAACCACAGCCCTTCTGGGTGAGATTATGCAGGCATACTGCAAAGATGTCCGGGTGGTTGGAAACATCGGAACACCGTATACGGAGCTGGCAGCAGATACCACGGAAGAAAGTGTTACCGTGGCAGAGATTTCCAGTTTTCAGTTGGAGACGGCAGATACCTTTCATCCACAGATTTGTGCCATTTTGAATATCACGCCGGATCATCTGAACCGTCATGGAACCATGGAAAATTATATCCGAATAAAGGAAAGTATTACTAAGAATCTGGAAAAAGATGAGACCTGTGTGCTGAATTATGAGGATTGTGTACTGCGGGAGTTTGGGAAAGATTTACATAATAATGTAATCTTTTTCAGCAGCAAGCGACCTTTAGAAAAGGGATTGTATTATGAGGACGGCAGTATCTATTATGCCAAAGAAGAGGGAATCGAAGAAGTAATAGCGGTTTCTGAACTGAATATTCTGGGATTGCATAACTATGAGAATGTGATGGCGGCAGTTGCCATGGCGGAAAGTTACGGAGTCCCAATGGAAGTAATTCGGGAAACATTACGTTCTTTCAAAGCGGTGGAACACCGGATTGAGTACGTGACAGAAAAACGGGGAGTCAGATTTTATAATGATTCCAAGGGAACCAACACAGATGCGGCAATTCAGGGAATACGAGCAATGACGGCACCGACCCTTTTAATCGGCGGTGGTTATGACAAACAGGTTGCCTTTGATACATGGATTGAGGCTTTTGACAATAAAGTGAAAAAGCTGGTTTTAATTGGACAGACGAGGGAGAAGATTGCGGATTGTGCCAGAAGCCATGGCTTTTCCGATATCCAACTGGCGGACAGCTTAGAGGAGGCAATCGATATCTGCTATGCCAACGCTGAAGCAGGAGATGCGGTTTTGCTTTCACCGGCATGTGCCAGCTGGGGGATGTTTGACAATTATGAACAGCGTGGGGATTTGTTCAAGGAATATGTAAGAAGCTTAAAGGAGTAATGCATGGGCAAAAAGCGGGAGCGAGGAAAGAGTACAACTTTAAGATATTTTGATTACAGTCTGCTGTTTATTATTATTTTTCTGGTCTGTTTTGGTCTGGTTATGCTGTATTCTACCAGTTCCTATGACGGTCAGGTAAAATTCGGAGACAGTGCCTATTATGTAAAAAAACAGTTTTTTGCCACAAGTCTGGGATTTATGGCAATGTATATTATTTCAAGGATTGATTACCATGTTTGGATGAAATTCGCAGGGCTGGCTTACTTTGGAGCCTTGCTCATCTGTACAGCGGTTATTTTTATCGGTCAGGAATATAATGGACAGAAGAGATGGCTGAAAATCGGACCTTTGTCCTTCCAGCCCTCAGAGTTTGCTAAGATTGCCATCATTCTGTTTTTGGCAGTGCTTATCAGCCGGATGCCAAAGCAGATGAAAAAGTTTAAAACAGTCATTAAGGTATTGCTGATTACCATACCGATTGTGGGAGTCATCGCTTACAACAACCTGAGTACAGCAATTATTATCTTGGGAATTGCGGTGGTGATGTCCTTTGTGGCAAGTCCGAACTATGCACAGTTTTTTGCTCTTGGAGGTTTGGGAGTTGCCTTTGGAAGTGTTTTTATCTATCTGGAGCGTTACCGTGCAGAGCGAATTAAAATCTGGCTGAATCCAGAGGATTATGAGAAGGGATATCAGACCTTACAGGGATTGTATGCCATCGGTTCCGGTAAACTTTTTGGAAAAGGTCTGGGAGAAAGTATGCAGAAGCTGGGCTTTCTGCCGGAGGCACAAAACGATATGATTTTTTCCATCATCTGTGAAGAGTTGGGATTGTTCGGAGCCGTTTGTGTGATTCTGCTGTTTTTACTGATGCTCTGGCGTTTTATGGTCATAGCCAACAATGCGGCAGATTTATATGGAGCATTACTGGTGGTGGGAATTATGGCTCACATTTCGATACAGGTTATTTTAAATATCGCAGTTGTGACAAATTCCATTCCAAATACAGGTATTACACTACCGTTTATCAGTTATGGAGGAACATCGGTCCTGTTCCTGCTTTCCGAGATGGGGCTGGCACTCAGCGTCTCAAGAGGAATCAGGCTGGACGAGACAAAGTAGCCTATGGGAAAAAGAGTTGTAAAAATAATACTGTGGATGTTGCTGACGCTGATTTTGCTGCTGGCAGTCTTCGGGGTAGTATCCTATAAAGTATTTACAGTGGAAAAAGTGGAGGTAACAGGAAGTACCATTTATCAGGATGAGGTCATCAAACAATGGATTCTGGATGATGATTACTCATGGAATTCCATGTATGTGTACCTCAAATACAAGCTGAGAGATGCCACGGAAATGCCATTTTTGGAAAATCCGAAAGTTCGTTTAAAAGCCCCCCATACTCTGGTAATACAGGTAAGGGAGAAGGAGATGATTGGCTGTATCTATATTCCGTCGGTGGGACAGAATGCTTATTTTGACAAAGACGGAGTAGTGGTAGAGACTTCCTCAGAGCGAATTGAAGGAATTATGGAAATTACCGGCGTAGATGTGGAAGAGGTTACCTTACATAAAAAGATACCGATTAAGAAGAAATCTGTATTAAAATCTCTGCTGACTGTAACACAGGGATTGAAAAAATATGAGATTCTTCCAAACTCCATCCATTACGATGAATATTCCAATATGATATTGGGATATGAAACTGTAACGGTAAATTTTGGGGATTCCGAGAATATTACGGAAAAAATGGCGACTCTTGCGGTTATTTATCCGCAGTTGGAAGGAATGAGCGGAACCCTGCATATGGAAAATTGGTCAGAGGACAATACAGACGTTCCTTTTGAAAAACAAGAATAATTCAAAAAAATTAGATTTTTTAGTTGATTAATTTACGGAAAAATTATATTATATTTGTATGTGTATATAATTGAGACAGATAAATTTTATTTCAGATAAATTTGTGGGAAGAAAAAGGAGGAAGAACCTTGTTAGAGATTAAGACAACAGAAGCAGATTCCAGTGCAAAAATTATTGTAATCGGTGTAGGTGGTGCTGGAAATAATGCTGTGAATAGAATGATTGATGAGAATATTGGCGGTGTAGAATTCATCGGCGTTAACACAGATAAGCAGGCATTGATGCTTTGTAAAGCACCAACCCTGATTCAGATTGGTGAGAAGCTGACCAAAGGATTGGGTGCAGGAGCTCAGCCGGAGATTGGCGAGAAAGCAGCAGAAGAGAGCGTAGAGGATTTGACAAATGCTATCAAGGGTGCGGACATGGTATTCGTAACCTGTGGTATGGGCGGCGGAACCGGAACCGGTGCGGCACCGGTTGTGGCAAAGATTGCCAAAGAGATGGACATCCTTACCGTAGGTGTAGTGACAAAGCCTTTCAAATTCGAGGCAAAGGCCCGTATGGTCAATGCTCTTTCCGGTATCGAGAAATTAAGAGATGCAGTGGATACCTTAATTGTTATCCCAAATGATAAATTATTGGAGATTGTGGATAGAAGAACCACAATGCCGGATGCGTTAAAGAAGGCAGACGAAGTATTACAGCAGGCAGTACAAGGTATTACAGACCTGATTAACTTACCTGCATTGATTAACTTGGACTTTGCAGATGTTCAGACTGTTATGAAGGACAAGGGTATGGCACATATCGGTATCGGTATGGCAAAGGGTGATGAGAAGGCTATCGAGGCAGTGAAGCTGGCAGTTGCCAGTCCGTTGCTGGAGACCACCATTACAGGAGCCTCCCATGTTATTATCAATATTTCCGGTGATATTTCCCTGATGGATGCCAACGATGCGGCAAGCTACGTTCAGGATCTTGCAGGAGATAATGCAAATATCATCTTCGGTGCGAAGTATGACGAGACCATGACAGATGAGGCAACCATCACAGTCATTGCAACGGGACTTGAGACACCGTCCGCAAGCAAAATTATGCCGAACCTGAAATATCAGCCGACCCAGACACCGACCAGACCGGTGACTTCCGGCTATACGGCAAGACCGCAGACCACTCAGACAGCGGTACCGCCGACCTCTCAGGCACAGCAGATGCCAAAGACTACATTAAACGGAATCCAGAAACCGGCAAATCCGGTAAGCAATGTACCGGAGAAGGATATCCAGATTCCGGCATTTCTCAAGAATACAAGAAAATAATTGACACATATAAGGTATCACAGACGCCATCTTAAGATGGCGTCTTTTTTTGCGAAAAATCTGTCAAAAAAAGAGGATGAAAGGGCAAAAGACGGGGTATGGTTTTGACAAAAACCGAAAGGCTTTTCCGCTATAATGAACTCATCTGTTGAAGTGAGGGAAGCGGAGGTGAAAAGTGCATTATGAATTCTATTTAGATGTCTATGTTATGACAAACTTTTTTTTCGACTATCTGACCCTTTTGACCATTCGGGAACTGCGGAGCAAAGGGGGTTCCATGAAACGTCTGGCGGTTGGGGCTTTGTTTGGAGTGGTTTGCAGCACTTTTCTGATGCTGAAAAGCAAAGGGGCATTGTGGTATTTCCTAATCGTACATCTTATGGTAAATCCGCTGATGGTTTATATAAGCTTTCGACAGAAACGATGGAAGGAGTTTTTAACAGACTATGCAATCTGTTATGTTTTAATTCTTCTGTTGGGCGGTATTGTCAGTTGGGTTGCTCAGAATAGCTTTTTGGGTCAGTATCTGTGGATGGTGGCAGGGGCAGCGGCTCTTATGATGACAGTCGTAATGATTCTCTATAGGAGCGGAAGAGAAGAAGAACAGATTTATGATATCAGAATACAAAAAGGGGAGACTGTGTTGGAGGAAAAGGGATTTTACGATACCGGAAACCTTCTGATGGACCCCTATTTAAAAGTCCCGGTCAGTCTGATAGGGAAAAACACGTTGGAAAAAATAGAAGGTGTAAGAGAGCTTCCTTTCCGTTATATTCCCTTTGTATCTTTGGGAAAAGAACACGGAATCGTCAAGGCGGTTACACTGGATGTATTGTATATACAGATGAAAGAAAGGGAAGTTGTGGTAAAACCGGCAGTTTTCGCCGTGGTGGAGGATGAATTTTTAAAAAGTAATGAGTATCATGTAATTTTAAACGGGAGATTAAAATAGAAGGAGCGAAGAAATATGTACATAAAAATGAACTTACAGAATCGCATGGGAATTCGGATTATGCCGTCAATTTACAGTCTGTTTGTAAAAAAACAGAATGAGGTGCATTATATAGGAGGCAGTGAAGTACTTCCGGCACCTTTGGATTCCATCGCAGAGGCACAGTATATTGACGGACTGGTCAATGGTGAGGTGGAGGAACTAAAAGAGGCACGTTCCATGCTGATAGAACATAATCTGCGGCTGGTGGTCTATATTGCAAAGAAATTTGACAATACGGGAGTGGGGGTGGAAGATTTGATTTCCATAGGAACCATCGGTCTTATTAAATCCATCAATACCTTCAACCCGGAAAAAAATATAAAACTTGCCACATATGCGTCACGGTGTATTGAAAATGAGATACTGATGTATCTTCGCAGAAATAATAAGACCAAGCTGGAGGTAAGTATTGATGAGCCGTTGAATGTGGACTATGACGGAAATGAACTGTTGCTTTCCGATGTACTTGGCACGGAAGAAGACATTATTTACCGGGATATTGAAAATGAAGTGGAGGAACAGCTTCTAAGAGAAGCTATTAAAAAGCTGTCTAAAAGGGAGCGGACAATCGTGGAGCTGCGGTTCGGTCTGGGAACCCAAAACGGAGAAGAGATGACCCAGAAAGAAGTAGCGGATTTACTGGGGATTTCCCAATCCTATATTTCCCGATTGGAGAAAAAAATCATGAAGCGGCTGAAAAAAGAGATTGTAAAATTTGAATAAAATATTTGAATTGCATATACAATTAGACAAAAGATATGATATAATGAGCGCAAGCGAGCTTGGGAGAGCGAAGCTCTCACACAACGAGCGGCGAATGTCGATCGTGAGCTATGCTCACGCTATAATAAAAAAGGAGAAGAGCCTATGAAATTGGAGTTTTTGGGAGCAGATCATGAGGTGACCGGAAGCTGTCATTATCTGCAAATAGGGAAGATACATATATTGATTGACTGCGGAATGGAGCAGGGACCGGATTTATATGTGAATCAGGAAATACCGGTAAATGCGGCAATGATAGACTATGTGTTGATTACCCACGCACACATTGACCACTCGGGATTGCTGCCGTTGTTATACAGTCATGGATTTCGGGGAAAAATCTATGCCACCAATGCCACCACGGAATTGTGTGGGATTATGTTAAAGGACAGTGCCCATATTCAGCAATTTGAAGCAGAGTGGAAAAACCGGAAGGCGAGACGTTCCGGTAAACCGGAAGTAGTGCCTCTTTATGATATGAACGACGCTTTGGGCGTGTTGGAGCATTTCATTCCCTGTCCATACAATACGAAAATAGAGGTTGCACCGGAGCTTACCATCCGATTTGTGGATGCGGGCCATCTGTTGGGTTCCTCTTCCATCGAGGTATGGGCAGCGGAGGAGGAAACACAGACCAAATTAGTATTTTCGGGGGATATCGGACATGGAAACAAGCCGTTAATCAAAGACCCGCAGTTTATTGAAGAAGCGGATTACGTCATTATGGAATCCACCTATGGAGATAAGCTACATGAGACATCCATAGATTATGCCAAGGCTCTGGCAGAGGTGGTTACAGAGACCTTCGGCAGAGGGGGAAATGTGGTGATTCCGGCATTCTCCGTAGGAAGAACCCAGGAGCTGCTTTACTTTTTCCGAAAGATAAAAACGGAAAATCTGACACCCCAGTACCCGGATTTTGAGGTGTATATCGACAGCCCACTTGCGGTGGAGGCAACCAATATTTTCCATAAGAATATTGAGGAGTGTTTTGATGCGGAAGCACTGGATTTGGTCAGTCGGGGAATCAACCCTATCCGGTTTGAGGGATTGCGGGTAGCGGTAACCAGCGAAGAGTCCAAGATGATTAATTTTAACGAAAAACCCAAGGTTATCATTTCTGCCTCGGGTATGTGTGAGGCAGGAAGAATCCGCCATCATTTAAAACACAATCTCTGGCGTTTCGATTCAACGGTGGTGTTTGTAGGATTTCAGGTGCCGGGAACACTGGGAAATTCTCTGTTAAACGGGGCAAAGGAAGTCCGCCTTTTCGGAGAGACTATTGAGGTCAATGCAAAAATTCTGAATCTGCCGGGCTTAAGCGGTCATGCGGATAAACGGAAACTGACCGACTGGATTTGTGCCTTTCAAAAGCCGCCAAAAAGAGTCTTTGTGGTACACGGCGATGACGAGGTCTGTGAGTCCTTTGTCCGGTATTTGAAGGAAGAGACAGGACTGAATGCAGTGGCACCTTATAGCGGAGACATCTATGATTTAGAGACCAATACCCGGATTGCAGAAGGCTCCAGAGAGATTGTCAAGAAGAAGCCAAAGAGCAGCAAGGCGGTTTCCAATGTATTTGCAAGATTGTTGGCAGCAGGCGAGCGTCTGATTGCAGTTATTCATAAGAATGAGGGATTGGCAAATAAGGATACTGCCAAATTTGCAGATCAGATAAATTCCCTGTGCGATAAGTGGGACAGATAATATTTTGATGTATTAAAAAGAGCTGCCGCAAAAAAGTGATTTTATATGCACATAATTTTTTTATCAGAAATGTGATACAACATAACTTCCGATAATAAAAATTATGTGAACCTAAAATCACTTTTTTGCGGCAGCCATTTTTACACCGTAGGTTTTGCTATTTCAGATTCAGATAATTTTTCATACTTTTGAGGGCGGATTTTTCCAGTCTTGACACCTGTGCCTGTGAGATATGGATTTCATCGGCAACCTCCATCTGGGTTTTTCCCTCAAAAAACCGAAGCTGTATGATATAATTTTCACGCTCGTTTAAACGTTTCATGGCGTCGTTCAAAGACAGCTCCTCCACCCATTTTTCCTCTTTGTTTTTTTTGTCACTGATTTGATCCATCACATAGAGGGTGTCCCCGCCGTCGGTATACACCGGGTCATAGAGACTGAGAGGACTCTGGATGGCATCTAAGGCAAAAACAATATCCTCTTTGGGAATACCGGTTTCCTTGGAAATATCCTCCAGTGTGGGTTCTGTGGAGGCAGTACGGGTGAGAAGCTCCTTGGCATGGATTGCCTTATAAGCGGTATCTCGAAGGGAACGGCTGACCCGGATAGAGTTGTTATCCCTTAAGTATCTGCGAATCTCTCCAATAATCATGGGAACGGCATAAGTGGAAAATTTTACTCCCATGGTAGGGTCAAAATTGTCAATGGATTTAATAAGACCGATACATCCGATTTGAAATAAATCATCCACATTTTCGTTGTGATTGGAAAAGCGTTTGATGACACTTAAGACTAACCTTAAGTTTCCCTTAATGTAGGTTTCTCTGGCAGCCATGTCTCCCTCTTTAATTCGCTTGAATAATTCTTCTTTTTCGCTTTCCTTTAAGATGGGAAGTTTTGCGGTGTTGACGCCGCAGATTTCAACTTTATAAGCTGCCATATCGATTCCTCCTAGTAACTGACAGATGACCTGTCTATGTAGGAAAAAGAAGATGGTATTAGGATGTACAAAGGCGTGGAAAGTTATTCAAGAATTCTCTTTATTTTCTAAAAATGATATGATAAAATTAGCACAAGAAATAGGACACAAAAGGGATTAGAAAGAGGCGGCCTATGAGAGATTTGATTGATGAGAGAAATGCAAGGGAAAAAATCAAAAGTAGCATTATCAAACGGGCAAATGTGCATTATATGACCCCGGAAGAACTGGCAAGAATAAAAGAAGAAGAGGATAAGAAAAAAGCTCAGGAAATTTATGAGCGTCTTCAGGCAGAAGCCAAAGAAGACGAAGAAAAGAAAGCCGAAGAGAGACGTCAGGCAATGGAGCAGAGGCAAAAGGAGGAGCAGGGCTATAACGAAACCACCAACTCTCCGTCGGGAGCCTATGGAACCAAAGCAGTGGATGATGTTACCAGAGAGCAGATTAACGCAATCTTATCAGAAAAACAGGTCGCATTGGAACATGTAATAGAAGAAGTGAAGCATGAGGAGGAGTGACACCTATGAAGGAACCAAAGAAAGAAAATCTGGAAGAGGAGAAGAAAGAAAAAGAATTAAATGCGGAGTGGTCCCAGGACGCTCAGGACGAATTGCAGGATTTTATTGAATCACAGGGAATTTACATCCGTCAGTAAGTCCTTTGGAGGAAAATGAAAATTGCGTTTAAAAGCACGCAGAAAAGTAGAATATTCTTTAAAGCCGCAGAGTTCGGCAGCTTTCATGACTGGTACACCGTCTTTGATGAGTTCAGAGGCGTGTAGCAGTCTTTTTTGTTCAATGTAATTGTGGAGGGTGTAACCGGTCTCCTCTTTAAAACGGTGCATGAGGTAATATTTGCTCAGATACAATTTTCCCGCAAGGGTTTCGTTGGAAAGGTCCTCGTCCAGATGGGTGTTAATGTAGCGGATAAGCTCGGCAATCTGTTTGTCATAGGTGAGATCTGTCTCATCTGCACAAAAGGAGGTGTCCAGAAAAACACGGTTAATGTAAACCAGCAGTTGGAGAAAATAGGTATCGCTGAGCAAATCATGCCCGAAATCCGTACTTTTTAAGCTGTTTTCCAGATTGTCGATGATGTTTTGAATCTCAGCCTGCAAGGAAGAACGCACCCGTATCAGGTTGAAGCTCTTTTCCAGACTTTCCTCGAAACAGGAGGAAAGGTCGCAGTCCTTGCGGTGCTGGCTTTGGATAAAATCATTTTGAACCCAGATGACAATACGTTCGTAAGTACTGTTTTCATCAATGACCGGTTTGTGGATATCGTGGTGGCGAACCAGTAGAATATCCCACGGTTTTAAATGGTAGGATTTTCCCTCTACAATATAAGTTACATTGCCGGAGAGGAAAATGACAATCTTATCAAAGTCATGATAGTGAAAATCAAAATCACGTTTGACCTTGTCCTTTAAGTGAAAAAGTCTGAAATTCTGCTGTAAATAGCCACTTTTTAAATTTTCTTCCAATGGATACATAGTTTTACACTCCGTAGATTATGATAATTTTATTGTACAGCACTTTTTGCATACTATCAAGCATTAATTACACTAGGAAATGCAAATAAATAGAATATAATAAAAGTATCAAAGGGAACAGCTTGACGGAAGGAGCGAAGGTTTATGGAGACAATCACATTAAAAAAATATAGAGGACGGGGAAATAATTATTTGATTCTGGACCCAAATAAAAATGAAGTATTTTTGCAGGAGAGAAATATCGAAATGCTCTGCAAAAGAAATTTTGGAGCGAATGCATCCGGCTTGTTATATGGACCGATTATGGAGAATGACAAGATTATCGTGAGAATGTATGACAAAGATGGCAGAGAAGCAGAGCAGTACGAAGGCGGTATCTGTGTTTTTGCAAAGTATCTGCTGGATGACGGATATATCCAGAAAGATGAATTTGTGCTGGCAGATGAAAAAGGCGGAGTAGAAATGCACTTTTTCAACAAAGAAATGGCACACTTTTTAACCGGCGGAGTAAAAGAAGAAGAAAGCTATACCGTAGCAGAGAACTTTTTCTCCTAAAAACCGCTCCTATTTTTAGATAAATGAACATAGCCCTCCGGGGAGGAAGGCACTGTGGTGAAGAATCCTGTAAAGCAGGATTCTTTTTATTTAATAGGAAAATCCTTTGGATTTCCTATTAAATAAAAACGCTCCGCGAGGATGTGCACTCGCGAGAGAGGAAGATGTCAGCTAAAGCTGACCACGCTCGGCACGCAAAGTGTGCTCAGCACACTTTTTAGACAATATGTAATGACCTCCACATTGTAGGTTCGTGGATTCACCTGTAT